>JAZNLB010000036.1:0-37336 GCA_045578865.1 Clostridia bacterium | reverse complement strand
GAAAGTGAGAACACGGTTGACTTATCCTTGGAAATTGCCTGACCGTTTACGGTTAGGCTCAGATTGTCGTCATCTGCCTTTGCAAGAGGACTTTGAACCGTTACCGATGCTGTTGAGGCAGAAATATTACCCGTGCCTGTAGCATAACCGATATATCCGTTGTCGCTACCGCGCAAAACAATATATCTCTGAGGCATGGAAGCATCATAGGTAATACCATAGATATACGGCTTATCATGTTTCCACTTAAATGTTACATTGTAGGTAAAACCACCAATTTTAAAGCTCTTTTGAGCAGAATCTTTGCCTGTGAAATCTAAAGTAAACCCATCTACCGTGCCAAGCGCAGTTACAATCGGCGCAACCGTTGCGGTCTCTGTGCCGTACGGAACCGTTACAATATATTCCTGCGGACCTGCTACAAAATCCACCGGCTGCTCGGTATATGTCACACGGTTCTTTGTTTCACTCTCACCCTTAAATGCAAGATAGTTGTTCAGCACCGGTGTGTACTTCACGCTGATTGCCGGTTTTTCCGGAATGGTGAATGTAATCGTGTATTTAGCAATTTCTTCATGAATTGCATTGTAAAGCGTTGCAGTTGCTGGTCTAATGGTGTTGTTTTCATCGAAGGTAATGGGGTCGCTATAAACCCAATAACCGTCACCTTCGTTTTCTGCTACCAGAGAAACTGCATCACTGATAAGGGTCTCAAATCTTACGGTTGCCGCATTTTCGGTTGCCGCATTTTCGGTGAGACTTTCAATTTCTACCGGCTCGCCATCGCCAATCTTATAGGAAATTTTACTAAAAGTCGGATTTACCAGCGTATTGAAATCCATTGCAAAGTTAAGCGTATAAGTTGCTACCGTCTCATTTTCTACATTCTTTACAATTACGGTAACTGCCTTTTTTTCAATCTTGTCCGGAGCGTCTGTATATTCGATTACAAACTCCTCATCACTGATTTCCACAAAACCATTCCCCGTAATGGTTGCATCAATATAGAAGGTGTCCGGTGTGTAGCTAACTACAGGCACATTAATTTCAGTTACACCGTCAAATTCAAGCGCAACCGGCGTGCCATCGCCAATTTTATATGTCAGTGTTTCAAGTGCAGGTGCCTGCGCGGCTGCAAAGTCCATGGTTATGTTAATCGTATAGGTGTCTACCGTTTCACCAAAAACATCATAGATTGCAACTGTAATTACATCCGAAGGTGTAGCATAGTCAAGAGTAACACTCTTATCTGCTACCGCTCTGCCTGCGCCGTTAATTTCGCCTACAACCGAAATGGCTTCCGTTGTGTACGCAACTGTGATATTCGCAGTTTTTACGCCTTCTGCGAAGGTAATCGGCGTTGCTTCGCCGTCACCAACCTTATAGGAAATCGTCTTCATCGACGGCGTCGGGAAAATTTCCTTGTCTGTTACCATTACAATCGGCGGCAAATTTTGAGTCGCCGCAGTTTCGTTAATCGCAACGGCGTCGTTTTCCTCTACCTTCTTGACATATATGTAATCATAACTGTCTGCCCACAAAGCAAAATCCGTTGCTTGATTGGTATGACCTTCCGGTGGCCATGACAAAGATTCCTTTTGCGCCGCTGTTGCGCCTTTAGTAGTTACAATCTTGCAACCTTCAAGGCGTGTCCAGCCTTCCAGAGTCTGCTCTGCCGCATAAGCCGCAATCACATAGCCTGATTTTACGGTCTTAAATTCAAACCTTGTGCCCGTAGTGGTATCTTGGTAGTCTGTAACGAGCATTGTCGCCCCGTCAAGTGCATACCTGTCTGTAAGGGTACCGTTTTCTACCCAACTTGCAAAGGATTTACCGGAAATATGCAAGTTATTGTAATGCTTACCTGCATCCAAGCCAACATAGTTTCCACGGTTGTGCGACTGCGATGTAAGCCACTCGCCAGCCTCAAGGTCCACAATACCGTCATCATCCTTAAGGGCACTTGTACCCTCTACCAAATCTGCCGCTTCATTCAGCGTCAGTCTGGTCGGCATTACATAGTAATAATCGGCGCCTACAAGGTTTCCCTTGCCGGATACTTTATACGCCAAATCGTAAACGAGCGGAGCTGTCTCGCTCATTTCTTCAGCATCAAAGTCTGCCCACTTGATTGTTCCGGTATATGCATGCAGAAGATGCGCCGAATCATCTACAACTTTTACGCCCGTAATCTCGCCGTTTGCATACTCAATCGGATAGTAGTCCTTGTTTGCAAAACTCTGTCCTGCCCCGTCTCTGATATCAAGTGTCACTTTTTCCGTTCCGTACGGAACAGTAATTTCAAATGTCTTTTCTGTATGATTTACTGTCGCTTCTTTTGCTGCCTTTGCCGGAACCTGATAAATACCGCCTGTGTAAACGGAATTTCCGCTTTGAACATTTGCAGCAGTTGCATTCTGTGTTGCTGGCTCTTCAATTGCCGCTGCGGTGGAATACCACAAATCCAACTCCCTTGCACCCGGCAAGTCCGGATTGTAATTTTCTGCCAGCTCTACATCAAAGCAAATCAATGTAAACGCATCGTAACCCGTCTTAAGACCGGTGGTGAGCATGTCTTTTCTTCTGCAGAAGTAATTGTTTGCCACCGGCGAACCATTTTTATACAGCTGCGGAAGCGAGCCTTCGGTGTAGCTACCCAAGCTGTACTCGGTACCATTCATCAAAGTTGTCTTTACATATCTATACTCGTCTCTGTCAAATGCCTGTGTCGGAATTACAACTTCTTCATCTGCCTCAAAATTCTTGGCAAACAACTTAAAGTCCTCGGTTTTTCCGTTCAGTTTTGCTCCTTTGACTTCGTACCAGCCATCTTTTAAGGAGCCATCTTCATTAGTGATTTCATTCCATGTGTAATCCTCCGTCATCGCGTCCGCCTGTGTAGCTCGTACATAAACTGTACCTGCTGCGCTCGGTGTGAACTTCACCCACTCACCGGATGTATTACCTTTAATCCATGAACCCGTAAGGGTGTTTACACTCGAAGTATCATTTGCACGGTTACCGGTTTCATAGGTACCGTGTACAATCGCAAGCGTAAACGCATCGTTACGCAGCGGCGTATCTTCCGGAGGTGTAGCCGCATCGCCGTCCGTATCCAGCGGGATAGTGATATTCATGACCGCACTACCATCGTCGGCAAGTTTTTCACCGGAACTTACCGCAACCGCTGCTGCGGCATTATTCATGTCGGTATCACCCAAACCCTGCTGCACATAAAGCGCTTTGCCGTTTGCGCGAAGGAAGAACGAACGATTTGTCTTTTCAAAGTTTCTTGTTACATTATAAATGCCCGGAGTATTCTCATCCCAGCGCAGTTTTACAGTATATTTTTTCCCGTCGATTTTGAAAGTGTGCTCCGCCGTTGTGCCCGTAAAGTTAATGGTCGCACCGTTGACTTTTACATCACCATGTGTAAACGGTTGCAAAGTAACGCTGCTCGTGCCCGCCGGAACATCTACCGTTACTTCACTTCCCGTAATGATTGCCGTAATCTTTTCCACCACAGGATTGTATTGCACCATACCGCTTTTGTCGATAACGCCGAGGTTTTCATACAAATAATCATCTGCAACCGTCGGTTTAAAAGTGAGTTTTATGGTATCCGGTTCAACAGTGTATACTTCTTTGCTGCCGTCTGCCGCAGTTAATGTAACCTTTTTATTCTCTTCCCAGAAATTACGGCCACCCTCTTCTTCAATCTTGCTCGAGTTGTCGAGCGGAATGAATTTGAACTTTGGGTTGCCTGCAACTCGGCTTGCCGGTGTCTTGAGTATTGTGATGATTTTATCACCCTCTGCTACCGGAAGTTTTTCAAATTGGCCGTTTACATACTCTACTTCAACAAACGCAAGTGCATTTTCGTGTACCGGGAAGTTTGCTTCCGGTGCAAGTGCCTTACCGGTAGCCGTTTCCACCACGAATACCTTGTAGGTATATGCCGGGTTGGCATCAAATGTCACTGTAAAGGTTTCTTTCGATGCCCCGACTGTTTTTGTCTCATATTTTGCACTTAGCAGCACGCCGTCCTGTAATGTTGCATAAATTACAGAAGCTTGGCTTGTTGCCGATGCAGTAACATCGACGCTCGCTGTAAATGTGCCGCTCGGCGGAACTGCCGTTGCCGAGTAGGTAACCGAAGATACGGTGTATTCCACCGCCGCCGGTTCCAAATCTGCCGCAAGGCCCGGAACTGCAATCAGACTCAGCATCATGATTACGCTCAGTGCCACGCTAAGGATTCTTTTCATCATCCTCATTCCCTCCTTGTAATAGAAAAAAATTTTTTAATAACCCTCATATCGCCCGCGCCGTGCACGGTAAAAACATGATTTCTATACCCGCGCAGAACCTTTTGTACAGCCTCTCTGCACACGGCACAAAACCCGACAATATCAAAATTGTGATAGGTAATATAATTATATAGGAATTTTTGGGGAAAGTCAACATTTTCAGCGCAAAAAACACCTGTTTTTTTGTGTAATTTTCGCCACAATATGTAGGTTTTCCCAGCTAAAACCGCAAGATATGGGATGGGGAATAAAAGTTATATTTTTTGCACAAAAAATGTAAGATTTTTGTGAGAAAAAAGGGGAGAGCACACAGGCTCTCCCCCTACAATGTCGGCTGTAATTCATCCCGCAATTTCAAAAATCAGCCGTATATGGTTTAAAACATACACGACAATCAAAAACACAAAGCTGATACTAAACCCGAATTTTGCATCGGAACTGCGTTTTTTGCGGATACCACGCCCATGTATCAAGATCAGCATCACAAACGCACACAAAAATCCGAATGCGCCGCAGACAAGCAAAAACAGTTGTCCTGCCTCCCACAGAGGCCATGCGGCAGACGGCATGAGTTCATTTACATAACTGCGCGTAAGTGAAAACAAATTGGCGGAAAAATGCACGATTATGGCAGGATAGAGCGAATCGGTTTTCAGCACCACCACCGCCAGAACGATGCCCAGCACCCAAGTAAATACAAAACTGGCAAGAGACATATGTAAAAGCGCAAACACCGAGGCCGCAGCAAAAACGGAAAATGTTGTGCCATAGCGCTCATACTCTCGCAAAACCGCACCGCGACAGAACAGTTCCTCCAAAATCGCAGGAAACAGCGCCGTAAATACGATGCCCGTCAGATATTCGCCCACCGTCTCCGGCACAGCTACACCTGCCGGCTCAAATGCGGAAAGTTCCGAAAGCAAACCCACAACCGGCGCATTGGCAAGTGTTGCAAAACAGTTTGCACCGATACCGAACACAATCCATACCCAGACCGCCGTTGGCGCAATCGGCTTTAAGCGGTAAAAAGCAGGGAATTTCAAATGCCGCACTCGCCCGTAAAACAGCAAAATCACCGCAAGCGGTAGGGTAGAGCACAAAAAAATCCGTGCGTACGGCGAAAGCGTTGGCAAAAATGCCTCTGCCGCATACGAAAACAATGCCATCAGTATAACCAGCCACGCCGCACAGATACACACACGGCGATGCGGTGTTTTTTTCTTAAACTCCGCAGTCAGTTTGCACATATTGCATAGCCTCCGTTACCTGCATCGCCTTTTCCTCACCAACGAGCAGCGATGCCAGCAAAAACGCAAAATCCGATGCGCGCCCCGCACCCTTTGCAGTAATGATATTGCCATCACAAACCACCCCATCCGTCAGGCATATTGCACCCGCAAGTTCCGATTCAAAGCCGGGATAGCAGGTAGCGTGTCTGCCGCTTAAAATGCCCAAATGTCCCAAAATAGAAGGCGCCGCACAAATCGCCGCAATATACTTGCCCTGCACATTTGCCGCCATAATCGCCTCCGTCACACGCTTGTCCGCTTCCAAATTCGGTGTGCCCGGAATACCGCCCGGCAAAATCAGCATTGCGGCCGATGCAAGCTCCACTTCCTCCGGCGTAATATCTGCCTGTACAAAAATATCGTGTGCACCGCGAACGGTCTTTCCCGTTACACCGACCATTCGTACTTCAACGCCTGAGCGGCGCAAAATATCCACCGGTGCAAGTGCTTCTATTTCTTCAAATCCGTCTGCAAGATATACATAAACCATGAAAAATCCTCCTTTAAAATGATTTGCCTTCGGCATGATTTGAAACCTTGCGGTTTCATGATTTGCGCCAAAGGCGCATGAATTGCTTGCACAGCAAGCATTATTGTTGAAAATCGCAACTCGATTTTCTTCATAAATGCATTCAAAGAATGCAATTCACGATGCGTAAGCATCATTTCATGGCGAAGCCAATCCATGCCGTAGGCAATTCATCTTCATTTGTACGAAAAAACCCGCAATCTGCGGGTTTTGGACATAATTATTTTCTGTTGAATTCATCAATGGAAATTTGACGGGTATGCTTTGTGTGCGACCACTCCGTCTTGTTTTTATCCATAATGCCCTGAATGGTAATCGGAATCCATGTAAGATTGTACACCATAAAGGTCAAATAGCCCCAAAACATTCTCAGCGTGAACTCTTTTCTTTCGTATGCGATGACGATCGGCATATACATCATCTGCAACACAACAAAGGTATTCCACACAATCGGGGTAAACAGATAACTCATCTGGAAAAAGCCCACATTACCATCCGGGTATGCAATCTGCAACCATGCAAACAATGTTACCAGCCCGGAGGCGATTACACGCGCCGGCTGAATGAGGTATACCGCACAGTCAAAGCACATCATTTTCTTTTCAGCAAATGCCTTTTTCATCAATTTGGTGAAAAAGCGGCTTGCCACATCGGCATGCCCCTGCATCCAACGCTTTCTCTGCTTCCAACTTGCCTTTAAACCCACCGGCTTTTCATCATAGATAACCGCCTTGTGCGCCCAACCCACTTTTTCATCATTAAGCGCGAGTTTCATGGTAAATTCCATATCTTCCGTAAGGCAAGTTGCGCCCCAACCGAGTTTTTTCAAAAGTTCGGTCGCCATAACAAATCCCGTACCGGAAAGCTGGCACGAAAGACCGAGATTATGGCGCGCAAGCTGAAATACACGGCTGACAGACCAAAACGAAAACGAATAGGCACAGGTAATCCACGAGTCAAACGGATTTTTGGAATCCACATAACCCTGCACCACGCGATAACCCTTGTTAATTTGTTTGTTCATTTCGAAAAGAAACGCTTTATCAACTAAGTTATCCGCATCAAAAATGCCAATATAATCATACTTTTTTTCCATGTTGAAAATTTTTTCAAACATCCACTCCAGCGCAAAGCCTTTGCCGCGCTGCGTCGTGTCAAAACGCTCGTACACAAGTGCACCATGCTCACGAGCAATCTGTGCCGTTGCATCCGTACAGTTATCTGCAATGACAAAAATATCATACGCTTCGCGCGGATAGTTAAGCGCGGCAAGACTGTCTACCATATTGGCAATCACCATTTCCTCGTCGTGCGCTGCTACCAAAAGCGCGAAGGTGTTTGTTTTCTCTTCCGAAACTTCCTCTTCTTTTTTCGGAATAAATCCGAAAATACCGATAACAAAGTAGTACAATGTGATGGCAAGCGCTGCAATCTGCAACACCATCGTGAATACATTGAGTGCATCCAAAACTACATCCGGCATTCTTCAATCGCTCCTTTTCATAATCAAGCCGCTGAGCGGCAACCTGCTCATTTCCCTATAAATCCATAATGGAGTATACAATATATTTTTATAAAATGCAATATGTAAAATTTACAATTCGTTTACATTTTTATTTACCGCTTTCGTCATTTTCGACTACAAAAGCCGATGGTTTCTACATTTTATATATACGCATACACGAGATGTTTTTAACAATTTGTCGACCGTTTTATGTACATTTTTTACAGTTTTTTTGTGGAGGACTTGACTTTATCACTTTTTTTCTATAAAATGTATTTAATAATTTTGTAACAATTTAAATTAAGCTACCGAAAGGGGTGAGCCGATGGGCGAGAAAAAGCCGCATCTATTTGACGCTTTTACAAAAAAACCGCAGAGCGGTAAACATAGACCGGCACCACAGGAAACAGCCGAATTTCTGGCAGTAGAAATCGGCGTGACGGATTTAAAGGACATCTTGCGCCAAAAGCGTGAAGGTGTCAGCACCCCAAACGCACCGCAAGAAAGCTTTATATCGCAGGTACAGGCCTTCGAAACTGCTGAAGATACACCTAAAACAAATATTCCGCCGCAAAAAAGTGCGGCAAAAACCATATCCAAAGAGGATATCATGCGCGAAATTCGCGAAAAGGCACACCAAAGCGTGTACGGCGCTTACGCCGAAGTGCAACCGACCGTCACCGTGCAAACGCAGACGGTCGTAGAAATACCGCCACCGGCAAAATTCCATGAAACCCTCGACAAAATCACAGCGCAGGATACGCCACTCAAAGAAACGGTGTTCGTGCCCGAGGCCGAAGAAGGCGGTACGATTTCCGTTGCATTGGCAGAAAATACTGTGCAGGCACAAATGGTAGAGAAAACGCCACAATCGGAAACGGAAACGAAAGACATCCCCACATCCGAAGTGTCAGCGGAAGCGCAAACACCGCCTGCACCTGCAAGAGATTCAAGTGTGCATAAAACAACTTTTGCTGAGGCAACACGAAGTTTTATGTGTTACGCTAAACAAGAGAGCAACCGAAAGGCAGGTGCCGTATTTGCATCCGTACTCGGAGCGCTCATTTTGGTGGCAACCTTTACCGCTAATTTTTCCTTTGCCTACGCCGCGCGTGTCAACGGACACTATGTCGGCTTGGTCAAAGAGAAAGCGCAATGCGAATCCATCATTACGGAAATCAATTCTGTGCTCGAACTCAATTTTGGCGCAGAAGAAAAAATCAACCACAAAATTTCCGTATCCCCTCGTATTATCTTAAAAGATAAGTACACTCCGGATGCCGAGTTACGCAGTGCCATTTATGCGCTCAGCGACAAAATGCTGGAAATGTATGTAATCTATGCGGGCGAGACGCCGGTTTGCGCCGTTGGCTCTTCTGAGGCGGCCAACAATGTGCTGACGGAATTTGAACTTTTCTACACCGGCGGCGATGCCGATGTACAATTTTCGACCAGCGTACCACTGACCGTGCGAAACGAGCGTGCACCAGTTACACTTTTGTGCGATGTGGGCGAAGCGCTCAATATCTTAAACGGAACACAGAAAAAAGAGGGCGAATACACCGTACGCTCGGGCGATACTCTTTGGGCAATCGCTCGCAATTTCTCTACTTCGGTGGAAGACTTAATTAGTTTAAACCCGAGGGCAAGCGAAAGCATCGACATCGGCGAAACCCTGCGAGTAATGGCCTATGATCCCGCCGTCACCGTAACAACGGTAAGGCGCACGCAATACGATGAAGAGATTGACTACATTACCGAAATCATCGAAACTGAGGACCTATATCGCGGCAAAACCGTGATTGCACAGAAAGGTGAGGACGGAGAACGCCATGTAACGGCGGATATCGTAAAAGTAAACGGACTGGAAGTTCGCCGCGATATCATAGAAGAAACCATCACCAAAGAACCGGTGACACAAATCAAAAAAGTCGGTACAAAAGAACCCCCGAAGGGCTACGGCACAGGCTCATTTATCCGTCCGTGTTCCGGTACGATTTCCTCGTATTTCGGTACGCGGCGCAGCGGCTACCACAAGGGTATTGATATTGCCAACGCCTACGGCACACCGATTCGCGCCGCCGACAACGGCCGCGTAACCCATGCCGGTTGGGACAATACAGGCTTCGGACGCCTGGTAAAACTCGACCACCAAAACGGTTATGTTTCCTACTACGGGCACAATAGCCGCATCATCGTCAAGGTTGGTCAGGCAGTGAACAAGGGTGAAGTCATTGCTTACATGGGCTCCACAGGTAACTCCACGGGTAACCACTGCCATTTCGAACTTTACTACAACGGCAAACTGTTAAATCCGTACAGTTATATTTTCTAAAAACACAAAAATGGTGCAGTTCAAACCGAACTGCACCATTTTATTAAATTTTGAGTATCGCCTTCGTAATTCCCGCTAAAAATTTCGGCATTTTCCAAACAATAATTTTCATAAAAACCCTCCTTCATTTTTTGCACGCAATCAGCAGACATAAAAGAATAATCAAAACAGCCTCTATGCCCGCAATCAGTGCCGGCGCATACAAAAGCGCTATCGTAATGCCGACACACACGGCAATAAGTATCCATACGGCATAACGAATAAAACATCCCATCTGCGCCACCTCCACAGTTTCAGTATATGCACGCGGCGCCATTGTGTGAAAGATTGACAAACCACGCACTTTATGCTAATATAAAAATTGGTGATATACCAGGAAAAGGGTATGGAAAATCCTTTTCATTATTTTAATATTTTTTCTGTTTTTACTCGCGGCGCTTGCCTGGTGGCAGCGCGATAATATTGCGGCACTCCGTATGGCGATGACGCACAATACCGAGCAAATTGCCGAAAAAATGCAGGAGAAGACTGTACGATTTATTTTTGTCGCTTTTTGCGACGACATTTGATGTAATTGTTTCTAAAATTATAAATTAACCTTTCAGGAGGTATAAAATATGAAAACGGATATCGAAATTGCACAAAGCGTGCAAATGCGCCACATTAAAGAAATTGCCGAAACGGCAGGTGTGGCGGACAAGTATCTTGAACAGTACGGCAACTACAAAGCAAAGGTGGATTTATCTCTATTAAAGGACGCCGGAAAAAAAGAGGGAAAACTCGTCTTAGTAACGGCAATTTCGCCAACACCGGCAGGCGAGGGTAAGACCACAACAACCATCGGTTTGGCTGACGGACTCAAAAAAATCGGCAAAAATGTCGTTGTGGCATTGCGTGAACCTTCTCTCGGTCCGGTCTTTGGCGTAAAAGGCGGCGCAGCAGGCGGCGGATATGCCCAGGTTGTGCCAATGGAGGATATCAATTTGCACTTCACCGGTGACTTCCACGCCATCGGTGCGGCAAACAATCTTCTGGCGGCAATGCTGGACAATCACATCTATCAAGGCAACGCCTTAAATATTGACCCCAGACGCATCACCTGGAAACGCTGCGTCGATATGAATGACCGACAGCTCCGTTTTGTAACCGACGGTCTGGGCGGCAGAGTCAACGGTGTGCCTCGCGAAGATGGCTATGACATCACCGTAGCATCAGAAATTATGGCAGTTTTGTGCCTGTCTTCGTCTATTACCGATTTAAAAGAAAGACTGTCTCGCATCATTGTGGGATATACCTATGACGAAAAACCCGTAACGGCAGGGCAGTTAAATGCCGCCGGCGCGATGTGTGCACTTTTAAAGGATGCCCTCAAGCCCAATCTCGTACAGACACTTGAAGGCACGCCGGCCTTCGTACACGGCGGTCCGTTTGCCAATATTGCACACGGTTGCAATTCCGTTATTGCCACCAAAATGGCAATGAAACTCGGCGACTATGCCATCACAGAAGCCGGTTTCGGTGCTGATTTGGGTGCACAAAAGTTTTTGGATATTAAATGTCGCTTTGCAGGCTTAAAACCGTCAGCTGTGGTTGTCGTTGCAACCATCCGAGCATTAAAGATGCACGGCGGTGTGGCGAAAACCGACCTGAACGGTGAAAATCTTGATGCTTTGCAGGCAGGTCTTCCAAATCTGCTCAGACATGTTTCCAATATCAGAGATGTATACAATCTTCCGGCTGTTGTTGCCGTAAACCGTTTTCCAACCGATACAGAAGCCGAAATTGCGCTCATAATCGAAAAGTGCAAGGCGCTTGGTGTAAATGTTGTCCTCTCCGAGGTATGGGCGAAGGGCGGCGATGGGGGCGTGGCACTTGCCGAAGAAATTGTTCGCCTTTGTGAAAAGGAAAGCAACTTTACCTTCTCGTACCCGGATGAGTTATCCATCGAAGAAAAAATTGATACCATCGTGCGCCGTATCTACGGCGGTAAAGGCGCGGCATTTACGCCGGCGGCGAAGAAAGAAATTGCAAAACTGTCCGCCCTCGGTTTTGATAAGATGCCGATTTGTATGGCAAAAACACAGTACAGTTTCTCCGACGATATGACGAAACTCGGTGCACCGGAAGACTTTACCGTAACAGTGCGAAATGTTAAAGTTTCCGCAGGTGCAGGCTTTATCGTGGCTCTGACCGGCGATATTATGACGATGCCGGGCCTGCCAAAAGTACCGGCGGCAGAAAAAATCGATGTCGATGAAAACGGCATCATTTACGGATTGTTTTAATCCATATGAAGGGGGTGTGAAAAACTCAGTTTTTTACACCCCCTTTCTTATGGAATAACAAAAAAGGAATGGCACGCCACCATTCCTTACAACGCTTATTTCTTCTTTAATTTTATCACACAACGGTTAATCGGAAAGCCTTTAGCGGAGAAATTGTCCTCATATTCCGTATGTATGTTGCCTTGTTCATATTCACTGTTATGCAAATCGAAGCAAAGTTCGCTAACTTCGGCTTCAACCAAAGCAAATTCGTCTAACGAAAAATCAAACAAAGGACGATTGTCCGTTTTAAAATGCACACTGCCGTTTTCATTTAACACAATAGCGTACTTTTCTAAGAATGTGTGATAGGTCAAGCGGCGCTTTGCCTGCCTTGCTTTCTTCCACGGGTCACTAAAATTCAGGTAAATGCGGTCAATTTCGCCCTCATCAAATACATCACAAATGTCCTTGGCATCGAAATTGATAAAGCGCACATTTGTCACCTCTGCTGCCTTGGCCTTCTCCATCGCAATGATGATTACATCTAAGCAAACTTCAACAGCAATATAGTTAATATCGGGGTTGTTTCGTGCAGTTTCTGTGATAAACTTTCCCTTGCCGCATCCGATTTCCAGATGAATCGGGTGGTTATTTCCGAAAAACTCATGCCACTTTCCCTTTAAGGAAAACGGCTCTGTTATCGCAATATCCAAATTCCTTTCAAACCGCGCATCGCGGTTTTTCTTTCTTCTCATTCTCATAAAAATTACTCCAAAAACGGTGGGGATAGGTAAAAAGCTTTGGAATGAACAAACTGAGCCAAAGCGTAAGCTTCCGGCGCGAAGTTTGTTTATAGCAAGAAAAGATTTTATGAAAATCGATAAATTCGATTTTTCTTCCGTAATCATATCTCTATCAAAAATGTATGTTTTATGATTATTTTCTTGCGTTTCGAAGTTTTTTAACATCCCCTGATTTCGTCAACTTATCTGATTTCGGTCATACCGCCCATATACGGGGAGAGCGCCTTTGGTATGGCAATAGAACCGTCTTCTCGCAGATTATTTTCGAGAAAAGCAATCAGCATACGCGGCGGTGCAACCACCGTATTATTGAGCGTATGTGCAAAATAATTGCCGGTTTCCTTATTTTTAATACGAATACCCAAACGGCGCGCCTGTGCATCGCCAAGGTTTGAACAGCTGCCCACCTCGAAATACTTTTGCTGACGCGGAGACCATGCCTCGACATCGATGCTCTTTACCTTCAAGTCCGCCAAATCGCCCGAGCAACATTCAAGCGTTCTTACCGGAATATCGAGTGTTCTAAAGAAATCTACGGTGTTGTTGTAGAGTTTTTCAAACCACTGTGGGCTTTCCTCCGGCTTACATACAACGACCATTTCCTGCTTTTCAAACTGATGAATTCTGTATACACCGCGCTCTTCAATACCGTGCGCGCCGACTTCCTTTCTAAAACACGGCGAATAACTTGTCAGCGCCTGCGGAAGGTCTGCTTCATCGAGCGCAGTATCAATAAACTTACCAATCATCGAATGTTCG
The DNA here is from genome assembly GCA_045578865.1 of Clostridia bacterium. Taxonomy (GTDB): domain Bacteria; phylum Bacillota; class Clostridia; order UBA1381; family UMGS1253; genus RGIG2041. The sequence continues at coordinate 23,540 of JAZNLB010000036.1, read as the reverse complement.
CTTGTACCGATTAAATAAAGGTCCTCACCCTCGATTTTATACATCATATTTTCCATTTCCGCAAAACTCATTACGCCCGTTACAACATTGCTACGAATCATAAACGGGGGAATGTAGTATGTAAAGCCGCGGTCAATCATAAAATCGCGCGCATAGGACAAAATTGCGGAATGCAGGCGAGCAATATTGCCCTTTAAATAGTAAAAACCATTTCCGCTGGTCTTTCTTGCGCTGTCTAAATCAATGCCGTTTAAACTTTCCATGATGTCTACATGGTAGGGAACTTCGAAATCCGGTACAGCCGGCTCGCCGTAACGCGCCACTTCCACATTTTCACTGTCGTCCTTACCAATCGGAACACTATCGTCAATGATGTTAGGAATCACCAGCATGCGCTCGCGGATTTTCTCTTCCAAAACAGCGATTTTTTCTTCCAATTCGGCAAGTTCAGCCGCCATATCGCTAACCTGTTTCTTGGTTTGTTCAGCTTCATCACGCTTTCCCTGCGCCATCAGCGCACCGATTTGCTTGCTGATGGAGTTTCTTTGACTTCTTAAATAATCGCAGCGTTGCTTTGCTTCACGAAACTGCTTGTCAAATTCAATGACTTCGTCAACCATAACGATTTTCTCGTCCTGGAACTTCTTTTTAATGTTTTCCTTTACCAATTCCGGATTCGTTCTTATAAGTTTAATATCAATCATGTCTTTTCTCCCTTTTCATCTATTCTGATTTATTCAATTACTCTTTTAACTCGGTTATACAGTGTTGGAATTCTTTCCTCAATCTGCTCTTTTGTAAGTTCATCCATCAATTTTGCCATCAATGAATAGTCATCATCCACATACGCTTGGTAAAGTTTTGCTACTTTTGTGGAAATTTCTTTGTCTTCCTGCGCCTGCGCCGCTACCTCGGCAGAGGCTTCCACCAGCGCTGCGTGCTCCTTTTGCAGATTTACTAACTGCGTTGCAAGCTCAACATTCTCATTTTGCAAATTGATGATTTTCTGCTTAGAGGTAGCCGTCAGCGTTCCCATCACGCTCAAATCCCCATTATCATCTACTATTTTGCTTTGGGTAAATGTTGTTACCAATATCAGAAAAATCGCAATCACAAACAGAATTGCAGTGTAAATCCATAATGTTTTTGTGCTTTTTTTCATTTGTCATCACCTATTTTACATTGATAATTTTGTTGTGCATATAAAATCACGCGCTTCTCCTCTTCAGAGAGCGCTACTGTGCTCCTGCCTTGTACTACGGGTTTTAAATAAGTATTGGAAATATTGCGGCCAAAAATTCCGCTTACTACAAATCCGGAATCCTTCTCATCTAAAATTGCAAAACTGTAACTTAATTGATTAGACATTGTTTCAAATGCGTCGTAGCGCAAATAACCGATTTTAAGTCTGCCCGCTGTGCTCATTTTTTGCACGCGTTCAATCTCCAATAAACTCTCATTTATCTTCATGGATAGCTCATCCACTTTATTATAATACAAAACAATCGTTTCGTCTAGCTTTCCGTTGGTGCAATTTTTCAAAATTCGTCTGATTTTTCGATTATTATATGTCGTAACTCGAATTGTGGCAATTAAAGCAACTAAAAGTAACACATCGAAAATTACTAACGCATAAATGACATTCGTCATGTCCGAAAAAAATGCTGACACCGGTTTTTGTCACTTCCTTTTTTCTGTTTTTGTAACTCGCTCTAAAATGCGTCTAAAATGCGCTGTATTAAAAAATAGGTCAAAGTTAAAGGATTGCTTACCTAAACCCCTGAAAATTTAATACAGGGCATCCATATTTTTACATTTTTTGTCTAAATTTGTAATAACTTAAGAATTCGGTCCAAATCCTCGCTGCCATAGTACTCAATTTCTATTTTACCCTTTTTTGCCCCGTTTATAATCTGCACCTTTGTACCGAGTTGGTTGGAAATACTTTGGGAAAGGCGGGCAAGTTCAATATCAAGTGCATCCGGTTTTTTTTCGACCGATTTTTTCTTTTTCTCATTGGGTAGAATTTTTGCAAGCACTTCTGCCTGGCGTACACTAAGTTGTCCTTCTACAATGCGCGCTGCCAATACTTTCTGTAATTCTTCACTTTGTAAAGATAAAATTGCGCGTGCATGACCACCGGTAAGTTTACCTGCCTTTAAAAGTTCCTGTATGCTGTTTGGAAGAGCAAGCAATCGCAGCGCATTTGCAACCGCTGGGCGGGATTTACCTACGCGCTGTGCAATTTTTTCCTGCGTTAAATTAAATTCAACCATAAGTTGCTTATATCCGAGCGCTTCTTCCACCGGATTTAGATTTTCACGCTGCAAATTCTCGATTAACGCAACCTCCATGACCATCTGCTCGTCATAGGAGCGCACAATCGCAGGAATTTCCTTAAGTTTTGCCAATCGAGACGCTCTCCAACGACGCTCGCCGGCAATGATCTGATACTGTCCATCGAAGGTTTCCTGCACCAAAATCGGTTGAAGAACACCATGTTCACGGATAGAATCCGCCAAGGCATTAAGTTTTTCTGTATCAAACTGCTTTCTCGGCTGCGTACGATTTGGCTCAACCTGAGAAAGTTTTAAAAGCATTACTTTTTCCGATGCTTCTTTTTCCGGAAAACTCGCAACCGTTGCCGGCGTTGTATCTTCCGTAAAAAGCGCACCAAGTCCTTTGCCCAATCCGCGTTTTGCCATAATAATCACTCCTATTTATTTGCTAAAATTACTTCATTTGCGAGTGCAATATACGCATCTGCGCCCTTGGAGGTAATATCGTAAGTAATAATGGATTCTCCGAAACTCGGCGCCTCACTTAAACGCACATTTCTCGGAATGGTTGTATTATAGAGTTCCTCCGGAAAGAATTTTTTAAGTTCTTCCAATACCTGAAACGACAAATTTGTTCTGGAATCATACATTGTCGCCAGCACACCTTCAATATAAAGGTCCGGATTTAAGCCTTTTTTCACTTGTTTAATCGTTGCTGTAAGTTGCGAAAGTCCTTCAAGCGCAAAATACTCGCACTGCAGAGGAATTAAAATAGAATCAGCGCAGGTAAAGGCATTGAGCGTAATCAAACCAAGTGACGGCGGACAGTCAATCAATATAAAATCATAATTCTTTCTGACCTTGTCCAAACATTCCTTTAATTTAAATTCTCTGTTTTCAATCGAAACCAATTCAATTTCCGCACCCGCTAAAGAAATATTGGATGCAATACACTCCAGATTTCTCTGTTGTGTCTTTAAGATTGCCTTTTTCGCCGGTAAGTCATTGATTAAACAATCATAGACGGAATATTCCACTTCATATTTATTTATACCTATACCGCTGGTGGCATTGCCTTGCGGGTCCGTATCTACTAAAAGCACTCTCTTTTTTCGAAAAGCCAAAGCTGCTGCCAGATTTACCGCCGTCGTAGTCTTTCCAACGCCGCCTTTCTGATTTGCAACTGCTATAATTTTCGCCATAAAATTTCCATAGCCTTTCTGCCCACAAATAGTAATTTAAAATATACACGCACTTTTCGTGGGCAAAAAGGCGTATAATGGAAATTATGCACATCGCCGTTTCGCATCGTATACGATGTGAAAATTTCGTCGGTGCAATAATTTCCGCCGAAGGCATAATGTGAGATTTCACATTATCACCTTTCATAGAGATTTCGTATTTTATTTTATCACATATTGTTTATATAGTAAAGGAAAAAGTGGTTTTTTGACAAAAAAGATGTTTCATGTGAAACAATGAACTCTAAAAAGAATAGGACATAGAAAAGGAATGTTTCACATGAAACATTCCTTTACATACCTTTGATATTAAATATCTAAATTCATTACGGATGCCGCATTTTTTTCAATAAATTCACGGCGCGGCTCTACATTATCACCCATCAAAATAGTGAAAATTTCATCAGCCTGAACTGCATCTTCGAGCGTTACACGAAGCATCGTTCGTCTTTCCGGATCCATTGTTGTTTCCCAAAGTTGTTGGTCAGACATTTCACCGAGACCTTTATAACGCTGCACATCACACTTACCGCCCATTTCATCTACTGCCTTTTGCATTTCTGCATCACTGTATGCATACCTTACATTTTTACCCTTCCAGATTTTAAACAGCGGAGGTTGTGCCAGATATACATAACCGCCATCAATGAGCGGACGCATGTGTCTGAAAAAGAATGTCAGAAGAAGTGTACGGATATGCGAACCGTCGACATCGGCATCGGCCATGATAATTACCTTATGATATTTTAATTTTGATACATCAAAGTCATCGCCGATACCAGCGCCGAGTGCCATGATAATCGGCAAAAGTTTTTCGTTTCCGTATACTTTGTCGAGTCTTGCTTTTTCTACATTAAGCATCTTACCCCAAAGCGGCAAAATTGCTTGGAAACTTCTATCGCGCCCCTGCTTTGCACTACCGCCCGCAGAATCACCCTCAACAATGTAAATTTCATTTTTCGCTGGGTCTTTACCTGAGCATTTTGCAAGTTTACCTAAAAGCGAACTGTCCCCTACTGCGGCAGATTTTCTCGTTGCTTCACGCGCTTTTCTTGCGGCTTCTCTTGCTTTCGACGCCATCAGCGCTTTTTCAACAATCATTTTTGCCACAAGTGGGTTTTCTTCTAAGAAATCAGCAAATTTATCGCTTACGGTTTTATCTACAATGCCGCGGAATTCCGAGTTGCCGAGTTTTGTTTTCGTTTGTCCTTCAAACTGCGGCTCAGACACTTTAACACTGATAATCGCCGTTAAGCCTTCACGCACATCCTCACCGGACAAAACCAAATCCTTATCTTTATCCTTAATAAGATTGTACTTTTTAATATATTCATTAAATACTCTTGTCAGTGCAGTCTTAAATCCGACCTCGTGTGTACCGCCTTCGGTGGTTTTAATATCATTTGCAAAAGAAACAAGCACTTCACTGTAATTATCGGTATACTGCATAGCAATTTCCACATAGGAATCGCCCTTGCTGCCATCAAAATAGATAACATCATCGTGTATCGGAATTTTGCTTTGATTTAAGTATTTTACATACTCGCGGATACCGCCTTCGTAGAGCAATTTATTTTCAATACATTCCTCGTTGCGCTTGTCTATGAAATGAATAGACACGCCACCATTCAAAAATGCCTGCTCACGAAGTCTTTGCAAAAGCACATCATATTCGTATTCGATGGTTTCAAATACGGTATCATCTGCTTTCCAGGTAACTTTCGTTCCCTTCTGACCTTCTTTTGCTTTACCGATAACCTTTACCGGACCGCAGCTCTTACCACGCTCGTACTTTTGGTAATAAATTTCACCATCATGCACGACTTCAACTTCAAGGTACTCGGAAAGTGCATTTACAACAGACGAACCAACGCCGTGCAAGCCGCCGGAAACCTTATATCCGCCACCGCCGAATTTACCGCCGGCATGCAAAATTGTAAATACAACTTCCAGTGTAGATATACCCATTTTAGGGTGTATACCAACCGGAATACCACGGCCGTCATCTGTTACGCTTACAACATTGCCCAGTAAAATTTCTACCGTAATATTTTTACAGTAACCTGCCAGTGCCTCGTCAATCGCATTATCTACAATTTCATATACCAAGTGATGCAGACCGCGCACTGAAGTAGAGCCGATGTACATACCCGGTCTCTTTCTTACAGCCTCTAAGCCTTCCAGGACTTGAATATTACTCTCGTCATACCCGGAATTTACTTTCGTTTCTTCCATTTTTTACCATTTCCTTTCTAAAACCAAAGGTTTTATCTGTACGGCTTAATTCCAACTGTGCTCCAGCGCACGCTTACCAAGTGTTTGTGCTGAAATCGGCGAAACATAAACCTTATAATTATCTTTATTACCGCACAAAATATAACTTTTCGGAAGGTCATCGATACTTACATCTACAACTCTGCCGCTTTTTTGCGCGAACTCTAAAAATTTTTGTGTTCGTTTAGATATACTCGTAGTTTCCAAATCAAGTATGGCAATTACATCTTTTTTAGCCACAACCACATCAGAACCCAAATGTAAGTACATCCCAATCCTCCCAATATCAAACCGATTTTATCTCTCCCGCATTTACATAAAAGAAACGGGCATCGGTATGTGTTTCCTCTTTATCTGTACAGGTTAAAATTACTTGTTTATCCTTTATTTTACCCGCAAAATAAGCACGCCGTTTTTTATCAAGTTCGCTCATTATATCATCAAGCAATATAATAGGGTAAGTCTTTTTTATACTGTAAACCGCTTCGGTCTGTGCAAGTTTTAAACATAAAACCACGCTTCTGTGCTGGCCCTGTGAGCCATAAATTTTAATTTCACGACCATCAATGGTAAATGCAATATCATCTCTGTGCACACCGATATTGGAAATCTTTGTTTCAATATCCCGCCGGCGATTTTTTAATAGCAATTTTAGCATACTTTCCTTTATAACATCATAATTTTCAAAATTTTGTGTTATATTGGAAATATAGTTAAAATCCAGTTTCTCATCCGCAAGTTCAGCATAAAATTTTAAAACAAAGGGTTTTAAAAAATTGATAAATTCAATACGGTATAAGGTAATTTTTGCACCTAAATCCGCTAAAGCCTCATCCCATACATCAAGTGTTTGTGCTTCTGTACTGTCTGGCTGCAGACGCTTTAATAAATTATTTCTCTGTTTTAAAACTTTTAAATAATCATTTAAAACAGTTACATAATTTGGTTTTAATTGACTGAGCGCCATATCCAAAAATCTGCGCCTTTCACCGGGACTGCCTTTTATAATATTCAAATCCTCGGGCGAAAACATAACCGCACAGATATAGTTTGCAATATGGCTTATTTTTGAAAGCGAAACACCATTAAAAGAAACAAGTTTCTTTTTCCCGCTTTGCATAATCATTTTACCTTCAAAATCGCGCACATCATCGGTAAATTCCACCTCAATACTCGCACTTATACATCCCTGGCGAATCATCTCACCGTCATCGGCTCTGCGGTGCGAACGACCGCTGCAAAACACAAATACGGATTCTAATATATTTGTCTTACCCTGTGCATTATTTCCGTAAATGATATTCGTTTTTGCATCGAAATTCAATTCGGCAAAATCATAGTTTCTGAAATTTTTAATTTTCAGTTTTTTAATATACATCTTTATTCAACCGTAATCAAAACATCTTCATCTTCAAATTCAACCAATACTTTTTCGCCTGCGCGAATTTTTTTTCCGCGCATTGTGCATTTTTCACCGTCATAATACACCATTTCGGACAAAATCATATCCTTTGCTTCTGCCCCTGTCTGAGCAACACCGGAAAATTTTAAAAGTTGGTCTAATTTTATATATTCTGTTGTAATTTTAACCGAAATCTTTTCCATATAAAACAATCCTTATTTCAGCATTGGTAATACAAGATACATAAATTCATTACCTTCCACCGGCTCCATCACACAAGGACTGCCAGCGGTAATGAAACGCATCAATATTTCTTCACAATCGCAATTTTTAAGAGAATCAAGTAAAAATTTTAAATTAAATTTAATTTCAAACGGTGTACAATCACATTCCACTGCAATTGTATCATTTATTTTACCCGAAGCCGACGAACAACTGATTTCAATTTCGCCCGTACGAATATTAAGTGTAAGCGGACTTTTTACAGATTCATTGGAAATAATAAGTGATGCACGATCCACCGCATTTTCCAAATCCGCTACATTACATTTAACCGTAAATGCAAAATCCTTCGGAATGGCATTTTTATAGTTTATATATTCACCATCACGCAATCTGGACAATACAATAAAATTATCAAACTCAAATAAAACATTTTTATCAGAAAAATACATTCTTAAATAAGTATCGTCATCTTTAACAATCTTTAAAAGTTCACCGAGTGTTCTTACAGGAATGATTGCATGAAAATTCTTATTGGTTTCGTCAATCATTTCATTGCGAATTGCTACTCTAAAACGGTCGGAACCAACAACGGAGAGCTTATTATTTTCTACTTCAAAATATGCACCCGTTAAAACCGGCCTTGTGGATGTTTGCGGAATTACATAAATCGTCTGCTTTATAATACTTCTTAATACATTACTTTTAATATTAAAAGAAAAATCACGGTTTATATCTGCTATACGCGGAAATTCTTGCGGCTCCATACCTGAAATATCAAAATTTACTTTCCCACACTTAATTTTTGTCAAATGTTTTTCATCTGACTCTATTTCTACCGGTGCGTCCGGTAGTTTGCGTACAATATCACCAAACATTCTGGAATTTAAAACAATTGTACCTTCTTCCAAAATTTGCGCCGGACATTCGTAACGGATACCGATTTCCAAATCATTACCCGTTAAAATAATTTTACTTTCCGCACATTCAATTAAAATACCTTCCAGTACCGGCAGCGTAGATTTTTGCGATACTGCTTTTTGTACGGTATTGATTGCGTCTGAAAGATTGTTTTTGTCACAAATAAATTTCATATTTTAATCAAATCCTTTTTTTATAAATTTTTTCTTTTAATTTAGTGCACCGTCCGGCGCCTTAAACTTAAATAAAATAAAATAATTTTAGTAGTAGTTGTAGTAGGGGATGTGAATAACTTGTATAACTCCTTAAAAACGCATATTATAAGGATTTTTTAAATATTTTTTTCTGTGAAAAAGGTGTGTATAAGTATAAAAAGTTATCCACAAAAATCATAATTCATAATGTATCCACATAAAGTTATCCATATTTTCATATTATATTATGGATAACTTTTTAATGAAAAATTGATCTTAATTGTTTTGTAAGCATCGAAATTGAATATTTTAATTCATCATCCGTTTCGAGTTTTTTATTAATCGTATCCACTGCGTGCATAACAGTTGTATAATGACGGTCGTATGCTTTACCAATAGATTCAAAACTCATATCGGTTAATGTACGGCAAAGATACATTGCAATCTGTCTGGCATCTGCAATATTTTGCATTTTTCGCTTTCCTTTAATATCTTCTACCGGAATATCATAGTATTTAGATACTGCATCGTTAATCGAATTTGCAGTAATGCGAATCACAGGTACCAGTGTTTTAAGTGATTCCTGAGCCATGGATAAATCAATATTTTTACCGGTAATTTTTGCATAAGAAAATACTTTTAAAAGTGCGCCTTCCAATTCACGAATATTGGATTTACAACTGTCGGCTATATAACAGTAAACATCATATGGCACTTCTATACTTTCTACCGATGCCTTTTTTTGTAAAATTGCAATACGCGTTTCATAATCCGGCGGTTGAATATCTGCTTGAATACCACCGGAGAAACGAGTCTTTAAACGCTCCTCAATATCAATTTCCCTCGGCGGACGGTCACTGGTTAAAACGATTTGTTTTCCTGCGTCATAAAGTTCATTAAATGTATGGAAAAATTCTTCCTGCGCCATTTCTTTTCCTTCCAAGAACTGAATATCATCTAATAAAAGAATATCCACACTTCTGTATTTTTGGCGGAATTGTGCCGTTGTTCTGTTTGAAATTGCGGCAATCAGTTCCGTTGTAAACTTTTCTGAAGAGATGTATACAACACTTAATTCTCTACCATATTTTTTTATAGAAAATTCATTTGCATAATTTCCAATCGCCTGCATTAAGTGGGTTTTTCCCAGACCGCTGCCGCCGTATATCAAAAGCGGATTATAAATACTGCCCGGTCCTTCACTTACACCAACGGAAACTGCATGTGCATAATGGTTGGAATTACCGACCACAAAAGAATCGAAGGTGTATTTTGCATTTAAATTGTTAATTTTTTGAATACCCGGTGTCTGCACTTCCGGTTGACTTCTTGCCGTAAATTCCACATCGACAAGTTTACCTGTCAGGGAATGAATAGCAGAAATAATATTGGCATGGTATGGTTTTACCATTTGAATCATCAATTCATTGAGCATACTCAAAACAATTTTTGAATCATCCATAGAAATGGGTTTCATATCCATAAACCAAGTTGAAAATGCGGTTGGTGTAACATCCGGCTCTATGATTTCTAAAGCCGATTTCCAAATTCTTTCAACATCCATTTTAAAAACTCCTAATACATAAAATCTATTACTTGTGGTTGAATAAAAACGCAAAGTTATCCACAATTATGAACATCTATATGGATAATTATGTGCGAAACCCCGTAAAACAGTATTTTTTCTTAATTAAAATATGGAAAAGTTTATGTATAACACTAAAAATAGCTATTTTATTTTTTTATGCAAAACTATATCTTGTGGTTTACATAAATTTTTTTATAAATACGGATAATACGCGCATAATATACTACTTTGATTATAACAAAAATTATGGAAAAGTGCAAGCAAAAATATAAAAAGAATTGACAATTTTGAATAATTATTTATAATATTATTTATGAAGTAAAAAATTTTATAAAAAGGAGAAAAAATAATGATTAAACACATTGTTATGTGGAAATTACCGCAGAAAAAGGATGGTCTTTGTAAAGAGGAGATTTCTTTAAAAATTAAAAATTCCTTGGAGGAACTTACAAACAAAATTAGCGAAATTGTATCTTTGCAAGTCGGCATTAATTTTAATAGCGCGCCTATGGCGTATGATGTTTGCCTGGTAACGGATTTTAAAACAAAACAGGATTTGGATGCGTATCAAAATAATCCGTACCATCTTGAAGCGGCGGCTTATATACGCGATGTAAATGAAGGCAGAGTTGTTGTTGATTACGAATATTAATAAAAACAGGTTTTAGCCACCACGAAACAAAAAGTGATTGTTTCTGCATAGCTATGTTCCGCTAATAATACACAAAAAAAATTCCCAAGCTGCGCCAGCGAATTGGGAATTTTTTAATTTGTTTAAATGAAAAATTTTGATAATGATAACCTGTTCTTTCTATATTATATATAAATCGTTTAATTTATAGCATCACCATACGGGGCAAGCTTATCTTTGATAACGAAAAAACAAAACTTTTATAATAAATTTTTAAAATTACAAAGTTAGATTTTAAGAGATTAAAAGAGAAAAAAAGAGATTTTAAGAGATTATAGTTTGTAAATTAAATTTTTTTAAAAAAGTTGTTGACAAGAGGGAAAGATTGTATTAGAATAATCAAGCGACTAAAAAGGAGAAAAGAAAAAACAGGAGGAATCATCATGAGCACATTTATGGCAAAAGCAAGTGAGCTTAAGAGAAAATGGTATATCATTGATGCAACAGATAAGCCGCTCGGCCGTGTTGCTGCAGCAGCAGCGAACATTCTTCGCGGTAAGCATCTTCCGACATTCACCCCGAATGTGGATTGCGGTGACCATGTAATTATCATCAACTCCGATAAGGCTATCCTTACCGGTAAGAAGCTCGAAAGCAAGGTTCGTTATCATCATACCGGTTGGGTTGGCGGCCTTAAAGAAATTCATTATAGCAAATTGATGGCTGAAAACAGCGATAAGGCTATGTACCTTGCAATCGAAGGTATGCTGCCGCACAACTCTCTGGGCGCAAAGGCGCTCACACGCGTTCGTATCTACAAGGGCGCAGAGCACAACAATGCAGCACAGCAGCCGGAAGTTTGGACCGGCGAGATTAAATAAGGAGGAAGACGAACATGGCAAAGAACACAGTTTTTTACGGCACAGGTAGAAGAAAAAGCTCCGTTGCAAGAGTGCGTCTTGTTCCGGGCAAAGGCAATGTGACCATCAATAAAAGAGATTTAGACGATTATTTTGGTCTGGAAACCTTAAAGGTTATCGTTCGTCAGCCGCTTACGCTGACAGATACGGCTGCTAAGTTTGATGTTATTGCAAGCGTTAGCGGCGGCGGTTTCACAGGTCAGGCAGGTGCTATCCGTCACGGTATCGCTCGTGCACTTCTCGAGGCAGATGCTGAGTACAGAGGCGCGCTTAAGAAGGCCGGTTTCCTTACACGCGATCCGCGTATGAAGGAAAGAAAGAAGTACGGCTTGAAGGCTGCTCGTCGTGCACCGCAGTTTTCAAAAAGATAATTATTATCTACTACAAATCCCACAACTATTTTGGTTGTGGGATTTATTTTTTACCTGCGACTATTTTCCATTTCAACCAACATTTGAGGGTTGCATATACCTCTGTATCTGCCTATAATGATAACTGTGGTTGACATAATGTACAATCCAATTTCAAAAAACCGCATTTTTTATTATTATATCAATGCGTGCGCCAAATGAAATTGATTTGTGTTATGTAAACTAAAAAACAAAAATCATTTAAGGAGGAAACACAAGTATGCGAAAAATCAGAAAGTTTTTGGCAGCGATGCTTGCGGGGGTTATGGCTGTCGGTATGATTTCTACCGCAAGTATAGCCGCTTCCGTATTTCCGGATATGACTGATTCTGCCAGAGAGGAAGCGGTGGAAACACTGTACGCGCTCGGTATTATGGTTGGCGATGCAGACACGGGTCTGTTTCGTCCCAATGATGCAATCAAGCGTGCCGAGGTAGCAAAGATTGCAGTAGCGGCACTCGGACTGACAGAAGTAGCAGAAGCAACAAAGTCCGTATCCAAGTTCCCGGATGTAGGCGCAGATTACTGGGGCAACGGATATATCAATGTTGCAGCCGGACAGGGCATCGTAATCGGTGACACCGACGGCAACTTCCGTCCGGAAGACACCATTACCTATGAAGAGGCAATGACCGTTCTCGTCAGAATGATTGGTCATGAGCCGGCGGCGCTCGACAAGGGTGCATATCCGGCAGGTTACCTTGTAGTGGGTGCGGAAAATGGCTTGAACAAAAATGCAAATGCAGCAGGCAATGCACCGGCAACTCGTTCGCTCGTAGCGCAGATGATGTTTAACGCGCTTACTGCGGATATGATGGTACAGACCGGTTTCGGCGATGACAAGAATTACGAAGTGGTTGAAGGCAAGACCTTGCTTTCCACCAAACTCAGAACCGAAAAACTGACCGGTCAGGTAACGGCAACAAGCCAGACGGCACTTAACGGTGCATCTGCACTGGAGCGCGGTAAGGTAAAAATCGGCGAGGAAATCTATAACGCCGACCATGTAGATGCAACAAATTTCCTTGGTTACAGAGTTGTATTTTATCTGCAAGAAGATGAGCACGGCGAAAAGCAGATTATCTTAATTCGTCCGGAGGCAAACAAAAACTCTATCCTCTCCGTAACTGCGGATAAATTTGAATCCATTGAGGATGCAACAGGTAAGAAGGTGCTTTCTTACTGGAAGGACAAGGATACCGATAAAAAGGCATTTACAGCAGACATCAAGACAGATGCGATTTTAATTCACAACGGCAAGTATGAAACTATGGACAACGCAAAACTCGATTTGACCGATGCGGCAGGCGGCATGGAACTTTTAGACATCAACCGCGACAATGTATACGACATCGTGTTTGTAACGACTTTTGAAAATATCGTTGTAGAAGAAGTTTTGGAAACTTCAGGCAAGATTATCGACAAATACGGCGCACCGACGCTGACGCTCGACGAGGAAGATAAGGATTTGGATATTCAGATTATCAAGGGCGGCGAACATTTGAAACTTGCGGACTTAAAAGAATGGGATGTGCTGAGTGTGGCGGCAAGTTCCGATAATCGTATTTACAGAATTTATGTAACGAATAAGGTTGTAGAAGGCAAAGTAGAAGAACTGGAAGCAAACGGCGTGGTTATCGGTGGCGAACTTTACGAAATTGCAAACAACTACACCGAAACGATTGCACTCAAAGATGAAGGTAAGTTCTATCTGGATGTAGAAGGTAAGATTGCGGCAGTAGATGCAACACACGCAATTTCCACAAACTACGCATACCTTATCCGTGCAGGTAAGCCGAGTGTGCTTTCCGATGAACTCGAATTGCACCTGTTTACTAAAGACGGCAAGACCGTGAAGCTTGAAACCCTTACAAAAATCCGCTTCAACGGCGTAGCCGGTACGGCAAGCGCAGATGTACTTGAAGCGCTCAAGACAGACGGCGTAGTGACACAGCAACTTGTAACCTTTGAAACGAACGCAGACGGCAAACTCACGGCGCTCAACACCGCAACGGACAAGTCCGCAACCGGCGCGATTGACGAAGATAAGTTCACCTTGAACATGAAGCTTGACGATGCGGTTTACAAAAAGGCAACCGGCAAACTGGCGGGCATTAACATCACCAAAGACACTGTGATTTTCGACATCCCGACAGGCGAGACCGATCCGGATAAGTTTACGATGAGCGACATGAGCATGTTTGAAAACGACAACACTTACGATGCGATTGTGTTCGACCTCGGCAAAGACTATACCGCCAAGGCAATTATCGTAACCGATACGCTTTATGAGGCATCCGCAGAAGCGGCGAGTGCGATTGTAACCAGCATTACGACCAGCGCAAACGCAGACGATGAAGTTGTAGACAAACTTTATGTAATTGAAAACGGTGAAAAGAAGCAACTTCTTGCAACCGAAAAGGATATGCTTGTAAAGCCGGGCACGGACGGCAATGTGAAACTCGAAAAGGGCGATATCATCCAGTACAAGACCAATGCACAGGGCGAAATCACGACTTTCCGCGTGCTTCTGGATATTTCCAAGAAGGCAACGCAGTTTGAAACCAGCCCGACCGACGGTTTAAATATCCTCTACGGTAAGGTAACGCAGAAGTTTGCTGCATCCATGAATGTATCCGTAAACGGTGGCGCAGAGAAAAATATTGCCTTCGGCGATGCCAAGGTTTATATTCTCGACAGCGCAAAGAGCGTAAACGGTATGCTTAAGCAGGCAACAACCGGCGATATCCGCAAGTATGACGATGCAGATGCAAGTTTCGTATTTGTAAAGTCTTACGAAGATGTTGTAACTGAAATCATCATTGTAGAACTGTAAAATAGCAAAAAGGAACGGTTTTCCGTTCCTTTTTTTGCTACATATCACACATTGACAATTCCCGAAATTATGCTATACTGAAATGGAACTTTTTATTAAAGGTGTTCGTTTTGTATTTTGTAACCACAAACATACGCAAAGACGCCCTTTCAGGCGGGCTCGTATGTGTGTGTTATGGTTAACCATTTTTTATATTAGAGGAGAGAAAAGAGATGAAAAAAATACTTGCAATTTTACTTACGGTGTGCCTGCTTGCAGGCGCTCTGCCGGCATTTGCCTATGATGCGAAAACGGCACAGAGTCAAGCGGAATTTCTGGCGGAGCTGGATTTGTTTCGCGGTACCAACAACGGTTTTGAACTTGAAAAACCGCTAACGCGTTTAGAAGCGCTCATTATGCTTATCCGTCTGTCGGGCAATGAGATGGCGGCGCTGTATCCGGACGAAGAACTGTCCCATCCGTTTACGGATGCTCCGGATTGGGAGGGTGCAGAAAACTACATGGCATACGGCTATGCAAATAAAATTACCGCCGGTGTGTCCGAAACGGAGTTTGCGCCGAATGCCGTTGCATCCAAGCAGATGTATGTAACCTTCATCTTGCGTGCACTCGGCTATACGGACGAGCAAGGCTCGGTATGGGAAAACTGGGAAACCCTCGGTAAGCAGGCAGGTATTTTGACTGCCGAAACCGATAGCGATACCTTCCTGCGCGGTGATGCGGCGATTTTGTCGTATACGGCGCTCGAGGCGCGTTTGCACAACAGTGAGCAGACTTTAAAAGACTATTTAATGGAGCAGGGCGCAATTCATCCGCTGTCGCTTTCGATTGCTGAGGTTAAGGGCGGCAAAGTAATTACCCCGGACAGCCCGCTTTCTGATATTTTGGGTAAAGTATATTCTGATGTAGAAAATTTATATCTGCAAGGTCTGATGACAATGGATTTTGCCGAAAAAGACGGAAAATACTACATCGATGGCGAAGAAACGGATAAAGAAAATTATGTAGATTTTCTTGCTTCCTTTATCGGTGCGGATGCCGAAAAAATCGGGGTGTCCGAGGCGCTTGTGTGCGAGCCGATGATGTCTTCGAATGCACACAGCGTGGCGGTAATTCGTATCAAACACGGTGCAGATGTTGAAGTGGCGAAAAAGGAAATCCGTGAAAATGTAAATCCGAGAAAATGGGTTTGCGTAGGCGTACATCCGAAAAATGTGAAAGTGGAAAACATTGGCAACCTTATTTTGCTTGCGATGGATGATACCGCAGGCGACAGTATGAGTGCAAGTTTTCGCAGCTTGGATACATCTTTGATTGTGCCGGATGAGAACGGCTATATGGAAATTGACGGTATGCTCATGGAGGCGGAAGGTCAGTTTAATGTAAGCAGTGCGCGCAAGTTTGCCGAAAAGTTTTATGAACTGAAAGCAGAACTTTTTGAAGAAAACAAGACATATATTGCGACCATTCCGGAAAAGAGTTTTTATGCCAAGGATAAAACGGTGCACTATTTAAATCACAATTCTGTGGACGCGTTTGTTTCCGATGCGTTTTATGACTGGACTTATGTAGACATTGCATCCGCGCTTTCGCTGAAGGATTACTATAAAACCGACCGCCACTGGAAGCAGGAAAACCTGCACGGTGTCATGGATGTATTCGGTGCGGCAATGGGCTTTGTGCACAACAAAGGTGCCTATAGCGCAACGGCGGTAGAGGGCTATGTTGGTGACTATGCAAAGGATATTGCAACTCTGCCGGCAGAAACGCTGACATATCTTATAAGTGATGCTATAAGCGCTGCAACGGTTTCCGATTTCCAAAACAAGAATATTACCACCGTATACAATACGGAAAAATTAAACACCAAAATCCCGTACGATGTATTTTTATCCGGTGCGACACCGCTGACGGTGATTACAAACCCGAAGGCAACAGAAAAACGGGAACTCGTGATTTTCCGTGACTCCTACGGTTCAAGCATTGCGCCGTTGTTTGTGGAGCATTATTCCAAAATCACGCTCGTGGATTTGCGCTATATGGCAAGCAGTTTGTTAAAGCAGTTTGTTACCTTTGATGGCGCAGAGGTTTTGGTGCTTTTGAGCGATAAAGTGGTCAATAATAGCAATATTTTAAAGTAGTAGGCAAAACAAAAAAGAACGGCGCCGCCGTTCTTTTTTGTTTGTGTATTTTGCGGGTGGATGAGGCATCCGCGACCTGCAAATTATTTTCATTTTTTCGTTCCCTGCTGTGATTATTTTCCGATACTGCGGATTTTGCGGCGAAGAGGCAGAATCATCGGCGGCGAGACCGAAAGTTCGTCAATGCCGATAGACAGGAAAAATTCCGTCAGCTCCAAATCGGCGGCAAGCTCGCCGCAAATACCGACCCAAATGCCGTTTTTGTGTGCATTTTCTGCGACCATCTGTATCAGACGCAAAATCGCCGGATGACGGGTATCTATCATCGGTTCAATGCGCGGATTTTGGCGGTCGGCGGCAAGTACATATTGCGTCAAATCGTTTGTGCCGATACTGAAAAAGTCTACATGCTTGGCAAATTCGTCGCTCAAAATTGCCGCCGCCGGCGTTTCAATCATAATGCCGAACGGCACATTTTCATTGTAGGCAATGCGGTCTGCCACCAGTTCCGCTTTGACTTCGGCGATGATTTCCTTCACGCGCAAAATTTCTTCGACGGAAATAATCATCGGCACCATAACGGAGATGCTTCCGAAAATTGAGGCGCGGTAGATGGCACGAAGTTGCGTTTTAAACAAAGCGGGGCGATCTAAGCAAATGCGAATCGCACGGTAGCCGAGCGCGGGATTTTCTTCTGCATCCAGACCGAGATAGGCGGCTTTTTTGTCTGCGCCGATGTCGAGCGTGCGGATAATCACGCTTTTGCCCGCCATACTTTGTGCAATCGTACGATAGGCATGAAATTGGGTTTGTTCATCCGGCGCTTCCTTTCTGCCGATATATAAAAACTCACTGCGTAAAAGACCAATGCCGCCTGCATCGTTTTGCAATGCCAGCGCCGCATCGCCCGTATCTGCAATGTTGGCAAACAGGTCAATGCGCCGTCCGTCAGCGGTTTCGTTATCCAGCCCCTTTAAAGTTTTGAGCAAGTTTTGTTTTTCTGTTTCTGCCTTCGCACGGGCGAGAAACTTTGTAGTTGTTTTTTCGTCTGCATCAATATAAACATTGGCATCAAAGCCGTCCACAATCACAAGTGTACCTTGAGCAAGCGAAAGAATATCCTTCCCGACGCCGATGATGGCAGGAATGTTCATTGTGCGTGCCAAAATGGCGGTGTGTGAATTTTTAGAACCGCGAGCCGTGACAAATGCCAGCACTTTTTCACGGTCGAGTTGTACGGTTTCGCTCGGCGCCAGGTCGTCTGCGACAATGATGGAAGGCTCTGACAAGACATTTTCGGTCAGCGCACCCGTCAGCACGCCCACCAGCCTTTCCGACACATCGCGAACATCGGCGGCACGCGCGCGCATATATGCGTCGTCCATGCCGGAAAAGAGTTTAACAAAGTTGTCTGCTGTCATGCTGACGGCGTACTCTGCATTGGCTTGCTGCGTGCGGATAATGTGTGTAATAGAGCCGCAGTAGTCCGTATCGTCGAGCATCATGGCGTGGATGTTGAAAATCTCTGCATTTTCCTTGCCGACACGCTGCTGCGCCGTTTCATAAAGAGAAATAAGTTCTGCACGCGCGCATGTTCTAGCTTCTTCAAAGCGCGAAAGTTCCGCTTCAATGTCCTCAATCCGAGAAAGTGTAATGGTTTGTACTTTGCGTGAAAACATATGAACCGGTCCAATGGCAATGCCGCCGAAAACACTCTGTCCTTTAAATATCTGCATAGATTACAACTCCCGTTTAAATAAGGCTTCCAGCGCTGCGGCTGCGGCGGCTTCGTCTGCACCGTTGCAGGAAACGCACACGCTGTCGCCACCCTTGGCGGAAAGGCCCATCACCGAAAAAAGTCCCTTGGCATCCGCCTTTTTCTCGCCGACGGAAAGCGTAATATCGCAGGTGTGTTTTTTTGCTTCGCTGACCACCAACCCTGCCGGACGCGCGTGGATGCCGACTTCGTGGGTTAAAACATAAGTAAATGTCTGCATAAAATCAATCCTTTCTTTGAGTCTTGGTTTTAGTTTTGGCGAAAGGGCATTTTTTATGCAAAAATTAAGCGGATATATTTTGTCGAAAAAACACGAAAGAAAAATATAGACAGTTTTTATATAATATGGTAAAATAAAAACGCAACACAAACTTTAAAATTTTTCCAACGAGGGAACTACCTTGGTAAAAGGTGTGCCCCCTTATTTCAGCATACCCTTGTTGGAAGAAAGTTTGTGTTGCAGCAACTGGGGAACACACTTTTTCGGTGCGTTCTCCATGGAGAGCGCATTTTTTTATTCAGGAGGAAAAACCAATGGACAAAGAAGTTTATTTTACAATTTTCAACAAAATTACGGAGGTGATTGAAGCATTAAAAGCCTTGCAATGCGAAAGGGAAGAAACTTATATATCGGCAAAGGAAGACTAAAAAAATCAGGGGCGTGCGCGCCCCTGTTTTTTTATTATCTGCAATTTTCAAAAAACACTTTATATGCCTTGTAAGTCATATAACAGTCAAACTTGTTGGCAATTTCAAACGGTGCGTGCATGCACAACAGCGCCGTGCCGCAGTCGATAACATCGAGACCGAGATTTGCCACATACTGTGCAATCGTACCGCCGCCGCCAACATCGACCTTGCCGAGTTCGCCGTTTTGCCACAAAACGCCGTTTTCGTTAAACAGACGGCGGATTTTGGCGGTAAACTCTGCGCTGGCATCGCTCGAATCCGACTTGCCTCGTCCACCCGTGTATTTGCACACATTTACGCCCTTACCGGCAAAAGCTGCATTGGAGCGGTCATGCACTTCGGGATGTTGCGGGTCGTACGCCGCGCCCACATCTGCTGACAGACACGCGGAGGCAAACAGTACCTTATTTAATATATCAATGTTGCAACCGCCGATGAGTTTGGCGATGATATCGCCGAGTTGCAATTCAAAGAAGCGGGATTTCATGCCCGTGCGGCCCATAGAGCCGATTTCTTCTTTGTCCACCAGCAGGCAGATAGCCGTTTTGGTTGGGACACCCTGCATATCCAAAAGTGCACGCAGAGCCGCATAGGCGCATACGCGGTCATCCTGGCCGTAACCGCCGATTAAACCACGGTCGAGACCTACATCCCTTGCTGCGCCGGCAGGTACAAATTCGATTTCTGCGCTTGTTAAGTCCTCTTCGGTAATGCCGTATTTTTCATAAAGCATCGAAAGCACATTAAATTTGACTTTTTCTTTTATCTCGTCATCGCCTTTGGGCATTGAGCCGAGCAGAATATGGAAACTGTCTGCGTCAAAGGCTTTGGCAAGCACTTTTTGCATCTGGTCCTGCGACAGATGCGGTAAAAGGTCGGTGATGGTAAATACGGGATCGCCTGCATCTTCGCCGATGCAGATGTTTACGCTTGTGCCGTCCGTTTTGCATACAGTGCCGTGCATCGCCAGCGGCAGTGCAAGCCACTGGTATTTTTTGATGCCGCCGTAGTACTGGGTTTTCAGCCATGCCATATCGCTGTCTTCAAAGAGCGGGCGCGGCTTTAAGTCGAGGCGAGGCGCATCCAGATGCGCGCCGACGAGATTGACACCTTCCAAAATGTCTTCCTTACCGATGATGGCAAGCAGTATCCCCTTGCCGCCGTTGGAGGCGTACACCTTATCGCCCGGTTTGAGCACGCTCATATCACCAAGCGCATTAAAGCCGTTTTCCCGTGCAATCTTTTCGGTTACGCAAACCGCTTCGCGTTCGGTTTTTGCGTGGTTTAAAAAGGCTTTATAACCTTCGCAGTAGTCAAAAGTCTGCGTTTTGAGCGCATCGTCTGCTATGGTGTTGGCGTGCTTGACCGTATAAGTTAATTTTTCATATAATTCTTTATCTGTCATGGAAATTCCACCTTTCTTTGCTTTGTTTTAGTGTATCACAAATGTGCGTAAAATACAAATATTTTGAAAAATTGTTTACAAACATACAAAAAGTTGATAAAATTAAATGAAGTAATATGAAGGAGATGGTAGTTGTGAAAGTAAAGAAGGCAGTCATCCCGGCGGCGGGACTCGGTACGAGATTTTTGCCGGCAACCAAGGCGATGCCGAAGGAAATGCTTCCGATTGTGGATACACCGACCATCCAGTATATTGTAGAAGAAGCCGTAAAGAGCGGCATTGAGGATATCATTATCGTAACGGGGCGCACAAAGCGTTCGGTTGAAGACCACTTTGACAAGGCGTATGAGTTGGAAACTGAACTCGAAAAGAGCGGAAAGTCCGACTTTTTGAAAGTGGTGCAGGACATTTCCGAAATGGCAAATATCCATTATGTGCGCCAGAGGGAAGCGCTCGGTCTGGGCCATGCGGTGTATTGTGCGAAAACCTTTGTCGGCAACGAGCCGTTTGCGGTTTTGCTCGGTGACGATATTGTGAAGGCACAAAAACCGTGCCTTGCACAGATGATAGAGGTGTTTGAAGAAAAGCAGGCGAGCGTGCTCGGTGTGCAGACCGTTTTGCATGAAAACATCTGCAAGTACGGCGCGATTGATGCCACCGCCGAAGGCGAGCGTACCTATCGTGTGCATGATTTGGTGGAAAAGCCGAAGCCGGAAGAAGCGCCGAGTGATATTGCGGTGCTCGGCAGATACATACTCACGCCGGAGATTTTTGAGTGTATTGAGCGCACGCCGCGAGGAGCGGGCGGCGAAATTCAACTTACGGATGCCATTGAAATTTTAGGCAAACAGCAGCCAATTTATGCTTATGACTTTATCGGCCGCCGCTACGATGTAGGCGACCGCATGGGTTATCTGGAAGCGATGGTGGAATTCGCCCTTGATCGTGCAGATTTAAAAGACAGATTTTCTGCATATTTAAAAGAGATTACGAGTAAATTATAAAGGAAGACAAACAACATGGCAGACACAATACTTCGCGGTATATCCGCTACGGGCGGCATCCGCATTTTCGTTGCGGAAACCACCGAGACGGTGCGCCGCGCACAACAAATTCATAAAACTTATCCGATTGCCACCGCCGCACTGGGCAGACTTTTGACGGCAGGTGCGATGATGGGCGATATGATGAAGGGCGAAAACGACCGTTTGACACTGCGTGTGGCAGGAGACGGGCCGCTCGGCAAACTCATAGTAACGGCGGATTCGCAGGGCAGAGTGAAAGGGTATGCGGAAAATCCGACGGTAGAACTTCCCTCCAAAGCACCCGGTAAATTAAATGTCGGCGGCGCTGTTGGACAGGGTACGCTCTGTGTCGTATGTGATTTGGGGATGAAAGAGCCGTATTCGGCGCAACTTGAATTGGTTTCGGGCGAAATCGCCGAGGACATAACGGCATATTTCGCAACTTCCGAGCAGGTGCCGAGCGCTTGTGCACTCGGTGTTCTTGTAGATACGGACGGCTCGGTTATCAATGCCGGCGGATTTATTTTGCAGTTGATGCCGGATGCGACAGATGCCGATGCATTATTATTGGAAGAAAATATTAAAAAGCTGCCACCGATGACCACCATGCTCTCCGAGGGAATGAGCCCCGAAGACATTTTGCTCACCGTTACCGAAGGCATAGATATGTTTATGTACCAAAACGAAACTAAGCCGGAATATGTGTGCGATTGCACGCGTGAGCGTGTGTCAAGCGCGCTTTTGGGTATGGGCAAAGAAGAATTGCGCGCGCTCATTGATGAGCAGGGTAAAGCTGAGGTTACCTGCCAGTTTTGCGACAATATCTATGACTTTTCGCGAGAGGATTTAGAGGCGCTCTATACCCGTCTGGTACAAAAATAAAAAAATTTCAAAATTTCTAAAAAAAGTCTTGACAAGACAAAAAACATCTTGTATAATAAAATCCGTCGCTTGCGAAGCGGCTGGTGCGGGAGTTTAGCTCAGCTGGGAGAGCATCTGCCTTACAAGCAGAGGGTCACAGGTTCGAGCCCTGTAACTCCCACCATAATTTGGCCCGGTAGTTCAGTTGGTTAGAACGCCAGCCTGTCACGCTGGAGGTCGAGGGTTCGAGCCCCTTCCGGGTCGCCAATTCCTTTTTAAAAAGGAAGCTGTGGTGTATATGCGTCACAACAGACGCCTCTGTAGCTCAGTCGGTAGAGCAAGGGACTGAAAATCCCTGTGTCGATGGTTCGATTCCGTCCGGAGGCACCATATCTGCGGGAGTGGCTCAGTGGTAGAGCGTCACCTTGCCAAGGTGAACGTCGCGAGTTCGAATCTCGTCTTCCGCTCCAATTTTTAATACAGAAGGTGCACACAATTGTGATTGCACCTTTTGTATTAAAACATACAAATTCATATGGTACCATGGCCAAGCGGTAAGGCAAAGGTCTGCAACACCTTTATTCCCCGGTTCAAATCCGGGTGGTACCTCCAAAAATCGACAAGGTTCGACAGAATCTTGTCGATTTTACTTATTACCTATTCACTCTTCACTATTCCCTAAAAGAAATGTCGATTTTTGGAAAGTAATAAGTAATAGTGAAT
>JAZNLB010000035.1:0-4520 GCA_045578865.1 Clostridia bacterium | reverse complement strand
GGCAGCCGACTTTAAGACAAGCCTTACATCCAACGCATTTGTCGGAGTCGACAACAAGCGCCGCGGGATGCTTTACGCTCTTAAGGAGCGCGCAAGGTCTTCTCGAAATCACGAGAGAGGGCTCTTCAGCCTGCAATTCTTCGGTAACAGCCTGCTTGGTAGCCTTAATATCGAAGGGATCAACAACACGAACACGGTTGATACCGATAGCCTTAGCGAGAGCTTCGAGATTTACCGCTGTCGTGGGATCGCCCTTTATCGTTTTTCCGTTTAAGGGGTTGTTCTGATGACCTGTCATACCGGTTATAGAGTTGTCGAGCACGATAACGGTAGAAATGCCCTTGTTGTAAACGATATCTATAAGTCCCGTAATGCCCGAGTGGATAAAGGTCGAGTCGCCGATAACCGCAACGAGTTTTTTGTTAAACTCTGCGCCGCGCGCCTTTGCCATGCCGTGTGCACCGGAAACGCTTGCGCCCATGCACACCGTTGTATCCACACTCGCCAGCGGAGCAACCGCGCCGAGCGTATAGCAACCGATGTCACCGGAAACGGTAAGTCCGAGTTTCTTTAACACATAAAATGTCCCTCTGTGCGGACAACCTGCACACATAACCGGCGGACGCACCGGAATGGTTTCGCCGATTTCATCAAACGGCGCACCGTCCAGTCCGAGCACAACCTTTTTAATCATGGTCGGGGTATATTCACCCAAAAGCGTAAAACTTTCCTTGCCCACAACATCAATACCGAGTGCGCGGCAATGGCTTTCAATCACCGGGTCAAGTTCTTCAATCACTACAACCTTTTCATGCTTTGCGGCAAAGTCGGCAATCAGTTTTTCCGGAAGCGGATACACCATGCCGAGTTTTAAGTAACTTACTTTATCGCCCAGCGCTTCCTTTGCATACATATGCGCTACACCGGAAGTAATCACACCGATTTTGTCCGTGTTCATTTCCACTTTGTTAAACGGACAATCCTCCGCATACGCCGCAAGCGCCGCCTGTCGCTCTTCGACTACAACATGGCGCTTGATGGCATTACCCGGCATCATAACATGCTTTGCCGGATTTTTCTCATAATCTTTAAGCGGTTGTTCTTCTCTGTCGCAAAGTTCTACCAAACCCTGCGAATGTGAAACTCTGGTGGACAGACGGATAATTACCGGTGTGTCATACTTTTCACTCAGTTCAAATGCCGCCTTTGTATATTCTTTACATTCCGGACTATCCGACGGTTCGAGCATCATAATTTTCGATGCCTTTGCATAGTGTCTGGAATCCTGCTCATTCTGGGAAGAATGCATGCCCGGGTCATCGGCCACGCAGAAAACCAAACCTGCATTTGCACCGATGTAACTTACGGTAAACATCGGGTCTGCCATTACATTCATGCCCACATGCTTCATGCAAGACATACTTCTTGCGCCGGCAATGGATGCGCCGATTGCTACCTCTGCCGCCACCTTTTCATTGGTAGACCATTCTACATGTGGCTCTTCGTATTTTGCCATACATTCCGTAATTTCCGTACTCGGTGTGCCCGGATACGATGCAACCACACGCACGCCTGCTTCCCAAGCACCGCGCGCAACCGCATCGTTGCCAATCAATAACTTCTTCATCGTGTTGCCTCCTTACTTAATCTGCGCCGCAACCAAACTTTCGCCGCAATAAATATCGCGCAGTTTCGGTTTTTCGATTTTGCCGGTCGGATTACGCGGCACTTCGGCAAATATAATCTTTCTGGGGCGCTTGTATTTCGGCATCGCGCGGCAAAATTCATTCATCTGCTCCTCGGTGCACTGTGCGCCTTCCTTTAATTCAATAATTGCAGCGGCAATTTCGCCCAGACGCGCGTCCGGAAGTCCGATAACCGCAACATCCTTTACGGCGTCGTGCGAACGGATAAAGTCCTCAATCTGTACCGGATACAGATTCTCACCGCCGGAGATAATTACATCTTTTTTGCGGTCAACCAGGAAAACAAATCCATCTTCGTCCATCTGCGCCATATCGCCCGTATAGAGCCAACCGTCGCGCAACACTTCATTTGTTGCCTTTTCATCACGGTAATAACAGGTCATCACGCCCGGCCCGTAAACTGCAAGTTCACCAACCTCGCCTTGACAAACCTCATCGCCATGCTCATCGCAGATTTTTATCTGCCAGCCAAAACCGGCTTTGCCGATGGCACCGACTTTGTGGATATTTTCCACACCCAAATGCACGCAACCCGGTCCGATAGACTCGGAAAGCCCGTAGTTTGTATCATATTCGTGCGCCGGAAAAACTTGCTTCCAACGCTTAATCAAACTCGGCGGTACGGGCTGTGCACCGATATGCATCAGTCTCCATGCCGACAAATCATAATTTTCCAACTCAATTTCACCGCGGTCAATCGCATCTAAAATATCCTGTGCCCACGGCACCAAAAGCCATACAATCGAGCATTTTTCTTCGCTGGCTGCCTGCAGTATCCACTCCGGCTTGATGCCCTTTAAAAGCACCGCCTTGCCACCCACCATCAAAGAGCCGAACCAGTGCATTTTAGCGCCGGTATGGTACAGCGGCGGAATGCACAAAAAGACATCCTCTTTTGTCTGACCGTGGTGCGCCTGCTCCGTACGGCACGCATGCACCAGACTTTCGTGATTGTGTAAAATGGCCTTCGGAAAGCCCGTTGTGCCGGAGGAAAAATAAATGGCTGCATCGTCTTTATCCGTCAGTTCCATCTCCGGCTTGCGCGTTGAACAATAGCCAATGAGTTTGTCATAACTCTCCGCAAAGGATGGACAATTTTTGCCCACATAAAACAGTTGCTTCACACGCGGAATCACATCGCAGATTTCCTCGATACGGCCAATAAATTCCGGCCCGAAAACGAGTACATCCGCTTCCGCCAGTTCCAGACAGTATTTAATTTCCGCAGAAGTATATCTGTAATTGAGCGGCACCGCCAGCGCACCTGTCTTTAAAGCACCAAAATAAATCGGCAACCACTCCAAGCAGTTCATCAAAAGGATAGCCACCTTCTGCCCCTTTTGAACACCGCGCGAAAGAAGCAGGTTCGCAAAACGGTTTGCCTTACGGTCAAACTTTCCCCATGTCATCTCTCTGCGGCCGCTCTCCTCCGGATTTGGCTGAATGAGGGCATATTCTTTCCATGTAACGCGTGTTGCTTCCATCATGCTCGGCGCTATTTCCACCAAAGCAGTCTCTTCCGCATAATCTTTCGCATTACGCTCCAGAAAATCCGTAATCACCATTGCTTATTCCCTCCCAATAACCTTAACGCATTCTTAGCATAAATCATTTCTTTTTCTGCCTCGGTCAAATGCAGACACTCCAAAAGATAACTGTCCTGTGCAGGTCTGTTCCACGGTGCGTCCGAAGCAAATAATATCTTATCCGCACCATGCTTTTCAATAATTTTTTCTACCATCGACGGCGCTACTGTACCGTAACCGTATGCGGTATCCAAATACAAGTGCTCAATACCGCAAAGTTTTTCAAGTACCTGTTCATTGCAGTTCTGACCGCCCCAATGCGCCGCAACCACCGGAGACTCTATCCATGTAAGCGCCCGCAGCACACGGTCGGGCAAAGCGTGATACGGCGGCGGATAACCGTTGTCCACACCCGTATGAAACACGCAAATCAGTCCGAGCTGGGAAATCTTTTTATAAATCGGTTTCATTTTTTCATCATCTATATAAAACTGCTGATATTCCGGATGTAGTTTTACGCCGCGCATACCAAGCGCAGCAATGCGTTCCAATTCCTCTATGGCATCCGGTGCATCCGGAAAAACCGAGCCGAAAGCATAAATGCGCTCACTTTGAATGGACGCAGCAAAGTCATTGACCGCCTTTTGCTGCTGTGCATTGGTCGCAATAGAAAGCACCACCGAGCGGTCAACCCCATCTTCATCCATCAACTTTAAAAGACCGTTTACCGTACCATCCGTATATGGTCGGATTCCCGCAGTCTTTGAAAGGTTCTCCATCGCCCGTGCGGCAATTTTTTCCGGAAAACAGTGCGTATGAAAATCAACTCGCATCCTTGTTGCCCCCTTCTATAACGCTCATACCCCGGCGAAAGTATACCTTCGTCGGGGATGTAAAAACTTAAGTTTGATTATACTACAAAAATCGTCATTTGCCAAGCGATTTTTTTCTTTCCACCACAACCTCCTGATTGTAGCAACTAAACATTTCTTCTACCCTTTGTGCATCCGGATTTTTCGTAAACAGGCTGACAACGGGCACAAGCACCAAACCACCGAGCATAGCTGCTGCACCGCAGTTGACCGGCGACTGCAGAATTTGCACAAATGCGCCTCTGAAAAGCATGTTTGCAATCATTAAGCCGCTACCGAAAATGAAACTTACCCAAACAGATGCCTTGGTTGCCTTCTTCCAGTACAACCCAAACAGGAACGGTGCTAAAAATGCACCGGCAAGTGCGCCCCAGGAAATGCCCATCATATCCGCAATAAAACCGAGGCTGTCTTTG
>JAZNLB010000034.1:0-6321 GCA_045578865.1 Clostridia bacterium | reverse complement strand
GTTTTTGACTACCAATTCACATGCTTGGATTTTGAACTCCTTTGTGTAATTCACTTTTCTTTCCATTGTGTTCACTCTCCTGAAAATATTATATCAATATTTTCACTCTTTTGGTAGTCCATTTTTATTATACAAGTTTCCTTCATTACTTCTTCACTCTTACCTATTACCTTTTACCTGCTGATACGATAAGTCTTTTATCGTATCAGCATCGCGTCGCCGAAACTGAAAAAACGGTATCGCTCTTTGACCGCCGTTTCATAGGCGCGCATGGTAAATTCCCTGCCTGCAAATGCCGAAACCAGCATAATCAAGGTGGATTCGGGCAAATGAAAATTCGTAATAAGCGCATCTACACATTTAAATTGGTATCCCGGATAAATAAAAATATCCGTCCATCCGGTCTGCTCGCGCACAAAACCATTTTTATCCGCCACCGTTTCAATCACACGATTGGAAGTGGTACCCACGCAGATAACGCGGCCGCCGCTTTTCTTGGTTTCGTTAATCGCATCTGCCGTTTCCTTGGTAATTATATAAAACTCCGAATGCATTTTATGCTCAGTAATTTCATCGGCTTTTACCGGGCGAAATGTTCCAAGACCGACATGCAAAGTAACATACGCAATTTTCACGCCTTTTGCGACAATCTTTTCCAAAAGTTCTTTGGTAAAATGCAGTCCCGCCGTCGGCGCCGCCGCAGAGCCATCATGCTTGGAATAGACGGTCTGATAGCGCTCTTTGTCTTCAAGTTTTTCTGTAATATAATGCGGCAACGGCATTTCACCGAGTCTGTCCAAAATTTCTTCAAATACACCGTCATATTTAAAACGCACGATGCGGTTTCCGTCATCTTTGACTTTTATAACCTCTGCACACAAAAGCCCGTCGCCGAAGTCAAACTTTGCGCCCTCTTTTGCACGGCGGCCCGGTTTTACAATCACTTCCCATTCATCGAGCGCGCGCTTGTGCAAAAGCAAAAACTCCATTGCGCCGCCCGTATCCGGACGCTTACCATACAGGCGGGCAGGAATGACACGCGTGTCATTGAGCACCAGACAGTCACCGCTTTTGAGTTCATCCGTAATCTGAGTAAACACGGAATGGGTAATCGTATCTTCTTTTCTGTTTAAAATCATTAAGCGTGATGCACTTCTGTCGTGCAACGGCGTTTGTGCAATCAGCTCCTGCGGTAAATCGTAGTAAAATTCCTCTCGTCTCAATCCAATTCCTCGCTTGCTTCTGATAATGTTGTGCCCGGATAATAATGGGCAATAATTTCATCATAGGTAAAGCCGGCTTCTGCCATTCCTTTTGCGCCGTATTGACTTAAACCTACGCCGTGTCCATAGCCACGGCCGCTGAATGTATAATTTTCATTGCTGTTTTGTTCTGTCTTTTGTACACCGTCTGCGCCAAGCACATACAAAGTATCGCCCGTCTTGGCAAGACCGCTCGCCGTCAGCACCGCAGGGCTGTTTTCCACACTCTGCTCCTCTTTGTGACCGATGGCATATAATTTTGTCTTTATCGGTGTTTGCACATAATAATACTGGCTCTTTAATCCAAAAAATGTTCTGCAGCTGTCAAAGGTCAGCGTATGTGTACCGCTTGTGCCGACCACCGTCAGTTTACGCACGCGTTTATCTTCTCCGCGGTCTGCCACATAAATATTAACGATATCCCCAATGTCGATATTTTTTGTCGCAAGTTTTGCTTTAATTTGCTCCGGTGTATATGTGTACTCCCAAATACCGTTCGGAATGTTTTGTGTATCCTCGTAGGTATCCTCCACACTCTTTAAATAATCCAGCCCTGCGCCGCCGCCCCACGCGGAATACACATCCGCCGTCGTGCCGCCGCTCGAAGATGTAAAATATGTCTGCGCCGGATTGCCTTTGTAGAGCACCAACCTGCCGCTTGTCTCCTGCGCCGCCCGCCTTGTGGATGCCGTTTCGCTTTGCACGCCGTTATACGCCTGCGTGCGCGTATCATCTGTTACATCAATGCCGTAGGACTTATAGGACTTGACTGTTGCCGCATAAGTACGCGCAACCACCGCCTGCGCTTTTAGCGCCTCAATATGCCAAGAGGCATACATCTCGCTACCCACCACCGCTGCGGTATAATCGTCGAAATCCACTAAATTCACAATGGCAATGGCACTCGAATTGATTCTGTCTGCCACAATATAGCCACGATAACTTTTCCCATCTACCCTTGTTGCTGCGAATCCGTCCGAACCAAAGGCAAAACTGTCGGTTGCATTTCGAAAAACAATATAATTGTATCCCGCCTGCACCATAACAGTTTTCATATCCAGATAGCAAACATCTGTCAAAATCCCCAGAGCATCTAAATCCGCTTTTACCGCTTCTGCCTGCGGTGCATCATCAAAAAGACCAATGAGCACTTTGTACGCACCATCAATACAACCGCCGTGCGCTTCAAAGCCCTGATTGCGTAATTCTCTGGAGCCTGCCAGCGCCTCCTGTAAATCGGCATAGGTGTGTTTAGTCACCAGATATGTGCCGCCGCCCTTTTCCACCAACACATCACGACCTTCTATGGTCATCATGGGCGTAAATACGCGGTCCGTCACATAACCCACTACGATGTTTTGCTCCGTTGCCGCTTTGAAACTGTTTACCGAAGCAGAGCCAAAACTAAGGCCCACTTTTATATATTCAAATGCTTCATAGGCATATGCCGGCAGCAGGCTCGATGAAAACACCAGCACACACACCAGCAGTACGGAAATGATTTTACGCATACCCATAACCTCTTTTTATATTATTTGCGTTTTATATTGCACAATGTATCCAAAATTCCTTGCACAATGGCTTTGGCCGCCGCAGTGCGGTATACGGCATCCGCCAGTTTTGCACGGTCCTCCGCATTGGAAATAAACGCCGTTTCCACAATCACAGACGGCATATTGGCTTTACGGATTACATACATGGCATTGCCGTTGAGCCTGCCCTGATTTGCCGTATCCATCGCCTTCGGCAGATATTTTAAAATATTGTTTGCTACCTCTCTGCCGCTGACACCATAGGTTTCTGCAACACTTTCATCCGTGTGATGCATTACCAGACTGCCGTTCATATCCGTTGTTTCATACGAATTACAATGAATGCTGATAAACAAATCCGCATCCAGTTCATTTGCAAATGTCGTTCGTGCATCCAAAGAGATGTACGAATCATCATCGCGCGTCATATACACGCGCACGCCCGCCTGCACAAGCATCTTATATACCTGTCTGGAAATATTTAAATTCACATTCTTTTCATACAATAACGGATTGCCTTCATCATCATAACCGATGGCACCCGGGTCGCTGCCGCCGTGCCCTGCATCAATCACGACGATTGGGCCTTCGGTATCGGTTGGCTCATCCGTTTTGTCCTGTTCATCCGAGTCTTCTTCCTTCTCCTCCTCTTTCTCGGGGACTTTTCCCGTCAAAAGCACGGTCAGCACCTTTTTATTAGAAGAAAGCGAGATGCGGATTTCGGGAAGGGACTGCACATCAAACACCGTTCTTGCCATATTTTCGTAATCCCCCAGGCGAATTTTGGTGATATTGCCCTTACCCGTATAGGAATATTTCTCGGTTGCAATTTGTGCATTCTTCACATCGACCACCACGCGATACGGGGCATCGAGCGTCATATAAGTATAACCTTCAATCTCCTCACTAAAGGTCAGTTTTACCGTCAGTGTGTCACCACTTAAACTGCTTTTAAGCGCTGTCAATTTGTTGCTCGGCACAACTTCTTCGGGTTCCTCGGGTTCTTCGTCTTTTTCGGTAATCGAAATTAACCCTTGTTTATCATCATAATCCACCTGCATATCAAGTGTCTGAGCCACAAAGCGAATCGGGACCATTGTTTTACCGATGCCCTCATAGGCCACCAGTTTCGCCGGCACTTCCATTTTGACTTTTTTGCCGTTGACCAGCGCAACATCATCACCGAGCGCGAGCGATACGGTCGTATCCGCATTGGCGATAA
Source organism: Clostridia bacterium (assembly GCA_045578865.1). GTDB lineage: Bacteria > Bacillota > Clostridia > UBA1381 > UMGS1253 > RGIG2041. The sequence goes on along the minus strand of JAZNLB010000034.1, from coordinate 2,305 downwards.
CGACACGCGACGGCTCTCCCTCCGTCCAGTACACCTCGGCACCTATGGCTTCAAAAATCTCACGCACCGGCACAATAGAGCGTCCGCTTGCCAACACAATCGGCGGAATCGGTGTTTCAATATCCTTTCCGTTTACGCTGATTTCAAAATGCGTACCCGAATAGTTATGCTTTGCACCATCATATTCCAAGGTTGCCACGAACAACTTGTCTGTCGCCAAAGTACATATGCCGCTAAACATAGACAGTAAAATTGTAAAAATGATACACAAAGACAAAAACCGTCTCAAGTCGTTCGCCTCCCTTTCCCCTTTTGTAACTTGCTTTTTAATCAATCGTTGTTTGCGTTGCTTCCTGTCCGCCGTTATAGGTTATACCAAGATGTGCATACGCCGCCGGTGTCAACACACGGCCGCGCGGCGTGCGTGTTAAAAATCCGATTTGCAATAAATACGGCTCATATACATCCTCAATCGTGCTTGCCTCTTCCCCGATGGATGCCGCAATCGTTTCGATTCCCACCGGACCACCGCCGAAATTGCGGATGATGGTCTGCATCATATTGCGGTCGGTCATATCTAAACCGAGATTGTCGATTTCCAGCATTTTAAGCGCCGCATCTGCCACAGCCTTGTCCACCGTACCATCCGCGCGAATTTGTGCATAATCACGCACCCGCTTTAACAGGCGGTTGGCAATTCGAGGTGTGCCACGCGAACGCGAGGCAATCTCCGCTGCGCCTTCTTCGGTAATGCTTACGCCCAACACACAAGCGGAGCGCGTTACAATCTTAATGAGTTCCTCCGGCGTATAAAGCTCCAGACGGCTGACCACGCCGAAACGGTCACGAAGCGGCGCAGACAAATCCCCTGCGCGTGTGGTTGCACCAACCAAAGTAAACTTCGGTAAATCAATGCGTAAACTGCGCGCAGACGGTCCTTTGCCGATAATGATATCGAGCGCATAGTCCTCCATCGCCGGATACAAAACCTCTTCCACACTGCGGTTGAGGCGATGAATTTCATCAATAAATAATACATCGTGTTCGGACAAGTTGGTTAAAAGTGCCGCAAGGTCGCCCGCCTTTTCAATCGCAGGACCGCTTGTGATGCGGATATTGACACCCATCTCATTGGCGATAATGGTCGAAAGTGTCGTTTTACCAAGCCCCGGCGGACCGTACAAAAGCACATGGTCAAGCGCTTCTTTTCTTGCCTTGGCCGCCTCGATGTAGATTTTTAAGTTCTCCTTTACCTTTGCCTGACCGACATACTCTTCGAGCACACGCGGGCGCAGTCCCGTTTCCGTTTCCGCATCTTCGCGGGTATATGCGCTCGTAATGAGTCTGTCTTCCATACCCTCATCAAAAAGCATATCTTACACCTACCTTGCCAGTTTCTTGAGCGCATCGCGAATGACCAGTTCCAAATCCTGACTCTGGTCTACGCCCGCAAGCGCCGTCTTTGCATCTGCCATACTGTAACCGAGCACCAAAAGTGCCTCTACTGCTTCATCAGACGGATTGGATTGTGCCACAACCGCAAGGTCCGGCGCCGTCTTTGCAATCATTTCATCGTTGCCGATTTTATCTTTCAATTCCAAAATGATGCGCTGTGCCGCTTTCGGCCCGATACCGTTGGCGCGTGTGAGCATTTTCCCATCACCCGTTACAATCGCCAGCGCCAGCGCCGAGGTCGGCATCGCCGACAAAAGTGCAGTCGCCGCTTTTGCCCCCACACCGGATACGGAAATCAGTTTTGTAAACATGCCAATTTCCTCCTCGGTTAAAAAGCCGTACAAATCGCACACCATTTCCCCGATATTCATATAAGTATACACTTTAACCGCATCGCCTACCGCACCGCAAGTTTGCAGCGTAGTTGACGATGTAAATATTTTGTAGCCGATGCCGCCGGCATCCACCACCAAAAAATTCTCCGCTTTTTTTGCAAGTGTTCCGGAAATATAATAAAACATAGTCCCTCCGTTTCCGTCATTTGTATGTAGATGACGATGCAATTCGCTCTTTCTCTTAATTTGATAGCGTAAATTGAGATGAAGTGCTAGGCGGCTGCTTTGGCACTATACTTTTGTATGTAGCAAAGCAACAACGACGCAATTCGCTCAATTCGCCTTCCTCGTTTGTTTAAAGGCGTGAATTGAGATGAAGTGCTAGGCGGCTGCTTTGGCGCTATACTTTTGTATGCGGCAAAGCAACAACGACGCAATTCGCTCAATTCGCCTTCCTCGTTTGTTTAAAGGCGTGAATTGAGATGAAGTGCTAGGCGGCTGCTTTGGCGCTATAC
>JAZNLB010000033.1:0-40184 GCA_045578865.1 Clostridia bacterium | reverse complement strand
CGTAACGGTAAGTTGACTGTACTGCTGCTGCGTCAAAGCAAATGCACGCACCGACAATGCTCGCACCGGATATGCCCAGTCATACTGCGCCCGAAACATCGCCATCGCCTGCTTGGCAAGCGCATCCGCTGTCTGAACCGGCGTATCTAATCGACTTTGCATACTTGTTCGCACCAGTTGATTATTTTTAATCTCCAACCCTACACCGCCGGCGTGCAGTCCGATATGCCTGAGCTCTACGGCTACCTTTTGCGCCATCGCCAAAATCACTTTCCACACATCCTGCTCATCTTCCAAATCCGCCACACAGGTGATACCTCTCCCTATGCTTTTCACCTCATTTTGTGCATCAAAAACCTGCACGGGACTGTTGTCAAGCCCATTTGCCCAACGATGTAACTTTTCCCCGTTTACGCCCAGCCACTGCACCAAAAGTTGCGGATTGGCAGCCGCAAGCTGCCCAATGGTATGAATTCCGTATTTTTCCAGAGTCTTCCCCGTTGCACGCCCGACACCAATCATCTCAGAGGCTTGCAAATCCCAAAGTCTTTTTTTAAAATTCGCTTTGGTAATCACCGTCACCGCATTCGGTTTTTTTAAATCACTGCCCAGCTTTGCAAAAACTTTATTAAACGATACGCCGATGGATACCGTCAAGCCAAGTTCATTTTCCATGCGTGCACGAATTTGCTCTGCAATCTCAGCACCGCTGCCCATTAAATGCACGCTGCCGGTTACATCCAGCCAACACTCATCCATCCCAAACGGCTCAATCTGGTCGGTAAAATCCATATAAATTTCACGCGCCAACTGTGAATAATGCTGATAAAGGTCGAAATGCGGCGGCACAACCACCAGCTCGGGACATTTCTTTTTTGCCTGCCAGATGGTATCGCCCGTGCACACACCGCACATCTTTGCCGCCTGATTTTTGGCAAGCACAATGCCATGCCGGTCTTCTTCCTTACCACAAACTGCCACAAACTTGCCACGCAAGCCCGGTTGTATCAAACACTCTACCGAAGCATAAAAATTATTCAAATCACTATGCAAAATCACGCGCTCGCGCTCCGCCATCCCATTCACCGCTTTCATTTACAAACATAAGTTCGTTTATATTATAGCACAAGCGCGAAAAATGTCAACAGGAAAATTTTTCATGGCAAATACACACTTTTATCTGTCTTAAAAATAAATCTGGTTAGAGTATTTGGTCGGCAGACCCTCGCGATAAAGGTGTGCATCATCCGAAACGGTCAATACATGCGGAATGGCAAATCCGTCTTCATTTCTAAACTCAATTACCGTCATGCCCGTATGCCCCATATCAAAATGGGTACAAAATGACGGATACGGAATGTCCAAAAGACAACTTAAAAACGCAAGGCCGAAACCTTGGTGTGCAAAAAGCGCTATGCGCTTTTGGTTATCATCAAGCACCTTATATTTGCCCGTGCCCCCAATGTGCTCATAACCCAACTGACAAAAAAATCCGTCCGCTTCCTTGCGGATTCGTTCAATGCCGCCTTTAAAATCATAATTCGCAAAGGCAGGATGCGTATACCACTGCTCGCCCAACGCAACCATATCCGGCTGTGTTAAAAGCGCCCGGGTAGGTGTATGCCCAAACATCCATGTCGAGCTTCCGTCCTCTTTTTTTACCGTTAACTCCTGCCATGCGTAATTTTCATTGGCAAAATCCAGTTCGACCATTTCTTTTTTCAAAATCTCGCAGGTCGGCTTTGCCGTCAACTTTGCACGCTCGGAAGTAGAGGCATAAATCTCGTCTATGCCGTAAAGCGCAAGGCGCTTTGCAACCGCCTCTGCCTGGCGCATACCAAGCGGCGTTAAACTGTCCGGAATGTAAATCGGGTCACCATGTCGTATATAGAAAAATAACATAACTTTCACCTCCATGGTAAATATACCACAACAAAATTGTTATTTCAAGCGCAAAAACATGGAAACCACACAGCCGTTCGCCGCCAAATTTTCTGCCTGATTTCACCTCTTGTTTTTTTTTCAAATATAGTATATCATTAATGTAGCAAACACAAATGTGCCCTTCCTTTCACATGCTTATCCTATATGGGGACATTTATAGAAACATTACTTTTTAGAGGTGAAATTATGAAATTTATTTCCTGGAATGTAAACGGCATCCGTGCGTGCATGGGCAAAGGCTTTGAAGATTTTTTTAAAACGGTGGATGCAGATGTTTTTTGTCTGCAAGAAACCAAGATGCAGGAAGGTCAACTCGACTTCGCGCCCAATGGCTATCACTGCTACTGGAACTATGCCGAAAAGAAGGGCTATTCCGGCACGGCTCTGTTTACAAAGAAAAAACCGATAAATGTAACCTATGGTATCGGCATCGATATGCACGACAAAGAGGGCCGTGTGATTTGTGCAGAGTTTGAAGATTTTTTCTTTATCACCTGCTACACACCGAATTCGCAAAATGAATTAAAGCGCTTGGACTATCGTATGGAATGGGAAGATGCTTTTCGCGCCTATTTAAAAAAATTAGAAGAAACCAAACCCGTAATCCTTTGCGGCGACTTAAATGTGGCGCATAAGGAAATTGACTTGAAAAATCCAAAAACCAATCGCAAAAATGCAGGCTTTACCGATGAAGAACGCGGCAAAATGAGTGCGCTTTTAGACAGCGGCTTTACGGATACCTTTCGCCATTTCTATCCCGATCAAACCGATATTTACTCTTGGTGGTCGTATCGCTTTTCGGCACGCGAAAAAAATGCAGGTTGGCGCATTGACTACTTTATCGTGTCCGATGTATTAAAACCGCGCCTGACCGACGCAAAAATCCACACCGACATCTTTGGCTCTGACCATTGTCCGGTAGAGTTAACAATGGAATAATAAAAAATGCCAAACGAAATTTCGTTTGGCATTTTTTGTTACTGTATCAGTTCAAAATCAGACGCCGGATGTTTGCACCACGGACAAACAAAATCGTCCGGCAACGGATCGCCTTCGTAAACATAACCACAGATTTTGCAAACCCAGCCTTTTTTCTTTGCTGCCTGCGGCTTCGGCTTGATATTGGCAAAATAATACGCATAGGTTGCCGACGGTGTCTCGGAAAGAACCTGTCCGTCCGTCACATCAGCAACAAACAAAATGTGCGTACCCAAATCCACCGTGGATACCACCTTTGCCGATAAATACGCATTGGTCATTTCCGTCAGATACAAAAGTCCGTTTTCACTGCGCGCCACGCCGTCAAAACCCTCAAATTTATCTGTATCTGCGCCCGACTGAAATCCAAAGCGTTCAAATACAGAAAACTTTGCCGCTTCCGACAAAATGCTCAAATTCAAAAAACCGGTCTTTTCAATCATCTTCGTTGTATGATTGCTTTTATTAACCGTAACGGAAATACGCATCGGCTTGTCCGTCACTTGCATTGCGGTATTGATGATGCAGCCGTTGTCCTTTTCAGCGTCTTTTGCCGTAAGTACAAACAAGCCATAGGACAGTTTAAACATTGCATTTATATCTAACATTCTCTTCCCTCCGCTCTGTCTTGTTTTCTCTGTTTGCGTGCCACATTACGCTTTTCTGCAGCTGCCCACTCCGCGCGTTCCTCATCGCTTTGCAAAAGCAGTTTTTCCACCTCGGTCGGATTTTCATTTTCGTCGAGCGCCACCATCACCACATAGGCGCGGTTAATGAGTCTACGCGACCCGTCAAGCGCCTCCACATATGTTTTGACGCATATCTCCATGGAGGTTCTGCCCGTATAAGTCATGTAACCGACCAACACCAAAGTATCGTTTGCATAGGCCGGTGCGGTAAATTCCAGCGAATCCACCGTTGCCGTTGTCACATTACAGCCGGAATGCCGTCTGGCAACCACCGCGGCAACCACATCAATCCATTCCATCAGTCTGCCGCCAAACAGACGCTTGTAACCGTTTAATGTCGCAAGCGATAAAATCTGTACCTGTTCTGTTCTCGATGCCGCAACCGTTTTCACAAAAATCACCTTCTTTTCCATCTTTAGTATGTCTAAATCCTCGAAGATAATACATCTATCACTACGATTATATAGGAAAAGATGTAAAAACACAAGCACCATTTTTGCGGTTTATTCACATACGCTCTGTGTTGTTTTCGTTGTATGAAACAATCCGAAAGTGAAACTGCACCTTTTTGTACAGTCAGTACAAAAAGGTGCAGTTTAATCACTTTTTTATAACCGTTCAACCGCCAACTTGACTTTCTCACCATTGATGTTCCATTCTTTGCTGATATCCTTTTCGGTATCGAAAACGATTTGTTTGCAAAGTACTTCTTCCTGGATGATTTCAGCATTGGCTTGCATGATGGCCTTTACCTTATCGTTGCCGGCTTCATAGATGCATATGTGGTCCATCACCTCAAAATCAGCATCCTTACGCATGGTCTGAATTTTGCTGATGATTTCGCGCACAAAACCTTCTTCCAAAAGTTCTTCCGTAAGGTTAGTATCCAGCGCTACGGTAATGCCTTTATCCGATGCGGATTCGTAACCCGGCATCTGCGCCGTTTCGATTAAGAGATCTTCCTTCTCAATGGTAAATTCCATACCGTCGAGTGTAACTTTCAGCACGCCGGTTTCGTTTAATTCATCCATAGCGGCATTGCCGTCCACCTCTGCAAGATAGCCACGCAAAGCGCCAATCTTGCTGCCCAGCTTCGGACCGAGTGTACGCAGTTGCGGCTTAAACGAATACGAAGTAAAGTTCTTTACATCCTCTGTAAACTCAACGGTCTTGATGTTGAGTTCTTCCTCGATAATTCGGCGGAAAAATTCGTCGAGCGCCTTTTGGGCTTTTACATACATCTTACCGATCGGCTGACGGTTTTTGATGTTGGCCGAATTACGGCAACTTCTGCCGAGCACAACGATATCGAGCACTTCCTCCATGTTTGTTTCCAGCGCCTCATCGATGTATTTTGCATCCCAAGTCGGGAAATCGCAAAGGTGAATGCTCTCCGGCGCTGTCTTATCAATGGAACGCACGAGGTTTTGATAAATATCCTCGGTCATAAACGGAATCATCGGTGCAGCAATCTTTGCAAATGTAACGAGCGCAGTATAGAGCGTCATGTATGCGTTAATCTTATCCTGTGGCATACCTTTTACCCAGAAACGCTCACGGCTGCGGCGAACATACCAGTTACTGAGTTCGTCTACAAACTCCTGAAGCACACGCGCAGTTTCGGTAATCTTATAGTTTTCAAGGTTTTCGTCTACGGTCTTCACCAGCGTGTTGAGTTTCGACAAAAGCCACTTATCCATAACGGAAAGTTTATCGTAGTCAAGCGTATACTTTGTTGCATCAAACTTGTCGATATTTGCATAAAGCACAAAGAATGCATAAGTGTTCCAAAGCGTGCCCATAAACTTGCGCTGGCCCTCGGTTACAGCATCTTTGTGAAAGCGGTTCGGGAGCCACGGTGCGCTGTTGGAATAAAAATACCAACGAATCGCATCTGCGCCATGCTCAGCAAGCGCATCAAACGGGTCTACTGCGTTGCCCTTGGATTTACTCATCTTCTGACCGTTTTCATCTTGTACATGACCGAGCACGATTACATTCTTATACGGTGCTTTATCGAAAATGAGCGTCGAAATTGCCAAAAGCGAGTAAAACCATCCTCTCGTCTGGTCTACGGCCTCGGAGATAAAATCTGCCGGGAACTGCTTTTCAAAAATATCCTTGTTTTCAAACGGATAGTGCCACTGTGCAAACGGCATTGCGCCGGAGTCAAACCAGCAATCGATTACCTCTTTTACACGGTGCATCTGCTTGCCGCACTGCGGACATTTGATGGTTACCGCATCAATAAACGGTCTGTGCAGTTCGATTTCGTCCGGACAATTATCCGACATCGACTTTAATTCCTCAATCGAACCGATAGCGTGCATATGGCCACATTCGCACTGCCAGATGTTTAATGGCGTTCCCCAGTAACGGTCACGGCTGATGCCCCAGTCCTGCACATTTTTGAGCCAGTCACCAAAACGGCCCGTACCAATGCTTTCCGGAATCCAGTTGATGGTATTGTTGTTTTTAATCAAGTTTTCGCGCACATCCGTCATCTTGATAAACCAAGACTCGCGTGCGTAGTAAATCAGCGGTGTATCACATCTCCAACAATGCGGATAACTGTGCTCGAACGGAAGCGCCGCAAAAAGCAGTCCTTTTTCTTCGAGCGCCTTAAAGACCTCTTTGTCCGCATCTTTACAGAACATACCTGCCCACGGAGTTTCCTCGGTCATTTCACCTTTGCTGTCCACGAGTTGTAAAAACGGCAAATCGTAAGTTCTGCCCACACGCGCGTCATCTTCGCCGAACGCCGGAGCGATGTGAACGATACCCGTACCGTCCGTCAGCGTTACATAATCATCGCAAACGATGTAGTAAGCCGGCTTGTCGAGCGCCTTAAAATCAAAGAGCGGCTCATATTCCTTCTTTTCCAAATCCTTGCCGACATAACGCTCAATCACCGTATACGGCTTATCGATTACACTGGTAACCAACGCCTCTGCAAGAATGTAGATTTCTCCCTCTACATCAATTCTAACATAGGTTTCTTTCGGGTTTACACAAAGCGCAACATTGGACGGCAATGTCCACGGCGTAGTTGTCCATGCCAGAAAATATGCGCCCTCCTCGCCCTTGATTTTAAACTTGGCGATTGCACTCTTTTCCTTGACATCCTTGTAGCCCTGCGCCACCTCGTGGCTGGAAAGCGGCGTGCCGCAACGCGGGCAGTACGGCACAATCTTAAAGCCTTTATACAAAAGACCTTTTTCCCAGATTTGCTTTAATGCCCACCATTCGGATTCGATAAAGTCATTATGGTAAGTTACATACGGGTCGTCCATGTCTGCCCAAAAGCCTACGGTACCGGAAAAATCTTCCCACATACCCTTGTATTTCCAAACGCTTTCCTTACACTCCTGAATAAACGGCTCAAGTCCGTACTCTTCAATCTGTTCTTTGCCGTCAAGACCGAGTTTTTTTTCTACTTCCAATTCCACCGGCAGACCATGGGTATCCCACCCTGCCTTGCGGATAACATGATAACCCTTCATTGTGCGATAGCGCGGAATCATATCCTTGATGACACGCGTTAAAACATGGCCGATGTGCGGCTTGCCGTTTGCTGTTGGCGGACCGTCATAGAAGGTATACACCTCGCCCTTTCTTGCCTCGATGCTCTTCTGGAAAATATCATTTTCTTTCCAAAAAGCCTCAATTTTCTTTTCTCTTTCGGTAAACTTAAGATTTGTTGAAACCTTTTCGTACATACCGCGTCCTCCTTTTTTAAGACAATCGACATAAAACAAAAAAAGTTTTCCATCCTTTTAACAGGACGGAAAACTCCGTTTTTATACCACCCATTAAAAGCGTACCATCATACGCCTCCCGATAACGGCGGGATACCGGCACAACTTACTTGCAATTCGCGTTCGGCTATGCAACTCGGAAGTGATTTTCAAACCGCACGACTCTGCACCGGGCTTTCACCCTCCCCGGCTCGCTTTTGCATTTTGTTACGGCTCTACTGTCTTCGTCAATGTCTTTTTCTATTCATTTCTACATTATTATATTATAAAAGTTATTTGTTGTCAAGGCTTAGTTCCAAAGCCTATTGTAAACCTACTCAAGTTTTTTTAATTTTCTTTCGATTTTCGTTGCACAACCTCTGTATTTATGGTATAATTCTTTAGATATAATGCGTAATATTTAGATTTTTTTGTAGAATTATACAATGTTTACGCATAAAAATTCCTTTTTATTGTATTTTTATGCGTAAAACTCTTGACTTTTATGCAGTTTTGCGTATAATTATAACAAATGCTGTGTGGTATACTAACTATTATATTGTACAGAGGTGTTAAAAATGAGCCACAAAATTTATGTAGATGGACAAACCGGTACAACCGGACTGAAAATATTTGAGCGTCTTGCAGCAAGAGAAGATATTGAGGTTTTAAAAATCGAAGAAGAAAAGCGCAAGGACTTGTCGGCGCGCCTTAAAATGATCGCACAAGCAGACATCACATTTTTATGCCTGCCGGATGCGGCATCGAAAGAAATTGCAGCCGCCGCACCGCCCGATGCGCGCCTGATTGATACTTCCACCGCACACAGAACGCTCGACAGTTGGGCATACGGTATGCCCGAACTCAGCATAGAGCAAACAGAAAAGATTAAAAATTCCAACCGCGTAGCTGTTCCGGGTTGTCACGCAACGGGTTTTGTGATGCTTGCCTATCCGTTGATAACTTGCGGCATTGCGGATGCGGATTATCCGTTCACCTGCCATTCCGTTACAGGTTTTTCGGGCGGCGGCAAATCCATGATTGCCGAATACGGTGCAGAAGACAGAAGTGTTGCGCTTTCCAGCCCGCGCCAGTACGGTCTTACACAAAACCACAAGCATCTGCCGGAAATGAAAGCCATCCCCGGCCTTATATATCCTCCGGTATTTAATCCGATTGTGGCAGACTACCACTGCGGTATGGTTGTAACCGTTCCGCTGCACAACAGACTTTTGAAAGTGCAAAATCCCCAGCTGATCCGTGATGTGATTGCACAATTTTATAAAGGCAACAAACTCATTACGGTACATCCGTTCGCACCAACCTATGAAGAAGGTTTTATTGCCGCCAATGCTCTGGAAGGCAAAGACACATTAGAAATTTTCGTGTGCGGTCATGGCGAACAGACCGTGCTCATTTCCAGATTTGACAATCTGGGTAAGGGTAGCAGCGGTGCTGCCGTAGAATGTATGAACTTGATGCTCGGTCTCGCACCGGAGACAGGTTTGGAGGTATAACTTATGTATAAAATCATCGAAAATGGTGTGTGCGCGCCGAAAGGCTTTACCGCAGCAGGTGTACACGCAGGTATCCGCAAAAATAAATCCAAAAAAGATTTATCTTTGATTGTCAGCGAAGTTCGCGCGGCGGCAGCAGGCGTGTATACGAAAAACCTCGTCAAAGGCGCACCGATTTATGTTACGCAAAAAAATATTGCAGACGGCTATGCTCAAGCAGTCATCTGCAACAGCGGTAACGCGAACACCTGCAATGCAGACGGCATTGAAATCGCAGAAAAAATGTGTGCACTCGTAGAAGAGCACACCGGCATTCCGGCAAGCGATGTCATTGTAGGCTCGACCGGCGTTATCGGTCAGCCGCTCGAAATTACTCCGATTGCAAATGCAATGCCTGCACTGACCGCAGCGCTCTGTGCAGACGGCAGCGATGCCGCGGCAGAAGGCATTATGACCACCGATACCGCAAAAAAGGAAATTGCCATTTCCTTTACCCTGGGCGGCAAGGAATGTAAAATCGGCGGTATTGCCAAAGGCTCGGGTATGATTCATCCGAATATGGCAACGATGCTGGTGTTTATCACCTCCGATGTAAGCATCAAGCCGGCACTTTTGCAAAAAGCACTCTCCGAGGACATCCTCGATTCGTTTAATATGATTAGCGTGGACGGAGATACCTCCACAAACGATACGGTTACGGTAATGGCAAACGGTCTTGCAGGTAATGCGTGCATCACAGAGGAAGGCGAAGATTTTGATGCCTTCAAAAAGGCGCTCGCGCAGGTTACCGTATATCTTTGCCGTTCGATTGCCAAAGACGGTGAAGGCGCAACCAAACTTTTGGAATGTCATGTAAAAGGCGCAAAAGACAAGGCAAGTGCAAGAACAGTTGCAAAAAGTGTCATCTGCTCTTCCCTGTTTAAAGCGGCAATGTTCGGTGCCGATGCCAACTGGGGCAGAATTTTGTGCGCCATCGGTTACAGCGGTGCAAGCACCGATGTAAATAAAGTTGCCGTATCCTTAAGCTCCTGTGCAGGCGAAATTCTCGTTTGCGAAAACGGTAGCGGCGTAAATTTTTCGGAAGAAACAGCAAAGGTCGTACTTTCCGAGAAGGAAATACATATCAACATTACCTTGGGCGACGGTGCCGAAAGCGCAGATGCCTGGGGTTGCGATTTAACTTATGACTATGTAAAAATCAACGGCGATTACAGAACATGAGCACGGAAAGGCGGAAACAAAGATGAATTTAACGATGACAGAACGCGCACAAATCTTAACAGAGGCGCTTCCGTACATACAAAAATACAACAACAAAATTCTCGTGGTCAAATACGGCGGTAACGCCATGATTAACAACGAACTTAAAGAAGCCGTAATGGGCGACATTGTTCTTTTGTCTTTAATCGGTATCAAGGTCGTATTGGTGCATGGCGGCGGTCCGGAAATTTCGCAGATGCTGACCAAAATCGGCAAAAAGAGCGATTTTGTGGATGGTCTGCGTGTAACGGATGAAGAAACCGTAGACATTGTGCAAATGGTGCTTTCCGGCAAACTCAACAAGGGCCTCGTAAATATGATGCACATGAAGGGTGGAAAAGCGATCGGCCTTTGCGGCACGGACGGCCATATGATTGAGGCAAAGGTTAAAGATGCGCGTCTCGGTTTTGTCGGCGAAATCACCAACATTAACACCCAGCCGATTTTAGATGTGCTCGATGCAGGTTACATTCCGGTAATCTCTACCGTCGGCTGCGACAATGAAGGCCATATTTACAACATTAACGCCGATACGGCGGCGGCAAAAATTGCAGGTGCTCTGCAGGCGGAAGGCTTTATTTCCATGACAGATATTCCAGGCCTTCTGTTGGACAAAGACGACGAGTCCTCCTTGATTCGCAAAGTCAATGTCAGCGAAGCTCCGCACCTTGTGAGCCAGGGCGTAATCTCGGGCGGTATGATTCCGAAAGTGGAATGTTGCATCGAGGCCATTCGTCAAGGCGTTAAGCGCGTATTTATTATCGACGGCAGAGTCCCCCACTCCATTTTGATTGAGGTATTGACGGACGAAGGTATCGGTACCATGTTTGTTTAATGGTAAAGTTGGTGTAATACTTCGTTGGCATCCTCGCGCATATAAGACATATAGCACTGCGGTGCCGCCTCGTCTTGCACACAAATTTCCTCATTAAGCATACACACATTTAAAAACTGCAAAAAGCAAATTAAAAAAACTACAACCACCATCTGATGCGGGATTTTGCTTGTGGTGCTAGGCGGCTAGGTTCGCATAATGCTTTTGTATATGCAAGCGCAACAACGACGCAATATAACAAAATAAGCAACTCTGATGCGGGATTTTGCTTGTAGTGCTAGGCGGCTAGGTTCGCATAATACTTTTGTATATGCGAACATAACAACGACGCAATACAACAAAATAACCATCAGAAAAATGAATTTTAGGAAACTTTGGTGATATAAACATGACAACATTTGAAAAAGATAACCAGTACATAATGCATACTTACGGGCGTTTTCCGATTGTATTAAAAGAGGGAAAGGGCTCGACCTTAACGGATGAAAACGGGAAGACTTATGTGGATTTCGGTACGGGTATTGCGGTAAATACATTCGGGTTGTGCGATGAGGTGTGGATGAAGGCGGTAACGGAGCAACTTTCGAAGTTGGCGCACGCTTCCAACCTTTATTATACGCAGCCGTGTGCAGATTTGGCGGCGATGCTTTGCGAAAAGACGGGAATGGCGAAGGTGTTTTTTGCCAATTCGGGCGCAGAGGCAAACGAGTGTGCTATTAAAGCGGCTCGCAAATTCGGCACAGATACGGACGAAAATAAAAATGAAATCATCACGCTTGTAAACAGTTTTCACGGCAGAACGATAACTACGCTGTCCGCTACGGGCCAGGATGTGTTCCACAAAAATTTCACGCCGTTTACGGAAGGGTTTGTTTACACGCCTGCAAACGATTGCGAAGCGCTGTTGGAAAAAGTGAGCGCACGCACAGCGGCGATTATGATAGAAACCGTACAGGGCGAAGGCGGTGTAATGCCGCTGACGGACGAGTTTATGGCATGTATTGAAAAAATCACCACTGAAAAAGATATACTTCTGATTGTAGATGAGGTACAAACAGGCAACGGAAGAACAGGTAGTCTGTATTCGTATATGGACACTTGCCTTACCCCGGACATCGTATCCACGGCAAAGGGTCTTGCCGGCGGTCTGCCGCTCGGCGCAACCATGTTTAATGAAAAATTAAAAGATATTTTGCCGGCAGGTACACACGGCTCCACCTTTGGCGGAAATCCGGTATGCTGTGCAGGTGCAAAAAGCATTTTAGAGCGCATAGATGATGCTCTTTTAGTGCAAGTGCGCGAAAAGAGTGCCTACCTTTGCGAAAAACTTTTGCAAATCCGCGGCGTAAAATCCGTATCGGGCAAAGGCTTTATGCTCGGCGTTGAAACAGAAAAACCCGCAGGCGATATCGTAAAGGCTTGTATGGAAAAAGGCTTATTGGTGCTTACGGCAAAGACGAAAGTGCGTCTGCTTCCGGCACTGAATATATCTTACGCAGAATTAGACTACGGTCTTGAAATATTAAAAGGAGTGATTGAAGCATGAAGCATCTGTTAAAGCTTTCCGATTGGTCCGCAAAAGACATTGTGGATACACTCAATTTGGCAGACCAGCTCAAATACGAAAAAAAGAACGGGATTGCACACAAACATCTCGAAGGCAAAACACTCGGTTTGATTTTTGAAAAATCGTCCACCAGAACACGCGTTTCTTTTGAAGTAGGTATGTACGAACTCGGCGGTTACCCGTTGTTTTTAAGTTCCAGCGACTTGCAAATCGGCAGAGGCGAACCCGTGGAAGATACCGCAAGAGTACTGTCGAGATTTATTGACGGAATTATGATTCGCACCTACACCCAAAAAGAGGTGGAGGATTTGGCAAGTTACGGCTCGATTCCGGTTATCAATGGTCTGACGGATTATGCTCATCCGTGTCAGGTACTCGCAGATTTAATGACCATCCGCGAACACAAAACTCGGTTGGAAGGTTTGAAACTTTGTTTCATTGGTGACGGCAACAACATGGCAAACTCCTTGATTGTCGGCAGCATCAAAATGGGCATGGAAGTTGCAATCGCGTGTCCCGGCAACTACAAGCCGGACGCCGATTTAATGAAATGGGCAAGTGAAAACGGGAATTTTACCTGCACAGACTCCATCCTGGAAGCGGCAAAGGACGCAGATGTACTCTACACAGATGTATGGGCATCCATGGGGCAGGAAGCAGAAGCTGCCGAGAGAAAGAAAATCTTTAAAGATTACCAAATCAACGACAGCGTAATGGCGGTTGCAAAGCCGGACGCAATGGTGCTCCACTGTCTGCCGGCACACCGTGGTGAGGAAATCACCGCAGAGGTGTTTGAAGCGCACGCAAACGAGATTTTCGACGAGGCCGAAAATAGACTGCACGCACAAAAAGCCGTGTTGGTAAAATGCATGGGAGAATGAGTATGAAAGCATATATTGTATTGGAAAACGGACAAGTTTTTGAAGGGCAACGCTTCGGCGCTGATGGCGATGCTATCGGCGAGTTGGTGTTTACGACCACAATGGGCAGTTATATGGAAACGCTGACCGATGCATGCTATTACGGACAGATTGTACTGCAAACATTTCCGCTCATCGGCAATTACGGTATCGTGACCAAGGACATTCAAAGCGATAAGGTATACGCGGCAGGTTATGTGATCCGTGATTTGTGCACGACGCCGTCCAACTTCCGTTGTGAAGGCGACTTAGATACATTCTTAAAAGAGCGTGGCATCGTAGGTATCTACGGCGTAGACACACGCGAACTGACGCGTATTATTCGTGAACACGGAACTATGACGGCAAAGATTGTTTCCGAAGTTCCGTCAGACGGCAAGATTGAATATTTTGCTATCCACGATGCTGTTTCCGCAGTATCGGACGGCAAAATGGATGTGTTCCCTGCTGAAAATGCAAAATACAGCATTGCGGTATTAAACCTCGGCGCAACACAAGGCATTGCAGAAACATTTAATGCACGCGGCTGTCATGTATCCGTACTGCCGTATAACATCGGGGCAGATAAACTTTTAACCTATGATGCCATCGTCCTCTCCGCAGGACCGGGCAATCCGGCAGAGAATACAGATACAATCGAAACCGTGCGCTCCATTCTCGGCAAGAAACCAATTTTGGGCATGGGCCTCGGTCATCAGATTTTGGCACTTGCTGCAGGCGCAAAAACGAAAAAATTAAAGGTAGGTCATCGCGGTGCGAATGTGCCGGTGCGTGATTTGGAAACCGGCAAAGTATACATCACAGCGCAAAACCACGGCTATGCGGTTGTAACCGACACGCTTCCGGAAGATGCAACTGTATGCTTTGTCAATGCAAACGACGAAACCTGCGAAGGTGTGTTCTACAAAGGAAAAAAAGCAATGGGACTGCAATTTGAGCCGCAACGCGCTGCATTCCTGTTTGACAAATTTATGGAAATGGTAGGTGAATGATATGCCGTTAAATCCGAATATTAAAAAGGTATTAGTTATTGGCTCCGGCCCGATTGTCATCGGTCAGGCAGCAGAGTTTGACTATGCAGGTACGCAGGCATGCCGTGTTTTAAAAGATGCAGGCCTCGATATCGTGCTTGTCAACTCCAACCCGGCAACCATCATGACCGATAAGGCTATGGCGGACGAAATCTATTTAGAGCCGCTCACGCCGGAAACCATTAAGCGTATTATTGAAAAAGAGCGTCCGGACAGTTTGCTTGCTTCCCTCGGCGGTCAGACCGGTCTGACGATTGCAATGCAACTTTCCGAAGAAGGCTTTTTATCCCGCATGGGCGTGAAGCTCATCGGTACAAACGAAGAAGCGATTATCAAGGCGGAGGACCGCGATTTGTTTAAGCAGACGATGCTTGAACTCGGTCAGCCGTGTATCCCGTCCGATATTGCAACGGATTTGGAAGCCGCAACCGAAATTGCAACGCGCATCGGCTATCCAGTCATCATCCGTCCGGCATTTACCTTAGGTGGCGCCGGCGGCGGTGTGGCTTATAACGAAGATGAATTCCGCAAAATCGCCGCAAACGGTCTTTTGCTCTCCCCGATTACGCAAATTCTCGTAGAAAAATACATCTACGGCTGGAAGGAAGTAGAATTTGAAGTTATGCGTGATGCCGCAGGCAACGCCATCACCATCTGCTCGATGGAAAACTTCGATCCGGTTGGCGTACACACAGGCGACTCTATCGTTGTGGCTCCGGCAGTCACACTTTCCAAAAAAGAATATACGATGCTCAGCCAGGCGGCGCTTGATATTATTACCGCACTGAAAATCGAAGGTGGCTGTAATGTGCAGTTTGCACTCGATCCAAACAGTTTTAACTATGCGGTTATTGAGGTAAACCCGCGCGTGTCGCGTTCAAGTGCACTTGCAAGTAAGGCAACGGGTTACCCGATTGCAAAGGTAACAACCAAAATTGCACTCGGCTACACCTTAGACGAAATCAGAAACGATGTGACCGGCAGCACATGGGCGTGCTTTGAGCCGGCAGTAGACTATATTGTTGTAAAGTTCCCGAAATGGCCGTTTGACAAATTCGTTTACGCGCAGCGTAAACTGGGTACTGCCATGAAGGCGACGGGCGAAGTTATGTCCATCGGTCCGACCTTTGAAATGGCGATTATGAAGGCGGTGCGTGGTGCGGAAATCGGTCTTGACACCCTGCAGCTTAAAAAAATGCAGGAGGAAAAAGACATTGAAGCCGCTATGGCGCGCATGGACGACCAGAGAATTTTTGCAGTTTACGAGGCGCTTCGCCGTGGCGTAAGTCTGGACAGAATTCACGAAATCACCAGAATTGACAAGTGGTTTTTGTCCAAACTTTTAAATCTTGTTGCTTTTGAAAATTCGCTTCCGGGCAACTTAGATGAAGCCAAGTATCTC
Source organism: Clostridia bacterium (assembly GCA_045578865.1). Classification (GTDB taxonomy): domain Bacteria; phylum Bacillota; class Clostridia; order UBA1381; family UMGS1253; genus RGIG2041. The sequence continues at coordinate 24,304 of JAZNLB010000033.1, read as the reverse complement.
GAAGGTAAAAAACTTGGCTATCCGGATGCCGCTTTGGAAAGGCTTTCCGGTTGCAAAGTGCCGATGCACAGAAGTTGCGTTTATAAGATGGTAGATACCTGTGGCGGCGAGTTTAAAGCGCAAACCCCGTATTTCTACTCCAGCTACGATGACCATTGCGAAGCAAGAGAACTGGAGACGAGTGGCGAAAAAATCATCGTACTCGGCTCCGGCCCGATTCGTATCGGTCAGGGTATCGAGTTTGACTACTCCTCCGTACACTGCGTATGGACGCTCAAGAAAATGGGCTATGAGGTTGTTATCATCAATAACAACCCGGAAACCGTTTCCACCGACTTTGATACGGCAGACCGCCTGTATTTTGAGCCGCTGACACCGGAAGATGTTATGAATGTTATCGAAGTGGAAAAACCGAGCGGCGTAGTTGTAGCGTTTGGCGGGCAAACCGCAATCAAGTTGGTTAAATTCTTGTCCGAAAGCGGCATCAAAATTTTGGGTACCAGTGCGGAAAGCATTGATATGGCGGAAGACCGCGAACAGTTTGATGCACTTTTGGAGCGTTTTTCCATCAAGCGCCCGCAGGCGCTCACCGCTATGGATATGGCAGGCGCGCTTGAAGCGGCAAACACCCTCGGTTTCCCTGTGCTGCTCCGTCCGTCCTATGTAATCGGCGGTCAGAATATGACTATTGCACATACCAACGAAGATGTAGAGCGTTACATGAATATGATTTTGGCGCAAAAGATTGAAAACCCGGTGCTCATTGACAAATATATGATGGGTAAGGAGCTCGAGGTAGATGTTATCTCCGACGGTGAGGATGTTCTCATCCCGGGTATTATGGAGCATGTAGAGCGCGCAGGCGTACATAGCGGCGACTCCATTGCCGTATATCCGCCGTTTAGCGTAAGCGACATTATGCTCGAAAAGATTATTTCCTGCTCGGAAAAACTTGCGCTTTCCTTAAGGACACAAGGTTTAATTAATATCCAGTACCTCATTTACCAAAACGAACTTTATGTTATTGAAGTAAATCCGCGTGCATCCAGAACCGTACCGTACATCAGTAAGGTAACAGGTGTTCCTATGGTAGATTTGGCAACACGCGTAATGCAGGGCGAGCCGTTAAAGTCCCTCGGTTACGGTACGGGACTCTATAAGTCTTCCCCGTACTTTACCGTAAAAGTTCCGGTATTCTCGTTTGAAAAACTGTCGGGCATCAACTCGATTCTCGGTCCGGAAATGAAATCCACCGGCGAGGTGCTCGGTATCGGCAGAACATTAAACGAAGCACTCTTTAAAGGTCTGGTTTCCGCGGGCTTTAACCTGCAAGGCAGAAACGGTGTATATATCAATATGCACATGAAAGACCGCTACGAACTTTTACAACTTGCAAAGAAGTTTGACGATGCAAAAATCAAGATTTATGCCGCACCGGCTTGTGCGGAATTGATTGAAGCACTCGGCATGGATGTGGTTGCCGTTCAAGACGAAAGCGTCAGCGAAATGTTGGAAAACAAAGCATTTGACTATATCGTCTATACCAACGGCGGCAAGCCGGAGGAAATCGAGGCCTATATCAAATTGCATATGCAGGCGCTTCGTCTTTCCGTGGCATGTCTGACAAGTCCGGACACTGCAAATGCCCTTGCCGACATCATTTTAAGCCGCTTTAATCAGCAGAACACCGAACTTGTAAACATCACAAGACTTCGCAGCAACAAACAAAAACTCAAGTTCCTCAAGATGCAGGGCACGGGCGACGACTATATTTTCTTTGACAACTACAAAGGCAAAATTACCTGTCCGGAACCGCTTGCCATCAACTTCACGGACCGTCATTACGGTATCGGCGGCGACGGTATGGTTCTGATTGAAAAATCAAACATCGCCGACATGAAGATGCGTATGTTCAATGTGGACGGCAGCGAAGGCCAAATGGCAGGCAACTCTATCCGTTGTGTTGCAAAGTATCTCTACGATAACGATTTCGTCAAGAAGGAAAAGATGACGATTGAAACCGCCAGCGGCATCAAAGAGGTAAAAGTTTACCTCTACAACGGTCTGGTGCGAAGTGCATGTGTGGATATGGGCAAGGCGGAATTTGCGCCCGAAAAACTGCCGGCAAACTTTGATAAGCAAAGAATTATCAACGAACCGGTAACCATTGGCGGCAAGGAATACAACATCACCTGCGTGTCCATGGGCAATCCGCACTGCGTTGTTTTCTGCGACCGCGTAGACAACATTGATGTGGCCGGCATTGGTCCGGAATTTGAAAACAGTGACCTCTTCCCTGAGCGCATCAATACGGAATTTGTGCGTGTGGTAGATAACAAAACCATCCGCATGCGCGTGTGGGAGCGCGGCAACGGCGAAACACCGGCTTGTGGCACGGGTGCGTGCGCCGCGGTTGTTGCAGCGGTTGAAAACGGATATTGCTTAAAAGACGAGGACATCGTGGTTCGCGTCAAGGGTGGCGAGTTAATCGTTCGCTATACGGACAAAGCTGTATACCTGACCGGTAATGCAGAACTCGTATACGAAGGCGTAATTGAGTATTAAACGATACAAGGGCAGAAATTTCTCTGCCCTTTTCCCTTGGGCGCAGAAATAGTGTTTTCTAATACAGAACCAACATCACAGGCGCAGTTCTGCAAAAGAATAATTGTCAACAATTTCGCTTTTCTCAACACCAACTCCGAAAAGGTTTTAACGCATAAACCTACTTCTATAAAAACAAAAAAACTATTGACAAATGCAAAAAACAAGCGTAAAATATGTGGTAATGAAACAAATGGGAGGCGTAGCCGTAATGAGAAATAAGTTTTTTTATTGCTTTTATTATTTTGTTAAGGGCTGCCCGTCTCTCGCAAATTAAATTGTGTAAACCACATTTTAATTCCCGCTACGGACAGTCCGCATTCATTATGCTTTTCGCATACATGAGGCGGATTTTTTATTAAAAAAACGGGACATCGGAAAGCAGAGGTAATTAAAAATGGCAATGACATTCCACAGAAAACTCCCCATTCCACAGGAGATAAAAAAAGAATTTTCTCTCACGAAGCGCATGATTGATGTCAAGACAAAGCGTGATGCAAGTATTAAATCGGTTTTTGACGGTAGCGATGACAGATTTCTTTTAATCATCGGCCCGTGCTCGGCTGACCACAGCGAGCCGGTTTTAGAGTACCTTGCCCGTCTGCGTAAAGTGGCAGAGCAAGTCGCAGATAAAATTATCATGATTCCGAGAATTTATACCAACAAACCGCGCACAACCGGTCAGGGCTACAAAGGCATGCTCCACCAGCCTGTTCCGGACGCAAAGCCGGACATGTATAAAGGCATCGTTGCCATTCGCGAATTGCATCTTTCGGCACTGCGCGATTACGGCTTTACCTGCGCCGACGAAATGCTCTACCCGGAAAACTATCGCTACCTCTCCGACCTTTTGTCCTATGTTGCTATCGGCGCGCGTTCTGTTGAAAACCAGCAGCACCGTCTCACCGCCAGCGGCATCGAAGCCCCCGTCGGCATGAAAAACCCCACCAGCGGCGATTTGAGCGTGATGATGAATTCCATTGTTGCGGCGCAAGCGAGCCACACCTTTTTGTACCGTGGTTGGGAGGTAACCAGCGATGGCAACCCCTACGCTCACGCTATCTTGCGCGGTTATGTGGACTATACAGGGCGCAACTGCTCCAACTATCACTATGAAGACCTCCTGCGCGTCAAAGAACTCTACCAACAATCCAACTTGGTAAACCCGTCCGTTATTGTGGACACCAACCACAATAACTCCGGAAAAAAATACCTGGAACAAGGTCGCATCGCCAAAGATGTTGTGCATAGCCGCAATCAAAACAATGACATTCGCCGTCTCGTAAAAGGTTTGATGATTGAAAGTTATTTAGAAGACGGTGCACAAAGTGTCGGCGAGCACGCTTTCGGCAAATCCATCACCGACCCGTGTCTCGGATGGGAGAAAACGCAAGAACTTATCTTTGAAATTGCAGATAAATTGTAAGAGGTGAACAAACCGATGAATGAACTCGAACAAGCAAGAAAAATTATAAACGAAGTTGACCTCGAAATGGCACGCCTTTTCGAAAAACGCATGGATGCGGTGAAACTGGTAACGGCCTGCAAAAAGGCAAACGGCATCCCCATAGACGATTTTGGTCGCGAGGCGGAAATTCTAAGACGCAACGCCGCCTACATCGAAAACGAAGAATATAAAAGTTACTATGTTAACTTTTTGAAAAACAATATCAAGTTATCCAAGGATATGCAACACAAACTGCTTGAAGGTATGCGTGTCGGTTTTGCCGGCGTGGAAGGCGCTTTTGCAGGTATTGCGGCACAAAGAATTTTTCCGGATGCAATCTACCTACCCTATGCCGACTTCAAAACAGCCTACAAGGCTTGCGAAAACGGCGACTGCGACTGTGTTGTTTTGCCGATAGAAAATAGCCACAACGGTGATGTGGGCAATGTGCTTGATTTAGCATTTTTCGGCTCGCTTTATATAAACGGTGTTTATGAAGCACAAATCGTGCAAAATCTGGTGGGTGTACCCGGCGCAACCATAGAGGATGTGCAAAAGGTCATCAGCCATCCGCAGGCGCTCGGTCAGTGCGCCGACTATATTGAAAAACACAACTTTACCGCAGAAGAAGCCGTAAATACAGCCGTTGCGGCAAAGATGGTGGCAGAAAACGCAGACAAGAGCGTTGCAGCAATCGCAAGTGTGGAAGCCGCAGAAAAGTTCGGTTTGCATATTTTGGCTGCACATATCAACGAAAACAACAACAATACAACCCGCTTTGCCGTTTTCTCGAGAACAAGCGGCGGACAAATGCCAACAGATGAAAGATTTATTATGTTGTTTACCGTAAAAAATACGGCGGGTGCACTCGGTAATGCGATTTCGGTCATCGGCCGACACGGTTTTAATCTGCGTACACTCAAAAGTCGCCCGACCAAAGAACTTGTATGGGATTATTTTTTCTTCGTTGAAGGCGAAGGCAGTATCAACAGTCCCTACGGAAAAGCGATGCTGGAAGAACTAAAAACCTGCTGTGCACACTTAAAAGTGCTGGGTACATTCGAAAAAGAGGTACATATTTAAATCAAGGTGAGCCAAATGAAAGTTCTAATTCAAAAATCAACTGCAAAAGGCCGGGTACAGGCGCCCCCCTCCAAAAGTCTGGCACACAGAATGCTTATCTGCGGCGCGCTAAGCGGCAACAGTCAGATAGAAAATCTGTCTGCCTCCAACGATATTGCGGCAACCGTTTCCTGCTTAAAAGCCATGGGCGCTGCCGTGGATTTTGACGGAAAAACTGCCAAACTCGGAGGTCTTGTGCCGCAAGACATACCGGCAGGCACAAAGCTCTTTTGCGACGAAAGCGGCTCTACTTTAAGATTTTTACTCCCGATTTGTCTGCTCGTGGGCAAAAAAATAACACTGACCGGCAGTATGCGACTGTTTGAAAGGCCCTTGTCCGTATACGAACAAATCTGTCATAATCAGGGCATTTTATTTGAAAAAAGTGACTCCGGCGTTACGGTCTGCGGCAAATTAAATCCGGGCGCATATCATATCCCCGGCAATATTTCAAGCCAGTTTATCACAGGACTTCTTTTTGCCCTGCCGTTGCTTTGCGGCGACAGTACGCTCACCATAACGGGCAATTTTGAAAGTGCCTCCTATATTGACCTGACGCTCTACGCCCTAAAAACCTTTGGCGTAGACATACAGCGCAAAGACAATATGTTTTATATCCCGGGCAATCAAACCTATCAAAACGCCGCAGTCAGCATTGAAGCCGATTGCTCCAATGCCGCTTTTTTGCAGGGTTTTAATCTGCTTGGCGGTGCGGTAGAAGTGTGCGGATTAAACAAAAATAGTCTGCAAGGCGACAGAGTGTATACGGATATGTTTCATGCCCTGGCAAACGGCAAAAAGGACTTTGACCTTTCCGACTGTCCGGACCTTGCCCCCGTGCTGTTTGCAATGGCCGCCTACTGCGGCGGCGCAGAATTTACGGGCACGGCACGCTTAAAAATCAAAGAAAGCGACCGTGCATCTGCGATGGCACAGGAACTTTTAAAGTTCGGCATCCAAACGACAGTGCGTGAAAATTCCGTAACCATACACGCAGGGCAACTGCAGCCACCGCAAGCCAGCCTTTATGGGCACAATGACCACCGAATTGTTATGGCGCTCTCTCTTTTGTGCACCGTTACAGGCGGAGAAATTAAAGGCGCACAGGCAGTAGCAAAAAGCTATCCCGACTTTTTTGAAACGATTGAAAAATTGGGTATTGAAATACAAAAACAGGAGTGACACCATGAAGATAGATGCATCTAAAAAATTTTTAATTGTAGGTTTAGGTCTTTTGGGCGGTTCTTATGCAATGGCACTTAAAAAGAAGGGCTTTCGCGTAACCGCAATCACCAAAAACCAAAAAGATATTGATTATGCAATCGAAAACAACATGATAGACCAAGGCAGCACCACGCCGGATAAAGCGCTCATACAGGATGCAGATATCATCGTATTTGCTCTGTATCCGCATACCTTTATCGAATGGATAAAATCTTACGGAGATTTGATTGGGCAAGGCACGATTATTACTGATGTCACCGGCGTAAAAAGCTGTATTGTGCATGAAATCCAAAGTCTGCTCAAGCCGGGTGTGGAATTTATTTCGGCGCACCCGATGGCAGGTCGAGAAGTCAGCGGCGTACAAAACAGCGATGACAAGATATTCCAAGACGCAAACTACATTGTTGTGCCCACCGAAAGCAATACATTCGGCGCAATCGAATTGTGTAAAGACCTTGGCAAACTTTTAGGCTTTGCACGCATCTCTGTTTTAAATCCGGAAAAACACGATGAAATGATTGCCTTCTTATCCCAATTAACACACTGTATCGCCGTTGCTTTAATGTGCGCGAATGACAATCCGGGACTTGTACTATACACAGGCGACTCCTTCCGCGACTTAACCAGAATTGCACGCATCAACGACGAAATGTGGAGCGAACTTTTCTTATCCAACCGCGATGCCCTGCTTAAAGAAATGGAAAAATACAAAAATACATTTGACAAGCTCTACAACTGCATTAAAAATAACGACCGCGAGGAAATGCGAAGCATGATGCGTATTTCGACAGAACGCAGAAATGAATTTAACAAAAAATAAGAAAAAATCCACAACATCTCTGATTGGATGTTGTGGATTTTTTTATATATTTCGTGCCAGAATAGAACATGGCTTGTCAAGTGTAATTTCACCGCCGTCTATGGCAGTAACAATGCCGCCCGCCTCACGCACCAAAAGCACGCCGGCGGCATAATCCCACGGAGAAAGTTCAAGTTCAAAAAACAACTCGGCTTTGCCGCTTGCAATAGATGTAAAGTCAATGGCAGCCGCGCCGCTTCTGCGGATGTCCAATGCTTTTTGGCAGTAGTCGTATGCCATTTCAAAGGATTTTTTGGAAAGCGCCGCATTATACGGCGATGTGCCAAACAACACGATTCCATTTTCCAAAGGCTGTTTTGAAACGCAAATCGGCTTGCCGTTACAATACGCACCACCACCGCGCCATGCCGTATACAGTTCATCTGTATACGGATTGTAAATCACCGCAAGTACTAATTCTCCATCTTCGGTCATGCCGATGGAAATCGCACTTGTACGATAATTCTTTATAAAGTTTGTTGTGCCGTCAATCGGGTCAACGATAAAGCATTTACCCTTGTCTGTAAATACACCGCATTCCCCTTCCTCGCCAACAAACACAGCATCGGGACACATTGCCAAAAGACCGATACGCAGACGCTCCTGTACCATTTTGTCATACTCTGTTACAAAATTGGCAATGCCTGCCTTGTCGGAAACGCCCAAGCTTGCTCTGTCCGCCTGCAAAATAATTTGTCCGCATGCTTTTGCCAATACACTGATTTTTGTGATTAACTGCTCCATAGTCGCCTCTTATAAATCTAATTTCAAATCATTTTCTTTAATCCACCCGAGTTTTCTGCACACATGACCCAACGCCCAACACAATACAGCCGGTAAAACAATGTGTGTCAAAAGCATACCAATCCATAGCATAGGCGTAACAGCCACACCATTTGCCACCCAGCCGGTATACATACCTATCTGACCGACGAAGCCGCAAGTACCCATGCCCGAAGAAACCGGCGCGCCGTTCATTTCCAACTTAAAAATGCAAGTGGAAACCGGTCCGATAATCGCCGAAGTTACAATCGGGGCAATCCAGATGCGCGGATTTTTTACGATATTGCCCATTTGCAGCATACTCGTACCCACGCCCTGCGCCAAAAGTCCGCCCCAACGGTTTTCTTTAAAACTCATGACTGCAAAGCCGACCATCTGCGCACAGCAACCCGCAAGTGCCGCGCCGCCGGCAAGCCCCGTCAATCCGATTGCCGCGCAAATTGCCGCACTCGAAATCGGAAGCGTAAGCGCAATGCCGACCACAACAGAAATCACAATGCCCATCCAGAACGGTTGCAATATCGTTGCCCACTCAATAAAGTCGCCTACGGCGCTTGCGCCCTTACCAATCGGCGCCGCAATCCACATTGCCAGCAAAATGCCCGAACAAATGGTTACAATCGGTGTAACCAAAATATCAAGTTTCGTTTCTTTGCTGACCATTTTACCCAGTTCCGCCGCTACAATGGCAATAATCAAGACAGCAAGTGCACCACCTGCGCCGCCGAGGGTGTTTGCCGCATAACCGACTGCCGCAAGAGAAAAAAGCACCAGCGGCGGACATTTCAATGCAAAACCGATGGCAATGGCCATCGCACTACCCTGCACACTCTTGGCATAACCGCCGACCTCTTCCAAAAAACCAAGACCGAACTGCTGCCCCAGCGTAGACAAAATCGTACCGATGAGCAGCGAAGCAAACAAACCTTGCGCCATCGCACCCAGCGCATCAATAAAGTAGCGCTTTGCCGAAAACTCAATGTCTTTTCTTTTTAAAAATGCTCTAAATTTCTGCATATTTCTTCCCCCTTCACAATCCCCTATTATATGACCATTTCTCAGAAATGTCAATAAAAAGTTTACACAAAAGTTTACAGATGCCAATTTGGTTGTAAACTATTGAAAAAACAAACGCAAACTGTTATAATATAAAAAAAGATGTATGGAGGACAATATGAAAGTTGCCAACAGACAACAAAGCATATTAAACCGCCTTGCCGCCGCAGACAAACCAATCGGAGCGGCTACGCTGGCGCAAATCTTCGGTGTCAGCCGACAAATCATCGTCAAAGATATTTCTGCCCTGCGTGCAGCCGGCTATGGGGTTGTATCCACGGCGCGCGGGTATCTGCTTGGAGAAAAACCACAGTGCAAACGCGTATTTAAAATACTGCATTCCGACGAGGATGTGGAAAACGAGTTAAACCTGATTGTAGACTTAGGCGGAGAAGTTCTCGATGTGTTCATCTTTCACAAATTTTACAACCAACTGCGCGCACCTCTGCATGTGAAGTCAAGGCGCGATGTGAAAAACTTTTTAAAAAACATCTCCGAAGGAAAATCACACCTGCTTAAAAATGTAACCTCCGGCTACCACTATCACACAATCGCGGCAGACAGCGAGCAAATCCTATCCGAAATTGAGGATGCTTTGCGAAATGCCGGCTTTTTAGCGCCGTTGCAGGCATATGAACCAATCGAAATTTTGAAAAGCGAATAATTGAAAAAGGAACATTCCATCGTTTCAGGATGGAATGTTCCTTTTTTACGGGCACCTTATTTCTTTTCCGTTTTCTTTGCCGGTTTCTTCTTTTCTTCCTTCTTTTCTGCCTTCGGCTCTGCTTTTTTGGCAGGCTTCTTTGCCGCCGGTTTTTTGAGCGCATTTTGAAGTGCACGCGTATCATCAACTGTACCGTTGATGATTACTTTGCCTTCGGAAAGTGCCTTTTCCAAGCCTATTCTTGCAGAAAATACTTTTTTAATCTCCGTGGAAAGACCTATAATCTCAGAAGTGCGGTCCACATAATCGTATGGTTCTACGGACAAACATCCGCCGATAAACGCAACATAAAAGATACCGCCGCAATCTTCATCTGTCATATTCACCTGCATTGCAAACGGATTTCCCAGTTTGGATACATCTACCTGAGCAAGTTTTTCTTTAAACTCCGCAAATTTTTTCTCAAATGTCATTTTTATCTACCTCCTTTTACTCTTCAAGTATACTACAACTTATCGCAACTGTCAATTTACTTTTCGTCTGCATTTTCTTCCAAGAAAACCAAAAAATACATATAATGCTGCACCGCATATAGCGCTTAAAGTATCCAGCAATACATCCCGAATCAAAGGACCGCGTCCCGGCACAAACGCCTGATGTATCTCATCACTCACTGCATAAGCAAAACAAATGAAAATTGCCCACATGCCATAGCGGTGCCAATCGCTTATCTTTGCAGATGCCGTCACGCTGATGCCAAGCACCACATACAAAAACACATGTGCACACTTACGCACAAAATAATGCAAAAGTTCATGGTGAGCATAGCTTTCCAATCCCAAAAACTCTATTACCCTTGCAAACAGTCCGCGCACATCCATGCTCAACTGTGCAGAGTCCGCTCGACTCTGTCCGGAAAAGAAGAAGATGAGCAGCATCCATAAAACACTCAGTGTCCATAAAAGAAACTGCTTTCTTTTTGCCCACATCACTGCACATACAGCGCAAGCATCCCATAAATGAGCTTGGCTGCCTCCTGCCTGGTCGCATTGTTTTGAGGGTTAAATTTGCCTAAATCATCGCCCTTAATTATACCCAGACTTACCAATGTGCTTACCGGCAAAGTCGCATAAGGTGCAATCAGCTGTGCATCGCGGAATGTAAGTTCTTTGCAGCCTGCGCCTGCAAACAATGTCATCTTAGAAAGCATGCCGTACGGGATTTTGCACATATCCTGCCTTGTAATCGGCGCACCTACGCCGAAACTGTTTTGCACCTTGCTCGTTTCCTGCGACGCCTGACACGCGCCGCAAATAGTTGGCAGCATACAAAAACAAAGCATTATTGCAAGTGCTCTTTTCATACCGCGCTCTCCCTTCTGTCTAAAAATAGGTTTTGGGATTTCCCAAAACCTATTTTTGATAGTTTACTCATCTCGTAATGTATATTGTATATAATTATGTGAAATACATCGGTTGTTTAAGAATAAATTTTTGTTCCGGCTTCCGGATTTTCCCCTTCCGTCTCGGAAACAGCGGAGTCAGCTTGCATCACCGCCGGCTTACTTTTGTAAGTCGGAACGACCTGAGCCAACTTCAATTTGATATCTTCCGGCGTACCTGTCTTTGCCGTTTCTTCAAGCGCGGTAAGTTGCATACATAAGTTGTCCCAATCCAGCGTCATCGGTTGTGCAACGAAAATCTTTTCATTGCTTGTTGCACGCAAGCCCTCTTCATTCATCAAAAGTTCCTCATAGAGTTTTTCACCCGGACGAAGCCCTGTGATGATAATCGGGATATCCGTACCCACTTCAAAACCCGAAAGTTTAATGAGTTTTACGGCCAAATCATATATTCTAACCGGCTGTCCCATATCGAGAATAAAAATTTCTCCTCCCCTTGCATAAGACGCCGCTTCCAAAATCAGACTTACCGCCTCAGGAATCGTCATGAAAAAGCGCGTAATTTCCTTATGCGTAAGCGTAATCGGACTGCGCTCTGCAATCTGCTTTTTAAACAGTGGCACAACTGAACCATTGGAGCCAAGTACATTGCCAAAGCGCACCGCCACATACTCGGTATTGCTTCTTGCGTTGATAGACTGAATAATCATCTCGCACACGCGCTTGGTTGCACCCATAACATTGGTCGGATTCACTGCCTTGTCCGTGGAAACTAAAACAAAGCGCATCGCTCCGTACTTATCTGCCGCAGTAGCAACATTATATGTACCCAATACATTGTTTTTGATGGCTTCCGCCGGGTCATGCTCCATAAGCGGAACATGTTTATGTGCCGCAGCATGGAATACAACTTCCGGGCGAAAACTTTCAAAAATCTCATCTATTCGCTTTTTATCGCGCACGCTGGCGATAATAACCTCAAACGAACTGTCCGGCATTTTTCGTTGCAGGTCCATTTGCAAGTCATAAGCGTTGTTTTCATATATATCCAGTATATACAGTTTTTTCGGATTAAATTTTAAAATCTGACGACAAAGTTCGCTGCCGATACTGCCGCCACCACCTGTAACCAAAACAGTTTTTCCGTTTAAATACCCGGAAATCTTCTGGTTATCCAGTTTTATGCTGTCTCGCGGCAAAAGGTCATCTATTTTCACATCACGAATACCGCTTGTATACTTTTCGCGATTCACGATTTCATGCAAGCTGGGCAGAATACGCACCTTGCGCCCCGTGCGCTGTATGATTTGTAAAAGTTCACTACGATTTTCATAATCCAGCGACGGGATGGCCAAAAGCACTTCTTCCACACCATATTTTTCACATATTCGAGGGATGTCCTTTCGTGTGCCAAGCACCTTGAAACCGCGAATCTTCATTTTTTGTTTCTCCAAATCGTCGTCCACCAAACCGACAATCTGATAACTCGTTCCGCCGGAAAGCACTTCTGAAATAATACGCACGCCACCGCCGCCGGCACCGACAATCAAAAGGCGGATGCCCTCGTCTTTGTTCTTGCTATCCTTGTGTAGTTTGTAGTTTTTTATAATGGTTCTGAGCGCAAAACGCAGTGCCAAAAATCCAAATATATATATCGGGCAAGCAAGCAACTGCACATCCCATGCATAAAAGAAAATCGGATTTCGAATCAACACGCCGCCGAAAATCAACACCAGCGCAGAAATCACGCCCGCGCCCGCACACATGGTATAATCGCTAATACCGGATGCGCGCCATAAAATACGATATCCGCCAATAAACCATTGCATACCGACATTGACCGCCGCCGCAATAAATATCGCCAAAAAGCGGATATTCAACTGATAGGATAAACCACCCAAAAAGTTTAATTCTTCATTTGCCGGATGATTCGCCAAAAGAAAATCAACAAAAAGGTAGGCAAAAAACACAACGGCAACATCCACCAGGCAAAGCGCACGATGAAGCAATTGCTTGATATAGTGTTTCATATCCCACCCTCCTTTTCTTCATTTTAGCCTTTTCTCAAGTTGTCATTTCTCGCTGTCTTCCTTCTTCTCCTCCGTTGCCACTACCAAGAGCGGCTTGTCATCTTTCCTTCTTTTCTTCTTCACACTATCTTCGTAACCATATCCATAGCCATAGCCATAGCCATAGCGGTGACCATAGCGGTGACCATAGCCGTAACTGTAACTGTATCCATAGCCGTAACCATAACCGTAACGCCCGTAATACCCACCATGTTTGCCCATGATTTTAGACACATGTACATCATTGATAATGATGCCGAGCACCTTTGCCTTTGCAAAATCCAATGCCCCAATGGCCGCCTGAATCATATCGTGTTTTGTGTATTTTTCACGCGCAACCAAAAGCACACCGTCAGCATATTTGGAAACCAAAGACACATCGGTTACCACCGTTACCGGCGGCATATCAATAAACACATAATCATACCGTTCTCTCAGGCGCTTAATTAACTTTTTCATGCTGGCAAAACCCAAAAGTTCCGACGGATTCGGCGGAATACTGCCGGACGGAATAAAATCAATTTTGTGCTCTTCTATCGGCACAATAACCTCGTCGAGTTCATTCATCCCCACCAGATACTCACTCAAACCCACGCCGGTTTTTACACCCAAACATTCATCCAATCTCGGTTTACGCAAATCGGCATCCACAACCACAACCCGCTGTCCGGTCATAGCAAAAGTAATCGCCACATTGGTACAAGTTGTACTTTTACCTTCACGCGGTACTGCACTGGTAAACAGAATCACCTTGCATTTTTCCTCTGTCTCACCGGGCAGAGAAAATATGATATTGGTTCGTATGGTTCTGTATGCCTCAGATATAGCAAACGGGGTTTTTCCAGATACAATCCCTTCGCTTCTGTTTCTGTGCTGATTTACTTCTTGCTCTCTTTTTTTAGAAAGCCACATTCCAATCACTCCTTGAACTCCTTAGAACCGTAGATGTTCGGCACAACACCGATCACCGGCAGATTGTACCTTTCCACTATATCATCCGTCTGCTTAATGCGGTTGTCCATAAGTTCAATGAACAAAACCATCAGCATTGCAAGCACCAATCCTACAAATATACCGACAATGCCGTGCACAATCGGATTTGTTTTGGAATAAACTGCGTTTTTCGCTTCTTCCACGATAATCACAGAGCCTTTTGTTTTTGCAACTTGTGGTAAGCGCACAGATGCAACTTGCATCACAGCATCTGTCACCTCATAAGCAACATATGGGTCATTTGCGGTAACCGAAATGGAAATCAGCGGCGAATCCACATCCAGAACTGATGCTTTAAGCATAGATGCAATCTGTTTTGCGGTCACATCGCTGTCGCACGCTGCGGCAACATCCCGTAAAATACTTTCATATTCTATAATTTGAACATAGTCCGCCGCCAAACGCGCAGAGGCATTCAATACGGAAATAGAGATGTTGTCCAACTCTTCCATATAATCCGTCTCGACGGAAGAAACATACAAATTTCCCTTTGATGTATAAGAAGGCTCCACTATAAAATAACTATAAGTATAGCCCAAAATGCCGCCAATCAATGTAATGACAAGCAGAAGCCACAGCCATCTGTATGCAATATGCATTAAATCTACCAAGTTTAGTTTTCCGTTCACGAGATAATCACCCTATCCCTATCGTTCTTTTGTCTTTTTAAAAAAGCACACAACTTCATTCAGTATAAGTATACCGCATAACCGACTTTTCGTCAAGGGAAAAAATATGTCAAAGACACGCTTTCCCGCATACAAATTTCACCAAATTTACTCATGGTTCATTCTCGGCAAAACTCCGCTGCCATATAATCTGGAATTCCATGCACGCATCGCAGATTCCTTTGTAAACGAAAGTCCGACTACGCTAATGCCGTCCACGGCGACTTTGCTTGCCAAAAAGAAGGTGTACTGCGTTTCATATGTGCCGTCTGCAATCGTGCGGATATCAAAGCAAACCGTTTTTTCACATACCGCACCCTCGCACAAATCCGAAGCAATATCGGAAGCCAGACCAGAGGCAACCGCGCGCCTTTCCGCATCATAAACCGTTATACGAACGCCAAGTCCCTGCACAGGCGCAATGTTCTTCCATTTCAGGCGCACCAAAAGCTTTTCCGTCACATATTCTCCGCCTGCCTCCGCCTCGGCAGAAATCGGCTCAACCAAACACCCCGCGCGTCTCAAAATCAGCTCCGGCCTTGTGTAATCTATGCTCGTATGCACCGCCTGTGCGCTCAGATATGTGCGGATACCTTCCTCCGTATCCCCATCAAATTTCACCTTGCCCTGCTCCAAAACCAGCACACGCGAACAAATCTGACGCACCGTTGTCATGTTATGACTGACATACAAAATGGTTTTGCCACTCTGTGCGGCAAGCTGCATAATCTTTTCAAGGCACTTTTGCCTAAACTGTGCATCGCCAACCGCCAAAACCTCATCTAAAATCAAAATATCAGAATTCAGATGCGAAGCAACTGCAAAAGCAAGTTTAACATACATTCCCGACGAATAGCGTTTCACCGGTGTATCTATGAATTCTTCGCACTCCGAAAAACGGATAATTTCTTCTATCTTTCCATCAATTTCCCTGCGGGACATGCCCAGAATTGCCCCGTTTAAATAAATATTTTCCCTGCCGGTCAATTCTGCATGAAACCCCGTGCCGATTTCGAGCATGCTCGATACGCTGCCTCGGATATAAACCGCCCCTTCGCTCGGTGCGGTAATGCGGGACAGAATTTTCAAAAGCGTGGATTTTCCGGCTCCGTTTCTACCGATGATGCCGACCACCTCGCCACGGCGTATTTCAAAATTTACATCCGCAAGCGCCTCAAACTCCGTTCGCTTTGAGCGACTGAGGCGCACATTGGGGTCCTGTCGTCCGCACAGTTTTGCCCAAGCACTTTGAAAATCGCGCGACAGACTGCCGCTGCCGATACGGCCGCGACGGTAGGTTTTATGCAAATTTTCTACGCGGATAACTGTTTCCATACCTTATCTCCTATACAATATCAATAAATGTGCGTTCCGCCCGTCTAAACAACATCAAGCCAAGACCCAGCAGAACAAGGGCGGCTGCAAACGCAATCGCCATGTAGCCCCATGAAAAAGTGCCGACACCCAAAAAACCGTAACGAAAAGCTTCCATAAACGGCGCTACGGGATTGAGCATATACAAAACCTGATAACTTTCACCAACCGCCGAAGCAGGATACACCACCGGCGTTACATACATCCACGCCTGCAAAAAGAAGCCAATCATCACGGACAAGTCTCTGTACTTTGCCGTCAGGCTCGTTAAAATCAGGCCAACACCAAGCGCTAATATTGCACATTGCAGCAACACCAGAGGCAATACCAAACAAGCAATATTTGTATGTACTATGCCTGCTGCGCCATACCACAACACCAAAGCCAGAAAAATCAAAAACTGTACGCCGAAAATTACCATTTTGGAAAACAGTACCGATATCGGCACCACCAAACGCGGAAAATATACCTTACCGAACAGCCGCGCTCCGTTTCTGAATGTTTCCGCAATTTTGGCAAGGCAAGAAGAAAAATAGGTCCATAAAATACTGCCTGCCATGTAAAAAACCAGTTGCGGTACGCCGTCTGTGGACAGTTTGGCGATACCGCCGAACACCACAGTGAATACCAGCGAGGTCAACAGAGCCGACAACACAAACCACAAAGGGCCTAAAATCGTCTGCGTATAGAGCGTTTTGCAATCGCGCAACACAAACAAGCGCGTCAATTCTACCGCCTGCTTAAATGCGGAAAATCCACCCGCTGTTTTGCTTTTTTTCGGTGTAATTACCGTTGTCCATTGGTTCTGCATATCCTCACCGCCTAAAATCACTTATCCAGCGCCATATGCGCCTGCATAACAACTTCAGCTGCACATACATCCGCATTTGCCGCACCGCGCTTTAAATGAATCAGATACTCAATATTTCCCTCCGGTCCTTTGACCGGCGAGAAGGTTAAGCCACGCACACCCATGCCGTTTTCCTTCGCAAAACCGAGCACACGCATAATCACTTCTTCATGTACCGCAGGGTCTGTTACAATTCCCTTATTCTCCACCTGCGATTTTTCCGCTTCAAACTGCGGTTTTATGAGTGCCACAATATCTGCACCCGCACAAAGAAGCGTGTTCAATACCGGAAGTACCAACCCCAAAGAAATAAAGGACACATCTATGGAAGCAAACTCGGGCGCACACCCAAGCATCTGCGGCGTAACAAATCTTATGTTTGTCCTCTCCATGTTCACCACACGCTTGTCGCTTCGCAATTTCCACGCAAGTTGCCCATAACCGACATCGACCGAAAACACGCGTTCGGCACCATTTTGCAACATGCAGTCCGTAAATCCGCCCGTTGATGCGCCGATATCCATTGCTGTTTTCTGTGCCAAAGTCACATGAAAAACCTGCATCGCCTTTTCCAGTTTCAAACCGCCTCGGCTGACATAGCGAAGACCTTTTTCGCGCACCTCTACGACATCTTTTTCGCCCACCATATGCCCTGCGGTATCCAATCGAACTTCCTTGTTATAAACCAAGCCTGCCATAATAAGCGCCTGTGCCGCCTTAATATCTGCTGCAAAGCCGTGCTCGGTTAAATACACATCCAAACGAATTTTTTTTGCCAAATCAGTTCTTCCTCTCTGCCTGTACCCAACTGCAAATGCCCTGTGCATCCAAGCCGTAACGCCGATAAATCGCATCGACCTGCGCCTGCGCGACAAACGCATCGTAGCCTCGACATTCGATTTGTGTCAAAATGCCGTTTTGTGCCAGAACTGCACTTATCGCTTCTCCGATGCCGCCAGAACGAACTCCGTCTTCTACAACCAACAATCTGCCCGTTTTACGCACACTTTCCAGAATCGGCGCTATATCCAACGGCCATACCTGACGCAAAACCAGCAAATCAAAAGCCTGTCCCTGAGCCGACGCTTCTTCATAAGCCTGCACAGCCTGCGCCGCAAGCGCACCAACTGCCACAACCGTAGCCGCCTCGCCCGAATATACTTTGTCCGTTTTGCCCGCCACAAACGGCATCGGCAACTGCGCCTGCATGCCGCCACGCGGATAGCGTAAGGCAATCGGGCCGTCAAAATCGCATACTGCATACCGAAGCATCGCCTCAACATCTGCAAAACTTGTCGGCGCAAGCACCGTCATATTCGGAATATGCCTTAAAAATGCCAAATCAAATATACCCTGATGCGTTTCGCCGTCTGCACCGACTACACCGGCGCGGTCCACGGCAAATACCACATGCAGATTTTGCATCGCTACATCGTGTAATATCTGATCATATGCTCGCTGCATAAACGAAGAATAGACCGAAACTACGGGAATATCACCCGCCATCGCCAGCCCCGCCGCCGAGGTTACGGCATGCGCCTCAGCAATCCCGACATCAAAAAATCTGTCTTTAAAATTTACGGCAAAATCGCCTAATCCACTACCCAAAGTCATCGCAGGACAAACCGCCACCACACGCGGTTGCATTTGTGCAATCTGCGAAAGCGCCTTGCCGAAAACAGCAGAATAATCTTCTTTATCTTGCGGCACAGCTCCCGCATTGGCACTGTCAAATTTCGAAACGCCATGAAAATATTGCGGCGCATTCTCCGCAGGCGCATAACCCTTGCCTTTTACGGTACAAACATGCACCAAAACAGGGCCCGGCGTGTTCTTTGCATGGCAAAACATCGTTTCTAACTTTTCAATGTTGTGTCCGTCTACCGGTCCGAGATATGTAAAGCCGAGTTCTTCAAAAATATTTGCCGGCAAAAGTATCTTTTTTGCCGTATTTTTTATGCCTCGAAGCAGTTTTGCAAATACACGACCGATTTTATTCTTGGATAAAATACGCTCCGTACTCCACTTTACATGCAAATAAGACGGTTTCGTTCTGAGCTTGGATAAATACTCCGACATACCACCTACATTGCCCGAAATGGACATCTGATTATCATTTAAAATGACGATTAAATTTCCGTTTTCTCTCCCTGCATCACAAAGTGCTTCGTAGGCAAGGCCGCCCGTAAGTGCGCCATCCCCGATGAGCGCAAGCACCTGGTAGTTTTCACCTGCCAGATCGCGCGCACGCGCCATACCGAGCGCCGCAGATACCGAGGTCGAACTGTGCCCCGTATTAAAACTGTCGTATATACTCTCGTTTGTTTTTGGAAATCCCGAAAGACCTCCCTCCCGACGAAGCGTTGAAAAAGCCGATTTTCGCCCGGTCAGCAATTTATGCACATAACTTTGATGCCCCACATCAAAAATCAGTTTGTCCGTCGGCAAGTCAAACACACGGTGCAAAGCCAGTGTCAGCTCCACCACGCCCAGATTGGACGCCAAATGCCCTCCCGTTGCCGAAACGGCTTCGATTAAAAAAGCTCGGATTTGGTCAGCAAGCACACCTAGCTGTCCGTAGTCCAGAGCCTTCAAATCTGCGGGTCCTTGAATTTTATCTAGAATTTCGTACATAGTCTGCACCCGTTTCTGTCATTTACTGCTGCGCTTTTTAAAAGGCGCGCAAACATAGTAGACAATTTTTCCCAATAAAAATACAATCGTATTGTTGTTCATCATAGCGACACCTTTGCCTGCCGCCTTACCGCCAATCATCAGTGCTGCCACCACGCCTGCCAAAAGCAACTTGAGCAGAAAGAAATCCGTCTCAAACACCAACGAAACCGCCGCCACAATTGCACCGGTCATTGCTCCGGAAATAATACCGGCGATATCACCGATGACATCATTGCACAAGCTGGCAAGTTGCTGTGCATTACGGATGATTTTTATGCTTTCTTTGGCGCCCTTGATGCGCCGGGTTGCCATCGCATGAAACGGCGCTTCACTCGCCGTGGAAATCGCCATACCCAGCATATCAAACACAATACTCAAAATGACAATTAAAATCAAAACCAGAAAAGCAAGCGCCATACCCATCTCATCGGCACTTGCAGTTAAAATCGAAAATAAAACGCTCAAAAAAAATGCCGAAACGGTCACAAAAACCGTCCACTTATGATTTACCTTTAAATTTTCCGCCGAACTTTTAACCTTTAAGGTATGCCTTTCCCTTCCCAAAAAAGAATCACTCCATTAAATACATTTGTGAACTGCCGTCAAAAAAACGGTGGTAATCTGCAATGTTAATTTTACGGCTTGAGGTCAGGTAGGATTTCCCATGCCGCTACTTCTCCGTCACCAAAGAAGCGGTTTCCCTTGAAAGCAGCATACGCATGCGTTACCGCACACATGACCTGACTACCACTGAGTCCGTACCTCAATCCACTGCAAATCAGCGAAGCAACAGTCTAGGGGATTTCCCCGACAGTCACACCTGTTCTTAGCCTCTTTTGCAGATTGCGTTTCAAACAGCGATAACCGACTGTATTGGCCAACACAGACCGGTCTGTCCGTTATCCCGGCGCAACCCGCTCAAGGCAGGCTACACTGCACCCAGCACAAAAATGCACCGAAATACAGGTTTTATCCTAAGTCGTAGAAGCTTATCTTCGGGCTTGTGCCCGTAAGCAGCGGCAACCACGAGTATAGGTCTCCACGGTAAAGGGGTTCGACGCCCGCATGCCATTGCGGATCGCCCCAAAACCTTAACTTCCAGCACCCACCCCGAACTGGGCGTTCAAAGCAAGCACCAGAAACTTCATCGATATGCCCTTCAACGGATTTTTAGGCCCGTCCTGGGAACAGGCAGCTCTGACTAGAATACTGCACCACCGCTTTTTTCGCGACATTCACATAATACTACAACAATATATTATCATGATTTCGTATTTTTGTAAAGAGAAAACTTAAATCGGGCACCTTCGCTTATGTACGAAGGTGCCCGATTTTCATAAAACTTATTCCCCGAAAATTTCTTTATTGTCCGCCGTTTTAAAGCCTTTATTTTCCAAAACTTCTACAGCCATATCCTGCTCTTCCGTTTTTAAAATCACATACGCACCCGCCGTTCCACGACCGATGAAAGCATAAAGATAGTCAAGTGCGAGGTTTGCCTCTTTCAGCGCCGTAAGTGCGTCGGCAAGACCGCCCGGCCTGTGCTCAATACCAATGGCAATAACCTCCGTTACCTTGACAATTAAGCCATTTTCACGCAAAATTGCTTTCGCCCCGTCTGCATCTTCTACGATTAAACGCAATACGCCAAAATCGGAAGTGTCTGCAATCGACAGCGCACTGATGCCGATATGATGTTGTGCCAAAATGTTAAGCACATCTGCCATTTTGCCGGATTTATTTTCTACAAATACAGATAATTGTTTGATAAACATAGGATGACCTCCTTTATTTTACCGTTAAATTCTAAAATTTACGATTATCTATTACACGCTTTGCCTTTCCTTCGCTTCGAGCGATGGTCTTGGGTCCGACCAGAGTAACCTTGGCAGAAAGACCGAGAACATTCTGGAGTCTGGCGCGGATGTCTTTTTCGATGCGCTCGATGGATTTAACATCGTCGGCAAACATGTCTTCGCTCATTTCAACCATAACTTCGAGGGTGTCGGTGTTGTTGACACGATCGACAACAATTTGATAGTTGGGGGTAACACCGCCGCCATATTTGAGAAGGACTTCTTCAATTTGAGACGGAAATACATTCACACCGCGTATGATCATCATGTCGTCGCTTCTGCCGGTCGGTTTGTTCATGCGTACATGGGTACGACCGCAGGCACAAGGCTCGTAGTTTAAGGAACAGATGTCGCGGGTACGGTAACGGATGAGCGGAAACCCTTCTTTGGTGATGGTGGTGAATACAAGTTCACCGGAGGAGCCTTCCGGCAACACTTCGCCGGTATCCGGGTCGATAATTTCGGGGATAAACATATCCTCGCAGACATGCATACCGTGTTGCTCACTACACTCGTAGGAAACGCCCGGTCCCATGATTTCGGAAAGGCCGTAAACATCGTAGGCCTTGATGTTTAATTTCTTTTCGATTTCCTGACGCATGGTTTCGGTCCATGGCTCTGCACCGAAGATACCTGCCTTGAGTTTGAGTTGGTCTTTTACGCCCATTTCCTCGATGGACTCACCGAGATACATAGCGTAAGACGGTGTACAGCAAAGCACCGTAGAGCCAAAGTCAACCATGGTCTGAATCTGACGCGCGGTATTGCCCGAAGAGGTCGGCACAACGGTTGCACCGATGCGCTCCGCACCTGCGTGTGCACCGAGACCGCCCGTAAATAAACCATAACCGTAAGAAACCTGTATAATACTTTCCGGACTTCCGCCGGTTGCCACGATTTGACGCGCCATACAGTCAGACCACATCTCCAAATCTTTTCGAGTGTAGCCGACCACAATCTGCTTGCCCGTTGTGCCCGAGGACGCGTGCACGCGCACAATATCCTTGAGCGGTACGGCAAACAAGCCGTACGGATAGTAATCTCTTAAATCCTGCTTGTAGGAAAACGGCAGTTTAGGCAAATCCTCCACGCCATGAATGTCCGACGGCTTTAAACCCTTTTCATCCATGCGCTTACGGAAGAGTTCTACATTTTCATACATGCGCGTAACCTGCCAAACGAGACGCTCGCTTTGCAGTTTTTTGAGCGCCACTCTATCCATGCACTCGATATCCTGCTGATAATAAGCCATTTTTTCCACTTCCTTATTGAATTCAAAACTGTTTATAAATCGTAACCGAGTTTGAAGGCATTTAAATTGACTTCCAGGAATTTTTCCGGCACGGTCTCACGCAGTACCTTTTCCCATACTGCATACGCAATGTCTGTATTTTTTGCCATTACACCGATTAAAACCACATTTACAGCTTTCGTGTTCCCCGCCTGCTTTGCAAGTTCAAGCGCATCTACAGCCGTGAGGTCAACCTTTGCGGCAAGTTTCTGTAAAATATTTTCCGGATACTCCATTGCACCGGTGATAACCGGCATCGGGTCAATTCTTTGGTTGTTGACAATCATCTTGCCGCCTTTTTTCAAGTACGGAAGCGCTCTGTATGCCTCCAGCGTTTCAAACGCCAGAATAATATCTGCTTCCCCACGGTCGATAACCGGAGAGTAAACGGCATCACCAAACTTTACATAGGTTACAACACTACCGCCGCGCTGGCTCATGCCGTGCACTTCGGAAATCTTTACATCGTGGCCTTCAGAGATAACTGCGTTACCGATAATACGGCTTGCCAAAAGTGTGCCCTGACCGCCGACACCGACAATCATAATGTTTTTTGTCATAACTCAGTCCTCCTTTTGAATTGCACCGAACGGGCAGACATTTACGCAAAGTCCGCAACCGTTACACTGTGTTTGATCAATTACCACTTCATCGCCGCGAACCGAAATCGCCGGACAGCCTAACTTCATGCAAAGTTTACACTTTTTGCAATCTGCGCCGATTTTGCAATGGCCCGTATACTTTACGGTTTTTAAAAGCGCACACGGACGCTGTGCAATAATCACGCTCGGTTCATCCGCTTCGGTTTCTTCTTTTACAATGCGTTCAAAATTCTTTAAATCAAACGGATCGGCCACCACAACACGCTCTACACCGACCGCCTTCGCCAAAAGCATCAAGTCCACCTGCTTGGTCGGTTCTTTTTTGATGGTAAAACCCGTTGTCGGGTTGTCCTGATGTCCCGTCATACCCGTGATGGAGTTGTCCAAAATAATCACGGTGTTGTTGCCCTTGTTGTATACAATATCAATCAGCCCCGTAATACCGGAATGCATAAAGGTCGAGTCGCCGATAACGGCAACAGTCTTCTTTTCCGCACCGGGAGTGGATTTTACAAAGCCGTGAAGTCCCGAGACCGATGCACCCATGCAGAGCACCGAATCAAGCGCGTCAAGCGGCTTCTGCGCGCCGAGGGTGTAGCATTCGATGTCGCCGAGGACCGTCAGTTTCATCTTTGAAATAACGTAGAAAAGACCTCTGTGGGGACATCCCGAGCACATAACGGGAGGACGCGCTGGCAGAGCCTCGGGAGCGTGAGCTTCGGGCAGAGTCTTGCCGAACGTTTTTGCGACTGTCTGCTGCGAAT
>JAZNLB010000032.1:0-5442 GCA_045578865.1 Clostridia bacterium | reverse complement strand
AAAGATCGCGGTGCAGGTTGCGGATGCGGCAAAACTTTATGCCGAAGGCGTTGATGTCAGCAAGGTTATGTTTTATTGTATGACGAAATTTATCAACGAAAAGCGTCAGTATATACAAAGAAGCTATCAGCCGCTTTCGGAAGGCTTGTATTTTTCGGGAGATTATCTGAAAGAGTATTATCGTGGGCATGAACTTTGCGGCTGTGCACTTTTAATACCGAAACAGATGTTTGAAGAAGTTGGATATTTTGAAGAGGATATGCGTTTTGCACAGGATGCATTTATGTGGCAAAAAGCACTCATTGCTGGTTATGGCATTTATATCAATCATCGTGCACTTTCGATTACGCGCATACATAATATGCAGGCATCTACAACGGCAAAAGCTTATTTGGAAGTTGATAGAAAAAAACTTGGGGACTATATGGTTAAGCATCTGGATGAAGCTACGGTAACGGACGGTACGGATTTATTAAAATGCTACATGCTGTTTTGTGCAAGAAAGAATAATTTGCATGTTGCTAAGGTGACTTTCAAAAAGTTATCCGAGCAGAAACGCTTATCTTTGGCGGAAAAGATGCGTTATTATGCGATGACGGTGTATGGCAAAATGCGTAAGAAAATGGTGACGATATATTATAAAGTTAGATTTGGCACGAAGAGATAATAGCAGAAAAAGAGGATAGACGGATATGTATGTATATTTAATTAACATACTGATTTTAATTTCATATGCAGCAATTTTGCTATGGATTCGACCATCGCAGAAGAACACAAAACTGTTTTGTATCATGGCGGCCAGCAACTGGGTTTTGCTGTCCGGACTGCGACATTCATCCATTGGTGCGGACACCTATGCATATCGCTATACATTTTATAACAGTAAATACAACAGTTGGGAGACACTTTTTGAAAATTTCAAAAATACAATCTTTAAATGGAATGTTTTTGAGGAAAAACTTATTGAAGGCGCCACAGAAACCGGAGACGGTTTGTTTGAGATGATTCTGGGCGAAAATGCCTTGGCCGTAAAAGATCCGGGGTATGCGATTTTGACAAAAGCATTTTATTCCGTTATCCCAAATTATACAGCATACTTGATTTTTATCGCTATTGTGTTTATGGTACCGCTGGCGATTTTGATTTACCGGCATTCCAGAGAACCGCTTATAAGCTTTTTGATTTATTCTTGTTTGTTTTATTCCTTTTTTGGTATTACGGGACACAGACAAACATTGGCAACCGGTATTGCATTGATGGGATACCTTGCTTTTGCGGAAAAGAAGAAGTTTGTGCCGTTTTTGTTGACAATTTTATTGGCATATCCGTTACACAAATCTGTTACCGCCTTTCTACCCATTTATTTTTTGCAGTATGTGAAGATGGATAGAAAAAAGGTTATTGCGGTACTCATTGCCTTTCCGGTCGTGTTTTTGCTTCGCAGACCGCTAGCAACGCTTTTGTCTAATTTGAGTGGTTATGAGGGTTATGATAATGAAACGGGCAGAGGTGCGTATACTTTCTTATTGGTGTATATAGTCTTAATGATTGCAACGCTTTGGAAGGGAAAGGAAACTATTGAAGTGAATCCGAAAGCCAATTTGGCTTTGGCAGCAGTTGCGCTTGCATTTTTACTGACACCGCTCACATTTGTCAATGCCAGCTTGATGCGTTTAGTACAGTATTATTCTATATTTATGATGTTGTATATTCCGGATTTGATTATGGCATTTGATGACCATGAATCGCAGTTCGCTTATTTGCTGGCGCTGGCGGTTCTAATCGGATTGTTTATTCGTATACAGCCACAGTATTTGTTTTTCTGGCAGTAAAGATTGGGGGAGAGAATGATGAAAATTGCAATGATATCTATGGGCGGCGGTAGCGGAGGTTTGATTCGTTATATTCAGGGGTTATTGGAGGTGTCGGCTGGGCATGAAGTTAATGTGTTTTGCACCGAGCGTTTGCTTGAAAAGACGGACGCGACAAAGTGGGCACCGAATGTAGTTGTTACAACAACGAAATATGCCAGAGAGCGCGGTAAGGAAATTTTGTTGAATAAACCTTTACGCCCGGAGTTGATTTCGATGATAGAAAGTTATAATCCGGATGTAGTGTTTTTTTCAAATGGTTGGATTCGCAGAGGTTTGGAAAAGTATCCGAATGTTATGGTGTTACATAATGCGCTGTATGTAGATGATGCGGCGCTTCGAATTATGTTGACACCGAAAAACATACTGACCTTTTTCGGTTTCCGCCATATTGTGCGCCGATCTATGAGAAAAGCGGATGGTGTAATTTTCTTGCGGGATAAGTCTAAAAATGATACGGATAAAATCGGCTTAAAGTATAAAAGCGGTAAAGTAATTTACTTCGGTATGCCGAAATATAATTTCTCCAAAGAAAGACCTGCTTTTGATAAAGAGAATGTGAAACTTCTATATGTATCTCCGTTCCATAAGTATAAATGCCACGAAACTTTAATTCATGGTATGAAAATGCTTTTGGATAAAGGATACAAAGTTTCTTTAGAGTTGGTTGGCGGTGTGCCAGCAGACAGGGAGCAGGAAATTAAGAATATGGTTGATCGTATAGGGATGGCGGACAAAGTGAAGTTTTTGGGATGGTGTTCTCACGATGAAGTAATGCAGGCTATGCGGAGAGCGGATATTTTTGTGTATCCGACACGAATTGAAGCTGCCGGACTTGGTGTTATGGAGCCGATGGCACATAGCATGCCGATTGCAAGTTCGAACACCGCGTGCATGCCGGAAATCTTAAAAGATGCAGGTACATTTTTTGATCCGTATCAGCCGCGACAACTTGCAGATGCGGTTGAAAAATTAATTGTTGACGACGCATTCCGCGAGGAATGCTCTAAAAAAGCATATGCATACGCAAGTGAATATTCATGGGAACGAGCAATGCGCGAGCATATGGAGTATTTTGAAGAGATGATCGGACAAAATTGAAGGGCAAGGGAATGGTTTTGAAATGAGTCAGAAAAAGGCAGGCGTTATATTATCCTATTTAAATATGATTTTAAATATGTGCATCAGCATCTTTTTCACGCCATTTTTAATCAGAGTGCTTGGTGATGCTGAATATGGTGTTTACCGTATCGTGCAGTCTTTTGCCGGTCAACTTTCGATTATGACATTTGGTGTCTGTGCAATTGTTACTCGTA
This sequence comes from Clostridia bacterium, assembly GCA_045578865.1. Taxonomy (GTDB): domain Bacteria; phylum Bacillota; class Clostridia; order UBA1381; family UMGS1253; genus RGIG2041. The sequence continues at coordinate 2,255 of JAZNLB010000032.1, read as the reverse complement.
ATGTTGCTTTTTTTGATGCACAGAATAAACCGAAAGAAAAAGAGAATTTTCTTTTTATGGCGTTATGCATATCAGTAGTTATGGCTGTACTCGTCGGCATTGTTGGAAGTGCTTTATACTCCCTAACAGATGTGGCTTTTTCTAATTCTCTTTCACAACAAGAAATTTCAACGGCAAAAACATTGGTGATTCTGTTTGTGATCAATACTATTTTTGTAGTGCTCAATGACGGATTTACCGGAATGATTATCGGACATGAGAAATTTGTCGTTGCACGAAGCATTAAAACGGTCAAGTTGGTTTTGCGTGTACTCTCTTTAATTGTTTTATTGAGCTTGGGATTTAAATCTATTGCGCTTGTAGTCACGGATTTGGCTTTGTGTGTTTTGTGTTTTGCATTTGAGGCGTTTTATTGCTTTGCAATTTTAAAAGAAAAAGTGAAATTCCACTATTTTGATAAGCAAATGTTTAAAACATCCATTGTGTTTTCCTGCGCGGTTTTTTTCCAAGCATTGATCAATCAAGTGAATCAGAATATGGATAGTACAATTTTGGGGATAATGGTCTCGCCGGAAATTGTAACAATGTATTCGTTGGCGTTGACGCTGTATACAACATATAACAGTTTTTCGATTGCGGCGACGACTGTTTTTATTCCGCAAGCAACAAAAATGGTTGCGAATAATGCTACATCAGATGAATTGACGGACTTGGTTGCTTATACGGGACGCTATGCTTTTATGCTGGCGGGTTTAATTTTGACAGGGTTTGTTTTGTTTGGAGAAACTTTTTTGACTTTGTGGGTTGGGTCGGGATATACGCGAGCGTATACAGTAGCTTTGATTTTGATGATTCCTATGACTATTCCTTTGGTTCAAAATACATGTGAGTGCATTTTAGACGCGAAATTGAAGCGTATGTCACAATCTTTGATTTTGTTGGCAACGGCGGTAATTAATTTGCTTGTGTCTGTGATTTTGGTTCGACATATAGGCTATATTGGTGCTGCAATCGGTACAGCGTTGGCTGTCATAACAGGTAATATTATTATGATGAATATTTTCTACCACAAGTGTATTCATTTAAAAATTGGAAGAATGTTCAAAAACATTTTTCACCGACTGCTTGCGTGTATCGTTGGTGCTTGTTTAATAGGCTTTTTTATTCGAGAAATCCATTTCCCGTTGACATCAGTTTTGGATTTTGGAATAAAGGTGTCCATATACATCGTGATTTATTTTGTTATATTGTATTTCTTTGGCATGAATGAAGGTGAACGGAAGAATGTACAATCTGTATTTCGCAAACTGAAGTTGATACATTGAAATTATTAGGTTGCTCCATCAAAATGCATGGAAGCGTCTGGCGGAAATTTGTGCATTGTGAATTGGAAGCGGGTTAAAATGTTAAATACATATATAGAAGGTTGGGGGGAGAGACATGTTTAAAAACAAAACCTTACTGATTACAGGCGGAACGGGTTCGTTCGGTAATGCGGTATTAAATCGCTTTTTGGATACGGATATTGGTGAAATCCGTATTTTCTCGCGCGACGAGAAAAAGCAGGACGATATGCGCCACGCGCTTCAGGTGGAGTATCCTGAATTTGCGGATAAGGTTCAGTTTTACATTGGCGATGTAAGAGACCTTGCATCTGTTAAAAACGCGATGCACGGCGTTAATTATATTTTCCACGCCGCAGCGTTAAAGCAGGTGCCTTCCTGCGAGTTTTTCCCCATTGAAGCGGTTAAGACCAACGTGCTTGGCACAGAGAATGTGCTGACCGCCGCTATTGAGGAGGGTGTTGAGTCGGTTATCTGTCTTTCCACCGACAAGGCGGCGTATCCCGTGAACGCGATGGGAACCTCCAAGGCGATGATGGAAAAGGTGGTTGTGGCCAAAAGCAGAACTACCGAAAAAACTAAAATTTGCTGCACAAGATACGGAAACGTTCTGTGCTTCAGAGGGAGGGTTATTCCGCTTTGGATAGACCAGATAAAGAGCGGCAAGGACGTCACCGTTACCGACCCTGATATGACGCGTTTTATTATGTCGCTTGATGAGGCTGTTGAGCTTGTTATCTTTGCTTTCGAACACGGCGAGAGCGGCGATATTCTCGTTCAAAAAGCGCCTGCTTGCACGATAGGCGTTTTGGCTGAAGCGGTTTGCGAGCTTTTCGGCGGCGATAAGGATAAAATCAAGATAATCGGCATAAGACACGGCGAGAAGACGTATGAAACCCTGCTCACAAATGA
>JAZNLB010000031.1:0-44140 GCA_045578865.1 Clostridia bacterium | reverse complement strand
CAAGACTAATAGGCGATTATCCTGTTATTGGTATTCGTCCTACAATCGACGGCCGTCGCGGTCCTTTAAAGGTTAGAGAATCATTAGAAGTTCAAACAATGAACATGGCAAAGGCTGCTAAGAAGTTATTTGAGGACAACTTAAAATACTCAAATGGCGAGAGTGTAAAGGTAGTTATTGCCGACACAACAATCGGTCGTGTTCCGGAATCTGCTGCATGTGCTGACAAGTTCAGAAAAGAGGGAGTAGATATTACTCTTACAGTTACACCTTGCTGGTGCTATGGTAGCGAAACAATGGATATGGACCCTCAGACAATAAAGGGTGTATGGGGCTTTAATGGTACAGAAAGACCGGGTGCAGTTTACCTTGCATCAGTTTTGGCTACACATGCACAAAAGGGACTTCCTGCATTTGGTATCTATGGTCACGAAGTTCAGGATATGAGTGATACTTCAATTCCTGCTGACGTAGAAGAAAAGCTATTAAGATTTGGCCGTGCTGCAGTTGCTGCTGCTTCTATGCGCGGTAAGTCATATCTTCAAATTGGTTCAATTTGTATGGGTATCGGCGGTTCTATTATAGATTCTGACTTTATGGAATCATACTTAGGTCTAAGAGTTGAGTCTGTTGACGAAGTTGAAATCATCAGAAGAATGACAGAGGGTATCTATGACGAGGCAGAGTTCCAAAAGGCACTAGCTTGGGCTAAGAAGAACTGTAAGATGGGCTTTGATAAGAACCCTGAGGATATGCAAAAATCTGCTGCCCAAAAAGAAGAACAATTTGAATTTGTTGTTAAGATGGCAGTTATTATTAAAGACTTAATGAATGGTAATGCAAATCTTCCTGAGGGCTGCGAAGAAGAGGCAGTTGGCCATAACGCTATTGCTGCAGGCTTCCAGGGTCAAAGACAATGGACAGACTTCTATCCAAACGGTGACTTTGCAGAGGCAATTCTAAACACATCATTCGACTGGAATGGTGCAAGAGAGCCATACATTTTAGCAACTGAAAATGACGTATTAAACGGCTTAGGTATGCTATTTATGAAGTTGCTTACAAATAGAGCACAAATGTTTGCAGATGTTCGTACATACTGGAGTGGCGAGGCTATTAAGAGAGTTACAGGCTACGATATAACAGACGAAGCAAAGGCTGCAAATGGTGTTATTCACCTTATTAACTCAGGTGCATGTTGTCTTGATGCTAATGCAGAAGCAAAAGACGAAAACGGCAATGCGGTTATGAAGCCTTGGTACGAAGTTACACAAGCTGACCAGGATGCTATTATGGGTGCTACAACATGGAATATGGCAGACTTAGGCTACTTCAGAGGCGGCGGTTTCTCATCAAGATTTGAAACAACTGCTACAATGCCTGCTACTATGATAAGACTAAACCTTGTTAAAGGCTTAGGCCCTGTTCTACAAATTGCAGAGGGTTGGACAGTAGGTTTACCTGCAGACGTATCTGATGCACTTTGGAAGAGAACAGACTACACATGGCCATGTACTTGGTTTGCTCCAAGATGTGATGGTAAAGAAGGCAGCCCATTCAAGACTGCATACGAGGTTATGAATAACTGGGGTGCTAACCACGGTGCTATTTCTTATGGACACGTTGGTGCAGACCTTATCACAATGTGTTCAATGCTAAGAATTCCTGTAAGTCTACACAACGTACCTGAAGAAAAAATATTCAGACCTGCAAGCTGGAATGCATTTGGTATGGATAAAGAAGGTCAGGACTACAGAGCTTGCCAGGCATACGGACCTTTGTACAAGAATATTAAATAATTATTTTTACATTACAAAAGGCAGAAACGATTTCGTTTCTGCCTTTTATCGTAGGGCAAGGGCTTGCTCTTGCCGTTTATAAGGTCTTAGGATTATCCTAAATTATTGGAAGATGCAATACATCTTCCCTGCTTGTTACAGTGCCGGACAAATTATTGATAAAATCCTGCATCGCCAAGGCATAAATCAATATCTTCACTAAAATATGCTCCTTCGCTAAATTCGATTTTTATATCATTACACCCAGTAATATTTTCATCAATAAAAATAGGTGAAGATGTTTTTGTCATCGCAGGCGATGTATAAATAGTTTTTCCATCTGCTATTATTGATAAATGCACACTTCTATCCGAAGTCTCTCCCTGTGGAACATAAAGTGTTCCTTTAAATCTACTATATTTCATATTTAGTAAATATTCTAGTTTGCAATTATCTCCCCCTAATGTTCTGTTGCATACTGCACGGTCATAAGTATTTCCGTAGTTATCTGTTAAATTGTTTGTTGTTCGTACACTATCATTGATACTTATCAAATCCTCTAATCTTATCGTAGGATATTCCAAACCACCATTCATATCCCCCAGATAAACAGTATAATTCGGTCCGTCCCAATACACTGCTTTGCCTATTGCATTTGCAACTGCACGAACAGGCAAATATGTTGTACCATTATAAATAATAGGCTCAACTTTATTGCCGTTGACATCAGTGGGATTGAGTTTTTGACCATCAATAACAATTTTTATCCCGTTTGCAATAACATTATAAAGCGTAGTTGTGTTTGCCGCAATTACTCCTCCGCCTGTTATTGTTGCACCAATCAGTATGCCTGTAATTAACCCTTGTAATCTTTTTTTCATTTTGTTTTACCTCCTAAAATAATATTGCAACAACATAATATCACAATTTGAGATAAATGTCAATATCTCGTTATGAGATTTTATATAATATGTTTATAAGGAGAATGTGATATGAGATTAAAAGATTTGCGAGAAGATAGTGATTTAAAACAAAAGGAGCTTGCCGAATATTTGCATATTAAACAAAACACATATTCGCAATATGAAAATGGACAAAGACAACTTCCAATAGACATACTGATAAAATTAGCCAAATATTATAATGTTTCTACAGATTATATATTAGGCATATCAAAAGAAAAATAATTTAAAATGGGTTATTTATATTATGAATTTACCAAAACGAAAACCGACAAGATTAAAAGGATATGATTATTCAACACCGGGAGCATATTTTATTACAATATGTACGCATAACAAAGAAAAGATATTGTCATCAATAACTGTAGGGGAGGGGCTTGCTCCTCCCGAAAATGAATTAACCATATATGGAAATATTGCAAAAGAGCAAATAGAATTATTAGAAAATCGTTATAAAGGTATTGAAATCGATAAATATGTAATTATGCCAAATCATATTCATATTTTAATCTCAAATTATGATATGGCGGCAGGAGCAAGCCCCTGCCCTACAATATCTGATATAATATGTGCATTTAAATCCATAACAACAATAATGTGTAAAAAAGAAGGATTGAAGGTACAACATTTGTTTCAATCATCTTTTCATGACCACATTATACGTGGCGAAAAGGATTATCAAAAAATATGGGAATACATCGATACAAATGTACTAAGATGGGAAATAGATTGTTTTTACAATGATTAAAGGTCGTAGCAAAATTGCTACGACCTTTTTACTGTCCTTACGAGTACACTCATTATAAAGTGCGTTTTATTTGTTTCCTTTTACTTTTTCCCAATAAGCCGCAAGCGCCGCTTCAGTTTTATTCTCCTGAGGCACATAATATACCGCATCACGGATGGCATCCGGAAGGTACTGCTGGTCTACATAATGATTTGGGTACGAATGCGGGTACATATATCCTTGTCCGTGCCCGAGTTTTGCCGCGCCGCTGTAATGCGCGTCCTGCAAATTTGCCGGAATCGTGCCCGTATCTTTTTTTTCGATATCTGCCATTGCCGCATCAATCGCACAAACCACCGCATTGGATTTCGGTGCAGTAGCAAGCACGATTACTGCTTGTGCAAGCGGCAATCTTGCTTCGGGTAGACCCAACTGCATTGCGCTGTCCACACACGATTTCACGATAGATACCGCCTGCGGATATGCCATACCGACATCCTCTGAAGCAATCGCCAGAAGTCTGCGACTCGGCGAGATAATGTCCCCCGCCGACAACATTCTTGCAAGATAATGAAGTCCCGCATTCACATCCGAACCACGGATAGATTTATGAAACGCAGACAAAACATCATAATGACTGTCACCGTCACGGTCATGTCGTAAAACTTTCTTTTGCGTTACCGCAAGTGCCTCTTTTACACCGGCTTTAATATTGCCGTTTGAATCGGGTTTGGTACTCATTACCAATAGTTCCACGCTATTAAGCGCCTTGCGTACATCGCCGCCTGCACAGTTGGCCAGATGCGAAATTGCATCAGGCGATACCCAGACCGTCACGCCCATTTTCTCACTTAAAAGTTTTACGGCGCGCGCCAACGCCTTTTCAATTTCCTCCGGCACTACAGGTCTGAATTCAAATACATTTGAGCGCGATAAAATCGCATTATAAATATAAAAATACGGATTTTCCGTCGTCGATGCAATCAATGTTAATTTTCCGGTTTCAATAAACTCCAGAAGGGACTGCTGCTGCTTTTTATTAAAATTCTGAATCTCGTCTAAATACAAAATTGCGCCGTCAGCAGCCTCTAAACTGTCAAGCTCACTGACAACCGCACGCACATCTGCAACCGAAGCTGTGGTCGCATTGAGTTTATACAGCGGCTTATTCATCTGCTTTGCGATGATATTGGCAATCGTTGTCTTCCCCGTTCCGCTCGGTCCATAGAAAATCAAATTCGGGATTTTACCGCCATCAATCAAGCTGCGTAATACGCAGCCTTCCCCAATCAGATGTGTTTGTCCGACAACATCTGCCAAGGTCTGCGGTCTTATTAAATCTGCAAGCGGATTTGCCATACAAACACCTCCCAACTTTCCAACTTAAATGAAAAAACGGCATGTAGAATGCCGTTTTAAAATGAATCCTTAACGATTATGCCTGCGATTTATATATCGCAATTTCAACATTCTTCGTCAAAACATCAGCATAGCTGAAGGAAACACAGCGTTGTTCCGTATTGTCTTCCGGCAGATTGTCGAGTCGAACTGTAAAAATGCTGGGGTATAAATTTTCAATCGTGCCGCGACGAACAACTGCTTTTTTGCGACCTTTTTTCGAGGTCAGGCGAATTTTTTGACCTACATGCTTCTGCAATCCGGCCTTCACCATCATCAGGTCAGTTTTTTCTATCATTTCTGACACCCCATTACTACATGATATTCTTAGAGTACCACTTATTTCGACAAAAGTCAAGATTTTTTTGCATTCTCTTTAAGAAAATGTTACAAGAAGATTACGCTCTATTTAAACTCTACAATTGTAACACCGTTTTCTCCCTCGCCGTACAAACCAAGACGATAACTTTTCACAAGTTTGTGCTTTTTAAGCATTTCGCCAATGCCGCTACGAAGCACGCCCGTTCCCTTACCATGTATAATACTCACCTGCGTAAGACCGGCACTGTATGTGTCTGCCAGATACTTGTCCACCTCATAGAGCGCATCTTCGAGCATCTGACCACGCACATCTATTTCGCTTTTGACTTCCGTTCTGCGCGAAACATAAGTTCCCGCCTGAGGGACGCGTTTTCGTTTCTTGGGTTCCTCCGGCGCCTCCGCCATACGCAAATCGGAAAGTTTAACATTCATTTTCAGCGTTCCGCACTGTACAAATACATTACCGGCGCTGTCCGCCGCTTTTAAAACTTCGGCAGATTGTCCTATGGTCACAATCTCCACAAAATCGCCCACCGCAACGCTCTTGGGTGCTTTGGCATCCCTTTTCACCTTAATTACATCACTAAACGATGCATCAATGGCATCCTCTTTGCCCTTTAAGCGACGGCGACTTTCCTCAATCGTTCTGTCCACGCCCTCTGCGCGGATGTTCTTTTTAAGTTTATTTAACTCCTTGATAACCTGTGCACTTTCCTCTTTGGCATCCAGAATAATGCGTCTTGCCTCCTGACGCGCCTCATCTAAAATCTTTTTACGGCGACCGTCCAATTCGCTTTTTTGCATTTCCATCGTTTTACGCAGTTTATCCATCTCTGCACGAATGGTAACGGCGCGCTTGGCCTCTTCATCTGCCAAACGGCGACTTTCCTGCAAATCTCCGATAACATCTTCAAAACGCACATCTTCGTCGCTCATAATGGTTTTTGCTCTCTCAATAATCGCCTTGTTTAAGCCAAGTCGCTCGGAAATTGCAAAAGCATTGGATTTACCCGGCACACCAATTAAAAGTTTATAGGTCGGTTGCAATGTCTGCACATTAAACTCGCACGAAGCATTGCAAACGCCCGGAGTTGAAAGAGCAAACAGTTTTAATTCGCTGTAATGTGTAGTTGCCGCCACTCTTGCGCCTTTTTTTCTTAGATACTCCAAAATGGATACCGCAAGCGCAGCCCCCTCAACCGGATCGGTCCCTGCACCCAGTTCGTCAAAAAGTACAAGCGAATTATATCCGGCATGCTCTAAAATTCCGGTAATATTTTTCATGTGCGAAGAAAATGTGGAAAGGTTTTGCTCGATGCTCTGTTCATCGCCGATATCAGCCCAAACAGATGTAAATACGGCAAGTTGTGTATTGTCGTTTGCCGGCACATGCAAGCCGCACGAAGCCATGATGGAAAACAGCCCAAGCGTTTTGAGCGTAACTGTCTTACCCCCTGTATTCGGACCGGTAATGACAAGTGTATCAAAATCTTTGCCCAGATAAATATCATTGGCAACAACATTTCTCGCATTGATTAGCGGATGTCGACCACGCTTGATGTAAATCTCGCCTCGGTCATTTAATTTCGGCTCCACGCAACCGTACTTTACCGAAAGTTTACCTTTGCAGAATATAAAATCAATTTCACAAAGGGTATTGTAATTCGCAACAATCGCATCTCCGTATTCGCTTACCTGGGCGGAGAGTTGTGCCAAAATACGCTCAATTTCCGCCTGCTCCTGTGCGGCAAGGTCACGAATTTCATTGTTTGCATTCACCACACTCATCGGCTCAATAAAAAGTGTCGCACCGGTGGAGGAAGTATCGTGTACTACGCCGGGAATTTCGCTTCTATGCTCGGCTTTTACCGGTATTACATAACGGCCACCGCGCATCGTGACAAGCGCTTCCTGTAAATATTTCTGATACTTGCTTGAACGGACCATACCGTCAATGAGTTCTTTAATTTTATCCTGTAAATTACGCATCTTACGGCGAACAGTCGCCAGCGCAGGACTGGCACCGTCCGCTACCTCATCTTCGGATAAAATACACAGTCCGATTTTTTCCTCAAGTGGTTTTACCGGTGTCAAGGCAGAGGAAAGCCCGATTAAAATTGGACATTCTTCCGCATCTGCCTGCGACAAATACTGCTTAGTTAAACGCGTAATCTGCAAAAGGCCGGCTACCTGCAACAAGTCGCGCGCCGATAAAACACCGCCAATCATGGCGCGGCGCACAGCACCCGTCACCTGCGGCGCAGACATCGTTTTCGGATACCCGAAACGAAGCAAAAGCCCTGTCGCCTCCGTTGTTTCCTTCTGCCAGGCAACCGCAGTTTCCAAATCCGTCGTCGGTGTAAGCGCAAAAATGCGATCGACAACGGCAGAGTTTGTCGTAAACTCCGCCATCACCTTGACGATTTTATCGTACTCTAAAATTCGTAATGCCTTATTTTCCATTCCGCCTTATTTTCTCCTATCAAACGGTCCGAACACAAAGTTAACCTCGATACATTTGTGTATAAACCGATGTTTTTCATGCGCTTCCGGCGCGCAAATTTTGAAGTCAATACCGCTACTGGCAAATTCAATAGCAATAAAGAGCTGCTCGTTCGGTGCGAGGTCTCTATTTTTACAACATCACCCTACACTTCCTTTTAACTTACTATACAGTATATAGCAAGAAACGGCTGATGTAAATAGGCTTGCAGCAAAAAGCCGGGACATTTCTTTGACTTACATTTGTTTTTTCACTCTGCGGTTGACTTTTTCCTTAAAATTTTGTAAAATATAGTAGTCTATTTATAAAATCAAGGAGAAGATCACTATGGGGCTCAATATTACACAAAAGATCATAAAAAACCATCTTGTCGGCGGTGAAATGATTGCAGGCGAAGAAATTGCACTGCACATTGACCAAACGCTCACGCAGGACGCAACCGGCACGATGGCTTATCTCGAATTTGAGGCAATGGGTGTTGCGCGTGTACGCACGGAGCGCTCTGTTGCATATATTGACCACAACACACTGCAATCCGGCTTTGAAAATGCAGATGACCATCGCTTTATCGGCTCCGTTGCCAAAAAGCACGGTATCTACTTTTCCCGTCCGGGCAACGGCATCTGCCATCAGGTGCATTTAGAGCGTTTTGGTGCTCCGGGAAAAACTTTAATCGGCTCAGACAGCCATACACCGACCGGCGGTGGCATCGGCATGCTTGCCATCGGCGCAGGCGGCTTAGATGTTGCTGTGGCCATGGGCGGCGGTGCATACTACATCACCTGCCCGAAAGTGTGCAAGGTAGAACTCACCGGTAAATTAAAACCGTGGGTTGCGGCAAAAGATGTCATTTTAAAACTTTTGTCTATTCTCTCCGTAAAGGGTGGCGTGGGCAAAGTCATTGAATACTGCGGCGAAGGTGTAAAAACACTCTCCGTTCCGGAAAGAGCAACCATCACCAATATGGGCGCAGAACTCGGTGCAACCACTTCCGTCTTTCCGTCTGATGAAATCACGCGCGCCTTCTTGAAGGCACAAAAGCGTGAGGATGTGTGGGTAGAACTCAGCGCAGATGCAGATGCAACCTACGAAGAGGAAATTACAATCAACTTGTCCGAACTTGAACCGCTGGCTGCATGCCCGCACTCACCGGATAACATCAAATCCATCCGCGAACTCGGTGAAATGAAAATTGATCAGGTCTGCATCGGCTCCTGCACCAACTCCTCTTTGCAGGATATGTTAAAAGTTGCACATATTTTAAAGGGCAAAACTGTACATCCGGATGTTTCTTTATCCATCGCCCCAGGCTCGAAGCAGGTATTAAACATGCTCGCAGACAACGGTGCACTCTCCATCCTGATTGATGCCGGTGCGCGCATTTTAGAAAGTGCGTGCGGACCATGTATCGGAATGGGACAGTCCCCGAACTCCAAGGGTATTTCACTAAGAACATTCAACCGTAACTTCGAAGGCCGTTCCGGCACAAAGGACGGTCAGATTTATCTTGTATCTCCGGAAGTTGCGGCAGCGAGCGCCGTAGCAGGTGTACTCACCGATCCAAGAGCGCTTGGTGATATGCCGGAATTTGTTTTACCAGAAGAATTTTTAATCAATGACAATATGATTGTAGCGCCGGTGGATGCAAAAGATATGGACAGTGTAGAAATTCTGCGTGGTCCGAACATCAAGCCGTTCCCGGTAACTAAACCGCTCGCCGAACATATAGACTGTGCATGTTCGTTAAAAGTCGGCGACAACATCACCACTGACCATATTATGCCGGCAGGTGCAAAGATTTTGCCGCTTCGTTCCAACATTCCGGCAATTTCAAAACACTGCTTCACCGTATGTGACGAAGCCTTCCCTGCGCGCGCTGAGGAAATGGGCGCAAGCATCATTGTCGGCGGTGCAAACTATGGTCAAGGCTCTTCTCGTGAACATGCGGCTCTGGCTCCGCTCCACCTCGGCGTAAAAGCCGTTTTGGTAAAGTCCTTTGCCCGTATTCACCGCGCAAACTTAATTAACGCAGGTATTCTGCCGCTTACATTTGAAAACGAGGCAGATTACGATAAGATTTCTTTAAACGACAAACTCGTGATTGCTGATGTTCGCAAAAAAATCGAAGCCGGCGAAGATTTGATTTTGGAAAACAAAACTACCGGCGACAGAATCGTATGCAAATGTGAACTGACCGAACGCACCAAAGCCATCGTGCTTGCCGGCGGCCTGCTCAGTTACACCAAGGCATCTTTGGAGGGTTAAACTATGGCAGATAAAATTTTGATGAAAACGCCGCTCGTTGAAATGGACGGCGACGAAATGACCAGAATTATCTGGAAAATGATTAAAGACATTCTTTTAATCCCGTATGTGGATTTAAAGACGGAGTACTATGACTTGGGCCTCGAATACAGAAATGAAACCAATGACCAAGTAACCGTGGATTCCGCAGAAGCTACCAAAAAATATGGTGTTGCGGTAAAGTGTGCAACGATTACACCAAATGCAGCACGCATGAGCGAGTATAACTTAAAACAAATGTGGAAATCCCCCAACGGCACCATCCGCGCAATTTTAGACGGAACGGTGTTTCGTTCGCCAATTATCGTAAAGGGGATCACACCGTACATTCCAACCTGGACAAAGCCGATTACGATTGCGCGTCACGCTTACGGAGATGTGTATAAAAACATCGAAATGCAGGTAGAGTGCGGCAGCAAGGTAGAACTTGTCTGCACAAAAGACGGCAATGAAACGCGCCAGACCATATTCGAGTTTACAAATACGGACGGTATCGTGCAAGGGCTTCACAACAAGGACAACTCTATTGCAAGTTTCGCGCGTTGCTGCTTTAACTATGCACTTGACACCAAGCAGGATTTGTGGTTTGCTACTAAGGATACCATTTCCAAGCAATATGACCACCGCTTTAAAGATATTTTTGCCGAGATTTACGAAACAGAATACAAAGAGAATTTCGAAAATGCAGGCATTGAGTATTTCTACACCCTTATCGACGATGCGGTTGCACGAGTGATTCGCTCTGAAGGCGGCTACATCTGGGCATGTAAAAATTATGACGGCGATGTTATGAGCGACATGGTCGCAACGGCTTACGGCTCTCTTGCGATGATGACAAGCGTGCTCGTCTCCCCTGACGGCATCTATGAATACGAAGCGGCGCACGGCACCGTACAGCGCCACTATTACAAACATTTAAAGGGCGAGGCAACCTCCACAAACAGCGTAGCAACCCTCTTCGCATGGACCGGCGCGCTCAAAAAGCGCGGCGAGCTGGACAACACGCCTGACCTGGTTTCTTTTGCAAAAAAACTTGAAAAAGCAACCATCCAGACCATCGAAGAAGGTGTAATGACCGGCGATTTGTACTTGCTCTCCTCCCTGGAAAACAAAAAGAAAGTCGGCACAGAGGAATTTTTACTGGAAGTTAATGAAAGATTAAAACCGTTGCTGTAAAAGAAAAACAGGCGTTTTATCGTGTATGCTTATTAAAATGATGCGTTTTCGCACACTGTGGTGGCATTCACATGCCGGTGCAAAAGCGTCTGCGTATATGCAGATGACAAAGTGAAGCGCTCGACGGCAAGCTGTTGGGAAGTTGCGGCGTGCGTGGGAAGCACGGGCAAGAAAACGCAGGTATTCTTAATTTCATGAAAAGTATAAAATAAACAAATGAGGTATCCGCTAATGGATACCTCATTTGTTTAACTGTTATACTTTGGTGACAAACATTTCTACCATCCGAATGGAATTATCCGCTGCAATTTTTACAAACTCAGTATAATCCATGTGCGAACTGTTATCTGCTTTATCAGAAATCGAACGGATAACGGCAAATTTTACACCGTTTAACAGACAAACATGTGCGATGCTGCCCGATTCCATTTCACAAGCAATACAATCAAATGTATCTTTTAAAAACGCTTTTCTCTCTCCACTATTGACAAACTGGTCACCGGTAGAAATCTTGCCGACCTGATACGAAATCCCAAGACTTTGCGCTGTTTTCTCCAACTGTTTTACCGTCTCGGCATCGCACGGCAGTTCGACCAAATTTAATCCTGAAATGAATCCCGGTGGATCGCCAACCGGTGTTGTATCCATATCGGTCTGTATGCTGGATGCGCCAAGGGCAATATCCCCAATATTTAGAGCATTAGACAACGAGCCTGCCACCCCAGTGTTGATAATCAGTTCCGGCTTATACAAAAAAATCATGCACTGTGCACAAACTGCCGCATTGACCTTGCCCACACCGCAGGTTGCCACAACAATTTCTTTGCCTGCCAGCAAGCCTGATGTATAAGCAATCCCGGCATACCACTTTGTTGTTGTATTCGTCATCTTAGCAATGATACCCTCGGTTTCCACCGACATCGCACCAATAAATCCTATCATAATTTCACCTCAGTAATTCAGATTGTCCGCATCAACCTTTTCCAAAACTTTCGCATAGCGCCGGCATTCCGCCTGCGCCGTTGCAAGACTTAGCGTACGGAAATTTCCACATTCTTTTGCGCTATTGCCAAACACCGCACCTTCGTGATGAATTGTCTTGTTGATGCAATCACGAAGCACCTTTAAAACCTGATGATGGTCCGCATTACGCACCAATAGATAAAAGCCTGTCTGACAGCCCATCGCGCCAAAATAAATCACATCGTCTTTTATTTCGGAATTGCGAAAATATGTTGCCAGCATATGCTCGCAGGTGTGCATCGTGGAATTATCCATCACATCCGGTTGATTCGGAGTGCGCGTACGGATATCATAAGTCGTAATATCCCCGTCCACGCGGGAAATATAAAGCCCCGGAACCAGCACATTGTGGTCCACTTCAAAACTTGCAATTCTGTTTACTTCCACTTATCTCATCCTTTTCACTCTTGATAATTTGATTTTAACACAAAACATATCTATGTGTAAAGCAAAAAAACATTGTAAAATTCCAATTTATGTAGTATAATATATCTTAAGTCTTAATAATCTCTGCGTTTTGAGGCGCAGTTTTTACATTTTTATATAGGTGGTGTTTATTTATGCAAAGAATGTTTGGAACAGACGGTGTTCGCGGCGTTGCGAACAAAGAATTGACGGCAGATTTGGCCTTTGCGCTCGGCAGAGCGGGGGCTTTGGTACTCACCAAGTCACTTGCACACAAGCCGACGCTTCTGGTCGGCAGAGATACACGCATTTCGGGCACAATGCTCGAATGTGCACTTTGTGCAGGTATTTGCTCCACAGGCGCAAGTGTAGTTTCCCTCGGTGTAATTCCCACGCCGGCAGTGGCTCTTCTCGTGCGCCACTACAAAGCGGATGCGGGCGTAATGATTTCCGCATCACACAATCCATTTGAATACAACGGGATTAAATTTTTCGATGGAAATGGTTACAAATTAAGCGATGCTTTGGAAGATGAGATCGAAGCTGTGATTCGAAACGAAAGTTATCCGGAATTTCCATCGCACGACGCAGTCGGCCAAATGACGCACAAAACGGATGCAACGCAGGATTATATCGCATTTGCCAAAAGCAGCATCGATTGTCGGTTAGACGGTATGCACATTGCACTCGACTGTGCAAACGGTGCAAACTATCTTGCCGCACCCGAAGCGCTTTCAATGCTGGGTGCACAAACGGATGTGCTTTATAACACACCTGACGGCATCAATATAAATAACGGATGCGGATCAACACACATAGATGCTCTCGGTAAATATGTCAAAGAAAAAGGCTGCTACGATATCGGCATAGCCTTTGACGGTGATGCAGATCGAATGCTCGCAGTAGATGAGACAGGCTCACCATTGACCGGTGACGAGATTATGCTCATCATCGCCGCACACTTAAAAGCGAACGGGCAGCTCAAAAAAGATACAGTGGTTGCCACCGTTATGAGCAATTTGGGGTTCTTTATCGCAGCAAAAGAAAACGGAATACAAACGGTGCAAACCGCTGTCGGCGACCGTTATGTGCTTGAAGAAATGTGCAACTGCGATTATACCCTCGGTGGCGAAGAATCAGGTCATATCATTTATTTAGATAAAAATACAACGGGCGATGGTTTGATTTCTGCATTGTTATTGTTATCCGTAATGCAGAAAACCAAGAAAAAACTTTCCGAACTTCGCAAAATCATGACGGTTTTCCCGCAAGTTTTAGTCAATGCCCGTGTTAAAAATGAAAACAAACCTTTACTTAGCACGAATGAAACCGTACAAAATGAAATCCGCAAACTCGAAGCAGATTTAGGCGGCAAGGGGCGCGTACTCATTCGCCCATCCGGTACAGAACCCGTGGTACGCGTAATGCTTGAAGGCGACGACCGCACATTTTTACAGACGCGTGCCCAAGCTCTCGCAGATTTAATCAGCGATTTACTCGGCTAAGATGTTTTGCTATGCAAAGAAAAAAAATCATTCGCTATGGTGCAAACATTAAAATAATACTTTAATATATCATACAGCAGCATCGTAAACCGAAAGGAAGTATAGAAATGAAATTTGAATCTAAATGTCTTTATGAGGGGTATACTCCGAAAAACGGCGAAGCACAGACTCTGCCGATTTATCAGAGTACAACTTTTAAGTACGAATCCACCGAGCAGGTGGCAAAACTGTTTGACTTAACGGAAAACGGCTTTTTCTACTCCAGACTCGCAAACCCGACTGTCGATGCGGTGGAAAAGAAAATTGCAGCGCTGGAAGGCGGCGTAGGTGCACTTTGCACCTCCTCCGGTCAGGCTGCCTCTACCCTGTCTTTATTAAATATTTTGGGCAGCGGTGACCACTTCATCAGTTCCTCTGCCATTTACGGCGGCACACTCAATCTGTTTGCCGTAACGCTAAAAAAACTCGGCATAGAAGTAACCTTCGTGGACAACGACGCAAGTGACGAAGAACTGGAAGCGGCACTTCGTCCGAATACAAAAGCCGTGTTTGGCGAAACCATTTCCAACCCGACCATTTGCGTATTTGACATCGAGCGTTTTGCAAACTTTGCACATAAGCACAACCTGCCACTCATAGTAGATAATACATTTGCTACTCCGTATCTTTGCCGTCCGATTGAGTTCGGCGCAGATATCGTAGTGCATTCCACTACAAAATACTTAGATGGACATGCTCTGCAAACCGGCGGTGTAATTATTGACTCCGGTAAATTTGACTGGACAAACGGAAATTACCCCGAATTTACTGAGCCGGATGAATCCTACCATGGAGTTGTATACACAAAGGATTTCGGTGAAATGGCTTACATTGTAAAAGCGCGCGTGCAGCTTATGCGTGACCTCGGCGCTTGCCAGAGTGCGTTCGGTGCATTCTTAATTAACCAAGGTATTGAAACCTTGCCCGTGCGTATGGACCGCCATTGCCGCAATGCGGAAAAGGTAGCGCAATTCCTTTCCAAACACCCGAAGGTAGAAACCGTTTCTTATCCGACACTGGAAGCAAATCCATACAAAGAGCGTGCCGAGAAGTATCTGCCGAAGGGCTGTAGCGGCGTTATCGCCTTCACCATAAAAGGCGGCAGAGATGCCGGTGCGAAGTTTATAGACTCACTGAAAATGATTTCGCTTCTTGTGCATGTAGCGGACATCCGCACCTGTGTACTGCATCCGGCAAGTTCCACACATCGTCAACTTACGGAAGAACAACTGATTGCAGGCGGTGTTGCGCCGGGTCTGATTCGTCTGTCCGTCGGTATTGAAAATCTGGATGACATCATAGAAGACCTTGAACAAGCACTCGAACAGTGCTAATGAAAAAGTCCTTATCCATTGGATAAGGACTTTTTTAATTCTTTTTTTCTTTCATGGCAAACACTAAGCACAAAACCATCAAGAGCGGAAAAATCGCACCAGCAAGCAAACCCGAACGCAAAGCAATCTGTGCAGTATTTGCCGCCAATGCACCGGTCTGCACCAAATCGGCTACCAGTCCCGTCAGCCATGGACCGAGCGAACAGCCCATATCTCCCGACATCGCCAGTAATCCAAAAAGCACTGTACCACCTTGCGGAAAAGATCGGCTTGCGTATGAATAGGTTGCAGGCCACAAAACTGCAACCGTAACACCGCACAACGCACAAGCGGCAAGCGAAAGCGCCGCATTTTGTGCAAGCGCCGCCACAAGATAGCACACCACGCAAGCCGAGGCAGAAAGCAAAAGTTGTTTTCGCACGCTTGCCCGTTCTCCGATGACACTTGTTGTCACACGGCCTATTCCCATAAATACGGCAAACAGACACGGGCCAGCCAAATCACCGAAAAACTTATCTACACCCAAACCTCTTTGTGCAAACAAAGACGCCCACTGCGCCATACAAAGCTCCGATGCCCCTGCGCACAACATGATAATCAAAAATATATAAAACCGTCTTTGTAAAAAAAGTTCTTTTGCAGACAACCCTTTGCCGTCCTTTATCAGCGGCAGCATGGGTACGCGCAGAAAAATAAACATATTCACCAGCGGAACAACCGCCCACACTATCGGCAAAAGTCGCCAGTCGCCCGAAGAAAACAGTTTTAAATACAGCGTGGAAAACAGAACAACAAATACCTGCCCCCAACAGTAAAACGAATGTAAAAGACTCATGGATGCCGACTTGGATTTTGCGGGCAGTGTCTCTAAAATCGGACTTGCCAACACTTCATTTAAACCACCGCCTACGGCGTAAAGCACAGTCGATATCGTCAGACCAAGGTATGGACTGCTCAGAATAGTCGGCAAAATGGCCATCGACACCAGCCCCACCGCACTGAGCAGGTGAGACAACACCATGCAACGGCGAATACCAATTTTTTCGGCATAGCGTACAGCAAGTAAATCCGTAAGCAGTTGTACGCAAAAATTAGCCAGCACAAGCCTGCCCAAACTCTCAAACGAAATATGATAATTGTCTTGAAAAATTGCAAACAGTACAGGCGCAAGGTTGTTGACTACCGCCTGCGTAAACAGCGCGATATAACACCCCCACCTCGTTGTCTTATACCTCATAAGCATGCCCTCATTGCGTACCGCTTACGAAAAAGGGGTTTGCTTTTTGCTAAGCGGCGTTTTATTTCCATCTTTGTCCACAATACGCACACTTTGAAGTGTCTGCTCCGTACCTGCTCGAAACGCCGCAATGTACTGTGCACGCAGGTTGGCTTGTTCTTGCTTTTCTTCTTCTGTTAAGCCTTCTTCTCTCGATTTTCTTGCAAGCGCGTTTATGCGCTCAATCATTTTTTTGTCCATTTCTCTTCTCCGTTACCTTTTTGTGTGTTTCGTTTTGGATATTGTACCATATTGTGTGTAAAAAAACAACTGTTTCCATAATTCTTCTCTTCCTACGCTGGTGCTGCAGTCACACAACTCCGTTTTCAAAACAAAACGAAATAATGGTGATTAGGAAAGGCGCCTTCAAAATATACAATCTTCACGAAAAAAGACGAGCGTTTCTTATGTAACGCTCGTCTTTTTATCTTATTTCTTCATCTTTTCCATGTCGGTCTTGCGGATTTCCACGCGTCTTACCTTACCGCTGATTGTTTTCGGCAGTTCGTCAACGAATTCCACAATTCTCGGATATTTATATGGCGCAGTATGCGTCTTTACATATTCCTGAATTTCCTTCTTGAGTGCATCCGTACCCTCTTTTCCCTTAACAAGTACGATAGTCGCTTTTACAATCTGACCGCGTACTTCATCCGGTACCGGCGTGATCGCACATTCCAGTACATACGGAAGTTCCATGATAACACTTTCGATTTCAAAAGGTCCGATACGGTAGCCGGAAGACTTGATAACATCATCAATTCTGCCTACATACCACAGGTATCCGTCTTCGTCCATTGTAGCCTGATCGCCCGTATGATAGAATCCGTCATGCCATGCCTCATTTGTCTTCTCTTCATCTAAATAGTAGCCGGTAAAAAGACCGCAAGGCACGCCTTCTTTGGTGCGGATACAGATTTCACCCGCATCACCTGTCTTACACTCGTTGCCGTCCGGATCCAAAACCACAACATCATAAAGCGGACTCGGTCTGCCCATAGAACCGATTTTCGGCGTCGAGCCTACAAAGTTTGCAATAGAAAGTGTTGTTTCTGTCTGCCCGAAGCCTTCCATGATTGTAAGCCCGGTCGCCTTTTTAAACTGATTGAACACCTCGGGATTCAGCGCCTCGCCCGCCGTTGTCGCATACTCGATAGAAGATAGGTCATACTTGGACAAATCTTCTTTGATAAAGAATCTGTACATGGTCGGAGGTGCACAAAAAGTCGTGATGTTGTATTTTGCAAACATCGGCAGGATATCTTCTGAACGGAATCTGTCAAAGTCATAAGTAAATATGCCCGCTTCACAGAGCCACTGACCATAAAGTTTGCCCCAAAGCGCTTTGCCCCAACCGGTATCGGAAATCGTGAAATGTAAGCCGTTCGGATTTACATTGTGCCAATGCTTTGCAGTCGGGTAATGACCGAGCGCGTATTTATACGAATGTGTCGCAATGCGCGGATAACCCGTTGTACCTGATGTAAAGAGCATGAGCATCGGCGCATCACCGCACGGCGTATTTTCCGTACGCTTATAGTGTGTGCTAAAACGCTCTATTTCCACATTAAAATCATTCCAGCCTTCCTTTTTTCCGCCGACTAAAATTTTTATCATGCCCGGAAACTGCGCTGCTGCTTTTTCTGCCTCCGTCGATACATCACCATCTGCGGTACAAACGATTGCTTTCACTTTGGCTGCCTTATATCTGTATTCAAAATCGTGTTCTACAAGCTGATTGGTCGCCGGAATTGCGATAGCGCCGATTTTATGAAGTGCAAGCATGCTAAACCAGAACTGATAGTGTCTTTTCAGCACCAGCATAACCGTATCGCCCTTTTTGATACCAAGCGACTCAAAGTAATTTGCCGTCTTGGCGGAATACTTTTTCATATCGCTGAAAGTAAAACGACGGTCTGTTTTATCATTTGCAACCCACATCATCGCAAGTTTGTCCGGACTTTTTTCCGCAACTGCATCCACGCAGTCAAAAGCAAAGTTAAATTTATCTTCATTTTTAAAGGTAATGCCGTTAAATACACCATTTTCATCGTAAGATGATTCGATAAATTTCTTCGCAACCGTTTTGGAATTCGTCTTTTTCACTTCCGATTTTTCTGCGTTATACGGCGTTTCCGGATACGCTTCGCTGACCTGTCCGTCTTGCGGATTCAATACAACTGCATGGAATTCACAACCGCCCTCGGATGCCGCAACCATGCCGTGCGGAATCGTACTGTTATAGAAAATAGAATCGCCTTCATGCAAAATATCTATATGATTGCCTACCTGCACTTTAAGCGCACCTTTAACGATTACATCAAATTCCTGCCCTTTATGCGAACTGAGCTTAATCGGTGCGTTTTGCTCCTCTTCTATATACGGAAACTTAACGAGGAACGGCTCTGCAAGTTTTTCTTTGAATTTCGGCGCAAGATTGTTGTACTCCACGCCATGCTTCTTTAAAATCTTAAGGCCTTCGCCTTTTCTGGTGATTGCAAAGGATGTAAGCGTTGTACTTGTACCCTCCAGCAAATCTACAACTTCAACACCACAGGCCTTGGCACATTTGTAGATAAATGTAAAACTAAAATCCGTTTCACCCTGTTCCAAAACCTTGTAATCCTCAAGCGATACACCCGTAAGTTTTGCCAGTTCTTCTTGACTGAAACCTTTGGCTTCACGCAGTTCTACAATTCTGCCGGCAACTTCTTTTAAACTGTAATCCATTGTTTTGTCTCCTTTCATTTTCGTACCATAATTTTGCTTACGAATTTGAATAAAACAAAAAACCCGTCTCAAAAACTTTGAGACGAGTTAATCAACCCGCGGTACCACTCAAATTACGGAAAAATTTTCCGTCACTTTCCGAGCTCTAACAAGCCCTTTGCCTTTACGCAGCATTACGGAAGGAGTCTACTTGCTTCTTGCTTTCGGTCCTCCGACTCAGAGGTGATAAGTCATTGGAAAGTTTTGCCATTGCCTCGCACCATCCGGCAACTCTCTTAAGGCCACACAATCCGACCGTCCTCTTCACAGTCGTTCTTTGTGATATTCAAATTTGTTTTATTATATGCCAAAATAATAGATTTGTCAATAACTTTTGGCAAAAATTTTACAAAAGTCATTCTTCTATGCAAAACAAGCCTGAAAGCGCAAAAGAATTAACAAAGGTACTCTTGTTTACTCCTGTCACTAACTTAAACAATGCAGCAGGCTTATCGCCTGCTGCATTATGTTTTTTTGAAAGATACGCCATTTCAAACTGAACCCTTGCATTTTTTCAGTATTGAATTACGCTCGTGCTCCATTCATAATTTCAGATATTACATCCAAAACCTTCTGATGACATCCTCCACAACCTGTTGAACAAGAAGTTACCTCTTGTACGCTTTTGAATGCGTCTAAAACATCTTCAAATTTTGTAAGGTTATGAAGTGCATCTGCAATATTATTATAGCTTACCTGTTTGCAATTACAAACCATGTAATTTTCTACCATGATAAATCCTCCTCTTTATGTACGGACTGTCCAAAGGCAGTCCTTGATTTTTTTATTTAAAATAGCGGTTTAAGAGACCTTCTAAACCTCTGCCGTGCCGAGCTTCGTCGCGCGCCATTTCATGCACAGTGTCATGGATAGCATCCAGACCATTTTTCTTTGCACAAGCTGCGAGATCAAACTTACCCTGGGTTGCACCGTATTCGCAGTCCACTCTCCAGCGGAGGTTATCCTTCGTAGTCGCCTTCATGTTCGGCTCGAGGTCCTCGCCTAAAAGTTCAGCAAACTTAGCTGCGTGCTCTGCTTCTTCGTAAGCCGCCTTCTCCCAGTAAAGACCTACTTCCGGGTAGCCCTCTCTGTGTGCAATTCTTGCCATGCAAAGATACATGCCTACCTCTGCACACTCTCCGTTGAAATTCGCCATAAGCTGCTCAAAGATATACTTCTTATCTTCTTCGGAAATATCCGGATTGTTCTTTACGGTCTTTGCATATACACCGTACTCGTGCTCTGCGGCAAGCGCTGCACCTTCTACCATTTCCTTAAACTTCTCTGCCGGCACCTTACACACCGGGCACTTTTCCGGTGCTGCTTCTCCCTCATGAACATAACCACATACTCCACACACAAACTTTTTCATAATCCTTATCTCCTTTTATTTTAATTTTTATTTATCTGTCAGACAATGTTTACACACGCCTGCATAATAAACCTCTTTGGTTTTGATGCAAAATCCGTCCAGCGCACCATCGCTGATACCGGTTAAAGAAAAATCTAAAACACGACCGCAACGCTCACATTTAAAGTGTCCGTGCATGGATACATCAGCATCGTATCGAATTTGTTTATCGTCAATCGTAATTGCTTTCGCAAGCCCCTTCTCCGTCAAAAGCTTTGTGATGTTGTATACCGAGGTTTTTGAAAGCGTCGGTATCTTAGGATGCAAGGCATGATAAATTTCCTCAATCGTCGGATGCACCTTCGTTTGCATCAAATACTCCAATACCGCAATACGCAATACGGAAGGTCTGATATCTTTTCCAGCCAACAACTCTGCTGCACGCATTTTCATCACCACACTTTTTGTTTTTGTTTCATTTTTGTAATGATTACAATAATAATTTAACATACAAAAATCTACTTGTCAACACCTTTTTTTGTTTTTTTTAAAAATTTTTAAAAATTTTCCAGAGTCCCAAATTGACATCCTCTATACTTTCCTATATAATATTCGCGGGAGGGATGTATTATGGCAAATCAATTTGATGCCGATATTTTATATGAATACCTTGTCCTCGGTTATGCACAAACACGCATCGCCCAGGAACACGGCATAACGCAATCCGAGGTTAGTAAGCTCATTCGGGCATATCATTTAAACGAAGGTAATGTTGCCTATGGTAACGGTGATTGTAATCAGCGCGGAAGATATTCGAATGTAAGTTACGATACCATCTGCGATTTTATTGATTCGGGTGCATACAGTTTTGATGAGTGGCTTGGCGGCGGCGACGAATATTATGATGACGGCGAGTACTATGAGGCGGATGAAGAATACTACGATGGCGAAGAAGCATACTACGAAGAGCCTGACAACAGTGGTTATAACGAAAGTTACAACTCTCCGCAGCAACCGCAATACCGCAACGGCAGAAAGGTAACTTATGTGAATGTAGATGAAATTGAAGACGATGGTGAACCGCTCTACAGAAACGGCAGGAAGGTGACCTATGTAAATCCGGACGATTATGATGACGATGGCAATTATATCGGCGGCGGTGGCGCAGGCAGCAGCAAAGGTCGAATGATGCTCATTATTATTGCGCTCATTATTTTCGGTGGCAGTTGGCTGATAAAAAAATACAGTGACAGCAGTGTAATCGTAGCAAGTCTGATTGTCCTTTGGCGCACAAAGTATTTGCTCTACGGTCTTTTGCCCGGTGTGATTTTTGGTCTGCTCAAATATTTTTCATGCAGAAGCCTCCGAGAGGTATTGAGCACTTGCGGCACATGGACATGGACGGCGCTTGGTCTCATCGTTAGCGGCATCGCATTTTTTGCGAAATTCAGTGGCGCCGACAGTGGTGCGGCACTGGCAGCCGCATTCGTTATGATTATCCCCGGTGCGCTGATTGGTTTTATCGGTTATAAACTATTTTACAGATAATAAAAGCAATACGGAAATTGAACAGGTCTAAGCAAAAACGAAAAACAAAAAAACACCTCCTATGGTAAAATCAAAATACCATAGGAGGTGTTTTTGCTTTTATTCTTCTGGTTGATTCCAGTTGTGATATACATTTTGCACATCATCATTATCTTCCAGCGTCTCTAAAAGTCTGCCCATAAACTTAATTTCATCCGGATCGGTCAAATCCACGGTTGTCTGCGGCACCATTTCCACTTCAGCGGAAGCAAGTGTATAATTTGCCTCCAATGCTTCGCGCACCGCGCTGAAACTCTCCGGCGTCGTAGTGATTTCATAAACGCCGTCTTCTGCTGCAAAATCATCTGCGCCGGCATCCAGTGCTTCCATCATCAGCGTATCTTCGTCAATGCCGTCTTCCTGTTCAATCAAAATAATACCCTTTTTATCAAACATAAAACTTACGCAGCCGTTCTGACCGAGGTTGCCGTGAAACTTATCGAAATAGTGGCGTACATCCCCCGCAGTACGATTGCGGTTATCCGTAAGCGTTTCTACGATAACTGCCACGCCGTTCGGACCGTAACCTTCATAGGTAACTTCTTCATAGTTATCGCCGCCCGTTTCGCCTGCCGCCTTTTTAATCGTACGCATAATGTTGTCGTTGGGCATATTGTTAGAGCGCGCTTTTGCTATAATATCCTTTAATTTGGAATTGCTGTCCGGGTCCGGACCGCCTGCTTTAACCACAACGGTCAATTCGCGCGAAATCTTGGTAAAAATCTTCGCACGCTGAGCATCGTTTGCGCCTTTTTTTCTTTTAATTGTACTCCATTTGGAATGTCCCGACATGTTACTTTTCACTCCCGTTTTGCAAATATATAACGCCGTCTCGCGTTACAACCACTTGATTATAACACAAACCGGCGTTCGTTGCAAGGTAAAATTTCAAATTAAATATGCTTAAGTTTCTCCAGACAGGTACGGCAGATATTTTTACCAAAAACATCCTCTACCTGCTCGCTTGCGCCGCAGAACATACAACTCGGATCATATTTTTTCAAAACAATGGCATCACCATCGAGCAAAATCTCCAATCTGTCCTTTACCTCAATTTGCAGATTGTTTCTGATTTCCTTTGGAATTACCACTCTGCCCAACTCGTCAACCGGTCTTGTCATGCCTGTTTTTTTCATGTTCATACTCCCCCGTCATTTCCAAAATTTACTGTATACTTATATTACCACACATCCGCCCTTGTTGCAAGTGGCACGGCAAAAAAAGATGTGGTTTTCTGTATTTCATTTGATTTCATTTTAAATCTTTCATATATAATAAAAAAGTCGTGTAAATACTTGACATTTTTGCATTTTTTGATAAACTATAGGGTAGGCTCATATTCCAGTCGGGCATGCCCGCAAAAGCCAGGGGTATGAAGCATATATATGGAGGTAGACAAAAGTGAACAATTCTGAAAAAACAATGGAAAAAATCGTCGCGCTGTGTAAGGGCCGAGGCTTTGTATATCCCGGTTCCGAAATCTACGGCGGACTTGCAAATTCCTGGGACTACGGTCCGCTCGGCGTAGAGTTTAAAAATAATGTAAAGCGCGCCTGGTGGAAAAAGTTCGTTCAGGAATCCAGATACAATGTAGGGCTGGATGCTGCAATCATTATGAACCCGAAGGCTTGGGTTGCATCCGGCCATGTGGGCGGATTTTCCGACCCGCTGATGGACTGTAAGGAATGCAAGGCACGATTCAGAGCCGACCAACTTATCGAGGACCACTGCAAAGCAAAGGGCGAAACGATTGCCGTTGACGGTTGGAGCAACGAGCAGATGCTCGAATTCATCAAGGCAAACGATGTGGTTTGTCCGGAATGCGGCAAGAAAAACTTTACGGACATCCGTAAGTTTAACCTAATGTTTAAAACCTTTCAGGGCGTAACAGAGGACTCGCAATCCGAACTGTACCTGCGTCCGGAAACCGCACAGGGTATTTTCGTAAACTTCAAAAATGTACAGCGTACATCCAGAAAGAAAATTCCGTTCGGTATTGCTCAAGTAGGTAAATCCTTCCGTAACGAAATTACGCCGGGCAACTTCGTGTTCAGAACGCGCGAATTCGAGCAGATGGAACTGGAATTTTTCTGTGCACCCGGCACAGATTTGGATTGGTTTAAATACTGGAAAGACTACTGCATGAACTTCCTTTTGACCTTAGGTATCCGCGAAGAAAACCTGCGTTTCCGCGACCATGCCAAGGAGGAACTGTCCCACTACTCCAATGCAACAACGGATATTGAATTTGTATTCCCGTTCGGTTGGGGCGAACTTTGGGGCATTGCAGACAGAACAGACTATGACTTAAAGCAGCACGCAGAGCACTCCGGCGAAAGCATGGATTATACCGACCCGGTAACCAACGAACGCTATGTACCGTACTGCGTAGAGCCGTCTCTCGGCGCAGACCGTGTTGCTCTTGCTTTCTTGGTAGATGCTTATGATGAAGAAGTTTTGGAAGGCGACGATGTGCGCGTGGTACTGCGCCTGCATCCGGCTCTTGCGCCGATTAAGGCTGCCGTACTGCCACTGTCGAAGAAGCTTTCCGAGCAGGCAGGCGAAGTATTTGAAATGCTCGCAAAGAAATTCCGCATCGAATTTGACGATGCAGGTTCTATCGGCAAAAGATATCGCCGTCAAGACGAAATCGGTACACCGTTCTGTATCACCTACGACTTTGAAAGTGAAAATGATGGTTGTGTAACCGTTCGTGATCGCGATAGCATGGAGCAGGTGCGTATGCCGATTCGTGAGCTCGCAGCATATCTCGAAGAAAAAATGGAGTTTTAATTGCAATGAACCAAAAGTAAGGAGGTATATAAAACATGAAAGTAAAAAGTGGTATTTTCATGGCTCTTGCTTTAATTTTAGTGGTCGCTGTCACAGCCATTTCCTTGGGCGGCATCACATTGTTTGGCAAGCAGTGTTACACAGGTATCCTGCAAGAGGGCGGTCTTAACGAAGGCATCGACCTCGCAGGTGGTTCGACCATCACCTTTGAAGCAAAGGCTGAAAATGTAACCGAAGAAGAAATGAACATTGTAGAAGATGTTATGCGTACTCGTCTTTCTTACCTTGGCTACACAGAAGCGCGCGTAAGCAGACTCCAAACCAACACAAGCCGCATCCGCGTCGAAATCCCGAACATCAATGCCGAAGAAGCAATCGCTCTGCTTGGTTCCACCGCAAAGCTCACATTCCAGGATGCAGACGGCAATGTTGTATTAGAAGGCAAGGATGTGGATGATGCAAGTTATGAGTATGGTCAGGTGAGCGAACTTTCCAACGCGGAACACTATGTAAGTCTGACACTCTCTAACGAAGGTCGCGATAAGTTTGCACAGGCAACTGCCGCTGCAGCTGCAAAAGCGAGTGAAAGCAAAAACTACATTGCCATCTGCATGGACGGTGTCCCGATTTCCATGCCAATGGTTTCCGAAACCATCAACTCCAACACTTGCGTAATCTCCGGTAGCTTCACACAGGAAAGCGCATCTACCCTCGCCAATCAGATTAAATCCGGTCAGTTGCCGGTTGAACTCGAAGCGATTGAATCGAGCGAAGTGGGCGCAGAACTCGGCGAAGATGCATTTGAAACAAGCCTTTGGGCAGCACTCATCGGCATTGTACTCATTATGATATTTATGCTGATTTTCTACAGACTCCCGGGTCTTGTAGCAGACATTTCCCTGATTGGCTACATCGGTCTTACATGTCTCATTATCGGCGCATTTCGCATCAATTTAAGCCTTTCCGGTATCGCAGGTATCATCCTCTCCATCGGTATGGCGGTTGACGCAAATGTATTGATTTTTGAAAGAATCAAAGAAGAATTACGCAACGGCAAAACCGTTCGCGCATCCGTAGATTCGGGCTTCAAGCGTGCACTGACTGCTATTTTGGACGGTAATATCACCACCTTGATTGCCGCAATCGTACTTTGGGCATCGGGCGTTGCAACCGTACAGGGCTTTGCAATCACCTTGCTCATCGGTGTTGTTCTTTCCATGTTTACCGCAATCACACTCACGCGTTTCCTGCTCAACCAGATTGTTGGCTTAAACATCACAAATCCTACGGCATACGGCGCAAAACTGCTTAAAAAAGCAGATGCTGAATAATTAGAAAGGAAGGTAAAAGTAAATGTTTAATGTAACAAAGAACAAACTGTGGTTTACTCTTATTCCTGTACTGATTATTGTGGCAGGTATCATCGGCTTTTTTGTAAACGGCGGTTTCAGACAGGATATTGACTTTGCAGGCGGTACATCCGTAGAACTCGGTATGGGCAAAGCACTTACCGGCGCAGAGCGCGCCGAAGCGGCTACGCTTTATATGACCGCTGCCGGCATCGAAATTGAACCGACGGTACAGTTAACGGGTGCAGGCTCGCAAAACATTGTAATCAAATCCATCGTGCTCACACCGGAGCAGAGAGATGCCGGTGTGAAAGCCATCGCAGACAAGCACGGTTTAAAGGCTGAAGAAATCACTCTCAGCAGTGCAACACAGGCAGCAACCTATGGTAACGAAATGAAGACGAGAACCCTGCTGTTCACTCTTCTTGCTTCCATTTTAATGCTCATCTACATTTGGATTCGTTTCGAATGGAAGAGCGGTGTTTTGGCTGTGCTTTGTTTGATTACAAATGTGCTTGTTATGATGAGCGTATATGTAATTGCAAAGATTCCGCTTTCAACCACATTTATTGCGGCAATCTTGACCGTTGTAGGTTACTCCATCAACGACACAATCGTTATCTTTGACAGAATCAGAGAAAACAGAAAGCTCGACAAAAAGAGCACAAACACCGAGGTTGTTGAAAAGAGTATCTGGCAGTCGATGACGCGTACAATTAATACTTCCATCACAACTTTGATTACACTTGTAGTGCTCTACTTCATGGGTGCATCCTCTTTAAAGAACTTTGCATTGCCGATTATCATTGGTATCATATGCGGTTCTTTCACCTCGATTTTTATTGCAAGTCCGTGGTGGGGCGCTTGGAGCGACACAGTAAGAAAATCTGCAAAATAATTTCACAGATGCCCAAAAGAGATGTTTCGAAAACGAAACATCTCTTTTTTATTTTGTCAATATCGCCCAAAAATCTCTTCCTTCCCAACACCATATAAACAATACATTTATTTTTTCACAGTGTTTTTTACCAGTTTTCCTCACTTTTTCGTATTTATATTATGCACTTTGCACAAAATCAACAAAATAATCTTGGTTAGAATTCCAAAAGGAAATCCTGAACAGAAAGAGAAATATAAAAGTATTATAGTGCAGTTTTAAGTCGATTACACAATAAAAATTGTTTAATGACATCTTAGACTGGCCTAGGTATATAAACACTTGAAAGGGGTATTTCTATGGGTGCTTTTTCGATGGACAAAATCAGAAACATTTGCTTTGCAGGTCACGGCCGTGCGGGTAAGACAACACTTTGTGAAGCAATGTTATTTCACAGCGGTGCAATCGACCGTTTCGGCAATGTATCCGATGGCTCTACAACAATGGACTTTGATGCTGAGGAAACCAAGCGTAATTTTTCCATCAGCACAGCAGTGGCACCGGTGGAATGGAGAGGCCACAAACTGAATTTAATCGACACACCGGGATATTTTGATTTTATTGGCGGCGTATACGAAGGTATGCGTGGTGCGGATTGTGTTGTCATCGCAGTCAGCGGCAAATCCGGTGTGGCAGTCGGCACGGAAAAAGCCTTCCGCGCAGCAGCAAATCAACATCTGCCGATTGCAATTTATATATCGAAGGTAGAAAATGAACACGCAGATTACGAAGGCATTTTTGAGCAGATTAAGAGCCGCTTCGGCGCAGCCGTAGTTGCCTTCTCTATTCCGATTTTGGATGCAAATAAAAACATAACCGGCATTATTGATACCGTTTCCGCCAAGGCATACGCAGTAGACGGTTTCAAGATGAGTGAAATTCCGGTGCCGGACAGTCACAAGGCTATATTGGAGTCTATGCGCGAAACCATGGCCGAACAAATTGCCGAAACAGACGATGCGCTGATGGAAAAATACTTTGAAGGCGAAGCCTTTACCGATGA
Organism: Clostridia bacterium; assembly: GCA_045578865.1. Taxonomy (GTDB): domain Bacteria; phylum Bacillota; class Clostridia; order UBA1381; family UMGS1253; genus RGIG2041. Next base: position 15,600 of record JAZNLB010000031.1, on the reverse strand, counting down.
AGAAATCGAAAAGGGCATCCGCGCCGGTATTAAGGAAAATTTGATTATCCCTGTATTCGCAGGCGATACAACCTCCGGTAAGGGTATCGAGTTGTTTATGAACAGACTGGTAGAAATCATGCCGTCTCCGGTAAAAGCCGAAGCAAGCGTTGCCGAAGACAAAGACGGCAACCCGATTGAAATCGTTGCTTCTCCGGAAGGCGACTTTGCTGCCATCGTATTTAAAACCGTCGCTGACCCATATGTTGGTAAACTTTCAATTTTCCGCGTAATTTCCGGCACGATTAAGGCGGACACCACCGTTTACAACCCGAACAGAGACGCAAACGAAAAAATCGGCCGTCTCTATACCGTAAAGGGCAAAAAGCAAATTGAAGTAAGTGAAGTTTCCGCCGGCGACATTGGTGCAGTTACTAAACTCGCCGTGACCAGCACGGGCGACACACTTTGCAAAACAGGCACTTTTGTAAAACTCGAAGGCATCGACTATCCAAAGCCGATTATCTCTCTTGCCGTTCTTCCTTTGGCGAAGGGCGACGAAGAAAAGATTAGCATGGGACTAACGAAACTGCGTGAAGAAGACCCGACCATCGGTATTACCAACAACAAAGAAACCAAACAGATGATTCTGTCCGGTCAGGGTGAGCAGCATCTGGATATTATTTTAAGTAAGTTAAAAAGCAAATTCTCGGTAGATGCCAAACTCGAAGCACCCATTGTAGCTTACAGAGAGGCTATCCGCGGTCGTGCAAAGGTAGAAGGCAAACACAAAAAGCAATCCGGCGGTCATGGTCAGTACGGCCATGTTGTGATTGAATTTGAGCCGGGCACGGGCGAAGGCTTGGAATTCTGCGAAAGCGTATTCGGCGGCAGTGTTCCGAAAAACTATTTCCCTGCTGTAGAAAAAGGTTTGAGGGATTGCATGGAGCACGGCGTTCTCGCAGGCTATCCGGTTGTTTCTCTGAAAGCAACCCTGCTCGACGGTTCATACCATCCGGTAGACTCCTCCGAAATGGCATTTAAGGTTGCAGCAGGTCTTGCCTACAAAGCAGGTCTTACACAGGCAAATCCGGTGCTCTTAGAGCCGGTTGGTTTCTTAACCGTAACCGTTCCCGAAGCCATCATGGGTGATGTAATCGGCGATATCAACAAGCGTCGCGGTCGCATCCTCGGCATGAACAGCGGTGTAGTGGAAGCGGAAGTTCCGGTAGCTGAAATGGCAAAATATGCAACTGACCTGCGCTCAATGACTCAGGGTCGCGGTATATTTGAGTTCAACTTTGTTCGCTACGAAGATGCGCCGAAGAACATCGTAGACAAAGTGATCGAAGCCGCAAAAAGAAACGCAGAAGACTGATAAAAACAAAAATAGCGCTGCTAGAAATCGCAGCGCTATTTTTTTGTGCACAATCACAAAAAACCGAATCTTATTTTTGGTTATTTTGGTTATGTAAAAAGCGTTTGCAGTATGTTATAATATATACAGTAAATTTTTCAGCACGGAAAATTTCAATAATTTTTCCTAGAAGAAAAGGGGTATCTACCAATGGCAAACTTAAGTTTAAAGAACATCTACAAAAGATACTCGGGCGGTGTAGTTGCAGTAAGCGACTTTAATCTCGAGATCGAAGATAAGGAATTTATTATTCTCGTTGGTCCTTCCGGTTGCGGTAAGTCCACAACCTTGAGAATGATCGCAGGTTTGGAAGAAATCAGCGACGGTGAGCTCTACATCGACGGCAGACTCGTAAACGAAGTTGCTCCGAAGGACAGAGATATAGCAATGGTATTCCAAAACTACGCTCTTTATCCGCATATGACTGTGTTTGAAAACATGGCTTTCGGTTTGAAACTGCGTAAGATGCCGCGTGACGAAATTAAAAGACGCGTTCATGAGGCTGCACAAATCCTCGATATCGAACACCTCCTCGACAGAAAGCCGAAGGCGCTCTCCGGTGGTCAGAGACAGCGTGTTGCTCTCGGTCGTGCTATCGTGCGCGAGCCAAAAGTATTCTTGATGGACGAACCTCTCTCCAACCTCGACGCGAAACTGCGCGTACAGATGCGTACCGAAATCGGTAAACTGCACCAGAAGTTGCAGACAACCTTCATCTATGTAACACATGACCAGACAGAAGCTATGACAATGGGTAGCCGCATTGTGGTTATGAAAGACGGTATCGTTCAGCAGGTAGACTCCCCGATGAACCTCTATAACACACCGGCAAACAAGTTCGTTGCAGGTTTCATTGGTAGCCCGCAGATGAACTTTATCGATGCAAAACTCACTCGCGAAGATGACGATGCATTCCTTTCCTTCGGCGCAAGCAAGATTAAGCTTGCAGCAGAAAAGGTTGCAGCAATTCCGGCTGAATATTTCGGCAAGGATGTAACAATGGGTATCCGTCCGGAAGACTTGCACGATGACGAAGCATTCATCGCATCCGCTGCGGATTCCGTAATTGATGCGAAGGTTGAAATCACGGAAATGATGGGTGCGGAAACATACCTCTACCTCCTCGTAGAAGGTGTTGCGTTCACAGCACGCGTTAACCCGAAATCCACCTCCAAGCTCGGCGACACAATCAAAATTGCGATTGACCCGAATAAGATTCACATCTTCGATAAGGATACAGAGCTTGCAATCTTAAACTAATTACATAAACCAAAACGCCAAGTCATTGACTTGGCGTTTTAGTTTGTTTATGCAAAGCGACCGCTATCTACAAGGGTATCGGTCGCTTTGCATATAAATCTTGCTTTTAATTCGTTATTTACGCATTGTTATTTTAAAAGAATTTTGCAATATAACCCTGAACAAAGATAAATAAAATAATCAACGGCAGGATATATGTTGCATAAATGCGAATGGATTTTGGGAATTTTAAACCGGCACCGGCATTTGTCTCTTCTATAAAGTTGTCCCATCCCCAACCAGACTTATAGGTACAGAAAACCAGGTACACCAAAGAACCAAGCGGCAGGATATTGTTACTGATGATAAAATCCTCTAAATCCATGATATTGGAGCCTGCACCGAGCGGCTCAATAAACGAAAGCACATTAAAGCCTAAAACGCACGGCAAAGACAAAATCAAAAGTGCAACACCGTTGATAAGCACTGTCTTTTTTCTGCTCCAACCCTTTAGATCCATCCAGAACGAAACAATATTTTCAAATACTGCTATAACTGTGGAAAGCGCTGCAAACAGCAGGAAAACGAAAAACATAGATCCCCAGATGCGTCCACCGGGCATTGCGGCAAACACATTAGGCAGCGTTACAAAAATAAGGTTTGGACCTGCATCAGGATTCACTCCGTAAGTAAAGCACGCCGGAAAAATGATTAAACCAGCCATAAATGCGACACCCGTATCCAAGAGGGTAATGCGTACAGCTTCACTTGTAAGCGAATGTTGTTTGTCTATGTAACTTCCAAAAATGGCAATTGAGCCCATACCGATACTAAGTGTAAAAAACGCCTGTCCCATTGCATCAAAAATCGCATTAAACAAACCTGCCTCCATCAGCTTTCCAAAATCCGGATACAGATAGAATTTAAGACCTTCAAGCGCCCCCGGCATTGCCATAGAATTGCCGACAAGCACCATCAAAATGGCTAAAAGCGCCAGCATCATCCATTTTGTAACCGTTTCCACGCCCTTTTGCAATCCAACAGAGCAAACTGCGAAGCAACCAATAACCACAATCGCCATCGCCAGCGTCATTCCCGCAGGATTTTCCGTAACAGCAGCAAACACCTCTCCGGCTTGCTGCGTCGTCACGCCCACCATTTCACCGCAAATTAACTTTTTGCAGTAAATCAGCATCCAGCCGGCAACCGTGGTATAAAACATCATCAAAAGATAGTTGCCCGCTGCAGCAATGAATTTGTAATAATGAAATTTAGAGCCCTTTTTCTCCAAAGCATCAAAGGACATGGCGATGCTTTTTTGGCTGCCGCGACCAACCGAAAGTTCCATAACCATAATCGGCAGTCCCATGAACACCAAAAACGCCAAATATAACAATACGAACGCCGCACCGCCGTATTGACCGACGATGTACGGAAATCTCCATACATTACCAAGTCCGATAGCGCAACCCGCCGAAATCAGCAAAAAACCAAGTCTGGACGAAAATTTTTCTCTTTGCATAAACATAAACCTCGCTTATTGTTTAGTACATACAGTATACTGTATTTATCACGAAAAAGCAAGAAAAAGCAATTAAAAGCACCGTCCTAGGACAGTGCTTTGTTCCCTTATTCGTGATGATGACCGCAACTTTCACAGCAACCATCGCACTTGCGCGGCTTCGGATTCGGAATACCTTTTCGGGTATAGTAATCGTCAATTGCCGCATGGATGGCTTCTTCCGCCAATACCGAACAATGGATTTTTGCCGGCGGCAAACCACCGAGCGCATCCATAACCGCCTTATTGGTCAGGCTGAGCGCTTCATCGATATGCTTACCCATGACAAGCTCGGTAGCCATAGAACTCGTCGCAACTGCGGCACCGCAACCAAAGGTCTTGAATTTCACATCCTCAATGATGCCATCGTCATTGATTTTCATATACATTTTCATAATATCGCCACACTTTGCATTGCCGACTTGACCGACTGCATTGGCATCTTCAATCTCACCGACATTGCGTGGATTTGCGAAATGGTCCATTACCTGTTCACTGTACATTTTTTGCTACCTCCTCATACAAAGGCGACATCTCTCGCAAGCGTTGTACAATCGGCACAAGCGCCTCAATCACCTTGTCTACTTCCTCTTGTGTATTCATATCTCCTAAACTTAACCGAAGCGAGCCATGTGCAATTTCATGCGGCAGACCAATCGCCAAAAGCACATGCGACGGATCAAGTGAGCCGGATGTACAAGCCGAGCCGCTGGAAGCCGCAATACCGTACATATCCAGCATCAGCAAAAGTGCCTCCCCCTCAATATACCGAAAAGAGAAATTCACATTCGTGCAAAGTCTTTGCTCTCTGTGTCCGTTTAAACGACAGTACGGAATTTTCTCCTCAATGCCCGTAATCAAACGCTCACGCATCGCTGTCAGTTTTTGAATATGCGCCTCAATATCTGTTGTTGCAAGTTCCATTGCTTTTGCAAAACCAACAATGCCAGCTACATTTTCCGTGCCTGCTCTGCGACTGCGTTCCTGCGCGCCACCATGCATGAAGTTGTCTAAACGCACGCCTGTACGCACATACAACGCACCCACGCCCTTCGGACCGGAAATCTTGTGCGCTGAAACCGAAAGCATGTCCACGCCGAGCGTCTTTACATCAATTTCCACATTGCCAATCGCCTGCACCGCATCTGTGTGAAACAGTACGCCGTGTGCCTTAGTGATTTTTACAAGTTCTGCAATCGGCTGAATTGTACCGATTTCATTGTTTGCAAACATAATGCTTACCAAAATGGTATCCGGGCGAATTGCTGCCTCCAAATCTGCCGGGCTTACAAGACCGGTTTCGTCTACCGGCAGGTATGTAACCTCAAAGCCCTGCTTTTCCAGATACTGCACAGTATGCAAAACCGCATGATGCTCAATCGCAGAAGTTATAATATGCTTACCCTTGCTTTGGCACGCATACGCCACACCCTTGATTGCCCAGTTGTCCGCCTCTGAGCCGCAAGCCGTAAAATAAATTTCAGCCGGCTTGGCACCGAGCGCATTTGCAACCGTTTCTCTTGCCGCATCCACCGCCGCCCTTGCACTGCGGCCGGTAGAATATATAGAAGATGCGTTGCCAAATTCTTCTGTCAAATACGGCATCATCGCATCTAAAACCTCACGCCTGAGCGGCGTTGTGGCGGAATTGTCCATATAAATCGTATTGCCCATGGTTTTCCTCCTTAAACAAGTTTGTTAAATCCCAAACAGAGTTATTATATACCTTTTTTCACTTTTTTTCAATACAAATCGCACATTTTCTTTTTAAAATATATTTTCCGGCCGAAAACGCGCATCTTCCACAATGTCGCTTGCTTCGCAGCGCATGCGTATATTCGCAGAAAGTGCTCGCTCGATGTCCTTTGTATCCGTTGCCATCCGCAGTTCGCCAAGCGCAGAAGATATAATATTTAAATGTCCATGGTCAACAATATAGGTAAGTATTGTTTCTTTCTTATCCCAGAATTTTTCAAACGCCTGCACCTGTTGCTCCAACACTTCCCAGTCCTCCGTTTTCGCACAATGCTCCACTGCCGTACAACGCACTTGCATCTCTTCTCCGAAATTATCAAGCATCCATTGAAACGCTCCCCCGCCGCCTAAAACAACAGCCAATAAAACCATTGCAAAAATAAACCTTCTCACTTGTTCATACCGCCTTTTTTTTGCTTTGTCTGTATAAACAACTCTCCTTGTTCATCTAAGGAGGCTAAAAATACCTCTTTTGCATTTTTAATATGCCGTTGTTTGAGTTGTTTTTCAAGCCAGTTTTTGTTTTTGCCTGCACGCGCAAGTTCGGTAATATCTATATGCCCATCCGTAATAAGCGCATACGGCAACACCTCCTGACGCACCTTGAGCTGTAAATCTCCGACCGTGACATTTCTTGCTGCGCTTTTCGGAATCACACTGATTTGTCCGCCCGTTTCCAAGATGGCATATTCAATCTGTGACACATTCGGATAACCGAGCGTACGCAACTCCTCCAGCAAATCGTCAATATTAAAGCGCTGGCGCTCCATCTCCTTTTCATCAAGCACCCCTTTGTGCACCAAAACACTTGGACTACCCGAAAACGCCACGCGCAATTTTCGACTTTTTAAAGAAACATACGATATGGAAAGTTCAGCAATGACCAGAATGCAAATCGGTATAACACCACTGAGCAGCGGCACTCCCGTATTTTGCATCGGTATGGATGCCACATCGGAAATCATAATGGCAATAACAAGTTCTGCGGGCTGCAGTTGTCCCACCTGCCGTTTCCCCATCAGCCGCAAAGAAAACATCACCAGCAAATACAAAAGTAACGCACGCAAAATAAGTACAAACATACATAGCACCTCCGCTATCTAGCCTTGCCCAAAATGGGGTTTTTATACAGTTTTGTCACCCTTGACCACCTGTGCTTTATTTGGTATAATACTATATGTAACTCCGCAAAAAACCACATCGTTTCGCAAAGTCGGCTCCGCCTTCGCAATACCTACAGCGAAAGCAAGCGAAAACCTGTTAAACACTTGACTTTTAAACGATTTTACAATAAAATAATAAGGATTGATATTAGAAAGGTTTGAAAGCCATGATTGTAAAAATCATTTGTATCTTTTTGGCCGTTGTCTGTGCAGTCATCGCATTTAGCGCAAAGAAAATTTTAGAGCGCGTCTTAAAGCGAGAGCCGGACGAAAAGGAAATCGTGCTGTTAAAGGCAGTGATGTTGCTTGCCTGCATCGCCATAGCCATGACCATGATTTTGCCGGATTACATGTAAAAAACCAAAACAGTTTTGGAGGAATAAAAAGTGAACGATCAAAAAAACATTGCAAAAAACTATGATCCGTCTGAATTTGAAGACAGATTGTACAAATTTTGGGTGGACAACGGTTATTTTCACGCAGACGAAAAAAGCGAGAAGCCGCCGTTTACCATCGTTATCCCGCCGCCGAATGTTACGGGCCAACTCCACATGGGGCACGCACTCGATGAAACCTTGCAGGATATTTTAATCCGATACAAGAGAATGTGCGGCTACGAAGCTCTGTGGGTACCGGGTACGGACCATGCCGGCATCGCTACGCAGATTAAAGTAGAAGAAAATCTTAGAAAAGAAGAGGGCCTCACCCGCTATGACCTCGGCCGCGAAAAGTTTTTGGAGCGCGTATGGGATTGGAAAAAGATGTACGGAGATCGTATCATCAACCAACTCAAAAAAATTGGTTGTTCCTGCGACTGGGACAGAGAGCGCTTTACCATGGACGAAGGTTGCTCCGATGCCGTTTTGGAAGTGTTTGTAAACCTGTATAAGAAGGGTTTAATTTATCAGGGCAGCCGCATCATCAACTGGTGCCCGAACTGCACCACCGCACTGTCGGATGCAGAGGTGGAATACGGCGAGCAGGAAGGCCATTTCTGGCACATCAAGTACTTTATCAAAGATACAAATGAGTACTTAACCATCGCAACCACGCGTCCGGAAACATTGCTCGGCGATACTGCCGTCGCCGTAAATCCGGAAGATGAAAGATACACGCACCTCGTCGGCAAGATGCTGATTTTGCCGCTTGTGGGCAGAGAAATTCCGATTATTGCAGATGACTATGTAGACAAAGATTTTGGTACAGGCGCAGTAAAAATTACCCCGGCGCACGACCCGAACGACTTTGAGGTTGGTCTTCGTCACAACTTAGAGCAAATCAAGGTGATGAATGACGATGCAACCATTAACCACTTCGGCGGCAAATACGAAGGTATGGACCGCTACGAAGCACGAAAAGCAATGGTTGCAGATTTGGAAGAGCAAGGCTATCTTGTAAAAGTAGAGGCACACAACCACAATGTCGGTCAATGCTACCGTTGCGGCACAACCGTAGAACCGATTACCTCTAAGCAGTGGTTTGTAAAAATGGAGCCACTTGCAAAAGAGGCAATCAAGGTTGTAACCGAGGGCAAGACACAATTCGTACCGGAGCGTTTTACAAAGACTTACTTGAACTGGATGGAAAATGTGCATGACTGGTGTATTTCCCGTCAGCTCTGGTGGGGACACAGAATTCCTGCCTACTACTGCGATGCTTGCGGTGAAACCGTTGTTTCCAAAACTGCCGTAGACAAATGTCCGAAGTGCGGCGGCAGCATGAAACAGGACCCGGATGTTCTCGATACCTGGTTTTCTTCCGCACTGTGGCCATTTTCGACACTCGGCTGGCCGCACGACACACCGGAACTTAAAAAATTCTTCCCGACCTCCGTGCTCGTAACGGGTTATGACATCATCTTCTTCTGGGTTGCGCGTATGATTTTTTCAAGTACCGAACACATGAAGAAAGAGCCGTTTAAGCATGTGTTTATTCATGGTCTTGTGCGTGACGCACAGGGCAGAAAAATGTCTAAATCCTTAGGTAACGGTATCGACCCGCTCGAAATCGTAGAAAAGTACGGCGCAGACGCATTGCGCTTTACGCTCGCAACCGGTAATGCACCGGGTAACGATATGCGTTTCTCCGATGAAAAGGTGCAGGCAAGCCGTAACTTTATCAATAAAATCTGGAATGCATCACGCTTCGTGCTGATGAATTTGGATATTACTGAAAGCAAATTGCCAACCGAAGCAGATTTGCAGTTAGAAGACAAATGGATTTTGTCGAAGTTTAACCGTTTGGTCGGCGAAGTCAGCGATAATTTAGACAACTTTGACTTAGGTGTTGCTCTTGCAAAACTCTACGACTTTGTATGGGACGATTTCTGCGACTGGTACATCGAACTTGTAAAACCGAGACTCTTTGACGAAAACTGTCCGAGCCGCGACACCGCCCAGTATGTGCTTACCTATGTATTGTCAGAGACGATGAAACTTTTGCACCCGTTCATGCCGTTTATCACGGAAGAAATCTGGCAACATCTGCCGCACGAGGGCGAAAGCATTATGATTAGTGCGTGGCCGCATTATACAGATGCACTCAATTTCACCGCTGCTGAGGGCGATATGAGCCGCATTATGGAAGCCATCAAGAGCATCCGTAATACACGCACAGAGATGAACATCGCGCCGTCCAAGAAGTGTCACATCACCATCGTAACCGAACTTGGCGATGTGTTTAAAAAAGGTGCAATGTTCTTTGAAAAACTCGCAAGTGCATCCGGCGTAACCATCACAAAAGAAGGAAGCGTAGAAAACGCAGTTTCCGTTGTTGTAGATGGTGCAACCGTATTTTTACCACTCGACGAATTGGTGGACAAAGAAAAGGAAATCGAGCGTTTAACCAAAGAAAAGCAGACCTTGCTTTCGGAAATCAAGCGTGTGGAAGGCAAACTCGGCAACGCCGGCTTCGTTGCGAAAGCACCGGCTGCCGTTGTAGAAGAGGAGCGTAAAAAAGGCGAAAAGTATAAAGAAATGCTTGCAAAAGTAGAAGAAAGCCTTGCCGCTCTCGGAAAATAAATGAGCACAAATGAAAAAGCAACCGAAGTTCACTTCGGTTGCTTTTTGTATCTGCAAATCAGATTTCGCCCTCAATCGTTACCATTTGATTGGCATCATTCCAACCCACCGATAAGCCCATATTTTCAGCAATAAAACGCACCGACAGAAAGGTTCTGCCGTTGACAATCCTCGGTGCAGCGTCCATCGTTTTTGCTGCGCCATTTACTTTCGCCTTGGCGTTGTCAACCCACAACTCAATGGTTCCGGTCTTAAAGTAAACCGTAACCTTCCGCTCTGTTTCGTCCCATGCCACCGATGCCCCAAAGACTTCAGCAATCGCGCGAACCGGCATGAAGGTTCTGCCGGAATACAGAAAAGCACGCACGGCGCGCTCCGGGTCTATGGGCGTTTTCACGCCATCTACATACATATCAGACGAACCGATTTGCAGCTTAATCACTCTGCGCTTTGATGGTTGTATTGTTCCCGTACTGTAAATATAACTTATAGATCTTGAAACGGGCGCAGAACTTCCTAAATAAGTATGCCTCACATCCGTCGGCATCGGATTTACGGACTTTCCCTGACTGTCATTGATTTCAAAATGTAAATGATAGCCTGAGGACTTTCCGGTAGACCCCACCGTACCAATAACCGTGCCCTGTGTTACCGCAGCGCCAGTCCCGACCTTAACTTCTGCCAAATGTGCGTATATGGATAATGTTGCATCACCATGTCTAATATAAACATAATTACCAAATCCGCCACCGCAACTGCAATACTCGGATGCCGTTCGTTTTGGATAATTGTGCACGCATGCCGTATGGACAGCCGCCACCGTACCCGAACGCGAAGCAACTACATTTTGACCGCTGATTTGCCCTACGCCCGTACTGTCAATGTCTATACCGTCATGCCAGCCAAAACTTCTTTGACCGTACCCCGAACTGATATTATAATAGTTTGCGACGGGCCAAAGCCAGCCCTCTGTCGCACATGCTGTCCGTATGCATAGCAAAAGCACAATGCTCACATACAGACATAAACCAATTATCTTTTTCATAATTCCCTCCTTCTTGCTTGTAAACTGCACCTTACCACAATATTATAACAGAGACACAATTCCCACAGCAACGAACAAAAAATGAAATAAACTCCATAATTGCCCAAGGAAAGCACTTTGTGACAACCGAAAACCATCCCTTTCAAATAACAAAAAAGTTAGACACATCATAACGGAAAAATCCAAAAATGATGTGTCTAACACTTTTTTAGAAAGTATTTAATTCAAATACCCTTGAAGCCTATTATTTGCTTGCTTCTTCGATAGCCACCGCACAAGCAACCGTCATACCAACCATCGGGTTGTTACCTGCGCCGATAAGGCCCATCATCTCAACATGCGCCGGAACGGAGGAAGAACCTGCGAACTGCGCGTCGGAGTGCATTCTGCCCATCGTGTCCGTCATACCGTAGGAAGCCGGACCTGCAGCCATGTTGTCCGGGTGCAGCGTTCTGCCTGTACCACCGCCGGAAGCAACGGAGAAGTACTTTTTACCCTGCTCGATACATTCCTTTTTGTAGGTACCTGCTACCGGATGCTGGAAACGCGTCGGATTGGTGGAGTTACCGGTGATGGAAACGCCAACCGCCTCGTGATGCATAATAGCAACACCTTCACGAACATCATTTGCGCCGTAGCACTTAACAGCCGCTCTCTCTCCGCTGGAATAAGCCTTTTCAAACTCAACCTTGAGTTCACCGGTGAAATAATCAAATTTTGTCTCTACATAAGTAAAGCCGTTGATTCTGGAAATAATCTGCGCTGCATCCTTACCAAGACCGTTTAAGATAACCTTCAGCGGTGTCTTACGAACTTTGGTTGCAGATTTAGCGCTACCGATTGCACCTTCAGCAGCCGCAAAAGACTCGTGACCTGCGAGGAAAGCAAAGCATGTGGTTTCTTCACGAAGGAGCATGCTTGCCAAGTTGCCGTGACCAAGACCAACCTTACGGTCGTCAGCAACGCTGCCCTTAATACAAAATGCCTGCAAGCCTTCGCCGATAACTGCAGCCGCGTCAGCCGCATTGGTTACGCCGCGCTTGATTGCGAGTGCTGTACCCATGATATAAGCCCAGCAAGCGTTCTCAAAGCAAATCGGCTGAATACCTTTAACGAGGTTATAAACATCAATACCCTTATCTTCGCAAATCTTTCTTGCTTCTTCAAGGTCCTTGATGCCGTTTGCATTTAATACTTCATTGATATGTCCAATTCTTCTTTCATAACTTTCAAATAAAGCCATTGTTTTTCTCCTCCTTATCCTCTCAAATTACTCAACTCTCGGGTCGATAACCTTAACGGCATCATCAAATCTGCCGTACTGACCGGAAGCCTTTACAAGTGCTTCGTCAGCGGACATGCCCTTTTTGATGTTCTCCATCATCTTACCGAGGTGAACGAACTTGTAACCGATAATGAGGTCATCCGCATCAAGTGCGATTTCGGTAATGTAGCCTTCTGCAAGCTCGAGGTAACGCGGACCCTTTGCCTTCGTGGAAAATACTGTACCGGTCTGGCTTCTGAGGCCCTTACCCAAATCTTCCAAACCTGCGCCAACCGGAAGACCGCCTTCGGAGAACGCAGTCTGTGTACGACCGTATACAATCTGCAAAAACAACTCGCGCATAGCGGTGTTGATTGCATCACAAACGAGGTCTGTGTTGAGCGCCTCTAAAAGTGTCTTACCAACGAGCGCTTCACTTGCCATAGCGGCAGAGTGTGTCATACCGGAGCAACCGATTGTCTCTACGAGCGCTTCTTCAATGATACCCTCCTTAACATTGAGTGTCAGTTTGCAGGCACCCTGCTGCGGTGCACACCAACCGATACCATGCGTAAGTCCGTTGATATCCTTAATTTCCTTAGATTCTGTCCATGCACCCTCCTGCGGAATCGGCGCCGGACCGTGCGCTACGCCTTTTTTCACGCAGCACATGTTTTCAACTTCATGTGAATACATCATCTGATTTACACCTCTTCTAATTATTGTAAATATAGGTTAAAAACACTATTGACAATATTTTAACACTAATTTGCTCCAATGGCAAGCAAAAAATACCATAAATTTAATCTTTTTAAATTGTACCGAAATCGCAGAACAAAAGCGAATCTCAAAAATGCACAATAACACAGATGGCACAGACATCTAACACCTCATCCGTCAAACCTTTGGTTTGCCACCTTCCCCTCAAAGGGGAAGGCTGTTCCGTGCCATAGCTTTTGGGGGTATTAAATTTTGATACGGTGTAAACAAAGAAAAAGACTTTGTCCCACAGTTGAAGATAAAAAATTTTGGTCAAAACCAAAAAAATGAGGGTTTTAAAACAAAACAAAAACCTCAGAAACTGACAAGGTTACTGAGGTTTAAGGTGGTCGGGATGACAGGATTTGAACCTGCGGCCTCTTCGTCCCGAACGAAGCGCGCTACCAAGCTGCGCCACATCCCGATATTTAGTTTAAAAACATTAAGATGGGTGGAGCCTTAACTCCACCCATGCTTTATTTCTTACTCAGAAAAATTGGTGTCAATAAGGTCAACTAAAGCGTCAACTGCTTCTTTTTCATCAAGACCATCAGCAATTACCGTAATTGCAGTACCACGGGTAATACCGAGCGACAAAATGCCCAGAAGGCTCTTTGCATTAACTTTTCTTTCTTCTTTTTCAACCCAGATACTGGACTTAAACTCGTTCGCCTTCTGGATAAAGAAGGTAGCCGGTCTTGCATGTAAGCCAACCTGGTTTTGAAGAGTTACCTCTTTAGAATACATCGAACACTTCTCCTCTCCGTGATTATGCCGTCAAAACTCATGAAATTATAATACTACAATTTTTTCAGTTCGTCAAGTCTTTTTTTAGAAAAATAATCTTCTTGGTATTTTGTACAAAAACAGTCATATTCTTGTGCCGAGCTTTGTAGAATTTTGTGCTCGAAATTCGTCAAAATACTCCCCGTCGATTGCCTCACGGATTTGTTGCATAAGATGATTATAAAAATACAGATTGTGTAATACCGCCAGTCGTTGTGCAAGCATTTCCTTTGCCTTAAACAAATGACGGATGTACGCTCTCGAATAGTGACGGCACACCGGACAGTTACACTTTTCATCAATCGGGTGCTCATCAAGTTCATATTTATTATTGATTAAATTGAGTATGCCCTCGCTGGTAAACACATGTCCGTGACGCGCATTGCGACTCGGCATAACACAGTCGAAGAAATCCACACCACGCGCAACCGCTTCGATAATATTTTGCGGTGTGCCCACCCCCATCAGATAGCGCGGTTTGTCTTTGGGCATAAAAGGCTCAACCGCCTCAATGATACGATACATTTCCTCATGTGTCTCCCCGACCGCCAGACCGCCGATTGCATAACCATCTAAACCGAGCTCGGCAATCTCCTGCATATGCGCCTTTCGGATTGCATCGTGCGTGCCGCCCTGATTGATGCCAAAAAGCATCTGGTGCGGATTGATGGTGGTATCGAGCGAATTCAGCCTTGCCATTTCCGCCTGACAGCGTTTAAGCCAGCGTGTCGTTCTTGCAACACTTCTTTGCGTGTAATCATATGGTGCAGGATTTTCGATGCACTCGTCAAATGCCATGGCAATCGTCGATGCCAGATTGGATTGAATCTGCATACTTTCCTCCGGCCCCATAAAAATCTTTTTGCCATCTATATGCGAAGAAAAATATACTCCCTCTTCCTCTATCTTACGCAGACCTGCCAGGGAAAACACCTGAAATCCGCCACTGTCAGTTAAAATCGGGCGATCCCAATTCATCATTTTATGCAAGCCGCCGAGTTGATAAATCACTTTATCGCCCGGGCGGACATGTAAATGGTAGGTGTTGGAAAGTTCAACCTGACAACCGATTTCCTTTAAGTCCATGCTCGAAACAGCGCCCTTGATGGCAGCAGATGTACCGACATTCATAAACACCGGTGTCTGTATAATGCCGTGCACGGTTTTAAATTCACCGCGCCGTGCTTTTCCGTTGGTCTTGTGTAATGTAAACATATTGCCTCCAAAATAACGAATAAACATCAAAACAACGATGTTTATTCAAAGTAAGAAGTAGGGGCGATACACGAATCGCCCGTGGGTCATTCGTGTATGACGCCTACAAAATTTCTTTTATTGAATGAGCATCGCGTCGCCGATGTGTACGGGAAGTAAGAAGTAAAAGTGAATAGTGAATAAGTTCGGTGGATTTTCGCCACGGGCGAAAATCTTGAAACTTGTCAAGTATTTCGGACAAATAAAAGAGTGAATTTCTACATCCAAACAGAATTAGGAGTCTTGTAGCCTATTCCTGAATGTAATCGCTCTGAATTGTAATACAAATATATGTAACATAGTATTTCTTGCTTTGCTTCTTCATAACCGAGATGGCGGATATCTGTCATCTCGGTTT
>JAZNLB010000030.1:0-1797 GCA_045578865.1 Clostridia bacterium | reverse complement strand
GCGTGGGAGAATTATCAAAAATTAGCCGAGCCCTACAAGCGCATCCGCGTTGCCTACATCGATGCGGCGCGAAAGCGACCCGAGGAATTCAAAAAACGGTTGGATAGCTTCCTGCGGAAAACCCGGGATGGCAAGCGGATCCCCGGCTACGGCGGCGTAGACAAGTATTACAAATAAGTCGAATTTACAGGTAAACAGATGACGAAGCATATTGCAAATATACTCACTTCTTGCCGCATTCTCGGCAGCATTTTATTGCTGTTCTTTCCCACGTTTTCTGTGGGGTTTTATATCCTATATCTCCTCTGCGGTTTTAGTGATATGATCGATGGCACCATTGCCAGAAAAACAAACAGTACCAGTCAGTTCGGTAGTCAACTGGACACAATTGCCGACCTGGTTTTTGTTGCGGTAGCTATATTTAAGTTGTTGCCGGTGATCCATCTTCCGGGGTGGTTGTGGATATGGGGCGGTTGTATAGCAATAATTAAAGTTACCAATATTGTTTGGGGAGTTGTTTACAGAAAGAAACTTGTGGATGTACACACCGTTTTAAATAAAACTACGGGATTGTTACTCTTTCTTCTGCCATTAACAGTACAGTTTGTTGAACCAGCATATAGCTTAGTGATTGTGTGTCCCATAGCAACTATTGCTGCGATTCAAGAAGGCTACTATACTATGAAGGTAAATGACAAATAAGAATTTGGCGAGGGGATTAAAATGATAGATATTACAGTTTGGATGAAAAACTTTTTACAGACATTAAATGAGACTTTTGGTGACCGTGTATGGTTTGTTGGTATGCAAGGTAGTTATGGTCGTGGTGAAGCAACAGAAACAAGCGACATCGATGTGGTTGTAATTTTAGATGAATTGTCTACTATGGATATTCAAACTTATAATACAATGCTGGATACTTTGCCACACAGAGAATTGATTTGTGGTTTTCTCTCAGGCAAGAATGAAATTATGAATTGGGAGTCATCTGACCTGTTCCAATTTTGTCATGACACCACACCAATCAAGGGAAGCATTGACGAAGTCATGGCAGTTATTGACGAAAGTGCTGTGAACAGAGCAATCAAAATCGGAGCCTGTAATATATACCACGGATGTGTTCACAATATGCTCTATGAAAAAAGCGAGGATATTTTGCGAGGCTTATATAAATCGGCTTCTTTTGTTGTACAGGCAATTGTATTTCAGCAGACAGGAAGATATATTAAACATCAAGAAGAATTGCTCACAGTTGCAAGGCTGAATGAACAAGCCATTATCAATACATTTTTAAGTTTGAAAAAAGGTGGCATAGTAGATTTCATTCTAATGTCCGATACATTGTTTGATTGGGCAAAGCAGTGGATTTCTAAAAACAGTTAGATAAACTTGAATTTAACGGAGGGAGTAACAATGAAAAAGCTGATTATAAATTATAATCTTGAAATACTAACTGTGGTTTTGGCAATCGTATTTGGTGCGAGCCTTTACTTTTGGAACAGTCTAACTCTCGCAGGCAAAGCATTGCTTGGGTTTATGGTTTTATATATCCTTCATGAGTGGGAGGAATCCAGATTTCCTGGCGGTTTTTATGACCTGTTTTTTGGGGGATTTGGAGTAGAAATCACCGCAAGTGAAGCAAGAATGCACTTGCCTGTTGCAATATACATCTTGATTATGTTACTTGTTCCGTTTGTGCTGCAGCAAATAACATTTCTTATGCTGATTCCTTTAGGACTTGGGCTTTTTGAAGGCGTGATTCATGTTGCGGGCATCAAAATACATAAGTTAAAGAAG
>JAZNLB010000029.1:0-39296 GCA_045578865.1 Clostridia bacterium | reverse complement strand
AGAGAACCGCAAAAGCTGCTCTCAAGATCGCTTGCGATCTGGTTGACGAAGGCATGATCGATAAGAAGCAGGCTGTTGCCATGATCGACCCCAGAAACCTCGACACCCTTCTCCATCCCCAGTTCGACGCTAAGGCTCTTAAGGCAGCTACTCCTGCCGGCAGAGGTCTCGGCGCTTCCCCCGGAGCTGCTTGCGGTAAGGTAGTATTCACCGCTGAAGATGCTGTTGCATGGAAGGAAAGAGGCGAGAAGGTAGTTCTCGTAAGACTTGAAACCTCTCCCGAAGATATCACCGGTATGAAGGCAGCTCAGGGTATACTCACCGTTCGCGGCGGTATGACCTCTCACGCAGCCGTTGTTGCTCGTGGTATGGGTACCTGCTGCGTATCCGGTTGCGGAGATATCAAGATGGATGAAGAAAACAAAAAGTTCACCCTCGCAGGCAAGACCTATGCTGAAGGTGACTACATCTCCATTGATGGTTCCACAGGTAATATCTACGACGGTATTATCCCGACCGTTGATGCTGAAATCGCAGGTGAATTCGGTCAGATTATGGCCTGGGCTGATGAATTCAGAACCTTGAAAGTAAGAACAAATGCAGACACACCGGCTGACGCGAAGAAAGCAAGAGACCTCGGCGCAGAAGGTATCGGTCTTTGCCGTACAGAGCATATGTTCTTTGAAGCAGACAGAATCGCAGCATTCCGTGAAATGATTTGCTCGGATACTATCGAAGAAAGAGAAGCAGCACTCGAAAAGATTCTGCCGATGCAGCAGGGCGACTTCGAAGCGCTCTACGAAGCACTCGAAGGTAACCCGGTTACCATCCGTTTCTTAGACCCGCCGCTGCATGAGTTTGTTCCGACAGAGGAAGCAGATATTGCAGCACTTGCAAAAGCGAAGAACAAGCCCGTTGAAGAAATCAAAGCAATTATCAACGGCCTGCACGAGTTCAATCCGATGATGGGCCACCGTGGCTGCCGTCTTGCAGTAACCTATCCAGAAATTGCAAAGATGCAGACCAGAGCGGTTATCCGCGCGGCTATCAATGTAAAGAAGGTACACGCCGACTGGAACATCAAGCCGGAAATCATGATTCCGCTCGTTGGCGATATCAAGGAACTCAAGTTCGTAAAGAATGTTGTTGTAGAAGCTGCAGATGCTGAAATCGCTGCAGCAGGCGTAGAAATGTCCTACGAAGTAGGTACAATGATTGAAATTCCGCGTGCATGTATCACAGCAGACGAAATCGCAAAAGAAGCTGAGTTCTTCTGCTTCGGTACAAACGACCTTACACAGATGACCTACGGTTTCTCCCGTGACGATGCAGGTAAGTTCCTCGAAGCTTACTACGACACCAAGATCTTTGAAAACGATCCGTTTGCAAAGCTCGACCAGACCGGTGTTGGTAAACTTATGGAAACTGCAATCAAACTCGGTAAACCGGTTCGTCCTTCCCTGCACATCGGTATCTGCGGTGAGCACGGCGGTGACCCGGTATCCGTTGAGTTCTGCCATAAGCTTGGCCTTGACTATGTTTCCTGCTCTCCGTTCAGAGTGCCGATCGCAAGATTGGCTGCTGCACAGGCTGCTATAAAGGAAAGTAAGTAAGTTTATAAAACTTGATTTGGGGCAAAGCCACTTATCACACAAAAGGCAAAATTGAATAAAAAAATCGACCTTGTCGGATTTTTCCGATGAGGTCTTTTTTTACACTTAAACAGCATTGCGTGTTTTATGTTGATTCAAGTCGAATAATAGTATATAATTATGTGCATCATCTTTAATAACAAAGGAGGATTAATATGGAAGCAAAAATTAATCAGTTAGACGCAGCAACATTAGAATCAGACGAAAAAACTACCAGTCAAGTTGACCAGTTACGGAAAGAAATCCATACGATGAAGAAAATAATTACTGTGATGGGTTTCATGCTTGGCGCAGTTATTATTGCCGTAGTCCTACTTTCGGTTATATAAAACAAATACATAACACATCCCCCGGCGTGTAGCAGGGGGTTCTTACGGGGGACGCCAAGTCCCCCTAAGCCGTTTTAAGGGGGTTATAGGGGGAGAATCGGAACTCCCCCTATGTTTTGCTGCTTTTGCGTTCAAAAGCAGGCCCGTCCGGCAGGACATAATATAGATTTATTTTACCAGTTAACCGTTAACCTTCTGTAGGTCAATCGCGTGGTTTTCTTAATACAAAAAAACTGCTGCATACAAATGCAGCAGTTTTCATTTTGTTCATTTACTTTTTCATCACATAGGAAAAGCCATACGCATTGTTGCCGACATGCGCGCCGATGGTCGGACCGCACGGATATACGCGGCTAGCATCCACGCCCGGATACATCGCCGCCACATCTTCTGCGAGTTTATGGCCGTTTTCCGGCTCGTAGAAATAGAGAAAATCAATCGGATAGTCCGGATCAAACGGCGTCTCCTCTAAAATCTTAAAGAATCGGCTGTATGCTTTCTTTCTGCCGATAACCTTATCCAATACAAAAATCTTACCGTTTTCATCCAGGCTGACAAACGGCTTTAACGATGCCATTGTACCGATAAGCTGAGCTGCCTTGGTAAGTCTGCCGCCTTTGTAAAGATACTCAAGCGTATCCACAACCGCTACAATTTTAATGCGCTTTTTGAGGTCATCTACCATTGCAACGATTTCCGCCGCACTCTTGCCTGCATCGCGCATCTTAATCGCCTCATCAATCAGAATACGAAGTCCTGTTACACAGTTTAAACTGTCCACAACATGGATACCGTCATATTCACACAAATCCTTGGCAATCAGCGCACTTTGCAGTGTGCCCGAAAGGCCGCTGGAAAGCACGATCGCTACAAGTTCATCCCCTGCTTCCTTCGCCGCATTGAAGTGCTCTAAAAACAAATTCGGTGCCGGCTGTGCGGTCTTGGGATAAACATCACCGTTCAAAAGCATTTCATAGAACTCATTTTTCTCAATAGTCACACCGTCTGCATACGAGGTGTCGCCGAAATTTATGGAAAGCGGCACAAAAAACAGATTGTTTTTCTGCGCCTCCTTAATATCATAATCCGATGCCGAATCAATTAAAAGTCTCACTGCCATTGTCAAATACCCCCGATTTTTGTAGTTTATCGAACTTGCAAATCTAATTATCAAAATTATATAATAAAATATTCATTATGTCAATATAAAACACAAAAAAACTATTGCGAAAATCACAAATATGTGCTACTCTTAATATGAAATAACAAACTGAGGTGTATAATATGCTTCCCGAAGAAAAAAAACTGTATGATTTTTTTGAAACCTTGCACTTGCCGGATTATGATACCTTTCCGGACATAGATTTATACAAAGACCAGGTGCTCTCCTATCTGGCACGCACGCCGATTTCGCACCGCGGCGAGGAGGACGAAATCACCTCTGCAATGATTAACAACTATATCAAAGCAGAACTTCTGCCGCGCTCTAACGGCAAAAAGTATTCCAAGGAGCATTTGGCCTACTTAACCATCATTTCCAAATTAAAGCAGGTTATTTCCGTAAACGACACAAAAACATTGTTGGACATGGATGCCGGCGACAATTCTATTGCAGCGCGCTACGAAAAATTCAAAGGCGTGTATGAGGTCATGCTGCAGGTCATGCGCGAGGATTTAAAAAAGAGTCCGGGTCAGCACTTATCGGATACCGCAATGCAGTTTGCAGCCATCAGTTATGTTTCAAAAATTGCATGCGAGTTTCTGATTGACTGCATCGAAAAAGAAAAACCAGAGAAAAAAACAGAAAAGAAATCGGACAAAAAAACAGAGAAAAAATAAAAAAGATGCGAAGTTTGGGCGTCTTCAATTAGGGATAAAACGCCTTAAAAGCAATATTTTGGCGAATAACCGTGTTAAAAGCGACCGAAATCCGCAAGGATATCGGTCGCTTTTGCCTTGTTCTTCATCCAAACTATTACCTTTTAAGGTGCCCGGGGCAGTTTTAGACGAGAAATTTTGTCGGAAAGAGAAACATAAAAATCTGCGTTATACTCGCGTATAATGCAGATTTTTTGTGAACTATTTTCGGTAAATTACCGGCTAAAACCGATTTCTCCCTAAATGAAGGCGCCCTTAATTCGCATCTTTTTGTTTTATTCAACCACAATTTTCTGCGCCGGCGTATAAACCGTTTTTAATACATCACCATCTTTATAAGTGACATAGCCGCGCGCATAATAGGTAGTTACGCCCGATATTTTCTTTAAGCTCTTCGTAAACTGCGTGCGTTCACCTGCGCGATAAGATACCGCTTCCGTGTAGTTATCTTCATCGCCAATCAAACAGTTATCATATTTACCTACAATAAAACCGCTGGAAACAAAAGTATAGTTTCCCGGCACAAAACGCTCAAAAGTAAACGCAATTACATTGCCTTCCACTACCGGCCTTTGCATTACCATATTGATGCCATCCGTTGCTGCCGCAGGACCAAAAATAGCCGTTATGGTACAATCCTGCAAAGCAGAAAATGCATAGGTCTTATCATAACTTACCGGCGCACCGTCTTTCGACCAGAACAAAAACTGCTTTCCTTCTTGCGCTACATCTGTCACCGTTGCCGTAACAGCATCCCCGTAAGCATAAGTGCCGCTGCCGCTACCGCCTACAACATTAATATTTATCTCGACCGGCTTTACCGTATAGGTTGCCGTAAACTTCGCAGTCCCCGGCAGTTCATTCATCTCAAGTTTATCATCCGAAAAAACAGTATCGGCATTCACTTGCTCGGAAACCCATTTGTCAAATTGCTTGTTCCTCTGATATGGTGCGGCAATATCTTCAACTTTCCACGCATTATTTAAAATATAATCGCTTTTTGCCAACAAGTTGTTGTATAAAAAGGTAACCTGTTTGCCAATGCTGCTGCCATCATCGGATGCGTCAAACATAGCATATAACTGCAATGTGTTCAACAGTGTGAACTGGTAGGTTGCACTCGTGGAAACAATCGTTCTTGCGCCTCTCGCATCCTCCGTATACCAATACAAGAACGGTTGACCATTCCCCTCGGCAATCAATTCTAATTGCGTACCTATTTGAATATTCGCTTCACGATAACTTCCCCAGTTTTCTAAAGCACCGGTATCCTTCATTCTTTTGATTTTGCCTGAACCCTGTACCCCTGTGGTGAGTTTTACTTTGCCTACCGTTTTGGCACTCTGATTGCTGACAATCACATTGGCAACATACAAGGTTTGGCTATCATCTTCCAGATAAGCGGCAATCTTTGCTTCGCCGTCTGCAAGCGCCGTTAAAATGGCCTGGTTATTATAGCCATCACGCTTTGTAAGACTAACTTTATCTTTGCCGTCAAGTACACACCACGCCACCTGTGTATCGCTATCCCCAACGATGTCTGCCGTCAAAGGCACATTCTCTCCATCTTCATTCAAAACAATGTTACCGTCTTTATCGGTATAATTGCCGCCGAACGGTGTCAAAATCGGACTGAAAAATTCTTCCTCAGCTTCAGCAGCCCAGGTAGCCGTCTGCAAGCATACTAAGGTTAAAATTACTAAAAACCAACATGCTATTTTCTTTTTCATCGTTCGCTCCTCTTTCATAAACATAATAATAGATAATTTTATTATATTAAACTTCTTCACTCTTGTCAATTAGTTCACTTGCACAAGAACAACCCCTCTTTTTTGTGCAAAAATACGGCAGTTGCCATTGCAACTGCCGCTTCATTCTTATTTTAAATTCAATGTGCCCAGGCTTGCGGATTTCAAATATGCATTGACAAATCCGTCCAAATCGCCATCCATCACCGCACCGATGTTGCCGACTTCAAAGTTTGTTCTGTGGTCTTTGACCATGTTGTACGGATGGAATACATACGAGCGAATCTGACTTCCCCATGCAATTTCCTTTTGCACACCCTTAATATCCTCAATTTTATCCTTTTGCTGTTGTTCTGCAATTTCAACAAGTTTTGCTTTGAGCATCTTCATTGCCGTATCGCGATTTTTAAACTGCGATCGTTCGTTTTGACAAGCCACAACCACACCCGTCGGAATGTGCGTGATTCGGATGGCCGACTCCGTCTTATTCACATGCTGACCGCCGGCGCCACTCGAACGATAGGTGTCCACCTTCAAATCTTCCGGATTGATTTTAATATCAATTTCATCTTCGATTTCCGGCATAACTTCTACGGATGCAAAGGAAGTGTGTCTTCTGCCTGAAGCATCAAACGGGGAAATACGCACCAGTCGATGCACGCCCTTTTCCGCCTTAGCATAGCCATAGGCATTCAGTCCGGAAATCTGAATGGTTGCACTCTTGATACCCGCTTCATCGCCGTCTAAAATATCAAGCACTTCGCAAGCATAACCGCGCTTTGCCGCCCACATCTCATACATACGCATCAGCATAGAAGCCCAATCCTGCGCCTCCGTACCGCCTGCACCTGCATGGAAAGTAATGATGGCGTTGCACTTATCGTATTTGCCGGTTAAAAGCGTTTCAAGCGTCATCTCATCGAGCGTTACCTTAACGAGTTCACACGCTTCTTTAATTTCCTCAAACAAAGAATCGTCATCCTCTTCAATGCCCATAAGCACCAAAGTTTTGGCATCTTCCCAATCCGACACCAGTTTTTCGTAGCGTTCCACCTTATCTTTTAGTTGCTTTGCCTGCTGCAATACTTTCTGCGAATTTTCCATATCGGAATAAAAATCCGGTTTGGTTGTCTCTTCTTCCAAGGCTGCAACTTTTTCAAGCGCACCTGCAATATCCAGAGCATCCTTCAACTCTGTGACTTTGTCCGTCAAGCCTTCCATTTCCAATCGAAACTCTTCATATTCGAGCATGTCTGTCACATCCTTTTTGTGCTTTTTTTCTGTTAAAACAAGGTTACCTGCTTTTCGGGCGTATCCTCTTCAAGCAGGAAATTGCCCATCGCAGGAATGTTTTTGGTCTTGTAGTAGGAAATATCCTCAATGCCGCAGGTCTCAATCGGCTCCACATTGGAAACAATGCTGCCTTTTTTCGAAATCATAACCTGCACGCCCTGCGTTGTTTTTGTGGTTTTGAGTGCCACCTTCGACGAATGCAGATACAGCGCTTTGCCCAGGTTGGAATACACCATAAACTCCTTGTCTTCCACACCTAAATACATAATCTTAACCAGTTTAGAGCCGCCGTAATATGCGTTGGTCAGTTTCTTACGGTTGGTCTTGGTGGCATAGGCTGCAAGCGGCACTTTCGCCATCTTACCGTTTTCATAGGCAAACAGCAAATTGCCCTCGTATTTTTCCGTCGGCAAAACAAAGATAATCTTTTCTCCCTGCTCCATCTGCAACAAGTTCGGCAAATACTCGCCCATCTTGCTCACCTTGCCCTCCGGCAAATCGCTGATGCGCGTTTTGTATACATTCTGACGGTCGGAAAACATCACCAAATCGTAACGGTTGTTCGTCTCCTGTGCAGACAAAATCGCATCTCCCTCTTTGAGCACATGCTCTGTGCCCGAAGAACGAAGCGATACCGCAGATACTTTTTTGATGTAGTTTTCCTTGGTAAAGAAAATGGTCAGCGCAAAATCGGCAATCACTTCTTTTGCATCAAAATGCTCCACTTCATCATCATTGACAATCTGCGTTTTTCTGTCCGCACCGTACTTTTTGGAAATAGCCTCCAACTGTTTGGCAATCTGTTTTTTTACTAAACGATTGCTTGCAAGCGTCTTATTCAAATCTGCAATTTCCGTTTTGAGCGCCTCAATATCTTCAACGCGCTTTAAAATATATTCACGGTTCAAATTGCGAAGTTTGATATCCGCAACATACTCCGCCTGCGTTTCATCAATGTCAAAGCCGCGCATCAAATTCGGGATTACCATCGCCTCTTGTTCGGTATGGCGAATGATGCTGATGGCTTTGTCGATATCAAGCAAAATCTTCTTTAAACCTTCCAGAAGGTGCAACTTTGCGCTCTTTTGCTCAATATCGTATGCAAGCCCACGCTTTACGCAGTCCATACGGAATTTTACCCATTCATCCAAAATGCCACGCACGCCGAGTACAATCGGACGGCTGTGAATGAGCAAGTTAAAGTTACAGCCAAAGGAAGCCTCCAGCGGTGTCATCTTAAACAAACGCGTCATCAGGGCATCGGCATCCGTGCCGCGCTTTAAATCCAATGTAAGTTTCAAGCCGTTTTTGTCCGATTCATCACGCACATCGCTGATTTCTCGAACTTTACCCGCTTTAATGAGTTCCGCCAACTTTTCAATAATGGCTTCAATGCTTGTCGAGTACGGAATTTCGGTAATTTCAATGCAGTTATTCTTTTTATCGTAACTGTATACCGAGCGCAGTTTAAAACTGCCGCGCCCCGTTTCATAGATTTTATCCATCTCCTCTTTATTGTAAAGAAGCATGCCGCCCGTCGAAAAGTCCGGTGCCGGCATAAGCGCGGATAAGTCCGTAAATTCATCATTCATAAATGCTATCGTTGCTGCACAGACTTCCTTTAAGTTAAAGCTTGCAATCTGCGAAGCCATTCCGACCGCAATACCCTCGTTCGGGTTCACCAAAATATTCGGAAATGCCGTTGGCAAGAGTGTCGGCTCTTTCATGGTCGCATCATAGTTGTCCACAAACTCTACGGTGTTTTTGTCCATATCGCCAAAGATTTCCGAACAGATGGAATCGAGTTTTACCTCGGTGTATCGAGAAGCGGCAAACGCCATATCTCTGGAATAACGCTTGCCAAAGTTACCTTTCGAATCTACAAACGGATGCAAAAGCGCCTCATGGCCGCGCGTTAAGCGCACCATCGTTTCGTAAATTGCCATATCGCCATGCGGATTTAAGCGCATCGTCTGACCGACTACATTGGCCGATTTCGTGCGTGCACCATTTAAAAGACCCATTTTATACATCGTATAAAGCAGTTTTCTGTGTGAAGGTTTAAAACCGTCAATTTCCGGAATGGCACGCGAAATAATAACGCTCATTGCATACGGCATATAGTTGTCTTTTAAAGTATCCGTAATAATTTGCGGTGTAAAATTCTGATTTTCCACGACTGCCACCTCCTTAACTTACATCTGCCATATCAATATAGGCTTCTCCAACTTCGGCAATGTAATCTTTTCTGCCTTGCAGATTATCGCCCAAAAGCAGGTCAAACATCTTTTCTGTCTCTTCCATATCTGCCGCATCTACACGAATTAAGCGGCGCGTTTCCGGATTCATCGTCGTTTGCCACATCATCTCCGGCTCATTTTCGCCAAGACCTTTGGAGCGCTGGATTTTTACCTTCTTACCCTCCAGTTTTTCCAAAATCTGCGTTTTCTCCGCCTCGGTATATGCAAAATAGGTTTCGTCCTTGTGCGTAATTTCAAACAACGGCGATTCTGCAATATATACCTTGCCCATTTCGATAAGCGACGGCACCAGGCGGTAAATCATCGTCAGCACCAATGTGCGAATCTGATACCCGTCCACATCGGCATCGGTACAGATAATTACCTTGTTCCAGCGAAGTAAATCGGGGTCAAACTTGTTAAATTCCTTATTGTGCTTGTTTTGCACTTCTACGCCGCAACCGAGCACACGCAAAAGGTCGGTAATGATTTCGCTTTTAAAAATCTTGTCATAGTCTGCTTTTAAGCAGTTTAAAATTTTACCTCGAATCGGGATAATCGCCTGAAATTCCGCATCGCGCCCCTGTTTACAAGAACCGAGCGCCGAATCACCCTCCACGATGTAGACCTCGCGTTTTGCCACATCCTTGGAGCGACAGTCTACAAACTTTTGTACGCGGTTGGTAACATCCATGCTGCCCGTCAGTTTCGTTTTGGAATTCACGCGCGCACGCTCAGCGCTTTCACGACTGCGTTTATTGATGAGCATCTGCGTGGCAATTTTCTCTGCTTCGGCTTTGTTTTCTATCAAGTAAATATCGAGTTGCTGGCGGAAAAACTCCGCCATCGCCTCGCGGATAAATTCGTTTGTAATCGCCTTTTTGGTTTGGTTGGCAAAACTCGTCATCGTTGAAAACGAACTCGACACAAAAGCAAGCGAATCCGCCACATCAACAAAGGTTACCTTCGATTCGTTTTTCTGATACTTGCCGTTTTGGCGCAAATACTGGTCGATGGATGCCACAAAGGCGCTGCGTAGTGCCTTGTCCGGCGAGCCTCCCTCTGCCAGAAAACTGGAGTTGTGATAGTATTCTATAAACGGCGCCTTGTTCGTAAATGCAAATGCAAACTGCATCTTCAGCTTATAGTCGTCCATATCCGCACGGTCGCGGCCGCGACGCTCTGCCTCGGCATACTGCACCTCGGTAATCGGTGCTTCGCCGATACGCTCTTTCATATAATCAACGATACCGTTCGGATAACAGAATTCGTACATATCCATGCCCGACTCGGTTTCATTGTAAAACACAAAAACCAAATTCGGATTGACCACCGCCTGCTTTTTAAGCGTTTCCAAATAGTATTCAAGCGGAATGTCGATATCTGTAAAAACCTCTAAATCCGGCTTCCAGCGAATGGTCGTGCCCGTCTGTTTAAATCGTGTCGGCTCTTTTTCCAAGCCACCAACATTTTCACCTTTTTCAAAATGCAGGCGGTACTTATGCCCGTCACGCATAACAGTAACATCCATATATTCGGACGAATACTGGGTCGCACAACTACCCAAGCCGTTTAATCCCAGACTGTACTGATAGTTTTCGCCCGCATTGTTTTTATACTTACCGCCGGCATACAATTCGCAAAATACCAGTTCCCAGTTATATCGTTGTTCCTTTTCGTTATAGTCGACCGGAATACCTCGACCACGGTCAGATACCTCAATAGACTTATCCAAAAAGCGCGTTACCTCTATGCGGTCGCCATGCCCCTCTCTTGCTTCGTCAATCGAGTTGGAAACGATTTCAAAAAACGAATGGCAGCAGCCGTCCAGACCGTCCGAGCCGAAGATAACGGCCGGGCGCAAACGCACACGCTCTGCACCTTTCAGTGAGGTTATACTTGTATTATCATATTTTTTTGCCATGAATTCATTCTCCGTTCATCGCATTTTTGTTTTTTCTCTATCTAGCGGTGTAAATAGCCCACACCACTTTATATTGTATAATATTTTCCCAAAATTGTCAACTGTTACACCAAAATGTAAGATAGCCGTAATCTGCACAAATTATTCCGCAAACGACATGCACGAATTGGAATTGGCTTCGTAGGGTGCGCGCCTATGTGCCGCGCTACAAAACAAATGATTTGCCTTGTGGCATGATTTGAAAATGGATAATTACGGAGGATTTTTGCCTTGCAAAATTCTTGGATTGAAAAAACATACAACTTTCAATTTTCAATTCTCCATTTTCAATTTACACGCCGTTTGCCTACTACTCTCATCTTTTCGGCATAAAAAACGGGCGAGCACACAGGCTCGCCCCTACGAAGTTGGTTGCAATTTTTGTAAAGTTGTAATTCTGATTTTAATCAAACCATTTAAATTTTTTGCATCGCAGCACTTATTCCTTCGGATGATCAAAACCCTGTATCGCAGCACATCTCCTACGCATCTTCTTGTTTCTATTCTATGTTCGCCCCGATGTTTGGACTGATATAGTTGATAATCGTCTTACCCGGATAAATTTTAAGCGAAGTGCCGTCTGCCTTCGTCAGTATGGTGTCTGCACCGCGCGAGGATTTCGACCATGTAATTTCCTCTGCAGCGCCGTCTGAAATGTAATAACCTTTGCCGCTGCCGGTTGTATAGACCTCGCGTCTGTCCGAGCCGTCGCCGAGTGGACCGTCCGGTACATACAAAACAAGTACATTTTTAAAAGACAGAACCTCGCCGCTCTGCATCGTATGCGGTCGGTCAAAAATTGACTTTTCATACAGTTTTGTTGCCGGATTGTATGTATAAGCGGTTCTGTAAGCCGACGAATAACGAAGTATAACCTTTTGCGCCGTCAAATCCGCCTGCGGTTCGCTATGTTCATCTCCGTAAATCAAACCATTTTTATGTTTGGTTGTAAGATTATATCCCCATTTTTTCGCTTTGTCTGTAATATTTTCTATGCTGGTATAAGCACTGTGCCAGTCTCCTGCAAACTTGCGTTCGCGCCAGAAAATATCACCGCCGCCCTCTGTGCCGTTAATGTTTTTCACGCCGAGCGTGCCAATGTCTGCCATCGCTTTCGGGCTCCAACCGTAGTGCGTGTAAATCGCGTCGTTTTCCAGCACATAATTCAAAAAGTAATGCCTCGACGAACGCACAGGTCCGATTTTTGCCGTATCTGTATTGCGATAAAGCGCCATAAACCGCGTTGCGCCACCCTCGACAACAATTTCATAAAGAAGGAATGCATCTTCCAAACCTGCCTGCGGCCGTGCATTGTTGTCATCATTATCCACCATTACAGCAATCGGTCTCGCATCCGTATTTACATACTTTTCCAAAAACAAGTCTGCCTCGCTCGGTGTTTGCACCTGCTCGTGCACTTGCTCCGCCTCCGGCAAACTTTCCTCCGGCGGTGTCGTTTTCCCGCATCCTGCCAATATCAAAACTGCCACCAAAAGTATGGCTAAAATCTGTTTTCGCATTCCAGTCCCCCTTTTCCGCTTTTTTCTCACTAACTACATTTTAACAGAAAACCCGACAAAATTCAACTGCCAAACTTTTCATTCTCTCGCTTGACATAAAATACATTTCATAGTAAAATGTTTAGCGAAAAGCCTATGCTCCCTTAGTTAAATGGATATAATAAGTCCCTCCTAAGGATTAGTTGTGAGTTCGATTCTCGCAGGGAGTGCCAGAAAAAAGACATTTTTCAAAATTGAAAAATGTCTTTTTTCATCGCTGTAAATCTCTGTCGGCTTAACCACAAATATAAAAAGATATGACTTTACAAAATCAAAAGTTTGTGATATACTACCATTCGTATCGGGGTGTAGCGCAGTCGGTAGCGCACTAGACTGGGGGTCTAGGGGCCGCGTGTTCAAGTCACGTCACTCCGACCATATTTTTAGAAACTCTGCTCAGGCAGAGTTTTTTCTTTTCAGTAAGTCTGTTATTTAGCGAGAGCTTCCCTGCTTTCAACCAGTAACCAGATTTTATGCGATTCTTTGTAAAAATTTTAACAAACCCCTTGTATTTTTTAGATTTTGTGGTATAATTCTTTTTTAGTGGGAAACTTAACTAAAATCCACTTAATGTAGAATAAGGAGTGACCAAAATGCCATTAGTATCCACAAAGGAAATGTTTAAAAAGGCATATGAAGGCGGCTATGCAATCGGCGCTTTCAATGTAAACAACATGGAAATTATCCAGGGTATCACCGAGGCTGCAAAGGAAGTTAATGCACCGTTGATTCTCCAGGTTTCCGCAGGTGCAAGAAAGTATGCAAACCATACTTACCTTGTAAAACTTGTTGAAGCCGCTATTGAAGAAACCGGTCTTCCGATTGCACTTCACTTAGACCACGGCGATTCCTTTGAACTTTGTAAGTCCTGTATTGACGGTGGTTTTACTTCCGTTATGATCGACGGCTCTCACCTGCCGTATGAAGAAAATGTTGAACTGACCAAGAAGGTTGTAGAATACGCACACGCAAGAGGCGTTGTTGTAGAAGGCGAACTCGGCAGACTCGCCGGCATCGAAGATGCTGTAAATGTATCTGATGAAGATGCTTCCTACACCAGACCGGAAGAGGTTGTTGACTTTGTTACACGCACAGGCGTTGACTCTCTCGCAATCGCTATCGGCACAAGCCATGGTGCATACAAGTTTAAGCCGGGTCAGAAGCCGCAGCTTCGTTTCGACATTCTTGAAGAAGTTACAAAGCAGTTGCCGGGCTTCCCGATCGTTCTGCACGGCGCATCCTCCGTTATTCCGGAGTATGTGGAAATGATTAACGCAAACGGCGGTAACATGCCGGATGCAATCGGTATTCCGGAAGATATGCTTCGTGAGGCTGCAAAGAGCGCAGTATGTAAGATTAACATCGACTCTGACCTCAGACTCGCTATGACCGGCTCTATCCGTAAGTACTTCAACGAAAACCCAAGCCACTTTGACCCGAGACAGTACCTCAAGCCGGCAAGAGCCGCGATCAAGGACCTCGTAAAGAAAAAGATTGTCAATGTGCTCGGTTGCGACAACAAAGCATAATTAAAGCAAATCAAAAAAAAAACAATCAATCTCAAATCTGAGATTGATTGTTTTTTATTTTATCTTCAATAGCCTCATTCAGTCTTTCAACCAAAACTGCCGGCAATGTAAGCCCGTACGGCATAGTCGCAAGTTCGACATGCGGTTTATTTTTTCCATGAAAATCACTGCCGCCGCTGACAAGCATTTTGTGCGTATGGCAATATTCTAGCAGTTTCTCTGTGAGCTTCTCACTGTGGTCGGAGTGATAACATTCCACACCGTCAAGCCCATATGCGCGCAAAGTATCCAATAACGAAAACAGTTTATCCATCTCCGGCTCACTGTGCATGCCGTGTGCCAAAAACGCATATCCACCCGCCTTGTGAATTAGCGCAATACAGGAAGGCGCATCTAAAAGTTGGCGTTTTACATACGCAGGCGAATCACCGGAAACATAGGTTTCAAAAGCGGATTTTAGGTCGTTACAGTAACCTTTTTCCACCAACGCACGCGCCATATGCACACGCCCAATGGTATCCATCCCGTAGCCGGCCTTGTATTTTAAAACATCCTCTTTTGAAATATCAAGTCCTTGCGCTTGTAAGGCTTCAATCATTTTAGAATTGCGTTCTCCGCGGTAGTCA
This sequence comes from Clostridia bacterium, assembly GCA_045578865.1. Classification (GTDB taxonomy): domain Bacteria; phylum Bacillota; class Clostridia; order UBA1381; family UMGS1253; genus RGIG2041. The sequence continues at coordinate 24,479 of JAZNLB010000029.1, read as the reverse complement.
CGCAGCTTTTCCATTGTTTCTGCAAATTCGGGCTGATAAATATCCACATACAACCCCACAATATGCAATTCGCGAGAATATGTTGCCGACAGTTCCACCCCGGGAATCACGCATACATCGTACTTTTCTCCCGCTGCAATCGCTTCTTCTATGCCGCTGACAGTATCATGGTCGGTAACCGCAAGAGTGGTAACACCTCGCTCGGCCGCATAACGCACCAACTGAGCGGGCGAAAGCGCACCATCCGAAGCCATGGTATGCGTATGCAAGTCCACATAACGCATTTATTTATCCCCCAAAAGTTTATTAAGTTCAGAGCGGAAGGTGTCAATATCCTGAAATCTGCGATACACCGATGCAAAACGCACATAAGCAACTTCGTCGATATCCTTCAAAAGTTTCATCGCCATTTCACCGACTTCCTTGCTGGAAAACTCGCGCTTTAAGGAATTGGACATATTTGCCTCAATGCAGCTGACCAAGTTTTCAAGTTCCGCAATGGAAACCGGACGCTTTACACACGCACGCATTAAACCACTCATCAATTTCTGGCGGTCAAAAGGTTCGCGCGAATTGTCACTTTTAATCACAACCATCGGTATCGTTTCCACTTTTTCATAGGTTGTAAAGCGGCTCTGGCACGCAATACATTCTCTGCGACGACGGATGGCGCTGCCCTCCTCTGTCGGCCTGGAGTCAATTACCTTACTGTCTGTGCAATCGCAAAACGGACATTTCATAGGAAAAACCTTCCTTTCGTGAAAAAACTTCCACATATAGTGTTTTATATTATTATAACGCACCAAATGGGGCTTGGCAAGTTACAATTTAAATACAATGCCAACCAACGCCGAAAAGCCGACAAAAACCAGCGGATGCCACTTTTGTGCCGGTTTATAAAAGTTGGTAATCACAAAAATAACCAACGCAAGCACAATAGAATCAAAACGCAGCAAATCCGCCCAGTTACCGCTTTTTTCAAACAATTCATAATTGAGCATAACAACACCGAGAACGCCGAGCCACGCAGATGCAATCAGCCCCGTCGATGCAGGGCGCAAACCGTAAAACGCCGACTGCACATACCGGTTATCTCCAAACGCTTTGAGCACCCTTGCCACAAGCAAAACAATGATAATTGACGGCGTAATTAACCCGAGTGTTGCTACAATGCCGCCGGGAAATCCTGCGGTCATATACCCTACATAGGTTGCCATATTTACACCAATCGGACCGGGCGTAGACTCGGAAACTGCAATCATATTCAAAAGTTCACCATGCGTAAACCATTCGTATTTATCCGATATTTGATACAAAAACGGCAATGTTGCCATACCGCCGCCGATGGCGAAAAGGCCTGTTTTAAAAAACTCGTAAAACAAGATAAGATAAATCATAGCTTTTTCGCCCCCCAGTTCTGAATAAGAATCCCCAGCAGAGCCGCAAGCACTACAAAAAGCACCGGCGATACATCAAATACGGTCGCACAAACGGCAACGAGTATAAAAATGATCAAAGTCCACTTATCCTTAACGGCACTTTTCCACAGTTTGCGTACTGCGTTAAAGATAAACACGCAAACGCAAGCGCGAATGCCGGCAAACGCATGTGCTACAATCTCCAAGTTGGCAAAATTACTGATAAATGCCGCAATGAGCAAAATAATAATGACCGATGGAAAAACTACGCCGAGCGTGGCAAAAATACCACCCCAGAACCCTGCCGTCTTGTGCCCCACAAATGTACCTACATTTACGGCAATTACGCCCGGTGTACATTGACCTATGGCGTAGTAATCCATAATTTCTTCCTTCGAAGACCATTTCTTTTTATCTACAATTTCCGCCTGTATAAACGGGAGCATCGCATAGCCGCCTCCAAAAGTACATACACCGATTTTGGCAAACGACCAAAACAATTCCCACAAAGTTTTCAACATACAATCACCTACTTGAAAGAGGATGTTTAAACCAAATTAAACATCCTCTCTTTTAAGTTATACCAGTTTTTCGCCTAAGTTTTTACCGCCAAGCAAATGAAAATGCAAATGTTTCACCGTCTGACCGCCGTTTTCACCGCAGTTATTGATGATACGGTAGCCGTCTTCACGCACGCCGACCATCTCCGCAATCTCGCCTACTTTGGAAAAAATGTGCGCGACAACAGCGCTGTTTTCTGCAGTAATTGCATTTGCAGAATCCAAATGTTGTTTTGGAATCATCAAAACATGCACCGGTGCCTGCGGATTGATATCGTAAAATGCGTACATCAAATCATCTTCATACACCTTTTTTGACGGAATTTCCCCACGGGCTATTTTACAGAAAATACAATCACTCACTGTATAATCCTCCTATTTTATCTGTGATGTCAATACATCTGCCGCCGCTTTGAGCGCATCGTCAATCTTGGATACATCCTTACCGCCTGCCTGTGCGCTGTCCGGCTTACCGCCGCCGCCGCCACCGCAGGTCTTGGCTACTTCGCGAATAATATTGCCCGCATGTGCGCCCTTCGCCACTGCATCCGCAGTTGCCATACAAACGATATTGACTCTGCCGTCTGCCGCAGATGCCAAAACGATAACCGCACAACCTGCCTGTTCTTTGAGATTGTCGCCTGCTGTGCGAAGCGCATTCATATCCAGTCCATCGCCTACGCGGCCTGCAACAAGTTTCACGCCGCCGATTTCACTTGCATTATCCACAAGTTCCGTCACAGATGCGTTTGCCATTTTGCTTTTAATGCTTTCCAGTTCGCGCTTTAAGTTCTTGTTTTCTTCCACAACGGCTACTGCCTTGGATTCCACATCATGCACGCTGCTCTTAATCGCATCTGCTACATTTGCAATCGTTTGTTTTGCGCCATTGAGTTGTGCAAGTACGCCTGCGCCCGTAACCGCTTCAATTCTTCTTACACCGGCAGCCACACCATTTTCGGAAATAATCTTAAACAGACCCGCCTGCGCCGTATTGGTCAGATGTGTACCACCGCAGAATTCTACGGAATAATCGCCCATAGCTACAACGCGCACTACATCGCCGTATTTTTCGCCAAACTGTGCAGTTGCGCCAAGTTTTTTGGCCTCCTCGATGCCGAGTTCCTGCACGGTAATATCCATGGCTTCTAAAATTGCATCATTTACCTTTTCTTCAACCGCCATGATTTCTTCAGCCCTCATGGCTTCAAAGTGTGAAAAGTCGAACCGCAAATGCTCTGCGGTTACCTCGGAGCCTGCCTGTGCAACATGTGTGCCCAAAACTTCTTTGAGTGCTTTATGCAAAAGATGCGTTGTCGAGTGATTACGACAAACTGCCATTCTGTTTTTCTTGCAAACAGCAAGTTTTACATTGTCGCCAACGGAAATTGCTCCTTCTTTCACTTTTACAATGTGGAAATAAATATCATCGCCGTTTTTCTTGGTATCTACAACGATTGCCTTACCATTCGCCGCAGTAATCGAACCGATATCGCCGGCCTGACCGCCCATTTGAGCATAGAACGGAGATTCTTTTACTACGATAATACCTTCCTCACCTGCACCGATTGCATCAGCATTATTGCCTTCGGTTACGATACCGACAACTTCGCTTTCAACCTCTAACGCATTGTAGCCAACAAACTTTGTCGGCTCCGCCTTGATGTTCACCGCTGAATCATCATCCCAACTTGAACCATCTTTACGGCCGGCACGCGCCTTATCCTTTTGCTCTTTTAAGTTGATATCATAGCCTTCACGGTCTACTTTCAAACCCTGTTCTTCGCAGATTTCCACCGTTAAATCTATCGGGAAACCATAAGTGTCATTTAATTTAAACGCATCCGAGCCGCTGAGCGTGTCGCCGCCGTTTGCTTTCGTTGCGCTAATGTAATCGTTTAAGATGGCAAGTCCGCCCTCAATGGTCTTGGAGAACTTTTCTTCCTCAATGCGGATAATTTTTTTGATATAGTCTCTCTTTTCTTCCAATTCCGGATAACCTTGCTTGGAGGCATCAATTACAGTATCCGCTACGGTGTAGAGAAATTCACCCTTGACATTTAAAAGTCTGCCGTGTCTTGCCGCACGCCTTAAAAGACGACGAAGAACATATCCTCTGCCCTCGTTGGACGGAATAACACCGTCGGATACCATCATAACGGTACTGCGGATATGGTCTGTGATAACACGCAAAGAAATGTCTGTCTTTTTGTCGTCCGTATAATTCACACCTGCGATACGGCTGATGTGCTTCATTGTATCCTGCACGGTGTCTACCTCGAAGAGGTTGTTTACTCCCTGCATAATGCAGGCAAGTCTTTCAAGTCCCATACCCGTATCAATGTTCGGGTTTGCAAGGCGGTTGTAGTTTCCATCCTCATCTTTATCAAACTGTGTAAACACGAGATTCCAAACTTCCATAAAACGGTCACAATCACAACCGAGTTTGCAATCCGGCTTACCGCAACTGTGCTCTATGCCACGGTCAACATGAATTTCCGAGCAAGGACCGCACGGACCTGTACCGTGCTCCCAAAAGTTGTCCGCCTTACCCATCTTCACAACGCGCTCCGGATTTACGCCGATTTCGTTTACCCAGATATCCAGTGCCTCATCATCTTCTTCATATACGGTAATCCAGAGTACCTCCTCCGGGATTTCCATAATTTTGGTTAAAAATTCCCAAGCCCATGCAATTGCCTCATGCTTAAAGTAATCGCCAAACGAAAAGTTACCAAGCATTTCAAAGAATGTGCCGTGTCTTGCCGTTTTGCCCACACTTTCAATGTCCGGTGTGCGGATACACTTCTGACAAGTGGTTACTCTCTTTCTCGGCGGAACTTCCGCACCGGTAAACCACTTTTTCATCGGCGCCATACCGGAGTTAATCAAAAGAAGGCTCGCATCGTTTTTCGGCACAAGCGAAAAACTGTCGAGGCGCAGACAATTCTTGGTTTCAAAGAAACTTAAAAATTTCTCTCTGATTTCATTTAAACCCATATTTCTCATTTTGCTTAGTTCCTTTCTTATCGCACTTGCGTTCCTGCCGGAATGTCTCCGTCGATTGTGCAAACTTTTAATGTCGTATCATCGGCGGCGGCTAAAATCATACCATAAGAGTCTACGCCGCGCAATTTTACCGGTTTTAGGTTTGCAATCACAACCACATTTTTGCCAACCAATTCCTCCGGCGAATAGTGCTTTGCGATACCCGATACAATCTGGCGCTTCTCGCTTCCCATATCCACCTGCAATTTATACAGTTTGTCAGCGCCTTCAATTTTCTGCGCCGAAAGCACCTTTGCCACCCGCAAATCCAACTTTGCAAAATCGTCAATCGTAATTTCTGCCGGTGTCGCTTCCGCCTTTTTCTCTGCTTTCTTTTCTTCCTTTTTCGGCGGATATTTCTTTAAATTAAAGGCTTCGATTTCCTCAAGTTTTTTCTTTTCATCCATACGCGCAAACATCGGCGCAGCTACGCCAACGCTCGTGCCCGGCTCGGTTGCACCAAACACCTTTGCGCTTTCCCAATCCGTCTTGGTTGCGCCAATCTGTTCGTAAATGGTTTTTGCCGTCTGCGGCATAAAACTTTCCAGGCAAATCGCAATAATGCGGATAGACTCAATTAAGTTATACATAACCGCTTTAAGTCTTTCTTTGCCATTTTCATCCTTCGCAAGTACCCATGGCGCAGTTTCGTCAATGTATTTATTTGAACGGCGCGCCAATGCAATAATGGCTTCGAGCGCATCTGCCACACGCAGTTGTTCCATCTTGGATTCCACCTCGCGGACGGTGTTTTCCGCAACCGCTCTTAAATCCGCATCCACTTCATCGGTGACCTCAGGTGCATAAAGCACTTTATCAAAATACTTATCCACCATCGCAACCGTACGATTTACGAGGTTGCCGAGGGTGTTTGCCAAATCAGAATTAAAGCGGCTGATCATGGTTTCATAACTGATGGTGCCGTCCGCCGCAAAAGGCATTTCAGAGAGCACATAGTAACGCACCGCATCCACACCGAAGAGCTGGGCCAAATCATCGGCATACATTACATTGCCGAGCGACTTGCTCATTTTTTCATCCTTGCCTGCCAAAAGCCATGGATGACCAAAGATTTGTTTCGGCAGCGGCTCACCGAGTGCCATTAAGATAATCGGCCAGTAAATGGTATGGAAACGCAAAATATCTTTACCGATAATGTGCACATCCGCCGGCCAGTTCTTTTTATAAAGTTCACTGTGGTTGCCGTCCGGGTCGTAGCCAATAGCACTAATGTAGTTTGTGAGCGCATCAATCCATACATAGATGACATGTCCCGGGTCAAATTCCACCGGGATACCCCATGTAAATGTAGAACGCGATACACACAAATCTGAAAGACCGGGCTTTAAGAAATTGTTTACCATTTCTTTTTTACGGCTCTCCGGTTGTATAAACTCAGGGTGCTCCTCGATGTGTTTCATCAGGCGGTCCTGATATTTGCTCATTTTAAAGAAATATGCTTCCTCCTTTGTCGGCGTTACAGGTCTGCCGCAATCCGGACAGCAACCGTCCACCAACTGAGAGGCGGTAAAAAACGATTCGCACGGCACGCAATACATGCCCTCATATTCACTTTTGTAAATATCGCCCTGGTCGTAGAGCTTTTTAAAAATTTTTCCTACAACCTCTTCGTGGCGTGCATCGGTTGTACGAATAAAACCATCATACGATGCACCTACCAAATCCCAGATACGGCGAATTTCACCGGCAACATTATCAACATACTTTTGCGGCGTAATGCCGTTTTCCTCTGCAAGTTGCTGAATTTTCTGCCCATGCTCGTCCGTGCCGGTCAGAAAATATACATCGTAGCCGAGTTTACGCTTAAAACGCGCAATGGCATCCGTTAAAATCACCTCGTATGTGTTGCCGATATGCGGCTTACGGGAGGCATATGCGATTGCCGTTGTAATATAATATCTTCCTTTATTCATTCTCCTGCACCTCTTTTTCAGGTAAATTCTCTTCTCTGTTTTCTTGCGTATCCCGAGTCAGCATTCGGTCAAACACGCCGCCCAAATACAGATTTTTCACTGTCAATACAATAACCGGACCTAAAACCATACCGAAAATGCCGATAAACTTAAGGCCGATGTACATACTCATCAATGTTAAAAGCGGTGGGACACCGATATGCTTCCCCAAAATTCTTGGCTCTAAAATCTGTCTGGTTATAATTATGATGATATACATTGAAGCCGTAACGGCCAACATACTGTAATTGCCCTGCAAAAGCGAGATAAGCGACCACGGAATCAGTACTGCACCCGAGCCGAACACCGGCAGGGCATCCAAAATCGCAACCGACAAGGCGAGCAAGAGCGAAAACGGAACTTTCGAAAGGCTAAAACCGATAAACAAAATCGTTGCCGATACACACATAATCGCCAGTTGCGCCTTGATGTAACCGCCGAGCGCAGATTTCAAATCCCGCCATACCGCAGAAACCCGGCTGATGGCACGCACGCCGAACACGCGTGTCATCAAACCGCGCATTTTCTTTTTCTCGGCACACATAAAGTTACAGGCCAAAAATGTTACAATCACAAAGATAATTGTTGTCGGCACACCCGCCACCAGACCTCTGGCCAAATAGACCATCCAGTTGGCGATCGGAGAAATCAATTTCGTAATCCCCGCTCTGGCCTCTGCAACCCCGTAATCAATATACTCGCGCATCTGCGGTGAAAAATTATCGTAGTAGCCCATAAAGCCGGATATTTTCTGCTCAATGTACGCCTTCCCTGCTGCATACAGTTCCGGCCATCGGTCCACCAATTCCACAAGTTGTGCCCAAAGTGCAACACCGAGCCACGCCAAAAGTCCGCCGATAATCCCAATCGCCAATAGCGTACAAGCGGCCGCAGAAAGGGCGCGCGGCAGACGAAGTTTGTCACTAAGCAAATGAATCAGCGGTTCTAACGCCAAACTTAGAATATACGCAATAATAAAAGGAGCAAGGGCTGCAAGCAGCGTAGGCAAAAAGTAAAACGCCAAAATACATGCCGCAACAACACATAAAATCGTCAACAAAATCTTTAAAGTTCTGCTTTGCATAACACCCCTCCTCTGTTTATGTCTTACCGAATTGAATCATAACGCACACATACGAACTCGATTCAAACGAACACAAATGTGCACTTTCTTCTTTAAAACACTCAAAAATTTAACCTTGCAAAAACTTTTTCATCAGTTTATGTCCAACCGGCTCATAAACACCTGTGCTTTTCGCATCTTTTTCCGTATAACGCAATGCACTTTGCACTTGTTCTTTGTCGCTTCTGTATATCACATACGGCACCGCATCAGATGCGTGCGTACGCGTTGCAAGCGGTGTCGGATGGTCCGGCATCAAAAGAATGCTGTACGCTTCACCCGCCGCCTCCATGACATCGATAATTTTTCCCATTGCCTCATCGAGTTTTTCTATCGACAAAATCTTGTTTTCCAACTCACCGCGATGGCCGCTCTCGTCTGCCGCCTCTACATGCAGATAAGCAAAATCCTTTCCGGACAAAAGCGCATCACAAACGGCTTTCGCTTTGCCTTCAAAATTCGTATCTACATTGCCGGTGGCGCCTTCAACCTCAATCACTTCCATACCGGCACAGTAGCCAATGCCTTTTAGCAAGTCCACGGCACTAATCATCGCTCCATCCACACCGTACTTTTCTTTAAAATTCGTCACACCCGGTTTGGTGCCTTCACCCCAGAACCAGATGGAATTTGCCGGATGCAGACCGCGCGCCTCGCGCGACTTATTCACCGGATGGTCTTTTAAAATCTCATAACTTTTTTGCATCATTTCAGAAAGTTTGTCCGCGTCCTTCGGCAGATAATCGCCGATGACACGCAGCGAAATGTCGTGCGGCGGCGTGAGCTTTGCACCCGTTGCACCATTATGTACAACCAAAAGGTTACGATAACTCGTGCCGGCATAGAAATGGATGTTTTCATCTGCAAAAGCTGCGTTGATTGCCTGCATAAGTTGTGCGCCCTCTTCGGAGGAGATTTCATCCGCAGAGTAGTCCAGCATCGTTTTATCCGCATAGCACGCTTCATCGGAAAGTGTTACGGTGTTGACGCGGTATGTTACATCGGTATCAGCAAGCTCTACCCCAATGGAAACAGCCTCCAACGGCGAGCGCCCCGTATAGACTTCGCTCGGGTCGTAGCCGATAACAGACAAATTGGCTACATCACTGCCCGGCGCCATACCGTCCGGCACCGTTTTTACCATGCCAAGTTCTCCCACAGATGCCAAGCGATCCATATTCGGTTTTTTTGCAACCTCCAGCGGTGTTTTGCCGCCCAGAGCTTCCACCGGCGTATCGGCCATACCGTCGCCTAAAATCACAATGTATTTCATCTGTATCACTTCCTTTAATTGCCTATGGTTATATCAGTTTACTATATCTTAGTTATTATACTATATTTATGCGGCTTTGGCAAGTTTTTTATGAGGATTTTCGCACAAAATAACGGCATGGTTACCGCTTCTGCGCTTGCGTCGTATAACAGTTTCAAACGCAATGCCGTTTCGATAATGTATCTAAAGATAATCCTGTGAAAAAAGACGCATTTTTATATTGCATTTTGTATACAATCTGTGATAAAATTAAACAAAAATACATGGAGGAAATCACATGAGAGAAATTACATTCCCTTACGGAAAAGAAAAAATCGTGTATGCTTTTGACGAAGCACAAGTTCAAGATGTGTTAGTCTCTTCTATCGATGACTATATTCCAGATGCAGACGAAATCGAACTTGTATGCACCGCAATGGCAAATCCCGTCGGGTCTGCGCCTTTAAGCAAGTTGGCGGAAGGCAAAAACAAAGTAGTTATTATTGCCAGTGACCACACGCGCCCCGTGCCGAGCAAAGTCATCATCCCGTATATGCTTTCTCAGATTCGCGAAGGCAACCCAGATGCCGAAATCACCATTTTGATTGCAACCGGCTGTCACCGTGGCACAACCAAAGATGAACTTATTGACAAATTCGGCGAGGAAATCGTAGAAAAAGAAAATATATACATACATGATTGTGACAATGAAGATATGCTCGTCCACATCGGCACTCTGCCCTCCGGCGGCGACTGTGTAATTAACCGCATCGCCTATGAGGCAGATTTGCTCGTTGCCGAAGGCTTTATTGAGCCGCATTTATTCGCTGGTTTTTCCGGCGGAAGAAAAAGCGTTTTGCCCGGTGTCTCTTCAAGAAAGACTGTTATGGCAAACCACTGCGCCGAATTTATCGCACATCCATGTGCGCGCACCGGTATTTTGGAAAACAACCCCATTCACGCAGATATGCTTTGGGCGGCGAAGCAGGCGAAACTTACCTACATTGTCAATGTTGTACTCAATGCCGAAAAGAAAGTAATCTATGCTGTTGCCGGTGATTTAGAGCAAGCGCACAAAAAAGGAACGGACTTCCTTAGTAAATACTGCGGCGTAGAAACAAAGCCTGCAGATATTGCTATTTCCTCCAACGGAGGCTATCCGCTCGACCAAAATGTATATCAAGCTGTAAAAGGTATGACTGCCGCAGAAGCCGCCGTCAAAGAAGGCGGCGTTGTCATTATGCTTTCCGCATCCGAAGACGGCAGCGGCGGCGACCATTTTTACCGCCAACTCGCTGAGGAGCCGGATTTAGATAAGCTGATGGCAATGTATATGGCACAATCGAGAAACGAAACCCTCCCCGACCAATGGCAAGCACAAATTCTGGTACGCATTTGTCAGCGTGCATCCGTAATTTATGTTTCCAAGATGCCGGCAGACGAAGTAAAAGCCATGCATATGATACCAGCCACTTCACTTGCCCAAGCAATGGAGATAGCAAAATCCATGGTAAATACGCCACAACCGAGCATCAACATCGTTCCGGATGGTATTGCAGTCATGGTTAAAACCGTATAAAGAAAAGAGCAGAAAGTTCAAGTTTGAACTTTCTGCTTTATTTTTTAATTTATTTATTTTTCAGTTCATTTCTGTTGTCGCGCACTGTGCTGATCATCTTTTCCAGTTTTGCCTCTAAGGTTGCCATATGGTCGTCCACATATTGCTTTGTGCCCATACGAATATCGCGCGCATTATTTTGTGCATTCCCCACAATTTCCTCCGCCTGTGCATATGCACGCTGGGTAATTTCGTGGTCATCAATGAGGGATGCCATTTTCTCCTCTGCAAGTTTGATAATCGACGCAGCCTCTTTATTGGCATCATCCAAAATGCGTTGACGCTCATCTTTTACCCATTTTGCCTGCTTCAAATCATCCGGCAAATTAATTCGGATTTCCTCAAGCAAATCCATCATCTCGTCGCGGTCCACAATCGCCTTACCAATCAGCGGAATACCAATCGCCTTATCCACCACATCTTCAAGCATATCGAGCAGTTCAAGAACCTCCATTATTTTTGTCCCCCATTCCGAAATTTTTCTTGCATTGCATTTTTTACAACCGGCGGCACAAACTCATCAATCGAGCCGCCCAAACGAAATACTTCTTTAACCATACTGGAACTGATGTACGAATACTTTGAATCCGTCATGGCAAAAAATGTCTCCACTTCCGGATTGAGGCTCTTATTTAAAAGTGCCATTTGAAATTCGTACTCAAAATCCTTAACGGTACGCAGTCCCTTGATAATCACCGCAGAGTCAAACTGCTTCATAAAATCCACCAACAGACCAGAGAAGCAATGTACCTCCACATTCTCTATCTGCGCCGCTGCCACTTCAAGCATCGCCTTGCGCTCCTCCGGTGAGAACATACATGTCTTGGATAGGTTGTCCAACACACCCACAATCACCTTGTCAAAGATACGCGCACTGCGCTTTATGATATCCAAATGTCCGTATGTCACCGGGTCAAAACTGCCCGGATAAACTGCAATTTTCATAGTTTTTCCTCATTTTTGCACCGCAGCACCAAAATCTGCACTCTGCCATACTTTTTATCCTTCATGACATCGAGTCCCGAAAGATTGGGCAGCGCCTTTTCGTATTCTCGCTCGCAAACGATAATACCATCCGGACAAATGCATTGATTTTTTGCAATCGCCGCAAGGCTGCGCTCAAGCAAATCCGAATCGTAAGGCGGATCGATAAAAATCACATCAAACTTGTCCTTGGCGTTCGCTGCAAACTGCACACCGTCCCCACGGACAACACGCGCTTGCTGGGCATAACCACTCTTTTCGAGGTTGGTACGAATCAGCGCCAGTGAACTTTCCGAAATATCGCACACCACTGCGCTTTGAGCGCCACGGCTGAGCGCCTCTACGGTAAGTGCACCCGTTCCGCCGAACAAATCGAGCGTGTTTGCACCGGAAATGTACGGACCTATAATGTTAAATATGTTTTCTTTCACTCTGTCCGTCGTCGGCCTTACACTGTCGCCTTCAAAGCCGACCAGTTTCAAACCGCGTTTATTTCCTCCAATGACTCGCAAACACTTCACCCCTATTTATTTTTACATACAAAACGCAAAAAGTCAAGACATATAGAGAGAAAAATGTATTTTTTAAAAAGTTTTTTTCATCCCTAAACAATAAATATTTCTTATAGGTGCATTACAAAGTGCTTTCGTCCTCAAAAAAGGAGAAGTCTTTATAATGTGTGTTACAAAAAACGCAGCATTGTTTATTCTCTTCTGCACATATGCGCTTCCCCTATCTTTTATATTTTTACCACACTCTATGCCATATTTCATTTTGCCAATATAAAAATATGCACCGTTTACTTTTTGGATAAAAGATGGTATACTATAAATGTGATTCAAAAGAAATGGAGACAATTATGTATCAGTATATTTTATTTGATTTAGACGGTACACTGACCGAACCAAAAGAAGGCATCACAAAATGCGTGCAGTACGCACTTGCTGCCTGCGGCATCCACGAGCCGAATTTAGATAACTTAACCTCTTTCATCGGGCCGCCCCTGACAGATGAATTTATGCGCGTATACGGCATGAGCGCCGGGCAGGCACAGTTTGCCTTAAAAAAGTACCGCGAACGCTTTGCCGTAAAAGGTCTTTATGAAAACAAGGCGTTTGACGGTGCAAAAGCGCTGCTGGATACATTGCATGCTCACGGCAAAATCATTGCCCTTGCAACCTCTAAGCCGCAGCCCTATGCTGAACAGATACTTGAAAATTTTGATTTGAAATCCCAATTTAACATCATCGTCGGTGCTACTTTTGACGGCACACTCGACAAAAAAAGCGATGTCATCCGCGAAACTCTGCGCCAACTGAAAATTACCGATACGCAAAAACATCAAGTGGTTATGATTGGCGATAGGCACCACGATTTGCTCGGCGCAAAGGCAAACGGCATTGATGCCATCGGCATCCGATTAGGATACGCAGCTGCGGGTGAACTGGAAGCCTGCGCGCCGGTATATATCGCAGACGATTTAAAAGATTTACAAACCTATCTTCTGAAAAAACGGAGTTAAACACAATGTGTTTAACTCCGTTTTGCATTACAACTATCTGCTTTAATGATGATGGTGATGATGGTGACCGTGATGATGCCCTGCATGCAACATACACTCCGTACGGCAGGTTTTCTGTCCGCAATCTTCGTCCGGCGCTTCCAGTTCAAGCGTAGCATGCCCTATGCCGTGTTCCCGCAATTCTTCCCGAACTTTCTGTTTAACCACGCAAGGCGTTTGCTCGCTCACTACATGCATGGTCGCATAGTGGTTTTGACCGTCCATACTCCAGATATGAATATGGTGCACATCCGTAATACCGTCAATTTGCAAAATATGCTCTCTGATTTTATCCACATCCGTATCCCGAGGCGTTCTTTCCAAAAAAACATCCAGTATTTCTTTCAAAGCCTTGAATGCGTTAATTACAATAAATACAGCTACACCAATCGACATCAACGGGTCGATGAACACAAAATCCGTAAATTTCATCACAACCGCACCGACGAGCACAACCAGCCACCCGAGCACATCTTCAAGCATATGAAGATTTACCGCTTTTTGATTGAGAGAATCGCCTTCACGGGTAACAATAGCCGCAGCGGCGTTTACACACACGCCTGCGACTGCAAACAAAATCATCCCGTTATATCGAATCTCTGCCGGAAACAGTATTCTGTTTACCGCATTATAAACGACCGCCGCAGAACCGCACAAGAGGATGCAGGTTGTGATTACGCTGCCCAGTACGGAATATCTTGCATAACCGTATGTATGACTTTTGTCCGGCTGCTTCTTGCTCTTTTTTTCAAGAAAAAGTGAAAATCCAATGCTTGCAGCATCCCCCAAATCATGCACGGCATCAGAAACTATGGCAACACTGCCGGTATACAGTCCGCCTATAAATTCAAAAACAGAAAATGCCAGATTTAATACAAATGCAACTAAAATGTTTTTTTGTGTGTTCATAATTCCTCCCTGTTGACTTTTGTCTAAATTTATGGCACAATACATTCAATACCGAACATATTATTCACTATTATTTTAGCAGTAGATTCAGGCAAGGTCAACGAGCGAGACACATATAATTTATTTCGATTGTCCGAAACTGAACATTTTTCAAATTTTGTACGGAGGCGCATCTTATGGACAGAAGACAAAGAAAAACGAGAGAGGCTATTTTCCGAGCCTTCATCTCTCTGTTATCCAAAAAAGACTTCGAGCATATTACCGTCGGCGAAATTATAGAAAGCGCCGACATCGGCAGGGCAACCTTCTATTCCCATTTTGAGACAAAGGATTTTTTATTAAAGGAATTGTGCGAAGAACTTTTTTGTCATATTTTTGATGCGACTAAAGAAAAATGCGAACATCGGCATATTTTCGACTGTGAAGCGCCCGACTCCGTTTTTCTGCATCTGTTTGAACACTTGCAAAAAAACGACAATCAAATTCTGGAATTGCTTTCCTCCCAAAACAACGGACTGTTTCTCAACTATTTTAAAAACAATCTCACACAACTCATCGAGGCACACCTGGCATTGTTTGACTCGGAAAAAAGCGCCAAACTTCCGCGAGATTTATGGATAAACCACATTGCATCTACCTTCGTAGAAACCATAAGATGGTGGGTTGGTCACGGTAAAAAGGAATCGCCCGAAACAATAACAAAATATTTTTTTGCCGTTTTATAACCATAACACACGCATACGAACCCGCCTGAAAGGGCGTCTTTGCGTATTTCCGAGTATTTTAACAAGAAAGCGCACATTTGCGTTCGTTTGAATCGAGTTCGTATGTGTGCGTTATGGTTAAGCCGTCGCAAAATTCTGTTGAACTTTTTTAAAGTTTAATGTATAATGATTTAAAGCAAAATTCCGGGAGGATGTCTTTATGCAAATTTATGAATCGGGTGAAAACTATTTAGAGGCCATATACATTTTAACGACCACAAAAAATCCGGTGCGTTCCATCGACATTGTCCGTCGTATGAACTTTTCCAAGCCGACCGTCAGCGTTGCAATGCGAAATTTCCGTGACGAAGGCTATATTCTCATTGATGAAAACGGCTATATTACATTGACCGAAAAAGGCCTCAAGATTGCAAAGCGCGTCTATAATCGGCATCAACTTCTGACCGATGCGCTCATGGCAATCGGTGTCAGCCGCGAAAATGCAGAAGCAGATGCCTGCAAAATCGAGCATGACATCAGCGAAGAAACAATGCTTTGTATTCAAAAACATATGCAAATACATCTAAAAAAATCCGCGCCGCAAACGGAGTTGAGTGCAGAGGAACGGTAAAGCAAATCAAAGGTCGAAATCCTTACGGGTTTCGACCTCTTTTTTATTCATATTCAAATAATGTACAAACTTCTCCGTCGCGCAAAATCACCGCTGTGTTTTTTCCGATTTTCAATTCGGCAACATCATTTAAAAACAAGGATTTTTTATATGTCACGCGCACCTTCTTGATTTTTGCGCCGTCATTTAACACATCCGCCAATTCACGAACATAGCTTACATTATTGACATGCCCGTTGGTGTCCGTATCGCTGCGGCGCACCGTCCAGTCTTCCGTCTTTAAAACTTCGGTAGGCGCATCTATTTTCCACTTACGCAGTACCTCGGCAGCCATTTTTACATCACAACCGTATTGAGCACACATCGTTGGTGTAACTTTTTTAATTTTATTTTGCGCCAAGTCATACAAAAGCCAAACCGACTCGCCTTCCGCAAGCACATTTCCCTCAGCATCGGACAAGATAAACATACGATGCCCGTAAGCCGCCGAAAAGCCCGATGCCCATGTTTGTACGCACACACGCTGATTGTAGCGCACCGGCATAAACATTTTTACATCCCAATGCAACACAATCCAGGCTGCGCCCATTTCTTTAAGCACATCCGCACCAAAACCGACCGACTCGGAGTGGTCCGTTGCCGCATCCTGAAACCAAGTGAGCAGTTGAGCGGCATCGGCATATCCTTCCGGACCGATTTCGCTGTATCTGACTGTAAACGCTTGCTTATAAATCATCCGTTTCCTCCGATGCCTTCAGATAGTCTTCCCAGATAGAATTATAGGTGTCTTGCAAGCCGGTATACTGCAAGCATTCCACGCCCGATACATATTTGCCTGCCATATGTACCGCAAGCATATTTGTGTAACTTTCGTCGGTATAATCTGCAATTTGTGTATGCAGGCTTTCCTCCTGCAAATTCATACTGATTGCTGCGTTGTTTTCACCGCGAAGCAGAAAGTTCAAAAGTTCGTATGCGTTTTGGGTGTGCGGTGCACTCTTCGGAAGGGCAAAGCCCGTCAGTTTGATAATAGCCCCTTCAGCCGGATACAATACTTCTAAGTTTGGATTGGCATTTTTTGCATCTTGTGCATCTTTTGCCCACGCAACCGTCAAAGCACCCTGCCCTGCCGCTACATCCAGATGCGGCGTCTTCGATACATTTGAAAATGTATTGTTCTTTAATGCACATAAGGACTCGCGAGTTTCCTTCAACTGAGTTTCAACAGCCGTGTTCACACTGTAAGCGCGCGCCTTCAAGGCAACCGCACTCATCAGTCTTGCGTCCGCAGGTACATTAACAGCGTTTGCAAAACCATTCCCCCACAAACTTGAATACGCTATAACAGGTGTCAGTGTGCGCGCCACATCATGCACAAGCACAGCACATGTACGGCTGTACGGCATAATCTTATCCTGTGCGTAAGGCGCCAGCAATGTTTTTGCACCCGGCTTTATTAAACCGGCATTACTGAGTTTTTGCATATCTATGGTTTGCAAAAGGTCAGCCTCCGCCATACGCTCCAATGTGACATTATCTGCAAGCACCAAATCAAACGGGCTTACACCGGTTGCAATTTTGCGATGTGCACGCTCTAAGTCCGTGAGTTTATAGCATTTTACCTTAATGCCCGTCTGTGCAGTAAACGCATCCAAAATCGACTGCGGCACAGCCTCCGGCTGCGCATACAAATGCACAACCTCCTCCACCGGTGTTTCAGGCATTTTCTTAATAAATTCACACCCGCAAGCCGACAAAATAACAACCACAAGAATGAAGACCAAAACCTTTCGCATCGTATGATTCCCCCCTAATTTTCCACAAAGTTAATGCGTTCTATACTGCGCGCTCTGCCGCACGCTTCATCTATATCTATAACCACACCGTTAATTTGTCCTTTTCCTTTTGCCGTTTCAAACCTTTGCGGCAATCCCGTCACAAATCGTTTTACAATAATGTCCGTATTCGTACCGAGCACCGAATCATACGGTCCGGTCATACCGGCATCTGTAAGATACGCAGTGCCGCGAGGCAAAATTTTTTCATCCGCCGTCTGTACATGGGTATGCGTTCCAATAACGGCACTCACACGCCCGTCCAGATAACGCCCCAGCGCAATTTTCTCGCTTGTAGCTTCCGCGTGCATATCTACGAAAATAATCTGTGCACCTTGTGTCTTTAACTTTTCAATTTCGCGATCCGCCGCCACAAACGGATTATCACACGGCAAGCAGTTGACCTGCCCAAGCAAATTGACAACCCCAACCTTAATGCCGTTTTTTTCTTTGAGCAAGCTGCCAATCCCCGGCAATCCCGGCTGTAAATTTGCGGGG
Source organism: Clostridia bacterium (assembly GCA_045578865.1). Taxonomy (GTDB): domain Bacteria; phylum Bacillota; class Clostridia; order UBA1381; family UMGS1253; genus RGIG2041. The sequence continues at coordinate 6,365 of JAZNLB010000029.1, read as the reverse complement.
CGCACAATGCAGTCACAACAGTCAAATACTTTGAAAATTTCAGAATTGTCCCACACATGATTGCCCATGGTCAGCACATCAATGTCCAATTCCAAAAGCTCCTCACAAGTCGCATAACTCAGACCGCGACCATGTGCGGCATTTTCTGCATTGACTATGGTAAAATCCGTCTTGTGCCTATATTGCAATTCCGCAAGACCGCGCGCAAGCATATCCCGCCCGACGGAGCCTGTCACATCACCGATAAACAAAAGTTTCATACAGATTTCCTTTCTAAACACGCTATTTCTTATTATAAACAAAATCTGACAAAATGTAAAGCAAAAAAACAGAGAAAGTTAAAACCTTCTCCGTTTTTTGTAATCCATATTATTTTGCGTAATCTATCGCGCGTGTTTCACGAATCACATTAATCTTAATCTGACCCGGATACTCAAGTTCATCTTCGATGCGCTTAACGATTTCACGAGCAAGCAGCGGAACTGCGTCATCCTTCACATCCTCCGGCTTCACCATGATACGAATCTCACGGCCTGCCTGAATTGCAAATGATTTTTCTACGCCGTCAAAGGAATTTGCAATCTCTTCGAGCTTTTCAAGACGCTTAATATAGGTTTCGAGGTTTTCCCTTCTTGCGCCTGGTCTTGCCGCAGAAATTGCGTCACAAGCCTGTACGATAGATGCAATCAGCGTCTGCGGCTCTACATCACCGTGGTGCGCCATAATTGCATGGATAACCTCATCGTTTTCCTTGTATTTCTTTGCAAGGTCAGCACCGATGTTTACATGCGAACCCTCTACCTCGTGGTCTACGGACTTACCGAGGTCGTGCAAAAGACCTGCACGCTTTGCGAGTGCAATATCCACACCAAGTTCTGCCGCCATAACACCGGACAAATGTGCAACCTCTTTTGCGTGGTTTAATACATTCTGACCATAACTCGTTCTGTACTTCAAGCGACCGAGCAATTTAATAACCTCAGGATGCAATCCGTGTACCCCTGTTTCAAAGGTTGCACGCTCGCCTTCCTGCTTAATTTCAGCCTCAATCTCTTTTCTGGACTTTTCCACCATTTCCTCGATGCGCGCCGGATGAATTCGTCCGTCGGCAATCAAGCGTTCGAGCGATACGCGCGCGATTTCACGGCGAATCGGGTCAAAACCGGAAATAACAACAGCCTCCGGTGTATCGTCAATAATCAAATCGATACCGGTCAGCGTTTCAAGGGTACGGATATTTCTACCCTCGCGGCCAATAATTCTGCCCTTCATTTCATCATTCGGTAGCGGCACAACCGATACGGTTGTTTCGGCAACATGGTCTGCAGCGACTCTCTGAATTGCATGCGCCACAATATTTTTTGCTCTGCGGTCAGCCTCTTCTCTCGCTTCGTCCTCCACAGCCTTAATCATCATGGCTGCTTCATGGCGAATCTGGCTTTCCAAAGTAGACAGAAGTTGTGCTTTTGCTTCTTCAGCCGTAAATCCGGAAATCTTTTCAAGCAGTTCAATTTGTGCCTGCTTTTGTCTTTCCAACTCCTCTTCCTTAACCTCTAAATCCTTTTCACGCTTGGCAATCTTTTCTTCCTTGGCCTCGATGCCCTCGATTTTCTTGTCGAGCGTTTCCTCTTTTTGCTGCAAACGGCGTTCCTGACGCGTAATCTCATTTCGTCTTTCTTTGATTTCGCGGTCAAGCTCCATATGCAGCTTGTGGTTTTCTTCCTTTGCCTCCAGCATTACTTCGCGTTTTTTGCTTTCAGCGGCCTTATGTGCGTCGTCTAAGATTCGTTTTGCTTCAGCTTCCGCGCTGCCAATAGAGCGCTCAGCCTCTTTCTTTCTTTTGTCATAACCCTTCTTGAGTGCGATACTATAACTGATCACAGTTGCTAAAAGCACAGCAACTGCGCTAGCGGCTATAATAATCCATAATGAAGTGTTCATGCCCAGCACCTCCTTTTCCTTGCGGTGCATTCAAACATATCCTCGTATTCTATTTTCCACCCCGTAGTTCACAGTTCTTCATCGGATAAGCATCCGAAAAAAATGTATCAGTCAAAGTTTAAGTTCGAATATGCGGCAGATATGTTTATAAAGCCCGCCGTGGTTTCTTTTTTACTTACTTTGTTCATAAATAAATCAATGCAACACACAATATATATTTTCATATATATACACTATATATTGTACCCGTAATTGTGTTCGGTGTCAATAGGTTTTAAAAAGATTTTACGCCCAATAGCAAATTTTTAGTGTAGTTACATACATGAATGTACGCATCAGAATGAACAAGATGCCTTTTTTAGGACATCTTGTTTTTCTACATAATGTAATTATCGTATTTCACATTCTACATTGTGCATTGTGCATTCTATTTTTTGTCCTGCCGGACGGAAGGCGATATGTACTTTTGTGACCAAAAGTACCAAAAGTCCCGGGGTTCCGATTCCCCCGGACCCCTAAAACGGCTTGGGTGGGATTGCATCCCCCAAAGACACCCTGCTGCACGCCGGGCATTCACATTGTAATTCTATGCCCTCCTTGTGTAAAGGAGGGTGGCACGCGCAGCGTGACGGGAGGATTGTCTGCTTTACACGGCGTGTAAAACTTATGCTTTCCACTCTCCATTCTGCATTTTGCATTTTGCATTCTGCATTTTGCATTTTGCATTCTGCATTTTGCATTTTGCATTCTGCATTCTGCAAGCGGTCGGCAAAATTGCATAAAAAAAAGAAACCTCACAGGTTTCTCTTTTTTACGCTCAATCAGATTAGAGATCGTCCTCATCGCTCATGTCGCCACCGAATTCAATGTTATCGCTGGGACCCATAATGTCTACCGTAGCAAACTTTTTGATTTCAATTTCCAGTGCTTCGTATTCCTTTTTCATCACAAAGCCATCTCCTTTCACCTACAGATTTTATCTGTCTATATAAATATTATGTATAAACTCAGTCAAAGAATAGTATAACACACTCTTTTTCCCTTGTCAACACTTTTTTTAATGAATGTCGTATTCATATTTTATCCCCTGCCGGGGACACCCTGCCCCGAGGGGCAGAGCGTCTTAAGCAAGGTTATAATACTTATATTACTCTTCTGTAGATTCGTCAGTCGGCTCGTCTGTCGGCGCTTCAACTTCGTCTGCAGCAATTTTAACCTTCGGGCTGTAAACAGTCTTGCGTACGCCATCGAGATCAATGTAGGTGATGTATGCATTTGCATACCATGTTGCACCACCCGGCAAACGATTTAAACGCTTCTGGGTCAACTGGAACTCAGCGAAATAAATACCATTGTTGTTCTGATACTTGGAAGTACCGATAGAGTTGTAAGATTCAAGTGTTACAGACGCAGATTCCGCTGTAAATCCACGATCGTTGCCTTCATAACCTGCAACAATACCATTCTGAACAACTGTATATCCCGTCGGAATGCGTCTTTCAGCGAACAAACCAAAGATTTCGCCGTTTGCATCTTCGCCAATCTTCGATACTGTCAATGTGTAAGCCGGCTTGATTTCCTGCTCAGCATCACCATAAAAGGCAACAAGATCTCTGTCTGCCGCAATCATGTAGAATGCATAGGTACGGCTGTAGCTGATAGCCTCGCCCGGATTCTTAGCATCTTCCCAGTACTGGAAGATTTTACCTTCAGCATCAGCATCTGCTGTTACAACAACGCGTTCGTTAAAGCCGAATGGTGCAGTTGTACCTTCAACGCCGTCAATCACACCATTTGTAACTGTGAGCGTGTACTGCTGCATGTCTTCATCGAGTTCATAAATCGCCTCGAATGTCAGGTCTTTAGTAATCTCCGTTGCTGGAATAGTCGTCTCGGCTTGAAGTAATTCCTCACCATACGCTTCACACTTCCAGCCCGTAAATACATAACCATACACTGCCGGTGCATCCGGAACTTCTACATCTGCTGCAGGACTTTCCGGATCGCTGTTATCTACCGGCACAACATTAATCGTTGTGTTCTGATAGCCGAGGAAGACTACTGTGTATTCAGTACCTGCGGCAAATACCGGACGGAGAACAATATTGTTCGGAACCTCAACCGTTACAGTTGCGTTTTTATTGTAAATACTCCATTCGTCCTTGCTTTGCATCTGCCAGAACTTGAATACATGACCTTCATCCGGAGTTGCAGTGAGTGTTACTTTATCACCCGGCTGATAGAATGTCGGACCAAACTTGCCGCGACCGGTATAGTTCTTCGCATTTTCCGGATCATCATTATATGCAACCGTGTACGAACCGGAACCCATCGGAGTATCAATCGTCAGGTAAGCATATTCCATTACAGTCAATTCCGTAACTGCAATTACCTGTGTGGAAGAATATTCGCCCTGTGTCACCTTAATGGTTACGCTCTTGCCTTGTTCGATGATACCTTCTTTGATAACGAGTTTGCCATCTTTAATCTCAGCAAATTCGCCACCTTCAACGATTTCGAAAGTAATCTCGCCAGCATTTTCACCATAGGCAGCCTTTGCAGCCTCCAAATCGATGGATTCACCGGACTTCACAGCCGTAGCACCTGTCCACTTCGGCGCCCTCAAATCTTCTGCTACGCAAGCATCTGCAACTGCGAAGAGAACATAGTTGTAAGGACGAGTATAGTGGAGGAAACGCTGTGCATTTCCATTTTTGCCTTGCCAATAAAAACCTGCATAGTTTTTACCAGGATTTTCGCTTGCAAGGTTGTCGTCTGTATACTTTGCAACCCAGTCGCCTGCTGAAACATTATCAAGTGTATATTCTGCATTTTCTGCTGTTAAAGCATTTTCTATAGCAGCAATATCCTCAGCGGTAACTTTTACAAACTGATAATCCGTAAGCGTTGCATTTTGAGCCGCAATTTCATCATCCGTTACCTTGTTGTTTGGCATCAAAACGATATCGCCTGCGCTTACACGCTTCTGATAAACCTTTCTTGTTGCGTAACCCTTCCATTGCATTTCAAACGGAGCCACACTCCAGCCAAGGCTTTCGCCTTCTGCCCATGTGCCATCAAAGGAAGCCGGTGCATAGTATACATAACCGTCCTTTGCAACCTTAAAGGTCATCCATGCGTCATCAGCGGATGTTGCCGGATATGCTTCGTACATATATTTAAAGTTACTGTTGGTCAGATGCGGTCGACCTGCGTTTAACGAAGCGTCCGCAATAACCGCAACCTCGCCTCTGTCAGCAAGACCTTCCGGTACACCTACCGCTTTAAAGAATTCTTCACCTTCGCCTGCATAACCCGCATTCGCACTGATGTATGCATCATCGAGATCACCGAAGGAAACAAATATTCTGTCTCTTTCTTTATTCACAATCTTCTTAAGGTCTGTGATATACTGACCCTGCGGAGCAGTATCCCATTCAAAGTTTACTGTCTTACCCCCTGCGATCGTCACACTTGCCGCACCTTCAACGAAAGGAACAGCGTCCAGTGTAACAGAAGCTTGATTCTCGATTTGATAAGTCACAGTTACATCATCTGTGCCCCACGGAACCAAAATGGTTTGAGTGTTTTCCACATCAACTGCTTTATCCGTTTCGGTTGCTACCTTATAAATAGTTGCTTTTGTCGTATAAGACAGCGACGCAAGTTTCGGTTCTTCGCCCCATGCAAAATTAATTGTATAAGTTGCAACTTCTTCGCCGAACACATCCGTGATTACAACCGTGATTGTACCTTCTTTGTTACCCGCAGAAAGCGTGATTGCTTCAGATACCACTGCGCTACCTGCACCTGCTGTAATTGCAGCTGCAACGGAGATTGCATCCGTTGTACCCCACGGCAATGTAATGGGTTCTTCTGCATTTTCGATTGCCACTGCATCAGCTTCGCCAACCTTGTAGGTCAGTGTAGCTGTAGGTCTCAATGCATCAAAATCAATTGCGCGAACAATGATGATCGGCGCCGTAGAGCTTTTACCGTCCGGTGTAATTGTAACTACATCGCCGGCTTTTGCATATCTGTAGAATGCATTATTGGTGTTGGCGGAGTTGCCGTCACTGTGCGTTGCATAACCCGCAGGAGCAATCGCTGTGAGCGCTTCGCCATCTTTTGCGTAGAGTTGGGTGGTTTTTACCTCATGCAACTTCAGCCCACCCGCATTTTCAAAACGAGTCCAGCCTTCACCGATGGAGTCGTTTTTCCAAGCTACATATACAATACTATCCTGTGCTACCTTGAAGCTGTACGCCGAATCCATATTCGCTTTGGTGCCCGCCGGGGTTGCCCCGTTAAAGTCACCAACATTTACAACCAGCGTAGTCGCACCATTCATTGCATCGTATGCAATTTTGTCAACATCATCATTGGAAACCTCAGCATCGAGCGCAGCGCCCGGTGCGCCAGTT
>JAZNLB010000028.1:0-36831 GCA_045578865.1 Clostridia bacterium | reverse complement strand
TCCGAAAGCGGCTGATAGCTTCTTTGTATATACTGACGCTTTTCGTTGATAAATTTCGTCATACAATAAAACATAACCTTGCTGACATCAACGCCTTCGGCATAAAGTTTTGCCGCATCCGCAACCTGCACCGCGATCTTTCCCGGCGTATACATATCGTCATGCGAAAGCCAGGAAATCCACTCTCCCGTTGCATTACGAATGCCGCAATTAAGCGCCGAGGAAACTCCTCCATTCTCCTTTGCCACATAACGGATTTTGTCTCCATAGGAAAGGGCAATCTCTTCCGTTGCACCTTCATCTCTGGAGCCGTCATTTACCACAACAATTTCAATATTTTTATAGGTTTGTGCCAAGGCGCTGTCAATCGCTTCTGCCATATAGTTTGCGCCATTGTATACCGGAATTACAATCGAAACCTTCGGATTATACATAATCACCCTTCTTTTCTTTTTCTAATATGCTACGATAATTCAATCCAATCTCCGAGCTGTCTTTCCCACTTCTCCGGATAAAACAGCTGAAAACCGCCACCGTGGAAAAAAGTGTATTCCCCAAAATAGATTTTACCGTTAAGTTCATACAAATCAATTCGAACCTGTCGCATGCCTTTGGAAAGTTTTGCTGCAATCTGCTTCATTTCTTCAAACAGGGCAGGTTTTTCAATCGGCTTATCCGTGTTCGGATGGATATTGAAAATGTCCAAATGATTAAAGTCCATATCAAAAAAGTCAAACTTGCAATCCGCACTTCTGTCCGTTGCCACAAACATAACTTTCGGTTCACCGTTAAAGCAAAAAAACTTATAGTCTTCTATACTTTTCTCGGCGTTCTCTCCATCCGTCATCAGTTGCTCCGCCATAATATACGGCTTGATACCCTTATACGGATATTCACGACCGGCATAAAAGAAATCTTTTTTCAATCTCTTTGTAAAGATTTTCTTCATTTCTGCCAGCTCTTCTTTGGTTAACGCAGATTTATCCTTTACAATTTTAGTACTGCCCGAGTCGTGATTGCACTTTAAAACAAACTGATTCGGCATGGCATCAAAATCAATCTCGTCAAAACTTTCCCATTTGCCCAAAAGCGGGAACAGATATTCCTCGCCGAGCACTTCCTTGATATACTCGCGCACGGCAATTTTATCTACAAGTTTCGTGTATTCCGGACGCCTGTCATTGACCTTGAGCCATTGCAATTTTTCATTAAACCCTTTCGGGTTTTTAAAATTTATTTTTCTACCAGTGGTAGAAAAATAAAACAGCCTCAAATACAGCTTATCCGGCAAAAAGGACAGCGCATACATCACTTTGCCTCTGATGTTTCTTCCAAAGATTTTTCTTAAATCTATCATGCTTACAAATTCTCCTTATACCAGGCAATCGCCTCGTTCAAGCCACGCTCAAAATTATAATCCGGAGCATAACCGAGCAAGTTTTTCGCTTTGGAAATATCCGCATTGGAATGCTTGATATCGCCCTTGCGGTCCGGCCCGAATTTCGGCTCGATATCCTTGCCGAGCGCTTTGGTGAGCGCATAGTAAATATCAATTAAATACTCTCTGCCGCCATACGCAACATTAAACGCCTCGCCTGCCGCCTCGTGCGACGCAAGACAGGCTTTCAAATTCGCTTCTATTACATTTTCGATATAGGTAAAATCGCGACTTTGCTTGCCATCGCCGTTGATGGTCGGCTGCTCATCATTCATCAGTTGCTTGATAAACTTCGGGATAACCGCCGCATACGCACCGTCCGGATCCTGCCTTCTGCCAAACACATTAAAATAGCGAAGTCCATATGTATCGAGTCCATAGTGGCGCGTATATTGCTTTGCCCATTCCTCATCACAACGCTTGGTCAGCGCATACGGAGAAAGGATATTACCCTCTCTGCCTTCGGTTTTCGGTAAATTCGGTTCGTCACCGTATACACTCGAACTGGAAGCGTACACAAATTTCTTCACGCCGCACTGTCTTGCCGCTTCGAGCATATTTAGCGTGCCGTCAATGTTGTTTTTGCAGTAAAACAACGGCATTTCAATACTTCTCGGCACACTGCCCCAAGCCGCCTGATTGAGCACATAATCCACACCCTCGCAGGCTTTCAGGCAAGTATCGTAATCCTTGATATCGCCTTTTACAAACTCATAGTTCGGTTTGCTCAAAAACATATCCACATTTTTTTGCTTGCCGGTAGAAAGGTCATCTAAGCAACGCACTCTATAGCCCAAATTCAAAATCGCTTCACAAAGGTTGGAACCGATAAAGCCGGCACCACCGGTTACTAAAAACAACGAATTTTCCGGAAATTTTAAGTCTTTATATCCCATAATTTCACTCCGTCACCCTATTTTCTAAACATAGTCCGATAGCGCAAATATACCTTTTCAAGCCATATTCTGCCCGAATGGAAGTAATTGTTTAAAATATGAATATCCGCACTGTATATATCTTTGTTCGCCAGTTTAATAATATCGTTATGCACCTCGTCCGTCTTTCTCTTTTCGCGCGGTAAACTCAAAATCAATTCCACCAATTTTCGATTGTTAAACGGGAAGGTAATCCTGTGGCAAATATCCAACGACTGCGTTACCATCATGCCCCAAGAACTCATACGCACTTCCCAGTAATACAAATCTGTGTGCTCGAAATTGTATTTCGCACTTTCCAAGTCGAATTTCTTCATGTATTCTTTGTAAATCTTATCCGACTTACGCAAAAGAGACGGCGAAGCAAAATATCTGGTCTGAAAAATGCTGAAATGACGCGCAGACAGTTTTGTCGGAAATTTCATGCCGTACTTTCTTTCAAAGAAAACCCGCACGATTTCAGAAATCCACGATTTCACTTCCGTTTCAAACGCATTTAATCTGTACAGCACAATATGTTTACGGATTTCTCTGTCCGCCAAGCCCCTTACATAGCCGTAAGAGTGCACAATAATGGATTTCAGTTCTTCAAAATCCTCGATTTCTTCATTGTTGGCCGGAATTTCATATATATCATGCTTCAAACCGATCTTCGTGCAAATTTCCCGCGCCGCAAGCGAATCCGTTACCTCTGTGTCCTTCGACTGAAAACTGAAATATTTAAACTTATCATACAAACCGTTTGCACAAGCCAATGTCGTTTTACTGTCCGTGCCGCCCGAAAGTGAAATTGCGGAATTCGGCCATTTTTTTGCAGCCAGTTCAATATTTTTATTTAAGATGCGATGCGCCTCACGGATACCGTCCTCATATTCCTGCTGCGTCGTAAATTCCGGGTGCGGCATAGTCGGATAAAAACGGCACACATCAAATGTATGTGCCAATGCATCTGCCTTTAAATACACATTCGCACCGATTCTTTTCATTTCCTTATACGGAGACAAATCGCCCGGCAAATAGCGGTTGCCGATATTATAGAAACGATTGGAAACCAGCTTCTTCACAAACGGGTCCATTTCCAAGCCGTATAAATCTGCGACCATCTGCGGATGCGAGGTAATACAAAGTTTGTCTCGCACATATCCGTAATAAAGTGCCTTGATGCCGGCACAGTCCTGCACGCCGAGAATCTCTTTGTCAAATACAAAAATGCAGTAGATACCCGTCCACGCATTAATTTGCTCAAAAATCGCCTGCTTATCTTCTGCATAAACTGCGGCAAGTTGCTCGAGTAAAACCGTCTCCTCATACACTTCGCTAAACGGATCATATGCATGTCCTACAAGCAAAAAAGCAACATCTTCCTTTGTATACACATAGTAGTCTTGGTCTTTATGTATATAGGCTACATAGTTTTTAATGCTTTCCTTCTTCCATTCTCCGTAAAACGGATACGCCTCCGCAGAAACAGAAGTATCCTCCGTAATAAAGTACCCTCGCGAAAAAAGGCATTCTCTGTATTGCGGTTTATCGCAAAGAATCTGTTTTATCTTGTCTGCGTTCATTTTAACAAATTCACTTCTTTCCCCCGAATTTAATTACAGCCTCCAATAATTGTAGCCTGCTTTTTCGTAAGCCTTTCTTTCCAAAAGGCCTTTAATGTCCAAAAGCACCTTTGTGCCTTCTCCGAACATGTTATCCGTATCTACAATGGAAAGGCCAGCAAATGCAGTATGTGCCACCGCTAAAATCACGGCATCCATATCTCTGATTTCCTCCATATCCACAAAGGATATACCATAGAGTTTCTTCGCTTCTTCGCTATCTGCTTCCGGGTCTGCAATCGTCGGCTCAATCCCGTATTCACGCAGTTCCTGCACAATATCATAGACCTTGCTGTTTCTGGTGTCCGGACAATTTTCCTTAAATGTAAAGCCTAAAATTGCAACGCGCGCACCTTTAACGGCTTTACCCGCTTTTATCAAATTCTTTACGCAGTTTTCAGCAACATATTTACCCATATCATCATTGATGCGGCGCCCCGCCAAAATCACCTGGCTGTGATAACCGAGCTGTTCTGCCTTGTAGGTCAGGTAGTACGGGTCAACGCCGATACAGTGTCCACCAACCAGACCCGGATAGAATTTCAGAAAATTCCATTTCGTACCTGCAGCCTCCAACACCGCCTTTGTATCAACACCCATCTTGTTAAAGATGATGGATAATTCATTCATAAACGCAATATTGATATCCCGCTGACTGTTTTCAATCACCTTTGCCGCTTCGGCAACTTTGATGCTCGGCGCTCTGTGCACACCTGCATCCACAACAATTTCATATACTTTTGCAACTTCATCAAGCGTTTCTTCATCCATACCGGAAACAATCTTGGTAATAGTTTCTAACCGATGCACCTTATCGCCCGGGTTAATTCTCTCCGGCGAATAACCGATTTTAAAATCCACACCGCACTTAAGGCCGCTCTCACGCTCTAAAATCGGCACACACACATCTTCGGTAACACCGGGGTATACCGTAGACTCAAATACAACGATACTGCCCTTCGTCAGGTTTCTGCCCAAAATAGCGGAAGCCCCTTCCACCGGAGTCAAATCCGGCGTATGGTCATCGTTGACTGGTGTCGGTACGGCAACGATATGAAATTTCGCCTCACGCAGTTTTGCCTCGTCCGCAGTAAACTCCACGCTCGTTTTTTTAATGACCTCGTTGCCCACTTCATTGGTCGGGTCAATGCCGTTTTTATAAAGTTCAATCTTCTTTGCATTCAAATCAAAGCCGACTACCTTTACCTTTCTGGCAAAAGCAACCGCAATCGGCATACCGACATATCCCAAACCGACCAGCGAAATTTTTTCCTCGCCATTGATAATTTTTTCATACAAACCCATTTCCGACACCCCTAATCTCAAACTATGTTTAAATGCTTAAGCATATCTTCATTAACTTTCTTTACATCAAATTTTTCCTTGCAATATTCGTAACTTGCCTTACCCATTTGCTCTACAAGTTCCGGATGCAAAACAAACTGCTCCATCTTTTCAAAAACGGCCTTACCGTTCTTAACCGGTACCATAAAGCCCGTCTTGTTGTCCACTACGGTTTCTCGGCAACCCGGCGCATCCGTTGTAACTACTGCACGCGCCATAGACATTGCCTCCAATACCGTACGCGGCGTTCCCTCTCTGTATGATGGAAGCACATACACCGAGCACTGTGCATAATAGTCTGCAACTCGGTCTGTTTCGCCAAAGTGTTCTATAATACCTTTGTCTATGTACGCTTGTAAATCCTCTTTTTGTATTGAATCCTGAATGCCCTCACAAGCGCCGAGCAGCATACATCGCACCTGCGGATATTTCTCTTTCAGGAGTGTGCACGCCTCCAGATACTCTCGAATACCCTTGGAATACATCACACGGGAAAGCATAAAAAAGGTAAGTTGCTCCGGATACGGCGTAACTGAAAACTTTTCCATATTTACGCCGGAGCCATTAACCACATGGCATTTGTGTTTGCAAACCAACTTGCCTTGCGTAAATTCCTGCAAATCATCATTGTTTTGAAAAATAACGGTATTTGCACACGAAAAAGCATTTCTGTATAAAAAGGACATTACCGCTTTTATCAGTTTTGCTTTTGCTGTCTGCGCCGTAAAAGCATAGCCTGCACCCGTTACCATCGGCACAATATGACCAACGCCGGCTCTCTTGGCGGCAATCGAACCATAAATTACAGGTTTACTTGTATAGGCAAATACCACATCGGGTTTTTCTTTTTTAAACAATTTAAAAAGTGCAGTTTGATATTGTAAATCCTGAATCGGATTTAAGCCGTTTTTCTTCATGGGGATTTCTACAAAAGTTGCACCGAGCGCCTTTATTTTCTCGACATCCGTTTGGTCAGGCCCCGTTACGATAACCTCATGCCCGCGCGCAATGATTTCTAAAATCAAATCGCCGCGAAAATTATATACGGTCCTGTTTTTCGGCGACACTACCACAATCTTCATAATACACTCTCCAAATCGTGCAAATTCTTCAATATCACATCCGCCAGTCTTTGTGCATTGCCATCGCTGACAAAACTGTTATGCGGTGTTACAATTACATTTTCCATTGCCCAGAGCGGGCTGTCCGCACCAAGCGGTTCTTCTTCAAATACATCCAGAACCGCGCCGGAAAGTTTTTCTTGCATTGCAGACACAAGCGCCTGCGTATCCACCACGCCGCCGCGCGCAATGTTGACAAGCACACTTCCCTCCTTCATTGCGTCAAACGCCTGCACATTCATTAGATGCGCCGTTTCCGGCATCAGCGGAAGCGTCAATACAACAACATCTGCCAACGCAAGTGCATCATACAATGCCGACATTGGATAAATATTATCGAAGTATGCTTTTTTATCTGTCACCACATCGGCACCAAGCACCGTGCAGTCAAACGCAGAAAACCGCTTTGCACAGGCTTGTCCCACACTGCCGCAGCCGACAATCAAAACCGTTTTTCCGGCTAGCTGCAAAAGGCCTCTGTGTTTTTCCCAAACACACTCTTTTTGTTTTTCAAAAAAGAAGCGTTGTTGCTTATACAGCGCCAAAACACCGCTTATGGCAAATTCCGCCATTGGCACACTGTACACGCCACGGGCATTACATATCCGTATGCCATGTTTCTGCACATATTCCATCGGCACACGGTCAAAACCCGCACTCGTCAGTTGTATGTATTTCAAATTTGAAAACTGCTCAATCGCATGGTGCAAAAACAATCCGTTGCAAACAACGCCCTCTACCCAATCTGCATCACACCCAAGCGCATCTTTTTCTTGTTGCATAAATACAACATTATGCTCTTTTTCAAGGTCAGAAATATACTCTTTTGCGTTTTGCCATGCACCCGTTACAAGTAAATTCATATGTTTCTCCCAGCAATTTTTGCACTAATCTGCGCTACAATATCAACTACGCGTTTTTTGTTTTCAAAATAATCCACATCGCCTTGAACGCACTTTTGTTCAAAAGCCCGAATATCCTTTAATCCGCACTCAAATATGCGTTCAATCTCTGTTAAATCCTCAATTTTATTCACATCGCAAAAACTGCGCGAAAGAATTGCACAAGTCGAACCCAATCGATAATGCTCGGCAATCACACACTCACCCGGAAGCATCCCCTGACCGACTGCAGCAATGCCGCCAAAACCGAACGGCAACCCTTTTGCCTTAAATGTTTGAGCCAATTTCTCAACCGTGCCGTCCGCTAAAAGTTCAAACATAAATTTCTTGCCGTAGCCCAAGCTCAAATCGTTTAATCCGACATAAATTTCATCAATTCCGTCTACAGACACAATCTCATTTATGCACGCAGCCGCCTCTGGCGTTTCCACCAGCGGAAGTGTCCGCACTCTTCCGCCAACCAAATCCACGAAAGTTTGTACTTCATTTACCGTTTTAAAATACGGCAACATCAAAATATCCGCACCTGCGGCAATCGCTGCATCAATTTCTTCTTTCGAGGAGGTATAGGCATCGCTTTTTTCGTGTATCGGATTGACACGCACCATAACCTGCGCCTTATTTACCGCCTGCTTAATCTTTTCAATATCCTTTATCGTATGATGCGATTGCACCGTATCCATACCGCCCTGACGAATGTCTTTGCCGATGTATTCCATATCCACAAAAACACGGTCTACACCCGCACGCTCTACAATTCGCGCAATTTCGGGACGATTGGTTATGTACATCAGTTTTAATGCCATATTGTTTTCCTCTTATTTCTCAACCGGTTCTTTTACCAAAGTCTCACCTTTGTTTTCATTATCTGCATTGGAAAGCACCTTAAATACGGTTAAAAACAAAATTTTGATATCCAGCCACAAGGAGACATTATCCACATACCAAACATTTAGTTCAATTCTCTTGTTCCACTCTACATCTTTACGGCCATGTGTCTGCGCCCATCCTGTAACACCCGGCCGAAGTTCAAACATACGCTTTTGCTCCTCGGTGTACTCCTCCAACGGCCACGGATGATATGTAAGCGGCGGTCTTGGACCAACAATACTCATATCGCCCTTTAAGATGTTAAGTAACTGCGGCAATTCGTCTATGCTCGTTGCACGCAAAATCTTTCCAACCTTGGTTACGCGCGCATCACCTTTTCCGGAATATACGCCGCTGCCCGTCTTTTCCGCGCCCACACACATGGAGCGGAACTTGTACATCCAAAATACACGACCGTTTTTGCCGAGTCTCTGCTGTTTGAAAATGACAGGTCCGGGCGAGTCTAATTTAACGGCAATCGCTGCCAACAACATAAATACAGACGCAACAAGAAGCGCTATCAAGGACAAAACGATATCCAGAAAGCGCTTAAAAAAATGACGGTACATTCAGCCACTCTCCTCCAAATTAAATTCCCTCGCACATACAGCTAAATTAAAAAATCCATTTATTTAATAGTATATAGTTTTTTCAAACATTTGTCAACTTTTATACAAATTTTCTTTGCAAAAATGATACTTTTTGTCATTTTGTCCCAAAGCTGTGCAAACTTTGGAAAGCGATGCATTCCGAAAATGACAAATGCATAAATAAACACCTCAAATAGTGTATCACACGCTTCGACCGGAGTCAAAACATATACATCGCAAAAAAACTCTTTTCATCGACATTTTTTTATGCTAAACTGTAACCATAACACACGCATACGGACCCGCCTGAAAGGGTGTCTTTGCGTATGTTTGTGGTTTGTCATCCTTACAAGGCGCGAGCCTTGCGAGAACGATAATGCCAAAGGACGGTAATTTAACAAGTATAGGGCCTAAGGGGTTCGCCCCTCGGCTTAAACAGGTGATAATAATGCAAAAACAGGACATCCGCACCGCTATGCTGCTTGGCGAAAACGGTGTTGCAAAATTAAAAAACAGCCGCGTGGCCATATTCGGCATCGGTGGCGTCGGCGGACATGCCGCAGAGGCATTGGCGCGCGCAGGCGTTGGTACTATCGATTTGTTTGACGGCGATGTTGTTTCTGAAAGTAACATCAACCGCCAACTCATCGCTTTGCACAGCACCGTCGGCTTGCATAAAGCCGAAGTGATGAAAGCGCGTATTGCAGACATTTGTCCGCAAACGCAGGTGCACGCACACAATGTTTTCTACACCGAAGAAAACGCAGAAAACTATCCGCTGACCGATTACGATTACATTATCGATGCCGTAGATATGGTCAGCGCAAAGTTACTGCTCGCCGTTGGTGCAAACGCTCAAAATGTATCCATCATCAGTTGTATGGGCGCCGGCAACAAATTAGACCCGACCGCTTTTCGCGTGACAGATATTTATAAAACCACCATGTGTCCGCTTGCAAAAGTGATGCGCCGCGAACTGAAAGCGCGCGGCATACGGAAACTTAAAGTTGTTTTTTCCACCGAGCCGCCAATAACACCACTTGCTATGGAAGACGACAAAACCCTTGCACCGCAAAAACGACAAGCACCCGGTAGCGTGTCGTTCGTTCCCTCTGTGGCAGGTTTGATTTTAGCAGGCGAGGTCATTAAAGATTTGATAAAATAATAAGAGCCTGAATACTCCATCGAGTATTCAGGCTCTTTTATACACCCATATTGTCAAATTGCGGGATAAAACTTTCCTCAGCCGCTTCCCCGTCCTGCACAAAGGCATTTTCAATGCCCAAACATCTTGCATAATCCAAAACAGACTCGTATTCTTCCTCTGACACTTTTCGGGTAAGCGCCGCATACTTTTGCGTGCCAACGGGCGTGTACTGACTCATGATGCTGATGTATATTTCATCGCCGTAAGTTTGATATAGATATGCTAAAATTTTCTTTGCATCTGCGCCGGCATCGGGCAAAACCATATGCCGCACCAACACGCCGCTTTGCATCAGACCTTTCGCATCAAAAATGCATTTTCCGCGTTGCCGTACCATTTCCGCAAGTGCCGCTTTTGCAACCGCAAAATAATCTGCCGCTTTGGAGTAGCGCTGCGCCAAAAGGTTACTGCGGTATTTAAAGTCCGGCATATAAATATCCACCAATCCATCTAACTGCTTTAATGTTTCCACGTTTTCGTATCCGCCGCAGTTATAAACAATCGGCAAACCGATTCCGTTTGATTTTGCCTTCTGCAAAACCGGCACAAGTTGCAGTGCATAATGCGTTGGCGTAACCAGATTGATATTGTGCGCTCCGTTTTCTTTGAGTTCAAAAAAGATTTCGACAAGGCGCTGCGGCGAAATTTCCCTGCCGCTCTGCCCGCGCGAAATTGTCGCATTCTGGCAGTAGCAACAACCAAGATTGCACCCAGAAAAGAACACCGTACCGGAACCATTTGCGCCCGAAATACAAGGCTCTTCCCATAAATGCACCGCCGCGCGCGCCACCTTAAAACCGGTCGGCACGCCACAATAGCCTATTTGTCCGTTTTCTCTGTCTGCACCGCAACTGCGAGGACACATATTACACTTATTTATCATATCACTGATTGGAAATGAGCACCAAATCGGTTACGACATCATTTTTCGTCTTCACAAACACATACTGATAACTTTCCGTATCCGATATATCCTCCCATATGATGTCCCCCATGCTGTTTTTCGTCGGTCCGTAAAATTCCATTTCTTCCGCCGTCGTAAAACCATAACGCTCTTTTGCCTTGGCTTTGGTTGTGTATGTCAGCACAGTTGTGTCGGCAGATACATACAATGTGCGCGCAGCGCCCGAACGCTTCGTGCCGTTCGCCGGATAAATATCTATCTGCGCCTGTCCGCCGTCAAAGTGCAGTTCGCCCACAAAACCGAGATATATCTCATGCTTTTTATTATCTTCAAGCAGCCCCCAACTTCCCGGCAAACCAAGTTTGTCCGTAAAAGCCGTTACTGTACTGTTTGGTTTATCCAAAAGCGGCGCCTTGCCCATGTGCAATACAATTCGGATTTCCTGAAGACCGCCGATTATATTGCTGTCAATACAAAAAACATCGCCTTCCGACAAAGCAGTTAATGTGCCGTCAATATCATAGATCGGCGTATCCGGTTTCACATACAATACACGCAAATATTTATCGCCACTCACATACACATTAATACGCAAACAAAGCTCCTGCGTTTTCGGATGCAACATTTCACGCACCTCTTGCACAAAACAAAGCGTGTCCAGCGGCATGATTGTAATTTTGTCTAGCGGTTTTTCCTCCTGCTCCGGCTTGTCTTCCTCTTGCGGCATCTGTGCAAGTAACTTCTCTGCGCGCGACAATAAGACGACCACTTCAGCGCGCGTTATCGCATCATTCGGGCGGAATGTGTTGTCGGGATAGCCTTTTAACAGTCCCAATGCATAGGCGGTCGTTACCTGTGCTTTCAAATCTGAAATTACCGCATCTGCATCCTCAAACGGCAAATTAGCATCCTTTTTCGCAAACCCTGCCGCATTGACAATGGCATAGGCAATTTCCGCGCGTGTTGCCGCCGCATCCGGCGCGTAAATTTCGCCGTTATCCGTATATACAAAGGCATCGGTTTTTGCAATATAATCATATTTCCAACTGTCTTTTTGTACATCCGTATAACCGATTTCACCTATTGTTTGCAAATCAAAGACCAAACAAAGCAATTTTGCAAATTCTGCGCGGGTAACATGATCGTCCGGCAAGAAATTACCCGTACCGTCCCCTACTAAAATACCACGCTCGGCATAGGCTTCAATCTCCGATTTTGCCCATGCATGTGCATCGCCCACATCGGCAAAATTTACCGCATGTGCAACATTGCCCAAAAGCAGGCAAACACCGATCATTACTGCAATCATTTTCTTTTTCATAGTTTCTCCTTTACTTTTCTGCCCAAAAGGCATCCGCTATGTGATTTATTTTCATATTTTCCACTCCGCCGTCCGCAGCCGGTGTATAGGTAATTTCCACAACATCAAAACGACACGGCTCATTCACAATCGAATTTTCGAGCATATACCGCTGCGCCGCAAGGCAAAGCCTGCGCCGCTTGGTTTGGTTGACAAACTCCGCCGGCGTGCCGTAATTCGTGCTTTTTCTGGCCTTCACTTCAGCAAACACCCAATAGTCTCCATCACGCAAAACCAAGTCTAGTTCCCCGCCACGACAGATGTAATTTCTGTCCACGCAACGCATATGCTTGCTTTCCAAATGTTTTTTTGCTGCCGATTCAAACAGTTTACCGAGCGCATGTGTAGTTTTCATTTTACAAACTCCTTCACACCGCGAAATGTTTTTCTGTGAATCGGACTCGGCCCGTACTTTGCAATCAAATCTCTATGTAGTTGCGTAGGGTACGCTTTATGCTTTTCAAATTCGTACTGCGGATAGATTTTTGCCAACCGAAGCATTTCACGATCACGACTGACCTTTGCCAGAATGGAAGCCGCCGCCACCGATGCCGACAACGCATCGCCTTTCACGATCGTCTGATGTTCAATATCATCCATACCTCGAATTCGATTTCCGTCGATAAGCACAAAGTCTGCCGGCACACGAAGTCCACGCACCGCTCCGTTCATTGCCTTAAAAGTCGCCTCTAAAATGTTGATGCGGTCTATTTCTTCGTGGTCTATTGCACAAACGCAGTACGCAACCGCCTTTTCGCAAATCATATCAAAAAGTGCTTCGCGTTTCCTTTCTGTCAGTTTTTTCGAGTCATTTAAGCCCTCAATAATTTCATTCTCAGGCAAAATTACCGCCGCGGCAAACACACTGCCCGCAAGTGGGCCACGCCCGGCTTCATCTACACCGGCAATCGCCTTGTAACCGCGTGCTTGCAGTTGTTTTTCAAATTTATACATATCCACTTTTGTTTCTGCTTTCATGGGCACTCCTTTATATAACCAATTTTTCCTACTATGCCAAAACAGCTCAACTTTAAAAAGGCGGAAATTTTGTTGCAGAGTGAGGCGGCTTTCTCGGCATAATACTAGGGTATATGCCGAGAAAACAACGAAACTATGCACAAAATTTACCCTTTTTTAGGACAGGAACGGATGCATATGCCGCACACAGACCCCCTGCCAATATGTTGGAATTTACTCTTCATAAAGGCACTGCAGGCCGCTGCATCCACAATTTCTTCCCGGCGTGTTCCAGGCTGCCAGACTTTTGAGCGCAAAGCCATGGCAGGACAGTTGGTCACGCACAGATTACAATTACCGCACAAGTCGGGATTTTCATTTTCCACTACTGTATTAAACGGCATGTTGGTCAAAATTGTTCCAAGACGAACACGCGGTCCGTAAAGTTTCGAAATAAAAAGTGCGTTTTTGCCGATACTGCCAAGACCGGCTTGGCGCGCTGCTGCCTTGTGACTGACGATACCGGAAAGGCCGTCGTGTCCATCCGGAATAGACTGAGATGCGGCAATAGGCAGATAGGTGTAGCCCTGACTTTGGATGTAGGTTCCCAACTCGAATACAACACGGTCAATGAAAGCATTGGCAGTACGATAATGCTGAAAATAAGCGAAGGTAGGCTCCGTTTCGATTTCATCTATGACAAAATCAGAAAGGCGCACCGTCAAACTGATTGTATACGGCAACTTTTCCGCATAACCTTTATGCAAAGGCGCTGTCTCGGTAAAACCGATCTGTGCAATGCCAAGGTCGAGTGCAAGGTTTTCAATTTCCGTATTATACTGCATAGCATCGCCCCCTTTCAATACATTGAAAAACATTTTAGCATATTTTTAGAATTTTGTCTAGGCAAGAAAGAATTTATGTGTTACAATGTAAAAGATGAGGTGATAACTTGAAATACTATTGCATTACAGACCCGGTTGAAATCCGGATTATGATTTTATATGCACTTCGCGAAGCAACCGAACAGATTTCCAGACCGCAACTGACACACGCCCTTTTGGCGAGCGCAGACATAGATATGTTCGATATTTGTGATGCGATGGCGTTTCTGGAAAAAGCGAACGAGATTTTCCGCTACACCAACTCCAAAGGGTTGGAGGTTATGGATTTAACGGAAAGCGGCAAAATTACCGCCGAATGTTTTTATAAAGATATTCCTCTGCAAGTGCGTGAGTATATTGTAAAAACCTTGAAGGAGTTACACGCTTTTAAAGAAGAGCAAAACCGCGTTACCGCAAAAACTGTGCCCGTAAGTTTTACCGAGTACAGTGCACAGTTTGGTCTGCGCGAGTCGGAAAAGGACATTTTGTCGATATCCCTTTATGCAAAAGACGAAGCGATTGCAAACAAAATGTGCAAAAACTTTAAAGAAAAACACGCACAAATCTATGCGTACTTATTAAAAACGCTCACGGAAGAATAAAGAGCAGGATGCTGCAGCATCCTGCTCTTTCATATTCTCAAATCATTTAAAAGCATGGGCGTAAACTGTGCTACGCCGAAACGCTCAGCAAACAAACTACACTTACACAAAAACAGATAGTAAATATTTTTTTTAACACCGCGCAGGGTTTCAAAATTACCCTGTCCCTTTGCCAAAATCACATCCGCAGCGTCGATTATCTTTCTTGCCGCCGGCGAAATCTTATCTAAACATGTTCCGGCAATCGCTGTTCCGTTATCGATTACATGCACTATTTTGTCCATTCCGATTTGCACGGCATCTTGCATTGTCGCATCATTGAGCACCGGTGCACCACGCACAATCACATCCGCTTTTATGTCCGGATACAAACGCAAAAGTGTAGTCACCAACAGCTTGTCAAATACAATTTCTCCACAGTTGTCCGTTAAAATCACCACTCGTTTCGCCTTTTGCAAATCGCTTTGCAGATGCAAAAGTTCACTTTCGTTCAAGTTAATATTTTCCGCATCGGCAATCAAGGACTCCAGTTTTTCTTCTTGTACCGCATCCAGCGCAGCGAAATCAATGTAATTTCCGAGCATTGCATAACGCATCGCTAACTCAAGCGGTTGCTTAGCCGAAGCAAGTTTTTCAGATAACTGTTTTTCTCTTTGGAGCATCAGGTCATTAAAATAGATTTTCTCCTTCAAAAAATCCCGAACAACGCCAAAATGCCGTTTTTGTAATTCTTCAATTTCTGCCAAAATCTCCGGCGCACTCTGTGACGGCTTCGCCTCCGCCAAAACTTTGAGCGCAGCCTGCATATAAGCAAGCTTTTCTTTCTCCGAAGCATCCGTCGAAATATTTACGATATGTTTTTTCCATAAGCAATCTATGCACTGCGTACTGAGCCTGAGCATGTCGTTCCTCCTGCAAGTTATTGCCTATATTATGCCACATACCATTTCTCTTGTCAATTATATTCAAGAATGTTATAATAGAACAAAAAGGAGAGATTGAACATGTTTGCGTTTGAACTAAACTTTTTAAAATGGCTTGAAGACAGTCGTACACCATTTTTGAACACATTTTTCGAAAGTGTTTCCCTGTTCGGCGAAGATGTGGTTTTGATTGTGCTGATGGCATGTCTGTATTTTGCATTTGACAAAAATCTTGCCCGCAAAATATTTTGGATTACTTCCTGTTCCCTCGGTATAAACTGCATTGTAAAAAACACTGTGCGTTTGCCGCGTCCGTTTACAAAAGGCATAAGCTGTGTGCGTCCTGAAACGGCAACAGGATACAGCTTCCCAAGCGGGCATACACAAAACGCGGCAACCTGGAGCGGTGCATTTGCCTTTCACTCAAAGAGATATTTCGCCACTGCTTTTTGCGTTTTATTAACAGTTTTAATGTCTTTTTCCAGGATATATTTAGGCGCACATTATCCGAGCGATGTACTCGTCGGCGCTGCATTGGGCATCACTTGTGCCGCCTTCGGCAACTTTTTGTACGCATATTGCAAAAACAAAACCGTGTTGCATTTCGGTTTTATACTTCTGCTGACACCGTTTTTTATATCCTATCTGCTCAAACCGGACACGCAATACGCAGACTTTTTTAAACTCTATGGATTAACGCTCGGCTTTGCACTCTCCGTACCTTTTGAGATGCGTTTTGTAAAATTCGAATGCAAAGTTTCTGCAAGAAAACAACTGCTGCGTATCCTCATCGGCGTGTTGCTCGCACTGGCACTCAAATCTCTGCTCAAAAAGCTCTTCGTTTGCGAAATTTTGCAACTTTCGCTTCTGTTGGATGCCCTGCGCTATTTTGCACTTTCTTTCACACTCCTCGCCCTATGGCCGTGGTGCTTTAAAAAGTTAAAACTGTAAAAAAGCATCGTGGAGGATAAATCGGTCATTTGCATATATAACATCAGCATATTCCTATAAAAGGATGTTGATTCAATCCGCATCAATCAAGATAAGAAACGCACCCTGAACACCAAAAAACACGGAGATGTAATTATGTATATCTGCGACTTGCATTGTGATTTGCCCGACAAAGTACTCGGCGGCGCAAGTCTTACCGACGATACCTGCCACTGGGCATTACACAAACTTCAAAAAGAAAATACATATCTGCAAGTATTTGCACATTTTACGGACGCACGAAAGCAGCCGAATGTTTTTTTACATACAACAATTATGTTGCAACGCTTTACAGATGCATTAGCCGCCTCCACCGTTCACCTTATAAAAAGCGCTGCGGACTTGAAGCAAAACATGCACTCCGGCTCCCCTATGGCACTTTTGTCCATAGAAGGTGGCGAAGCCTTGGACGGCAAGACTGAAAATGTAGCATATTTTTATAACTTAGGGGTAAGGTTTTTGACATTGACCTGGAACTTAAAAAATGACTTCGGCGAAAGTTGTGTGTCAGGAAATGCACCCGTAACGACTTTTGGATTGCAAGTGTTAAGCGAAATGAATCGTCTGCGTATGACACCTGACATATCGCACCTGTGTGAGCAAGGGTTTTGGAGCGTAATTGAACACTCCAACCGCCCGGTAATCGCCACGCACTCCAATTCCAAATCCGTATGCGACCATCCGCGCAACCTGACGGATAAGCAATTTTGCGCCCTGCGTGACTGCGGCGGCTTAGTTGGCATTAATTTTTATCCGCCTTTTTTGGAAAGTGATGCGAAAAAGGCGGATATTAACAGCATAATTAAACACATTGAACATTTTTTAGCCCTCGGCGGAGAAAACACACTTTGTCTCGGGTCCGATTTTGACGGTATCCCCCTTGCTGCACACGGTCTCGCCGACATCGGTGACATCCATAAAATTGCAAACGCTATGGCGCGGCTGGGTTACAGCGATACACTCATCCTAAAAATCATGGGTGAAAATGTGCTAAATTTTTTACTTGAAAATTTACAAGCATAAAAAACGGCCGCGTAGCATCGCCAGACCCCGATCAAACTTCTTTGCTCATACGCAAAATTTATTTTTATACATTTTTTCTTGTAATTTTGCAAAAAAATATATATAATGTAAATAATTATATGTAAAGTCGAGGTGAAATGATGAAGAATATCGCCATTATACCGAATACACAACGAGATCCACAATATACATACACCAAAAATCTGTTGGCGCTTTTAAAAGACCGTGCACATATTATGATGTACGATACCGAGCCGGAACATTTTGAAGGTGTGTTCCACACGGATGCCCGACAACTTGCCGAAAAAGCAGACCTTGCCATTGTGCTCGGCGGCGACGGCAGCATTTTGTCCGTAGCCGAGCCTTTATCCAAAGCACAGGTGCCGATTTTAGGCATTAACTTAGGTCATCTGGGTTTTTTAGCAGCGATTGAGCCGGAAAACATGGCGGCTGCCATCGATGATGTTTTATCCGGCAACTACCGTATTGAAAAACGCAGTATGCTCCACGCAGAAGTTGTGCGCGGCGAAAAAACAACGGAAAGTTTTGATGCACTAAATGACATCGTGCTTTCCAGGGCATCTTTCACCAAACTTTTAAGTTTGCAAATTTATGCCGACGATGTATTATTAGACGAATTTGTTGCCGACGGCGTAATTTTATCCACAGCAACCGGCTCCACCGCCTACTCCCTTTCGGCAGGCGGCCCGATTCTTGCACCGGAACTTTCCGCAATGCTCATCACACCGATTTGTCCGCATAATATACAATCGCGTCCAATTGTAATGCCGTTCGGGCACACACTGACGGTAAAAATCGTGCGTAAAGACTGCGAGGGCAGTTTTGCAAGTTGCGACGGGCGCAGCATCTGTAACCTGACAGAGAACGATGTACTGCGTGTAGAAAAATCCGCATACGAAACGCAGGTTATCCAATTAGGCAACAAAAGTTTTTATGCAACACTCAAAGATAAACTAAACAAGCAGCATATTATTCGATAATCGAGGGAATGAAATGAAAAACAAAAGACACGCCAAGATTTTAGAAATTATTCAAAGCACCAATACCGTTACGCAGTCCGATTTAACCGAAAAGTTGCGCGACTGCGGTTTTGATGTGACACAGGCCACAGTATCACGCGATATTAAGGAACTCGGTCTGATTAAGGTGTCCTGCGGCAAGGACGGCTACAAATATCAACAGCCCTCCCACACACCGACCGCTTCATCAAAGCATCTGACCATTTTTGCACAATCCGTTATCAAAATCGACTGTGCCCTCCACACCATCGTCGTAAAGACACTGGCAGGCATGGCACAAGCCGCAGCAGCAGCAATTGACAGTACCGTTGGTGCACACATATTAGGTTCTATTGCCGGCGACGATACCATTTTGATTGTAACCGACAGTCCCGAAAACGCTGCGCGTTTAAAAAATGTGCTGATTTCCATGCAGACAGGTGAACTCGAATTATAAGGAGCCGTTTATCCATGTTAGAAGCATTACAAATCAACAATGTGGCAGTCATTGACGAAGCGAGTCTGGAACTCGGAGAGGGCTTAAATGTTCTGACCGGCGAAACAGGTGCCGGTAAGTCCATTCTCATTGACTCCATCAACATTATATTGGGCGAACGAGCCGAGCGCGACATCATTCGTTACGGTACACAAAAGGCAACCATTCGTGCGCTTTTTTCTACGGACAATCCTTGCGTACTTGCCAAAGCCGAATCTCTCGGCTGCACGGCGGAGGATGGTGCTTTTTTACTCACGCGCGAACTGACGGACAAAAAATCCACCGTACACATAAACGGACAACTCACTACAGCGGCGCTTCTGCGCGATTTAAGCAAGCACTTAATCAACATTCACGGACAACACGATAATCAGGCACTTTTGTCCGCACAACAACACATCGAATTTTTAGATGCCTTCGGCAAGGAAAATGTTGCCGAAGCCAAAGCGGTTTATGTCGAACTTTATGAAGAATACAAGCGGCTCAAATCCGCCTATGCACACGCAGATACGGATTTATCCGAAAAACTAGCACGCATAGATTATTTGACCTTTGCAAAAAACGAAATTGAGCAGGCAGCTCTGCAACCGGGCGAAAAAGAATCCCTTATGGAAGAGGAAACCATTTTAAGCAATGCCCAATACATCATAGAGCAACTCTCTGCCGGCTACACAGCACTCTATGACGGTGAATACACCGCCTACGATGCTTTGGCTGCGGCAAACACCTGCCTTAAAAATGTGGCAGAATTTGGCGAAAAATTGCGTACTTGCAGTGCAGCGCTGACCGATGCCCTCTACAATATAGGCGACCTAGCTACGCAACTACGCGAGTTTCGGGACAGTTTTGAATTTGACGGCACACGGCTTGCCTTTGTGCAAGAGCGCCTTGCACTGATTGCATCGCTCGAAAAAAAATACGGACCGTCCGAAGAGGATGTTCTCGCCCGCTATGAGACCATTTGCTTTGAACTCGAGGATTTGCAGGCTGAAGCGCAAAATCCGGAAAAACTGAAAGAAAAACTGGATGCACATACGCAAAAATTGCAAGCCGCAGCAGATGCGCTGACACAGGCGCGTATCGAAGCTGCAAGCAAAATGCAGGTGCTCGTTTTATTGGAGCTTGCAGATTTGGAAATGACCAAAACACAGTTTGAAATTCCGATTCTGCCTGCCTCCGATTTTCGCCCCGACGGTAAAGACGAAGTGGAGTTTTTGCTTGCCACCAATCCGGGCGAGCCGTTAAAACCACTTATTAAAATTGCATCGGGCGGCGAACTTTCGCGCATTATGCTGGCGCTCAAAACCGTTTTGGCAGATACAGATCATGTGCAAACGCTGATTTTTGACGAAATCGATACGGGTGTCTCCGGCTCTGCCGCAACGAAAATCGGCGAAAAGCTCTATGCAATTTCTAAGAAAAAGCAGGTCATCTGCATCACGCATCTGGCGCAAATCGCTGCCATGGCAGACAATCACTATTTAATTAAGAAAACAACCACGACGGATGCTGCCTCTACAACGGTGACTTTGCTATCAGAGGAAGAACGCATCCATGAATTGGCACGCATCATTGGCGGCGATAGCGGAAACGAAACCGCCGTCGCCCACGCAAAAGCCCTGCGTGAGAAAGCCGAGGGACATATATGACTCAGCGCGGCGTTGTTATAAAAATCAATGGAGAAAACGCCGAAGTGCAGGTGCTTCGTACATCTATGTGCGGCGACAGTTGCGCCGGTTGCAAGGGCGGCTGCACGCCAAGTACACAAACGGTATATGCCGTAAACGAAACGCAAGCATTTTTACACATCGGCGATGTGGTTACACTTGAAACCGAAACCGACAAAGTGCTCGGTGCAACGGCGGCGGTCTATCTGTGGCCGCTTATTGGCTTGTTTCTGGGCTTTTTTCTTGCACAGCGCTTCTCGAAAAGTGAACTTTTATGTGCATTCTGCGCTCTACTCGGATGTGGGCTTTGTTTTATTCTATTAAGGTTTTGGGATAAATACACGAAGAAGAAGCGCAATCTTTTAGTACGCATTACCGATATATTGGTACGAAAAGGCGAATAAAACAGATAATTTTGCCAAAATTACAAAAAACACTTGCATTTTTATTGGCGCTATGATATTATATCATGGCGTTAAAAAATACACACATCGTTTGAGTGTGGGAACGGTGCCGGACAAATTCGGTTTTCCTGCATGGTGACGGCGATGGAGGTATGGCCTGCCCGCTCGGTTTTGCCGCCGGCGGACAGAAAATTATTTTAAAACCGGAGGTGCTTTAAAAATGGCAAATGTAATTTCTATGAAGCAGCTTCTTGAAGCCGGTGTGCATTTTGGCCACCAGACAAGACGCTGGAACCCGAAAATGGCTGAGTACATCTTTACAGAGAGAAATGGTATTTATATCATTGACCTTCAAAAGACTGTAAAGAAGGTAGAAGAAGCCTACAAGTTTATCGCTGAGGTTGCTGCAAATGGCGACAGCGTTCTCTTCGTTGGTACGAAAAAGCAGGCGCAGGATTCCATTAAGGAAGAAGCAATCAGAGTTGGTATGTACTATGTAAATACCAGATGGCTCGGCGGTATGCTCACCAACTTTAAGACAATCAAAAAGCGTATTGACAGACTCGAACAACTCTTCAAGATGGAAGAGAACGGTACTTTCGATCTTCTTCCGAAGAAGGAAGTAAGCAAACTCATGGCTGAAAGAGAAAAGCTCGAAAAGTACTTGGGCGGTATCAAAGACATGAAGAAACTCCCGGGCGCTATGTTTGTTGTAGACCCGAGAAAAGAAAAAATCGCAATTGCAGAAGCTAAGAAACTCGGTATTCCGGTTGTGGCTATCGTTGATACCAACTGTGATCCGGAAGAAGTTGACTATGTAATCCCGGGCAACGACGATGCAATCAGAGCCGTAAAACTCATCGCAGGTGCAATGGCGAATGCTATTATCGAAGGCCAGCAGGGCGAGCAGGTTGCCGCTGAGGGTGCTGACATTGAGGAAGCTGACGCTGAATAATTTTTGACATTAAGCGGTCTTTACAAACAAAGCAAAGACCGCTTTTCTACCAGATTATAACGGAAAGGAAGATTTAAATGTTTACAGCTAAAGATGTAAAGGATTTAAGAGAAAAAACCGGTTGCGGTATGATGGATTGCAAAAAGGCACTCACAGAAACAAACGGTGATATGGAAAAAGCAATCGAGTTCCTCCGCGAGAAAGGCCTCGCTACTGCAGCAAAGAAGTCCAGCAGAATTGCCGCTGAAGGTATCGTTAAGGAATACATCTCCGAAGACAAGACCATCGGCGTTCTCGTTGAAGTAAACTCTGAAACAGACTTCGTTGCAAAAAATGACGAATTCCAGACCTTCGTTGCAAATGTTGCAAAGACTGTTGCTGAAGCAAATCCGGCTGATGTAGATGCTCTCAAGGCTCTCCCGTACAACGGCGGCAGCGAGACCATCGGCGATGCGCTCACAGCACTCATCGCAAAGATTGGCGAAAACATGAACCTCAGAAGATTCGCAAGAATCGAAGGCAATGTATGTGCATACATTCATGGCGGCGGCAGAATCGGCGTTCTCGTTGAAGCAGAAGGCAGCTTAGCTGACGCTGAAGCATACGAAGCAGCAAGAGATGTTGCAATGCAGATTGCAGCTCTCAACCCGCTCTATCTGTCCAAGGATACTGTTCCGGCAGAAGACCTTGAAAAGGAAAAGCACATCATCCTCGCACAGATGAAGGAAGACCCGAAGAACGCAAACAAGCCGGAAAACATCCTCGAAAAGATGGTTGTCGGCAAAATGGGCAAGTTCTGCGAGCAGAACTGCCTGCTCCAGCAAGAGTTCGTTAAGAACGGCGATTTCAAGGTAGAAGGTTACCTTGCGTCCAAGGGCGTAAAACTCACAAACTTCGTTCGTTTTGAAAAGGGTGAAGGCCTTGAAAAGAAGGTTGACAACTTCGCTGACGAAGTTGCAAGCATGGTGAAATAATCATCTTGCATATTTTGTAAATTCGTAGTATAATATACAGGAGATACTTTATCTCCTGTATATTTTTTTGTTCATGGTCAACTTCAGTTGCCCGAAAAGCAGGAATTTCAAAAAGGAGTAGATTTAAAATGAGTCTGAAATACAAAAGAGTTCTTTTAAAAGTCAGCGGAGAAGCGCTTGCAGGCGAAAAGAAAACGGGCTTTGACCAAGAGGTACTTTCCCGTCTGTCCGCCTCCATTAAAAAATGCGTGGATATGGGTCTTGAAATTGCGCTGGTTGTTGGCGGCGGGAACATCTGGCGCGGCAGAACCGGCGAAAATATGGACCGTACCAGAGCGGACCACATGGGCATGCTCGCTACCGTAATTAACGCATTGGCATTGTGTGATGCGCTTGAAAACGCAGGTATCCCCTGCCGCGTACAAACGGCAATCGAAATGCGCCAGATTGCAGAGCCGTACATTCGCGGCCGTGCGATGCATCATTTAGAAAAAGGCCGAGTTGTGATTTTCGGTTGCGGCACGGGTAATCCGTTCTTCTCCACCGATACAACAGCAGCTCTGCGCGCGGTAGAAATCAATGCAGATGCCATCTTGCTTGCTAAAAATGTAGATGCCGTATACGATTCCGACCCGAATGTAAATCCGAACGCCAAAAAGTTCGATGCCCTGACCTTTATTGAGGTATTAAATCGCGGGCTCGGCGTAATGGATTCCACGGCGACCTCACTTTGTATGGACAACAATATGCCGATTCATGTATTTGGTTTAGACGACACCGACAACATCGTTCGTGCGGCTTGTGGCGAAAAACTCGGTACAATCGTAAGCAATAACATTTAATATAATTAAATTTTAGGAGGAAAACACAATGGCAAAATTACCTGAAGTTTCTGAAAAAATGGATAAAACCTTAAATGTATTCAACGAGGATTTAAAGAGAATCCGTGCCGGCCGTGCGAATCCGGCAATCTTAGATAAGGTAACCGTAGACTATTACGGCACCGCCACCCCGATTCCGCAGGTGGGCAATGTTTCCGTTCCGGAAGCGCGCACCATTATCATTCAGCCGTGGGATGCGTCTATCCTTTCTGCGATTGAAAAAGCAATTCAGACTTCGGATATTGGCATCAATCCGAACAACGACGGTAAAGTAATTCGCTTGAATTTCCCGCCGCTGACCGAAGATAGGCGTAAGGAAATCGTAAAAGATGTTCGCAAGCGCGCTGAAGAAGCGAAGGTTGCACTGCGCTCCATCCGCCGTGATGCGATTGAAAACTATAAGGCAAAGAAAAAGGCCAGCGAAATTACGGAAGATGATTTGAAAGGTATTGAAAAGGACATTCAGACCATTACCGATAACTATGTAAAAGAAGTAGACACCCTGACGGCCGCAAAAGAAAAGGAAATTATGGAAGTATGAGTCTATTTAAGAAACATACCAAAACTTATGATAAAGATGCGCTTCCCAAACATGTTGCCATCATTATGGACGGCAACGGTCGCTGGGCAAAAAAGCATTCCGTTCCGCGCGTTGTCGGACATAAAACCGGCGCTGAAACGCTGAAAAAAATCAGCAAATATGCCGGAAAAATCGGCATAAAGTATATTACCGTATACGCTTTTTCTACTGAGAACTGGAAACGCGATGAAGAAGAAGTTTCCGGACTGATGGGACTTTTGTTACATTATTTAAAAACAGCGGAAACCGAACTTGCAGGAGACAATGCACGCATCTGTGTATTGGGCGACCGCAGTCGTTTTTCAAAAGAAATTCAAGACGAAATGGCAAGAGTTGAAGCAGTGACGAAGCAAAATGACGGTGTAATTGTTTCGTTGGCACTAAACTATGGTAGCCGCGCGGAAATTACCTCTGCAGTACAAGCGATTGCCGAAAAAGTGCAAAACGGTAAATTAAACGCGTGCGATATTGCAGAAAAAGATATTTCAGCGCATCTGTATACGCACTTTCTGCCCGACCCGGATTTGATTATCCGCACGAGCGGCGAAATGCGCCTGAGCAACTTTTTGATGTGGCAGTCCGCTTACAGTGAATTTTATTTTACAGATAAACTGTGGCCGGACTTTTCCGAAAAAGATTTTGATGATGCGATGGAGGCTTATCTGCACAGAAACAGGCGTTTCGGCGGCAGATAGTCCCCCAACCTATACATAAAGGAAGGTTTCCCCTATGTGGAAAGACACATTTGTCCGTACCGTTTCGGCGGTTTGCGGTCTTGCATTATTTTTTAATATCTTGTTTATGTCGCCCATCGTATTGTACTTCGCCGTTAGTGCGTTGTCTTTATTGATGGTCTATGAAGTCGTGCGCGCAATCGGCTTTAAACTATTTGGAACTTTCTTAGCCTGCTTGGGTGCCTTGTGTATACTGCTGTCGGTAACGCTCGGCAGTTACACCGATTTTATTGCAATTTTCGCTGTAACAACGGCAGTAATTTCCATCTATGCCCTGGCGAACAACGAAACCATGTGCTTTTCAGATGTCGCCATTTGTATGTTTATGATGGTGTATATCATCTGCTCTATGCAATGCATCCAATTCGTGCGCGGACTGAGTACAGAGGGTCTGCTTTTGGTGTTTTTGATTTTTATTTTTGCGTGGATAAGCGATACCGGCGCATACTTTACCGGAAAATTCTTTGGCAAACACAAACTGATTGAAAAAGTCAGTCCGAAAAAGACGGTGGAGGGCTCAGTCGGCGGTGTTGTAACCACTGCACTTGCAGCAATGCTTCTGGGCTTTATTGCACAGGCTTGTTTCTCGCTTGAAGCAAACTACTGGGCACTTGCCCTCACAGGTATGTTCGGCTCCGTTTTCGGACAAGTCGGCGATTTAATTGCCTCCTGGCTCAAACGCCAGTACGGCATCAAGGATTTCGGCAAACTTATGCCCGGACACGGCGGCGCTATGGACCGCTTTGACAGTGTGCTACTTACCGCACCGTTTGTGTACTTTTTGGTACACTACTTGCCGAAAATCGGCTTATACTTAATTCGATAGGTGGAACGCATTTTGAAAAATATAGTGATACTCGGCTCAACCGGTTCTATCGGTACACAAAGTTTGGATATTGTAAGAAAAAGCCCCGATATGAAAGTGTTGGGGCTTTCTGCACATCATAATATAGACTTGCTGGAAACGCAGGCGCGCGAATTTATGCCGCAAATGGTTTGTGCCGGTAGCGAAGAACTTGCAAAAGATTTGGCGCTGCGTCTTGCTGACACCAACATCAAAGTCGTATCCGGTACAGACGGTATGTGCACACTTGCTACCCTGCCGGAAGCAGAAATCATTGTAACGAGTGTGATGGGCATTGCCGGTCTTCGTCCGACCATTGCCGCAATCGAAGCAAAAAAGGACATTGCGCTTGCCAACAAGGAAACTCTGGTTGCCGCAGGCGCACTCGTAACAAAACTTGCACGCGAAAACGGCGTGAAAATTCTGCCGGTGGACAGCGAACACAGTGCGGTATTTCAATCGCTTGCCGGTCTTAAAACACCTAAGCAACTCCGCAAAATTATTTTAACCGCCTCCGGCGGTCCTTTCCGTACAAAAACCGCAGAAGAACTAAAAGGTGTTACTAAGCAGATGGCATTAAAACACCCGAATTGGAGCATGGGTGCGAAAATCACGATTGACTCTTCAACCATGGTCAACAAGGGGTTAGAGGTCATTGAAGCGCATTGGCTCTTTGGCGTAACACCCGAGCAAATTGATGTAGTTATTCATCCGCAGAGCATTATTCATTCCATGGTCGAATTCATTGACGGCTCCGTCATTGCACAACTCGGCTTGCCGGATATGCGCCTGCCGATTGCCTACGCACTCACTTATCCGGACAGAGCGCCGATTTCAAGCGAGTTTTTAAGCCTGACAGACATCGGTACGCTCACCTTTGAAAAACCGAAAAATGATGTATTCCCTGCCCTGCCGCTTGCTTATGAAGCACTCAAAAAAGGCGGTACGATGTGTGCAGTATACAACGGCGCAGACGAAGCCGCCGTAGCGGCATTTTTGCAGGATAAAATCAAATATACTACCATCAGCGATGTTATAGAAAAAGCGATGGCATCATATACTAATACGGCGGCAGATACGCTCAAATCCGTATTGGAAGCGGATGCGTGGGCGCGTGAATTTGTCAGCACGCACATTTAAATTGCAGTCTATTGTCTAATCTTAATCTGAGGTGATTTTCGTTGTCTTCCCTTATAACCATCCTCGTTGCACTTTTCGTATTTGCCATTATGGTTGTAGTGCACGAATTCGGTCATTTTATTACGGCGAAACTGTTTAAAATCAATGTGGTGGAATTTGCTGTGGGTATGGGCCCTGCAATTTTCAAAAAGAAATATAAAGAAACCACCTATTCCCTGCGTTGTATTCCATTTGGTGGCTACTGTATGTTTGACGATGATGTGGGAAATGACACATCTCCGAACGCCTTTGAAAGAGCCGCCTGGTACAAACGACTTTGTGTAGCTCTGGCAGGTGCTTTTTTAAATCTCGTTCTCGGCTTCTTGGTGTTTGTGATGTTACAATCCGCAAATCCAACCACCTATCGTCCCATCATTACGAATTTTATTGAGCAGACAAATCTGCAGGCATCCGCCCTTCGCGTAGGCGACAAAATCGTCCGCCTTAACGATACGAAAATTCATATCAAGGACGATATTGATTTCTTTATGCAAACAAATGGCGACACGCCCGTATTGGTAACCGCCAAGCGCGGTGAAAAAATCGTGCAGGACACCATAACGCCGGTAAAGACTGAATATATCTATACTTACAGTGAAACGCAAGTAACGCTGACGACGATTGTCGGTGGTGTGCAAATTCGTCAGGAAAGCGTACCGGCACCCGCGGAGCCGGAATATAAAAATTATATCGGGCAAACAGCAACCATAACTCAGTACTTACTCGGTTTTGAAAGCACACCGATACCGCGCAGTATAGGCAGTGTACTCTACGATGCATTTTACACCACCCTCTACAATGTAAAAATTGTCTATGTTTCGCTTTGGAATTTGCTTTTAGGCAGAGTCGGCGCCGATCAAGTCAGCGGACCTATCGGCATTGTCAGTGTCATCGGCCAAGCAACACAAATTGGTTGGCAACCTCTGTTGTCTTTAGTGGGGTTACTGACCGTAAATCTGGGTATTATGAACCTTCTGCCCATTCCGGGATTGGACGGCTGCAAAGCCCTTACCCTGATTTTCGAGGGCATTACAAGGCGAAAACTACCCAAAAAACTGGAAGGCATCATCACACTTGTAGGCTTCACGCTTTTGATATTGTTGATGCTTTGGGCAACCTTTAACGATATTCAGAATTTATTTATAAAGTAGGGATACCCCATGAGAAAAATGACCAAGACCGTACAGGTCGGAGAAGTAAAAATCGGCGGCAACAACCCCGTCAGCGTGCAATCTATGACAACAACGGATACGCGCGATATTGCGGCTACGGTTGCACAAATTCACGAATTGGAACAAGCCGGCTGTGAAATCATACGCGTTGCCGTGCCGGACGCTACGGCTGCCGAGGCTATTTCTAAAATTAAAAAATCCATAAACATTCCGTTGGTGTGCGACATTCATTTTGACTATAAACTTGCGCTGACCTGTATGCAAGGCGGCGCAGATAAAATCCGCATCAACCCCGGTAACATCGGTGCACGGTGGAAGGTAAAAGAGGTTGCCGACATGGCAAACGGTCTCGGTATACCGATTCGCATTGGTGTCAACGGCGGTTCGTTGCAAAAAGATATATTGGAAAAATACAAACATCCGACCGCCGAAGCCTTGGTCGAAAGCGGTCTTGCACATGCCTCAATCCTGGAAGATTGTGGATTTGATAACATATTGCTCTCCTTAAAAGCATCAGATGTGCCGACAATGATTGAAGCCTACCGTACAGCAAGCAACGCCTGCAACTATCCGCTCCATCTCGGTGTTACCGAAGCCGGAACGCAGCAAATCGGTATGATTAAATCCTCTATCGGTATCGGTACGCTTTTAAGCGAAGGCATCGGCGATACCATTCGTGTTTCTTTGACGGCGCATCCCGTACACGAGGTAAAAGCCGGCATAGAAATTTTGCGCGCACTCGGTATGAAAACCGGTGGTGTTACCTTTGTTTCCTGCCCGACCTGTGGCAGATGTCGCATCAATTTAATTGACATCGCCAACGAGGTAAAAACGCGTTTAGACCACATTGAAAAAGACATCAAGGTCGCAGTTATGGGTTGTGTTGTAAACGGCCCCGGCGAAGCGCGCGATGCAGACATTGGCATTGCCGGCGGTGATGGCGAAGGTTTGATTTTCAAAAAGGGCGATATCATTCGCAAAGTCGCACAAAACGATATCATTGAAGCGCTGATGCAGGAAATCGAAAAATTATAACCAAACAGTAAATCCTCTGTAATGTGTTTGTAATGTTTATGGTTTATAATGATTGTAGTATAATACATATGATAGGTTTATTATCTGCATTTTGCACAGTGTGCAAGGTGTAAAACGCAGAGTGTTTGTATCGTTTTATTGCACACATGGAGGATTTTAAAATGAAAAAGAAAATTGCAGTTCTTTTGTGTCTTACTTTGGCACTCACCGCGTTTTTGTCTGTTGCTGCTTTTGCAGCACCTGCAATCCTCGGTGAAGATTACAACATTGGCAACACCGATGCTTTGATAACGGTGAAAAAGCCGGCAAGTTTAAAAGCAACCACATCGGAGCGCACATACACGGTAACCGCAGCCGGCAAGCCTGGCATTGATGTAACTGTGTACCGCAAAAGTAAGTTGGATGGTCAGTTCTATCGTGTGTTCCAAAACGGATATTTTCTGACAAGTACAGTTGGCGCAAGCGGTGTGTATGTTGTTTCCATCGAACTGCTTGACGGCGGCAACACCATGCTTCTGTATGCTGAAAACGCAAACGAGCGTCAGGTAATCAAAATTGACATCACCCGTCTTTCCAAAACGCAGTTAGATAAAATCAACAACTTATCCGTAGGTGATTTGTTCTCCTACTCTTGGTAATCAACGAAATACAAAAATACCGCAAAGCATCTTTGCGGTATTTTTAATAACAAGGATTATGCTATGAAAAAAGAACGCATCAAAAGTATAATATTGGTTGCTCTCGTGATTTCCAGTTTGTTGCTTACCTGCAACATCTGGCTAAATGAAAATCTGTGGCCCGATGGGGTGCACTTTTTTTCAGGGCTCGAAAAAAGGTTTACATCCCTGTTTTCTCAACACGCCGAGCAGAACTCGAAAAACATTTTATTTCCCGCACACATTGTAGCGTACACAGTTAAAAATTCTGACCATGCAAGTTGCGCCCTGACCAGCGCAAACGAAAACTACTTGCCTGCGCGTGCTTTTTGCGATTCTACCCTCGCCTCCGCACTTACACATCCGCAAAAATATTTGTCGACGGTAGACGAAGCCACATGGAAAAATGCACTGTTTAACAACGGTTTCTTCTTAGACTACGGCGCAGAAATTCCAAGTGATGTATTTTGTGCGTTCAGCGGCGTTTCCGAACAGGCTGAATTGGTTTCCGTCCTGCCGAGTATTCGTTATGCCATCATCACCGCAGAAGGCAATCTCGTAAGCAACATTTCCGTATATCTGCGCGACGGCAAGGACCGTTATGTGAAAATATCCACAACGCAACCCAAAGGTGATTTAACGGACCTATTAAACAGTTTGAAAGAATATGTTACACCGGACAATCGTTTTTCTTTTTTCATTGGCGCAGACACACCCACTGGCAGTATGGGGGAAGTTTTATTTAATTCCTATCTTCTGTTAACGGAAAGCGAAACGACTTTATCGCAAATCAGCGCAACCAACCTCATCTATGAAAACAACGAGCGTTTATGGAATCAAAATGACGCAGAGGCGCTTTTGCACTGTTTTTCCATGAATCCAAAAACAGCAAAAAAATATACCGATGCGGAAGAAAATATTATTTACTTACAAAATCATGCCACATTGAAGATTTCCAAAAACGGCCTTGTTGAATATACCGCAGCAGCAGGACAAAAGGGCTTTGCTCTTTTCGATACACCAAATGCAAATGCAGCTGCCAATGCACGCAAAGCGGTTGAACTCGCTTATAATGTTTATTCCGTTTTTTCCGATACTTCTCCACAGCTGTACATAAGTGCATTTTCTGCAACAGGTACAAATAATAACATCTGTCTAGACTACAGTCTCAACGGCACAAAAATATTAACGGATTTAAACGGCGGACATGCTGCCGATATTGAAATTCAGGATGGTTATGTGCAGCGTTGTACCCTGTTTATTCGTAAATACGAGCCTACGCAAGAAGTAACATTACTGCCCTCAAGCTATGTTGCGGTAGACAAAATATTTGCCGCAATGGAAACAGAAACGGAAAATAAAAAGATCGAAAATATGTTTATCGGCTATCACGATGATGCAACCGGTATTTTAAAACCAACATGGTTTATTCAACTGGAAAATGATGCCAAGTTAAAGCCGATGCGTACATTTTAAAAACATAAAAGCGCCGGGCGCGCACTATACACATTCACAATAAGGAGCAACACTTATGGCAGAAAAAACAAGCAAAAAGAAAAAAACAACAGAAAAATCCACCGATAAAAAAGCGAAACAGACAACAAACGAACAAGCAAGCGGTCTGAAACTGTGGGGCTGGATTATCAGTCTGTTTTTACTTACCATCATACTCGGCATTTGCTTTTATTCCGACTACGGCAGCGTGCTCGGTGATTGGATAGACAAACTGTTTTGCGGTCTGTTCGGCTCTCCGGCAAAAGCACTCCCCTTTATGCCGTTATTACTCGGCGTGTATTTGATTGTTCGCAGAAATTATAAACGCATGGCCTTAAAAACTTCCCTAGGCGGCGTGCTTTTACTCAACTTGTCAGCGCTCTTTCAGATTTTTTCTTCGATGGATATGACCATAACCGTTCCGGCGGCATTTATTGACGGTGCAGATGCACATATCGGCGGCGGCGCACTCGGAGCGCTCATCAGCAACTGGCTGGTAACTTTGACCGGCACGGCGATTAGTGCACTCATTTATGGTGTTTTGCTAATAATCATATGTATCTTCACTTTTAAATTTGCTCCCATTCGCTTTTTGATTGGCTTTTTCAAATCAACAGCCAGCGAAGCGAAAACCATCAGCAGCAAGGACAGTTATGAAGCCGGTAAGCGTGCACGCGAGGCCGTAGACGGCTTAGTGCCGCTCAAACAGGATTCCATTGACTTAGATCTGTTTGACGAAGATGGCCAACCTATAACAAAGGATAAGAAGAAAAAAAGCAAACGCGGAAAACGAATTGATGAAGCAGAGGCAAATCTTGCAGATAGTTTAGACTCCGATTTTGATGATATTCCGGTTTTTGACCCGATTGCGGAAAAACTGCAAGCCCAGGATGAAGCCGATAGCAAAATCAATAAAAACTTTTCTAAAAAGACCGCGGAGTCTGAAGAAGTATTGTCTGCCGAAGACCTGATGCGACAGGAAGCACAGTCCAACCAATTCAGTAACAACACCGCAGAAAAAGTCGAGTCTCTTTCTCCTGAAGAAGAGGCTGATCTGCGTAATCAATTAGACGAAAATGCAAAATATCTGCCCATTCCGTACCGTTTTCCGCCTACAACATTGATGAAAAGTGCGGACAACAAAAAACGCAGTGATACACGCGAGGAGTTAAGGGAAACTGCACTGCACCTCGTAGATACACTAAAAAGTTTTGGCGTAGATGTAAAATTACTGCAAGTTAGCCGTGGCCCTGCAGTTACGCGCTACGAATTGCAACCAAGCGTCGGCGTTAAGGTAAGCAAAATCACCAATCTCTCTGATGATATCGCGCTAAACCTCGCCGCATCCGCCGTTCGTATCGAAGCACCAATACCGGGCAAAGCCGCTATCGGTATCGAAATCCCGAACAAAGAAGTTTCGATGGTAACGCTACGCGAAACAATTGAAACGGATGAGTTTAAAAACGCTAAATCCAAACTTGCTGTTGCGCTTGGTATGGATATTACCGGCAATCCCGTCATTGCCGATATCGCTAAGTTCCCACATGCTCTCATTGCCGGTGCTACGGGTTCCGGTAAGTCGGTATGTATCAACTCAATTATCACCAGTATTTTATATAAAGCAGACCCAAATGAAGTCAAACTGATGATGATTGACCCAAAAGTCGTGGAACTCGGTGTCTATAATGACATCCCCCACCTGCTCATTCCGGTTGTAACTGACCCTAAAAAAGCCTCCGGTGCGCTTGCGTGGGCCGTAAGCGAAATGACGCGACGCTATAACCTGTTTGCAAAAAGCGGCGTTCGTGACCTGGCAGGCTACAACGAAGTTTTAGAACTCGACGGCGAGCCAAAACTACCGCAAATCGTTATCATTATTGACGAACTTGCAGACTTAATGATGGTCGCACCAAAAGAAATAGAAGACTCCATTTGCCGACTGGCCCAGATGGCGCGTGCGGCCGGCATGTACTTAATTATTGCAACACAACGCCCGTCAGTAAATGTCATCACGGGTGTTATTAAAGCAAATATCCCGACGAGAATAGCATTTGCTGTATCGAGTCAAATCGACAGTCGTACTATTTTAGACTCGATGGGTGCTGAAAAACTACTCGGCAAAGGCGATATGCTCTTTATGCCGTTCGGTGCATCCAAGCCAACCAGACTGCAAGGCGCATTTATCTCCGACAAGGAAGTAGAAAGCATTGTAGAATTCGTCAAGGACACCTCCAAGGCACGCTATGATGAAGATATCACCGAAAAGATTAACGCAAGTTCCGGTAGCGCTGCGCCAGAAGATATGGAAGATGGTGACGAACTGTTGCCAAAGGCTATCGAAATTGCCATTGCATCCGGCTCTATTTCCACCTCGATGATTCAGCGCCGTTTGGGCGTAGGCTACGCACGCGCAGGACGCATCATCGACCAAATGGAAGCGCGCGGCATCATTTCAGGACCTGACGGCAGTAAACCGAGAAATGTGCTTGTTTCTTCGGACGAATTGTTTGGAGAAGAATAAAATTACATAAAAATCTGCATTATACAAGGGTATAATGCAGATTTTTATGTAGGATATAACTTCCTTTGAGGCATTCCGGTTTAACCCAATACAATGACCAAAGGTTATGATTGACGAATACAATTTTCTGTGATATGATGTCTTTTGAGTAAACCGGATGGTTGCGGGTGTAGTGCCGAGAGGCCGCATCTGAGGAAAGTCCGGGCTTCACAGGGCAAGGGTGCCGGATAACATCCGGCGAAGGCGACTTCAGGGAGAGTGCAACAGAAAGATACCGCCTGCTTTAAGCAGGTAAGGATGGAAAGGCGAGGTAAGAGCTCACCCGGCTTCCGGGTAACCGGCGGCTGATGTAAACCCCACCCGAAGCAACACCACGCAAGGAAGGAATTAAGCCTGCCCGGCGCTCCTTCGATGTAGGTGGCTTAAGCTGCATGGTAACATGCAGACAAGATAGATAACCATTCAAGACAGAACCCGGCTTACAGGTTTACTCGTATTTTTAAAAAAACTCCGCCTCAGGCGGATTTTTTATTGCGTAAATATTTCTATAAATAACTTGACTTACAATGCTTTTTATGTTAAAATTGTTTTCGTTGCAAATCTAAATATGCGGATATGGCGGAATTGGCAGACGCGCATGGTTCAGGTCCATGTGGAGGCAACTCCT
Source organism: Clostridia bacterium (assembly GCA_045578865.1). GTDB lineage: Bacteria > Bacillota > Clostridia > UBA1381 > UMGS1253 > RGIG2041. Next base: position 1,899 of record JAZNLB010000028.1, on the reverse strand, counting down.
TGCAGGTTCAAGTCCTGTTATCCGCACCATAACAGTAGAAATCCGAACCTTGTACCAATCGGCGAAGGGTTCGGATTTGATTTTGTACAGAAAAACTCCTTCTTTTCCTTAAACAAAGAAGGGGTTTCGACAGTTTGACAGCTATCAATTTAGTAGCTGTACTTTTTTTGTAAAAACTCAATAAAATGCTTCATATTTCCATATGCCGACTTTTTTTGAAATGCAACAGCCTTTCTTTCATCTATAAAACGCGCTCTATTTACAAACATCGCAAACTGTGGTATACTGATTTTGCTAATATTATCTGAAAGAAGGCATATATATATGGCAAACAAGGAACAACTTTTAATTGAATTCAGCCAAACAGGCTTAGCAAGAAGATGTAAAAATGTTGCTGATTTGGAACAACGCTTTTCCAGATGGCTGCGCCAAAACAACATACAGTTACGAAACAGACAAAACGGCAACTATCGTGACAACAATTTTTACGGAAGCGCAAACTACACCGTTGACATTTTGCGTCAAAACAAAAACCTCTTGTACTCCTTTGGTTTAAACGAGAGCCATCTTGTACGCCAGAAGCCGGACTATCGCGACAATACAAAAGAACCCTATTCCCTGCTCGGTCAATTTAAACATTACGGCAATCAGATACATAACCGAGGTCAGGACCCGAACATTCGCAAAAACGGCTTAAAAGGTCTTTTTAACGCAGGTACAGGCAAGGTGATTTTGGCAATTATTATCATCGCAGTCTTGTACAGTTTAGTCGGCGATACCGTATGGAGTTTCATCACAAGCGGCGCAATTTTTAAGTTGATTTGTTTTGCAATCGGTGCACTTGCCAGCATCGGTATCCTGCGTGCGAAAAACATGGGCTGGCCGCTTCCGATTAAATTGGTGGTTATTATTGTCATTTGGGTTGTGTTGGTCAATTACGATTTTTAAAACAAACAAAACGCACTTCTTATGAGATGTACTCTAAAGGATAGTAAAGTTAAAAGGCAGAAACGAAATCAATCGTTTCTGCCTTTTATCGTAGGGAACGACCTATGTGTCGTTCCGTTGATTATCCTAAATGTTTCGGAAAATGCTATACATTTTCCCTGCTTGTTACAGTACCGGACAGATTATTGATAAAATCCGCCATTTCCAATTTTAGCCCAAGTAACCATATCCCAACTACTACTATTTTTAGTAAATACTATTTGTAAATCATAACAGCCAGATACATCGATATCAAAGTCAATTGGTTGTGATTTTTTTGTAATTTCAGGTGATGTAAAAACTGTCTTTCCGTCAGTTTTTATAGCAAACTGAACTGTTTGATCGCTGTCTGTACCATCTGTAACATATATTGTTCCTTTAAATCTTGAATATTTCATATTTAAAATTTTCTCAAAAGTATCACCTCCATAATATGGATTTATTCCTCTTGAATATATGTTTCCAAGATTATCCTTAAGATCGCTTGTATCATCCCAATCATCACCTATATTTCCTTCACAGCTTAATTCTTCAGTCGGATATTCCAAATTTCCGTTCATATCACCAAGATAAACAGTAAAATTCGGTCCATCCCAATATACAGGTTTACCTATAGCATTTGCAACTGCTCTGACAGGTAAATATGTTGTGCCATTATAGATAATAGGTTCAACCTTATTGCCGTTTACATCAGTTGGATTAAGCTTTTGACCATCAACAACAATTTTCACTCCGTTTGCAATAACATCATAAAGAGTTGTAGTATTTGCGGCAAATACAACACCACCTGTTACAGTTGCACCAATCAGTAATCCTGCAACTAATCCTTGTAATCTTTTCTTCATTTTGTTTTACCTCCTGATATTTAATCTTAACACAATTATACTCAATCTTTGAGTATAAGTCAATACT
>JAZNLB010000027.1:0-1672 GCA_045578865.1 Clostridia bacterium | reverse complement strand
GGTGACATCCTCATTGAAAATTCAATCATCGTTGCGGAAGGTGGTTATTATGAAAACACCTCGCATGCACCAGCAATCGGCATAGGTTATGTTGGTAGCACAATGGGTAATATAACCCTTAAAGATTCTCAGATTACAGCAAGAAACAACGGTGACGGCCTTGCTTCTGTAATCGGTGCGGGCGCTAATCACTATGTATTTGTATCCGGTTCTTTGGGAGATATTGTCATTACGAATACCGATTTGAATCTTTCTATGGCGATTGGTACGAAAAACTGTTATGCAGCAATGATAGGATCGGGCATCGGCTTTTCTCATGCCTATGTTAATATGGGAAAGATTATCTTTACCGATGTAACTCAGGCGGAACTGGACGAGATTATTCCTACATGGCTTCCATCAGACTTTAACGAATGGGGTGCTTATGCTCTCGGTAGAGGATATGATGGCAGTGTTTATAAGCATGACGCTTTCGGTGGCGTATGGGTCAGCGACGTCAGCGGTGGTACTGTACAAATCGGGGATGAGGGTGGCTACCATAATCCGGAATAATATACCCAAACTAAATAAAAAGAGCCTGCGCAGCCCTTTGTACGCACAGGCTCAACAAACCCAATCCGATCTCGAAAGAAGATTTTACGTATCGTGTTGAAAACGACTAACAAATTCAATTCTTTCCAAATATAAAAACAGAGCACTCGCTGAGAAATCAGCGGGTGTTCTGTTTTTTGCTACCAGTCGCCGGCTACCAGTCACCGGCGTTGTGGCAATAACTTCATTCTTCTTGATATATTTTATTAAAGATATAGAAAAAATAATTTAGCATGATACAGTATCTGTTATGAGAACTGGAGACTGGTGGCTGGCGACTGACGGCTGACAAACTGTTTACTGCCCACAGAAAGCCGTATAACGAGAGTTGCGACAAGAGTGGAGAAACTAATCGTAGAAGATATGTCAGCCTTAAATTAGCCTTTCTTTTCCTCTTTGCTGATGTAAAAAACTTTACTGCATAAGTCAAAGAATGGGGAACAGGTTTGAAAACAAAAAAGTTTCCACTTGTGGAGTGGAAAACTTGTGTGCATTTCATTATTTTTGATGGTTTTATAAAAAGTTAAAAACCCTCGTAAACCTTTAGTTTACAAGGGTTTTCGTGGTCGGAGTGAAGAGGCTCGAACTCCCGACATCCTCGGCTTTGCCGCCTCTTGCGGTGCCCAAAATTGCTTGCTCGTTATTCACTTCGCACAATTTTGACCGCTACGCCACAAAACGCTCCCTTCATCGTCCACCGGACGCGGTCGCGTGTTGTGCCCAAAGCAGGCAAGCGCCTGTTTGTGTTCAAGGTATCGGGATTTGAATCTTTCATTATAATAAAAAACAAGCCCAAGCCTGAAGGCTTCGACTTGTTTTTGGTCGGAGTGAAGAGGCTCGAACTCCCGACATCCTGCTCCCAAAGCAGGCGCGCTACCAACTGCGCTACACCCCGATGCGATGTTTTTATCGACCATTGCATTATATAGTATAACATTTATTTTGTCAATGGTACAAGGCAAATATTTTTTTGCTTTTATTTCACCTTTAATTATCTGTTTTTCGGTCAGAGCTTTGTTTGCAAAGGGCCTTCCTTTCGATTTAATACGGTTGTGAGCTTCGTTTATTTATGCTATAATTA
>JAZNLB010000026.1:0-5979 GCA_045578865.1 Clostridia bacterium | reverse complement strand
AACAATAATCGGTGTTGCCGGATAGGTCGAATGCTGAGCATCTACAATATCTGCAAGCGTGCCGTTTCTGATTCTTCTGCTTTCTTTTGTCTCGCTAAAATCAACCACCGTAACCTTTACGCTGCCCAGATTACGCACTTCATTCACATCCGAAACATTGTAAAAGGTTTTGCCTTCTGTAACTCTTGTCTCAATTTCCTCTTCTAAATATGTTTTTTTGATAAGTCCTGTGGTCTGATCGACATTTAGCATTATAGGAGTGAAGCCGGCTCTATGGTCTGAAATTTGGAACAACCTCAGCGTCTTGCTTTCCACTTCTACCGGAATATAGATGTCCGTCGTACCAATCAATCTTGTTCCATTGTAGGAGTTATGCGTCTTAAATGCGTTTTCTTCATACAAGAAGATTGTTCTCACATAGTTTATATGTCCTTTTGAATTTTTACCGTAGAGCACAATATCGCCCGGCAGGAGAATATTTTCTCTACGAGCTGGACTCATTTCGCTCGCATGTGTGAAGTTAGCTCCCTTTGGTGTTATACCGTTTTCTTCGTAGGTTTTGCCGTAGTATACATGGTCGAGCATTTTATCCGTTGCATCGCTTCCGTCCGCATAGTATTCCGGATCTACAATGAAGCTAGCATTCTCATTACCTTCCTCAACACCATATACTTTCAGCGTTACAATGTCGTCACCGTACTCATCCTCTACAAGCATCTTTGTCGTCTTTCTTACCACAAAGTGCGGACGCTGTACTGACGCAGAAAGCGTGTCAGCAACTTTAAAGGCTTCATCTTCCGCACTTGCATCGGCAGTTACGCAAATGCCAAAGGTATAAGCATTCATGGTTCTGTTTGTATTCAACAACTGCAGCCTGTAGGTTGTTCCGTCCTCAAAATCTGCTTGTTTCATAACATATACTTTCTTTTCGTTCTCAACATCGCCGTCTGCCGGAATCGCAAAAATCACGGCACTGGAATTGAAAGGAATCGTGTTATCGAAACCCTTGTAGTACTTAGAATACTCTCTCTCCACCAAATCGATTTTGCCGCCCCTAATCGCGCCTAATGTATCTTTATCCTCATCTGGGGGATTCGGCGTGTCGATATAGTCGATTTCGCCGGATGCGTTCAGTTCGTAAAGCATTGCAAAGCCACTTGCGCCTTCTGCATAAGTCGTTGCGACTAATGCTTCATCAAGGGCATCTCCTATTTCATCCTCCGTATCCCACTTTTCGCCGTCGATGGTAACCTTGGCTGCCAGCGGCAAAATTTCATATTTACCATCGGCGGTAAATACTTTTGCCAGAAGCGAACCGGTAGTAGATTGAGTGTCAACATACCGTATAAAGAAACCGAAGTTGCCAACAGTTGTGCTTTGCTCTTCACACAATGCTACCATGCCAAAGGCATCCAATTTAAAACTAAATTTCTTTCCTGGTTTTAAGCCACTATCACTCGTTTTGTGGTCGAAAACATATGTCTTACCATTGTCAAGTTCTGCATAGCGCTTCCCAAATTCATTTTTGCCAGAGGATTTAACAACACCGCTAACCTTATCCTTGCAAACAATTACATGATAATTTCTCTTAGACACGCTGCCGTCAGACGCTGCAACAGAGATTACATCGCCAACTTTCAAAGATTCGAAGGAAAGCTCCTTCCCGTTTTTATCTTCGAATGTAGCTGTGACATTTTTATTGTCAAGGTCAAATGTTATTCTTCTCGACATGCTTTTGTCAATAATGGTATACTCTTCTGCAAGGATTTCACCTATAACATAGTTTTCATATGCCGTAACGATAATGGTTTCTGCGCCTTTTACCCCATTTGCATCAAGGAAGGTTACATTACCAACCAAATTAAGCTTCCCTTCAAGGAAACCCTTTACAGACGAGGCAGCTGTTGTTGCAACGCCGTTGTAAATGATTGCCGGCCAATCCTCAATTTCGATTTTCTCTGCCCTTTTCGCATCTTCGCTCGGCCAGTAAAGCAGCGCGCCATTGTCTGTATCTATCGATGCAGCGTCCATTTCGAATTGCTCAAAATCAACGGTCACGGATTTATTTTCTCTTTCGGAAATTGTGTAGCAAATCACCGTGGACTCTTCTTCGTAGTCATCATACTGATATACGAAGTTCACATTTGCACCGATTTGGGTGTCGATATCCGTGTCACCAACTTTAAAAATTTTCCTCGCGCCGCCAACCGTAATTTCAACTTCTCCTGCTTTGAGGTCGCTGGCTTGCCAAATTGCCGTAGTTGCATTTGCCGAAACAACACCTTCAAGTTCGTACGCATCAAACTTACTGGAAAGCAGCGTTACTCCCTTCTGGGATGTCCACTGTTCCTTATCGCCGGTTGCAACTTTCTTTAATACATCCACTTTCATAATATTTGCACACAGAACCGCAGCCTGCCCTCTTGTCATCGGCTTTGTCAGGTCTATGTTTGCAATACCCTTTAAAGCGCCGAGGTTGCTCGCTACGGAAACATAACCTTCCGGATAGCCAATCTCGGCAGCTTGCAAGCCGTAGCCGATGATGCAAACCATCATCTTAACCGCCTGCTCACCTGTTACATTGTTGTTCGGCGCAAAGGTACCATCGCCCATGCCGTTAATGGCGCCCATATCCTTACCGAACTCTACATACGGTGCGTACCACTGCGAAATCGGTACATCCGTAAATACACCCTTCGGCTTATAGCCTGCTACGATGTTTGCATTTCCCGCAGCGGCTACCATAATCTTGGTAAACTCTGCACGGGTAATATTTTTTTCGCCATTGAAATTGTTGCCGTCGCCAACCATAACTTCAAGTGCGCTCAAAAGTTTAGCCGCATCCTCGTAAAAAGTACCGTTGACATCGGCAGGTGCAGGCGCGGCAAAAGCCGCTACCTGCAACATCATAATCGATGCTATAATCAATGACATTACTTTATTAAATAATTTCATTGTTAAACCTCCCTTTTTATCTCTATTCCAATCTTACAGTGCGTAGATAACAATAACATTTGCAATAATCTGTGCGATTTCTGCTCTTGTTGCATTACCCTTCGGGTTATAGCTGCCGTCAGTGTAACCGTTTACGATGCCCGCATTTGTGAGTGCATGAATTGCTTCCGTTGCATAATTACTCATATTTGCCGCATCTGTAAAGGCTCTCATAGACACGCCGTTCATTGCTATACCTTTATTCACAAGGAATCTGTAAATCAGTACAGAGAGGTCTTCTCTTGTGATATTTGCATCTGTGCCGAACTTACCATCACCCATACCCTTGATGATACCGTCTTCTGCTGCAGTTGCAACATAGCTGTAATACCAGCTGCCTGCCGGAACATCGCTAAAGCCGGTCCATGCGTACGGACGAACTGCGGAAAATGCCTCCACGAGCATCTTCGCAACTTCCTGACGGGTTGCAGAGTTGTTCGGACGAATTGTGTTGTCTCCATAACCGCTGAGGATGTTTCTGTCAAGCATGGTCTGAAGCGCCGTTGCTGCCCATGGCGCATCATTTGCATCCGCAAAGCTGGAAAGAAGTTTTGTTGTCGGACCAACCGGATAAGATATGCCGCCGCCACCTTCCTGGGAAGGTCTGTTATCATTTGTGATATCGCCTGTCGGGTCGCCCGGTGCCGGCGGTTCCTGTTCCCCTGCCGGAGCAGTGAGTACATTTACGCGGTCTGCAAAGTCTGTGTACCCTGTAATATCCGTGCCCTTCATAATCTCAGAGAGCGCGGCGAGGGTTACATCGTTCATTGCTACGCCGTTTGTGCCGACAAGTACGCCTGCATTGTCAAACTTTTCTACGAGCGGCAGTACGCTATTTAGATTTGTATATGTTGTGTTGTTGATGAGGTTTACAAATACTGCCTCGTTAAACGCCGCAGATACCTTCTGCTTGATTGTTGCACCTGCAGTTACTTCAAAGTTCTTGCTTGTAATCGCTTTAAGCACCTCTGGCTTACTTATCGCATTGATTGCATCGCCTTCAAAGATTTCAAGCGCATCTTTTGTAAGACTTGCATCATTTAAGATGTACCCCTTAAGTGCATCAAACTGCGTGTTGTCACCATTGTTGAATTTTTCGATTACAACTCTTGCATCAATGATTTCTGCAAGTTTTTTGATATTTGCAATATCACTTTCGGTATAACTACTTTCACTAATTACAGGCAGTGCTTTAACAGCCGCATCCGCCTTAACGGATGCCTGGATTACTTCCTTATCATCTACATCAAGTGAATTATAAATATCATTGGTGTTAATGATATATGCAATGTTTGCAAATGGAGTTTCAATGCTGTCGATATCGTTTGCTACATTAACGATTGCGTTGTATGCTTTAATCTGGTCATAAATGCCAACATATTCGATTGGAGCTTCTGTCGCTTCTTCCGTAACGATACCAACATTATAATCATCTGTGCCCGCACCTTCCGGAAGGGTTAAGTCAACGGTAAAGTTACCGTCTTCGTCTGCCCAAGCCTTGCCCATTGCAAGAATGATGCCTTCGAGGTTGCCCGAGGAGCTGCGTGCAAGCTCAGCTGTAAGGTCGCTCATGCTCTTGGATGTCCCATCGTCATTTTTTGCTAAAACATATACCGCTACAACTTCGTTTTTGTAATTAGCATCACTGCCGGATACGGTAATGTCAGTAGAACCTGTCTCCTGCGTGGTGTTCACGCTACCAGCCTCAACAGCTGCTACTAAACCGCCATCCTCGAGGTCATTTAAGCGTGCCGGTGCCGGCTCTTCCAATGCAAACCTAATTGTATAGGTTGCAACTTCTTCGCCGAACACATCTGTGATTACAACCGTGATTGTACCTTCTTTGTTATCCGCAGAAAGGGTAATTGCATCAGATACTTCTGCGCTACCTGCACCTGCTGTAATTGCAGCTGCAACGGAGATTGCATCCGTTGTGCCCCACGACAATGTAATGGTGGTTTCGTTCGAATCTTCGTCAAAGTCGATTTTGTTTGTTTCGTCGCCAACCTTGTAGGTCAGTGTAGCTGTAGGTCTCAATGCATCAAAATCAATTGCGCGAACAAAGATCACAGGCGGCATGTTATTGTTTACACCGTCCGGTGTAATTGTCACTTCATCGCCTGCTTTTGCATATCTGTAAAATGCATTATAGCCTGCGCTCGCGTTCGTGTGCGTTGCATAACCATCAGCAATCATTTGGTTCTCGCTATTGTAGAGTTTGGTGCTCACTGTACCGTGCAACTTCAGCATACCCGGATTTGTAAAACCGGTCCAGCCTTCACCGATGTAGCTGCCGTTCCAGCCTACATATACAATACTATTCTGTGCTACCTTGAAGCTGAACGCCGGAGCCATGTCCTTATTGATGCCCGCCGGAGTTACACCCGTTTTAAAGTCTTGATAGTGTGCAACCAGCGTAGTAGCACCATCCATTGCCTTGTATGCAATTTCGTCAACTACTTCATTGGAAACTTCAGTATCGAGCGCAGCGCCCGGTGCGCCGCTTGCTGTAATCAAACCTGCTCTTACCCAGTTTTCGAATGTAATCGTGGATATACGGCGTGTTTCAAGTGCCGCACCATTGTTATGAACGGGCAGGTTGGTATTTTCATTGGCAATATCTGCTTTTAAATACCATTCACCGGCTTTTGCTACAACATTTGTCCCTGCTTCATTGTAGCCGTCTACAGCCTGCGCGGCAATTCTCTTATCTGTAAGCACAAGCTTGGTCGGAATTGCGTTGTAATAATTGGTATCTGCCAAATCTTTAATTTTATACTTCACATCATATACCATATTGCCTGCTGCATCTGCCCCAGCATCGTATGCAGCCCATGCAACATTGATGGTATATGTCGTGTCGCCAACCGTCGCCGAAGCGCTACCTGTTCCGTTATTGTTGATGAGGTTAACATCATTAAATGCTACCGCTTCTCCCAGGCTGTTTGTACCCGTGAACTTGACAACTTCACTACCGTACGGAAC
>JAZNLB010000025.1:0-117293 GCA_045578865.1 Clostridia bacterium | reverse complement strand
TATTTATATTATCTTGTAATAAAAAAACTCGGGAGGTCCTGTCTTATGGCAAATACAACTGCAAAAACTCTGTATGGCATTACAGACTATCAACTATATTTATTCAGACAGGGCACAAATTCACAAGCCTACAAAATGCTCGGTTGTCACAAATACAGCGAACCCGGTTTTTCCGGCTATCGTTTTTCTGTCTGGGCACCAAATGCAAAGGCCGTGGCATTAGCAGGTGATTTTAACAACTGGAACCCTGACGACTGCCCGTTGTTTCCGTTGGAAGACAGTGGCATCTGGGTTTGCATTACCGACCGTATAAGTGAAGGTGCAATATATAAATATGCTATCACTACGCAAGCAAACGAAGTCATTTTCAAAGCCGATCCTTACGGTTTTATGTGCGAGAAACGACCGCAAACCGCATCCGTTGTCCACACTTTAGATAGCTACAAATGGAAAGATAATAAATGGCAGAAATCAAAAGCAAAATCAGCGCCGTACGATAAGCCGATGCTGATTTATGAAGCGCATCTTGGTTCCTGGCGCCGCAAGGAAGACGGAAGCGTCTATACCTATGAAGAATTGATAGATACACTCATCCCCTATATCAAGGGCATGGGTTATACACATTTAGAGTTAATGCCTCTGTCCGAGCATCCGTTTGACGGTTCATGGGGATATCAGGTTACGGGATATTACGCAGCAACCAGTCGTTACGGCACCCCCGAACAGTTGATGAAGTTTATTGATGCATGTCATCAAAATGGCATCAGCGTCATTATGGACTGGGTACCTGCACATTTTCCGCGCGATGCACACGGGCTTGCCAAGTTTGACGGCGCACCGCTCTATGAATACGCAGATCCAAAAATCGGTGAGCACAAAGAATGGGGCACCCTTGTTTTCGACTTCGGCAGAACCGAAGTTCTGTCTTTCCTGATTTCCAATGCCTATTTTTGGTTTGATATGTATCACATAGATGGATTGCGTGTTGATGCTGTTTCTTCCATGCTCTATCGTGACTACAACCGAAACGACGGCGAATGGATTGCAAATAAAGACGGCGGTAACGAAAACTATGAAGCCGTTAAGTTTTTACAGATGCTCAATTCTGCCATATTTAAAGATTACCCGAATGCATTGATGATCGCAGAAGAGTCTACAGCTTGGCCAAGTGTGACAAAGCCTGTTGACCAAGGCGGTCTCGGCTTTAATTACAAGTGGAATATGGGTTGGATGAACGATTCGCTCCGCTACATGTCGCTTGATCCCTATTTTAGAAAATACAATCACAGTGCACTGACATTTTCAATGTTCTATGCGTTTTCGGAGAATTACATTCTCCCATTATCGCATGATGAAGTTGTACACGGCAAGCGTTCATTAATTGATAAAATGTACGGCACCTATGAAGAAAAATTTAAGACATTAAAAGCGTTTTACGCATACATGATGGCGCACCCGGGCAAAAAACTTCTTTTTATGGGCGGTGAATTTGGTCAGTTCATTGAATGGCGCGCAGAAGAAGGGCTGGATTGGAACCTGCATGAATATGACACCCATGACGGTCTACTCCGTTTTGTGCAATTTTTAAACGAAACTTACAAAAACGAAAAAAGCTTATGGCAAACAGAAGACAGTTGGGATGGTTTTAAGTGGATCAATGCCTCCGACGAAAATAATAGCGTTTTCAGCTTCATTCGTACAGCGAAAGCTAAATCCAATCAGGTAATTGTTGTATCGAATTTTACGCCCGTACCCAGAACGAACTATATAATCGGCGTACCGCAAGGTGGCGAATATGAAGTAATTTTAAACAGCGATGCAGCTGAGTTTAACGGTTCTGTAGATGTGCTTGCACCCGTCAATGCTCAAAAGAGAGTTTGGGGTGAATTTAAACATTCATTAAAACTGGACCTCCCTCCCCTTACAACGCTCTATTTAAAGCGCAAAAAAGTTAAAAAGTAACATACAAGTATTTTAAAATGCATAGGTTAAATATATGCTGTTTCAAAAACACAAATTTTACATTTCGCCATGAAACGGTTAATAGTGCCTTTGGTTCGGAAATTGCAGAGGCAAAAGAACACGCAACAAGCGAAATGACAGTAAATTTATAACCACAAGGAGGTAACAACTATGACAAACTGTGTAGGCATGATATTAGCCGGCGGTCAGGGCAGTCGTTTGGGTGCGCTGACAAAGGATGTTGCAAAACCAGCCGTGCCGTTTGGCGGAAAGTACAGAATTATTGATTTCGCACTTTCAAACTGCACACATTCCGGCATCGAAGCCGTAGGTGTATTAACACAGTACCAACCCCTCGAATTGAACACATACATTGGCAACGGGGTTCCATGGGATTTAGACCGTAACTATGGAGGTGTTTATGTGTTGCCGCCCTATGTAAAGGCCGAAAAGGGCGAGTGGTACAAAGGTACTGCAAATGCAATTTACCAAAACATAAGTTTTATTGAACAATATTCGCCGAACTATGTTTTAATCATGTCCGGCGACCACATCTACAAAATGGATTATGCAAAAATGCTCGGTGCACATATCAAATCCGGCGCAGTGGCAACCGTTGCAGTTATGCCTGTGCCGTGGGAAGAAGCTCCGCGTTTTGGTATTATGAATGTAGATGAGCAAAACCGTATTGTTGAATTTGAAGAAAAGCCGAAGACACCGAAAAGCAATCTGGCATCAATGGGTATTTACATTTTCGATTGGCATATTCTCAAAAAATATCTAATTGCGGACGAAAACAATCCAAATTCAGATAACGATTTCGGTAAAAATATCATTCCGCAGATGCTTGCAAACGAAGAAACAATGTTTGCATACCATTATTCGGATTATTGGCGCGATGTCGGTACAATCCAGAGCTTATGGGAAGCAAATATGGATATGCTCACCGATCCACCACTTCTGGATATCAACGACCCGAAATGGCGAATTTTCTCCAGAAATCCGGTAAAGCCGCCTCACTACATCTCCACAGACGCCGTTCTCAAAAACTGCTGTATCACGGAAGGTTGTTATATTAACGGCACAATCGAGCACTCGGTTTTGTCCGAAGGCGTTGATGTGGCAGATGGCGCAATCGTGCGCGACAGCGTTGTTATGCCGAATGTTAAAATCGGTCCGGGCGCAATTATCGAAAAAGCCGTAATTGGTTCGGGCGCAGTGATCGGTGCAAATGCAAAAATCGGTGTAAAGGCTTCCGATAACAACCCATACGCATCAGCGATGTGCACGGATGGCATTGTACTTTTGCAAGGTGGCGTTACTATCGCAGACGGCTCGGAAATATTTAAAGGTTCTATGATTGAAATCGAGGACGAAAACACTCAGGGAGGTGGCAAAATATGATGGAAGCACTGGCAGGTATTATTTTAACAGACGATGATAGCATGCATTTTGGCACTTTAACTGAAAAACGCGCCATTGCTGCACTGCCGATGGCAGGCAGATACCGTTTGATTGACTTTATTGTGTCCAACATGGTCAACTCTGGCATCCGTAATGTCGGTGTAGCAACGCAACACAACTATTCCTCGCTGATGGACCACCTTGGTTCCGGAAAAGCCTGGGATTTAAGCCGCAAATCTTCCGGCTTGTATATTTTGCCTCCGTTTGCAGAAAAAGACAACCTTGGACAGGTTACCGGCGACATCGATACGCTCTACGGTATTTCCGGATACATTCGCCGAACAAAGCCGGACTATTTTGTAGTATGCAGAGCAAACACATTTTATAACTGCACCTACAAAGCCGCACTCGCATTCCACAAAGAAAAGAATGCAGATATTACACTTCTGTACAACACAGAGGAAAATTTGGACCCGGCAGAACTGAGCAAATATACATTTATCGAAACCGACGCAGACGGTCGTGTGACAGATGTGATGAAAAACCATCCGCATCCGACCACAAAGAATGTTTCGATGAGTGCCTTTATCATTGAGCGCTCCCTCTTAATGAGTCTTGTAGAAGACTGTTTTGCGCGTGGTGAACATGACATCACGATGGACATACTGATCAAAAGACTCAATACTTTAAACATTTACGGCTATAAGTTCGATGGATATGTTGGCCGCGTAAGTTCCATTAATTCATATTTTACAAATAATATGAACATGCTCAACACCACCGTTCGCAAAGAGATATTCCTCTCCAAGAATAAAGTCTTTACCAAAGTTAAAGACCAGCCGCCTACACGCTACGGCTCAAGTGCAAATGTTATTGGTTCTTTGGTCGCAGATGGTTGTGTAATTGACGGTCATGTGGAAAATTCTATTCTTTTCCGCGGCGTTAAAGTTGGTAAGGGTACAACAATTAAGAATTCTATTGTAATGCAGAACAGTGTTATTTTAGAAAATTGCTTTGCTGAAAATGTGATATTAGACAAAGAAGTAACCCTTCTTTCGGGCAAAACCGTTATGGGGCAACCGAACTATCCGTTTGTTATCGCAAAGAAAAGCGTAGTATAAAAAGGAAATATGGGGACAAATGTCCCCTATTCCCATTTTCACATGTATCAGGAGGTCATTTATGCTGAAAGTATTTTTTGTTTCATCCGAGGTTGTTCCATTTGCAAAATCCGGTGGTCTTGCTGATGTTGCAGGCACGCTTCCGTTCGCACTTGCAGCAGAAGGTGTTGATGTTCGTGTTTGCATGCCGTTATATGGTTGTATCGGCGAAAACTATCGTAAAGATATGCGTTTTATCAAAGCAATTGAAATTCCGCTCGGTTGGAGAAAACAATACTGCGGCATTTTCGAAATGGACTACAAGGGCTTAAAAATGTATTTTATCGATAACGAGTTTTACTTTATCGCCCAGCACCTCTACAGCTATATTCATGAAGATTTTGAAAAATTTGCCTTTTTCTCCAAGGCGGCACTTTCCATACTGCCGGATATTGATTTCAGACCCGATATAATTCATGTAAATGATTGGCAGAGTGCAGCCATTCCCGTGCTTTTAAATGCCCAGTTCCAAGACAACGAATTCTATCGCGGTATTAAAACGGTAATTACCGTTCATAACCTGCTTTTCCAGGGCGTTTGGGACAAGCGTGCACTCGAAGATGTGCTCGGATTAGATATAAGTTATCTAACAAGCGACAAATTGGAATACAAAGGCGATGTAAATATGCTCAAGGGCGGTTTGGTGTATGCAGATGCAATTACCACAGTCAGTGAAACTTACGCGCAAGAAATTCAGACACCGGAATACGGCGAAGGTTTGGACGGTCTTTTGCGTGCAAAAAGTGCACACCTGACCGGTATTGTAAACGGGCTTTCCTACGAACAGTACAATCCGGCAACGGATGAAGGCATATACAAAATGTATAACGGCAGAAACTTCGTCAGCGGCAAGGCTTACAACAAAGCATGCCTGCAAAAAGACCTTGGTCTTGCTCAGAACCCGGACTGCATGCTTATCGGTATCGTCAGTCGTCTAACCTCACAAAAAGGTTTTGATTTGATAGCGCAAATTATTGCAGAGCTTGCTAAAATGGATGTGCAGGTTGCCTTGCTCGGTACCGGAGATGCACATTTTGAAAATATGTTTAGTTGGTATGCAAAAAATTACCCTGATAAATTCGCCGCAAAAATTTCATTCGACAACAATCTTGCACATAAGATTTATGCCGGTGCAGACGCATTTTTGATGCCGTCCAGATTTGAGCCATGCGGATTAAGTCAGATTATTGCGATGAAATACGGCTGCATACCGATTGTTCGCGAAACAGGCGGCTTAAAAGATACCGTTAAAGCTTATAATGAATATACCGGCGAAGGCACGGGCTTTTCATTTGCACCGTATGACAGCCACGACTTATTGAAGATCATCAACTATGCCGCTGATACTTTCAAAAGCAAAAAAGCATGGCAGCACATTATAAGACAAGCAATGAAGGCAGACTTTTCTTGGGCGGTTTCCGCAAAGAAATATCTGAATTTATATAAATCACTCACCGGTAAATAAGACACAAACCGGAAACGACACCAGAAAGGAAACAATTTATTATGCTCAACAAAAAACAACAAGCACTTTTAGAAGAAATCACCGAAAAGGTTATGCTCAATTTCGGTAAATCCGTCGAAGATGCCACCGAAAATATGATTTACAAAGCGGCTGCACTCACCATGCGCGACCAAATCATGAAAAAATGGCAGTACTCCCATGCAAAGGTAAAGGAAATGAAGGCAAAGAAACTCTACTACCTCTCCTCTGAATTTTTGATGGGCAGACTCTTTGGCGCAAACATGCTCAACCTCGCATTAACAGACGATATGACAAAGGTATTAAATCATATCGGTCTTGACATAAACACAATCGAAAACAAGGAAGCAGATGCCGGTCTCGGCAATGGTGGTCTCGGCAGACTGGCTGCATGTTTTCTCGACTCTTTAACGACGCTCGATTTGCCGGCATACGGCTCTACAATCCGTTATGAATACGGTTTGTTCCGCCAAAAAATCATTGATGGTTATCAGTTCGAGCAACCGGACTCCTGGTTGGATAACGGCTATGTTTGGGAAGTTGAGCGGCCGGAAGAAACAGTAGAAATCCTGTTTGGCGGAAAAGTATATACTGATTGGAACGACGGTCGTTTTTCTTTCCGCTATGAAAACTCGCACACCGTACTCGCTGTACCATACGATGTGCCGGTTTGCGGTTATGATTCTAAAATCATCAATAAACTCCGTCTTTGGAGTGCAAAGGCACCGACGGATTTGAACATGAAGTTCTTCAACGAAGGTCAATATATCCGCGCTATTGAAGAAAAGGATATGGCTGAAGTTATCTCCAAGGTGCTTTATCCGGAAGATAACCATAACGAAGGCAAGATGCTTCGTCTGCGTCAGCAATATTTCTTGGTATCTGCCACCATTCAGTGGATTGTACGCGACTTTAAGCATTTCCACGGTACCAACTGGTCAATCTTCCCGGAAAAAATTGCAATTCATGTAAACGATACCCACCCTGCCCTCGGCATCCCGGAATTGATGCGCGTTCTTATGGACAATGAAGGCCTCGGCTGGGATGAAGCATGGGACATTACAACCAAGACTTTTGCCTACACCAACCACACGGTCATGAGTGAAGCTTTGGAAAAATGGCCAATTTCCATTTTTGAGACGCTTCTGCCGCGTATCTATATGATTGTAACGGAAATCAATCACCGCTTATTAGAAGGTTTAAATCAGGTTTATCCGGGTGATTACGGCAAAATTGATTACATGTCGATTATTGCAAACAATCAGGTCAGCATGGCAAATTTGTGCTTGGCGACCTGTCATGCGGTAAACGGTGTTTCCAAACTGCATACACAAATTTTAAAAGATGATATTTTTGCAGATTACTACCGTCTGGACACAAATCGTTTTTACGCAATCACGAACGGCATTACCTTCCGCAGATGGATTATGTACTCCAATCCGGCGCTCACGAAATTAATTACACAGACCATCGGCAAAACCTGGCTCAAAAAGCACGACAAGCTCCGTGATTTGATTCCGTATGCCGACGATGCTGCTTTCTGCGAAAAATTTGCAGCAATTAAGCTGGAAAACAAAAAACGACTTGCTGCATATATCAAACAAGAAAACGGAATAGACATCGACATCAATTCTATCTTTGATGTCCAGGCAAAGCGTTTGCATGAGTACAAACGCCAGCTTTTAAACATTCTGCATGTTATGTATCTGTATAACTGTTTAAAAGACAATCCGAGTATGGATTTCACACCCAGAACCTTTATTTTTGCTGCAAAAGCCGCACCGGGTTACGCAAGAGCCAAACTGATTATTAAATTAATCAACAGTGTTGCGAAATTAATCAATAACGATGCTTCCATTGAAGGCAAGCTTAAAGTTGTATTTATAGAAAACTACAATGTTACCATTGCCGAACTTCTGACCACCGCAGCAGATATCTCCGAACAGATTTCTACAGCCGGCAAAGAGGCGTCCGGTACAGGTAATATGAAATTTATGTTAAACGGCGCACTTACCGTTGGTACCTTTGACGGCGCCAATGTGGAAATGAGCGAGCAAGCCGGCATGGAAAATATGTATATCTTTGGACTGCGAGCTGACGAAGTGGCGGTGCGTTATCGCCATGATAACACAGAGGTACAACGCATCTATGAAAACAATATGCCGCTCAAACGCGTATTAGATCAACTCATTGATGGTACATTAGAACCAAATCATCCGCAGTTGTTTAAGGAAATCTACCATTCCTTACTCTTTGGCGATTATGGTATGCCTGACCCGTACATGGTACTGCGTGACTTTGATGCATACAAAGATATACAGTCCCGCATAGCAAGAGAATTTAAAGAAAAAGCACTCTGGAACAAAAAGGCGGTTATCAATACCGCTACGGCAGGCTTCTTCTCTTCGGACAGAACTATTGCAGAGTACAATGAGTATATCTGGCATTTGCCGCGCATCGACTAAATAATTTATATAGGGCTGCACCGTAATGCAGCCCTTCTTTACAGGTGAGAACATTGAAAGCACAACACAATTCTCAAAATTTATTTTTCAGGACACCGTTTGGCGCACAGCCATGCGAGACCACTGTAACACTCCGACTGGGCGTAGGCGCAGATTTTTGGCCGAAATGTGTTCGTATCCAATATACATTTGATGATGACGATTGTAAATATATCGGTATGTATTTTCATTCGCAAATGTTGGATGTCAACTATTTTGAAGCCAAATTGACTTTGCCGAAAACGCCCGGCCTGCTTTATTATACCTTTGAGATAAAGTGTCCTGACAAAACCTATTATTACGGCAATAACGAAAAAAGTTACGGCGGCATCGGCACAGTTTACACAGAAAACCCCATTCCGTTTCAAATCACTGTATATGACCACGAATATAAAACACCCGACTGGTTTAAAGGAAGCGTGATGTACCAAATTTTCTGCGACCGTTTCTATTGCCCGGAAGGCACGGATTTGCGACACTTACGCACTGATATCCTGCCGCGCAATTGGAACGATGTGCCCTATTACAAACCGGAACAGTTTGGCGGAAAATACCTTGCCAACGATATGTTCGGCGGCAATTTGATGGGGATCACACAAAAGCTTGACTATCTGGCGGATTTAGGCGTCAGCGTACTGTATCTGAATCCGATTTTTGAAGCCTACTCCAATCATAAATATGATACGGGTGACTATGAAACCATCGACAAAACATTCGGCACTAAAGAAGATTTTGTACACCTTTGTAAAAAAGCCGAAGAAAAAGGTATTCGCATCGTGCTCGATGGTGTATTTAACCATACCGGCTCCGACAGTAAATATTTTAACAAAGATGCACACTATCCGACTACAGGCGCATTTCAAAGCAAGGATTCGCCCTATGCCGACTGGTACGATTTTTCTAGCTTTCCGCATGAATACACTTGCTGGTGGGGTATCAAAACTCTGCCACATGTTAACGAACTCTCCCCTTCCTATGTTCGCTACATTTTAACTGATAAAAATGCCATCATCAAAAAATGGCTACGCCTTGGCGCAAGCGGCTGGCGATTAGATGTTGTAGATGAACTTCCGGATGCATTCGTGCAAATGCTCCGTACGGAAGTCAAAAAAGAAAAATCCGATGCGGTTATTATCGGCGAAGTTTGGGAGGATGCGTCTAATAAGATCAGTTACGGAGAAAGACGCAAGTATTTAAACGGTGACGAATTAGATAGCGCAATGAACTACCCTTTGCGCGATGCGCTGATTGCCTTTGTTTGCGAAAAGCAAACCGGAGACGAATTTAATGCACGCATAAATTCTTTAAAGGAAAACTATCCGAAAGAATCTTTTATGGCGATGATGAACTTTCTGTCCAGTCACGACACACCTCGCATTTTAACCGTTCTCTCCGAACCGGACTTTAACATGAGCAAAGACGCACAAGCAATACACACTCTAAGCCCAGATGTTTTGCAAAATGCCATGCAGCGTTTTAAACTCATATATGCGCTACAAATGTTGCTGCCCGGGACGCCTTGTATATTTTATGGCGATGAGACCGGCATGCAGGGGTTTGGCGACCCGTTTTGCAGAAAATGTTTCCCCTGGGAAAACACAAACGCAAATCTTCATGACTATTTTAAAAATCTTATTTCGCTACGAAACGACAATCCTGCGCTCAAATACGGCGACATACAAACCGTATATGGCGAAGGCACCGCATGTGCATTTTTGCGTATCAGCGGCAACAAACGCTTCTTGATTGTGTGTAATGCCGCGCTTGCACACGATTGGTATGCTTCACTTGAATTGGGCAAATATGGCATTACAAATTTACATGGTATAAACTGCGATGAATCTCATACAAGTGACATTGGCAGATTTCATATTCACATACCGCCATGTTCATATAAAATTCTGGAGGTATAAAATGAGCAAGCATATTTGTATCATCGGAGGCGGCGCAAGTGGACTTTACTGCGCTATAACATTAAAACGCCTCAACCCTTCGCTCGTAGTCGATTTAATTGAGAAGAATGCGCGTGTTGGCAAAAAATTGCTAGCAACAGGCAACGGAAAATGCAATTTCACAAACTTGAAGCAGACAGAGGAAAACTACACATCCGATGCGCCCGATTTTGTTTTCAAAGTCATTGCGGCACATCCGCCGAAAGACATCATAAAGACATTTGAAGACTTAGGCATCCACTCAATAGAGAAAGACGGTCTTGTCTATCCGCGCAGCGCACAGGCCACCACCGTTGTAGATGCCCTGCGTTTTTCTGCCGAAGAGTGCGGCGTGCGTGTTTTAACACAGGCGGAAGTTAAAAACATTCAATTCCGAAACAGTTGTTTTACAGTAAATACACACGAATCATGTCATGCAGATTGCGTTGTTATAGCCACCGGTTCGGCGGCGAGCGGCGGTTCAGCTGCCGGCATGAAATTGCTTCGCAGCTTCGGACACACCGTATATCCTACCTACCCCGCACTGACCGGCCTGATTTGCGATACATACTACACGCGCATCGCCAAAGGTATGCGCGCGCAGTGCCGAGCAACATTGACAAAAAACGGCAAGGTTGTTGCATGCGAAGACGGCGAAGTGCTATTTACTGAATATGGCCTGTCCGGCATCTGCATCATGCAGTTATCCCGCCATGTTGCAAAAAGCAAGGCTGACAAAGCAAACGATTATTTCTTTGTAAATCTAGACCTTGCTCCGGATACGGACATTCAACAGCTTTCCGCCCTGTATACTACCCGACGCGCAACTATCCCCAAGCGAAGTGTCGGTGAATTTTTAAGTGGTTTTTTAAACAAACAAATCGGACAAGCCGTATTACGCAGCGCAGGCATCGACAACCTGGAGCGCCCGATTGCTGAATTAACGAGTGACGAAATCGAACTTTTGGCAAAAAGCACAAAACAGTTTGCCATATCCGTTACCGACACGCGCGACCTATCGCAAGCCCAAGCCTGCGGTGGTGGTGCAATTTTATCTGAATTCACACCGCATCTCCAATCGAAACTCCAAAATGGACTTTATGCTTGCGGAGAGGTTTTAAATGTGCTTGGCGATTGCGGCGGTTATAATCTGACTTGGGCCTTCTCAAGCGCATACGCTGTTGCAAAAGATATAGCAGATAAACAATAACAGTATCAAACCAATAAAATACCGTACACACAAATTTGTGTGTACGGTATTTTTTATGCAAAATCCGGCAATACTGCATAACAAAGGAGTGGTTACATTGAAAAAAACTGTTTCATTCTTATTTTTATCTATGGTCTGTTTATTGTGTATTTATACATACACGGCACAGCAGAATATCATTGCAAAAAATGTCATTCGTCTGCATGTTGTAGCCAACAGTGATTCTACACAAGATCAGCAAATCAAATTGATGGTGCGTGACCGTTTGCTTGCCGAATTTGCAAACTTGTCAAAAAGCCAAAGAAAAAATGATGCAGAAAATTATATTCAAAGCAATCTTTCTCTTGCAAAAACCGTTGCAAAATCTGTGCTAGAAGAAAACGGTTTTACCTACGAAGTCGCTGCAAAATACGGAGAATACGACTTTCCGGTACGCCAATACGGCGATGTAACTTTACCTGCCGGAAAGTACCATGGTTTGCGTATCCTGCTCGGCGAAGCAAAGGGTAAAAATTGGTGGTGTGTTATGTATCCGCCATTATGTTTTAATGAACTGAATTCTACGCAAACCAAAACCAATTCCGAAGAAATAGACATACAACTGAAATTCAAATTTTTGGAGATTTTAAAATTGCATTAATCGGACAAACTAAATTTGAAAGTGAGGTTTATCCAATGCGAAAAATCATATGCTATTTTGAATCAGAAGCCCAATGTGAGGCCGCTGTTGCCGCCTTAAAAAGTGCGGGGATTGATACAAATACAGTAAAAATTGTGTCAGATGCGACAAAAGGTTGTATAGAAAATACTCCAAAAGAACATATATGTATCGGGTCAGCTGCACCTTTTGCAGCATCAGCCGATTATTTGAGTTCACAATCCGAATCCGGCACACAGTACGCCCAAGCACCAATCGCGACTTTGCTGATACGCGGAGACTTATTTACATTTCACGAAGACAGCAATACCGATTGCGGTAGTTTTGCCGTTGAAGTTACAGGCTCACATGAAACATTAGATCTGGCACATGATATTTTATTAAACTTATTCTAACTTCACTCAAACTTGCGTAAACTGATAGCATGGAGGGATGCTTGTGCACAGTTTACATTACTTTCCCGGCAGCAATACGCCGCTTGGTTTTTATTCTTACTTTTCCCATATCTTGCCAAAAGAACAAATTAAAAATTGCGTAATTCTAAAAGGTGGACCCGGTACAGGAAAGTCAACATTGATGAAAAAGGTTTTCCATCTTTTAAACAGCCGCGGTCTTTCTTGCAACTTGTTACATTGCAGCTCTGATCCGGATTCATTAGATGCAATTTGTGCACCTGAAATCGGTTTTATAATGCTCGACGGAACTTCGCCGCACACAATCGACCCTGTGTTGCCCGGTTGCAGAGACGAAATTCTGAGTTTGGGAATGTATTGGGATGCACGCAGCATTACCAAGCACAAACAAGAAATCGAAGATATAAACCGCAAGATTTCATCCGACTTTTCCGCCGCATATGACTATCTGCGCGCTGCACAAAGCGTATTAAACCATATCAAAAAATGCCAAAGAGCACAAAATGATGATAAGGCAATTCAAGAATGTATCCAAACACTGATTTTGGCTTTAAATTTAAACAATTTAGACTATGGCTTTGCGTCAACACAAAAAGCGTTTGCCGATGCTTTCACGCCGCAAGGACACATCAGTTATATAAATTCTTATGCAGAAATTGCAAACAAAATCATTTGCATAGATACGCAGAATGTATCAGAAATTCTTACACCATTATCTGTGTATATGACACATTGTAACCTTAAACAAAACATTTTTTATGACCCAATGTATCCGGAAACGGAAATTTTGCATATTTATCTACCGGATCAAAATATTTTGCTAACCGGAGACAAGTCCGTATGCAACGAAAGTAAAACAGAAATATATTCCGCAAACACCGTCGCCGTTGAAATGCAGCGCGCAGATACAGACCTGTATAATATTTTACTCTCACGCGCAATCTCCCATCTGCAAAAAGCAAAAAAGAAGCACGACGAATTAGAGCATTACTACATTCCGTATATGGATTTTAATGCGATGGAAAACCTTTCAGATAATATTGTAAAAACACTTCTGTAATCAAAAAGCAAGCTGTGATATTCTCACAGCTTGCTTTTTCATTTTATCTACCCAAATGGATCATCAATACTGTTACATCCGCTGGAGAGACACCGGAAATTCGGCTCGCCTGTCCCAGTGTGTGTGGCCGCACCGCAGCCAGTTTTTGTCTTGCTTCAATTCGTAAACCGTACACATCCTCGTAGTTGATATTTTCGGGTATTATTTTTTCTTCTAATTTCTTAAATCGTTCAGCTGCCTCCATCTGCCGTTTAATATAACCATCATATTTGATGGAAATTTCCGCTTGCTCGCTTATAGCCCTATCGAGTACCGGTCTATCCGGATCACAAGGTTCAATCGCCGAATAATCCACCTCAGGGCGCTTAAGCATATCCGCAAGTTTTAATCCGTTCGCCACCGGCGCACTGCCGCAGGCTTCCAGAACCGGATTTGCAGCTTTGGGAGAAACCGTTGTAGAACAAAGTCTTTCGATTTCCTTCTCTATCGCAGTTTTCTTTTCTAAAAACTTTTTATATCTTTCTGCACTAATAAGACCGATTTCGTACCCGATCGGCGTCAAACGCAAATCCGCATTATCCTGTCTTAACAGCAATCGATACTCCGAGCGCGAGGTCATCATACGATAAGGCTCATTTGTCCCCTTAGTTACCAAATCATCAATGAGTGTGCCGATGTAAGCATCGGAACGCTTTAAAACCAGAGCATCTTTACCCTGCAACCGTCTCGCAGCGTTTATGCCGGCAATTAAACCTTGTGCCGCCGCTTCTTCATAGCCGCTCGTACCATTAAACTGCCCTGCTCCGAACAAGCCGCCGATATGTTTGAATTCAAGTGATGCTTTGAGTTGCAGCGTGTCAATACAATCATATTCAATCGCATACGCGCTACGCATAATTTTTACATTTTCCAATCCTTCAATGCTTCGAAGCATCTCAATTTGCACATCTTCCGGCAGGCCTGTTGAAATACCCTGCACATACATTTCTTCGGTGGTGAGGCCCATCGGTTCAATAAACACCTGATGTCGCTCTTTGTCCGCAAATCGCATTACTTTGTCTTCAATAGATGGACAATAACGCGCACCGACACCCTCAATCAAACCTGCATACATCGGCGCTTTATGAATATTATTACGAATAATCTCATGCGTGCGCGGATTGGTGTAGGTCAAATAACAACAAACCTGATTTTTGAGTTCGCCCTCGGTTTCAAACGAAAATGGTGTAATCTCGCTATCGCCTTCTTCAATCTGCATCTTGGAAAAATCCACACTTGCCTTCTCAATACGCGCAGGCGTCCCCGTTTTAAATCTCCGTAGCCGAACACCGAGTTTTTTCAGACTGTCGGTAAGTTGTAAGGACGCAAACATACCATCCGGTCCGGACTGTTTTACATAATCACCAACCAATGTCTTTCCGCCTAAAAATGTACCCGTACATACTATAACACTTTTGCACGCATATTGCATCCCCGTTGCAGTTACCACACCACTGACACAATCGTTTTCAGTTAGAATATCAACAATTTCCGCCTGTTTTAAATCAATATTATCTTCCAGCTCAAGACGATGCTTCATTTCTATTTGATATGCCCGCCTGTCGATCTGCGCGCGCAACGAATGAACGGCGGGGCCTTTGCCGCGGTTTAATACCTTGGACTGAATAAAGGTTTTATCTGCTACTTTGCCCATCTCGCCGCCGAGTGCATCCATTTCCCGCACCAAATGTCCTTTTGCGGTTCCGCCAACATTCGGATTGCACGGCAAATTCGCTACCGCATCAAGATTAGTGGCAAAAATAACGACTTTACAGCCAAGCCTTGCTGCAGCAAAAGCAGCCTCACAACCCGCATGACCTGCACCGATTACCGCAATATCATATTGTCCTAAATAATTATGCATAATTTCACCCCTAAATTATTACATATAGCATACCATATCTTTTTACAAAGCGCAACCTGTCACAGAAAAGTAAAGTATAAAATTTAAAAAAATGTTGTAATAGAGAACAATTTGGTGTATAATATTTAAATCCGTGAGTTTACATAGCAATTTAAGGTTGCATGAGCAACCATATCAGGAGGTTTACTATGGCAGAATTAGAAAACCAGCAGCAGCTTTCCGAGCTTTTACAAATTAGACGAGATAAGCTGATAGAGCTACAGGAAAACGGTATGGACCCGTTTGAAATCACTGTTTATAACAGAACGCACGCATCTGCAACCATCGTAGATGACTTCGACGCATTCGAAGGGCAGAGTGTTAAGGTTGCAGGTCGTTTGATGTCCAAACGCGGCATGGGTAAGGTTATGTTTTGCGACCTGTCCGACCGCGAGGGCAAAATCCAGTTATTCATAAAGAAAGACGAAATTGGTGAAGACAATTATGCGCTGGTAAAAAAATATGACATCGGCGATATCGTCGGCGTTGCCGGCGAAGTGTTCAAAACAAAAACCGGCGAAGTTTCGATTAAGGCAAGCGAAGTAACTCTGCTTGCAAAATCCCTGTTACCGCTTCCGGAGAAGTTCCATGGTCTGGTAGACCCGGATTTGCGTTACCGTCAGCGTTATGTTGACCTTATTATGAATCCGGAGGTAAAAGATACCTTTATTACCCGCAGCCGAGTTGTATCTGAAATCCGTAAGTTTATGGACAATCGCGGTTACATCGAAGTGGAAACACCGATTTTAAATAACATCCCGGGCGGTGCGGCAGCCAGACCGTTTATTACACATCACAACACACTTGATATTGATATGTATCTGCGTATTGCAACAGAACTTCACTTAAAGCGCCTCATTGTCGGTGGTTTGGAAAAGGTATACGAAATTGGCAGAATCTTCAGAAACGAAGGTATGGACATTAAACACAATCCGGAATTTACAACCATCGAACTTTACGAAGCATTTACGGATTACCATGGTATGATGGATATCACCGAACAAATGATTTCCACCGTAGCACGCGCTGTACGCGGTACGGATACCATTACTTATCAGGGCACAGAATTGAATCTTTCTGCGCCGTTTGAACGCCTTACAATGATTGATGCAGTTAAAAAATATGCCGGCGTGGATTTTGACACACTCAAAACTGCCGAAGAGGCTTTAGAGGCAGTAAAAGGTCTCGGCATCGAGGTAGAGGGCACTCCGAGTTGGGGCGAACTTTTAAATCTCGCTTTCGAAGAAAAAGTCGAAGATAAGTTGATTCAGCCGACCTTTATTATGGATTATCCGGTAGAAGTTTCACCGCTGACGAAGAAAAAACCGTCCAGACCGGAACTCACAGAGCGTTTCGAATTGTTCTTGTATGGACGCGAACTCGCAAACGCTTACTCTGAGTTAAATGACCCGATTGACCAAAGAGAGCGTTTCATGCGCCAGATGGAACTTCGCGCCGCAGGTGATGAGGAAGCAAATATGATTGATGACGATTTCCTCAATGCGCTCGAGTATGGTATGCCGCCAACCGGTGGTATGGGTATGGGTATCGACCGTTTGGTAATGTTTTTAACCGACTCCTACTCCATCCGTGATGTCCTCTTATTCCCGACAATGAAGCCGTTGGATAAATAACTGGCGTAAAACAGGCTATTTCAAGCATTTTACTAGGTAAAGCCGCAACGCACCTTGCGTTGCGGCTTTTGAATATTATGTAAACATACTTTGAACACCTTGACTGAAAAAACGATTTATTGTATAATTATGTGCAGAATGCTACAAGGAGTGTTTATAGATGAAAAACTATCAAAATTATATACCGACTTTCAGCAAAGCATGGTGGGAAAATATTTGGTATTACTATAAATGGCACATTATTATCGGCCTTGTAGTGCTGTTTGGTGTGATTGTTTTTATCGTCGATATGTTCGGCGAACCGAAGGCAGACTTTGCAATGATGTATGCCGGCAATATTGAAGGCATGGGCTCCGTGGAGGGCTATGCTTTGGAAGACCGTTTTAAGCCAATCACATCTGATGTAGATGGCGATGGTAAACACTTTGTAAAGAGTAATGTAATTTACATTGACGAAAAAGAGAAAAACTCTGTCGAATCCGCAATGGGCATCGTTTTAGACTCCGAACTCATCGCAGGCGAAACAACAGTATTCTTTATCAGCGACTATCTTTTGGGCAGATTCCCGCATGATGAAATGTACGATTTGAGCGCTTTTGTTGAAAAATACAACATCGATGAATCTCTTGTGTTGCGTAACGAAAGCGGCAGTGCCTATGCTGTTTCTCTTTCTAAAAATCCGATTTTCACACAGATGGACGGCGTAGTCCCGACAAACTTATACTTGCTTTTGCGCCCGTTACGCGAGGGTGTTGACAACTCTATCTATAAAGAAAATCTACACAAAAACGGCGTAGAAATGGCCGAGCACATTCTCAGCGGTGGCGCCTATATACCACCACAGATAGACTATAAACTCGAATAAAGGCGGTAGAATTCCTTGTCTGAACAAGTCAAAGACTCTCCAACAACCGAAGAAATGATTGCGCTCTATCAGCAAAGCGGCGACTTAAAGTTGCGCGATGCGATTGCAGAGCGCAATTTGTATATTACTCAGATTCTCGCAAAGCGCTATGTTGGGCGCGGTATAGAGTATGAGGATTTGTGTCAGGTTGCCGTTATTGGTCTTTTGCAAGCGATCGACCGTTTTGATGCAAGTTACGGCGTAAAGTTTGCAACCTTTGCCACGCAAACCATTCTTGGCGAAATCAAAAAACATTTCCGCGATACGGGACATTTTATCCGTGTGCCAAAAAAGATGTATGAAGTCTTCGCCCGTGCTGATCAGGTACATAAAACTATGCCATACAGCGTAGTATCTTATGAACAAACTCTAGACGAAGACCGTGATTTGATATTGGAAAATGTGATAGGACAAAATGATGACAGTTTTCTGCTCATTGAAGACAAGGATTTTGTGTATCAATGCCTGCAACATTTGACCGGCGAAGAACACACCTTCATCGTCGCCCGATACTACGATGCGCTTTCTCAACAACAAATCGCCGACAAAATGCATGTTTCGCAGATGTATGTATCCAGGCTTGAAAAAAAGGTATTAAAAAAGTTATACGAATTTTATATGAGAGATTAAAAGGGCACAACCGCAGATAAACAGAGGTTGTGACCTTTTATTTACATCTTCATATATTCCGCTATTGTCTTATCCAACTGCACAGATGCATTCAAAACCGTATCTTCATCTGCATTGTTTGTAAGCAGCTCATCGAGTCTTTTGCGCTGTAGCTCAATTTTTAAACTCATTCTATCTTTTTCCAGATTGACGCTTTTTCCCTTTATATACAAAAGGACAAGGCAGATGAGCGCGACTGCCGCAAACAAAAGCACCGTCCAAAAAGACATAAATATCTGTCCGTTACCGAGCACGAATTCCGAATCACGCATCAGTTCCATTACCGCGCGTGCGGCGCAATACCACAAAACATACAGGCAGAACACTTCGCCATAGCGGCGTTTTTTATCTTGGTAAAAATGCAAAATAACTAAGCCAAGCAGCATCCATAAAGATTCGTATAAAAAGAGCGGGTGTACCGGCAATTCCGTTTTTCCGGCAATCATCATTCCCCACGGCAAATCCGTCGCTACCCCATACACCTCGCCATTGACAAAGTTTCCCCAACGGCCGATGATTTGACCAATCATCAACGACGGCGCTGCCAAATCAAACAGACGGCCAATATGGATTTTCTTGACCATACCGTATATAATGCCCGTCAACACGCAGCCAATAAGTGCACCGAGGATGGAAATGCCGCCTTCCCAAACGGCAAACACTTTTAAATAGTTATCCACATAACTTTCAATATCACCCAAGACATAAAATATCCTAGCGCATATAACCGCAAGCGGCATGCCCAAAATCGCCAAATCCAGTACCGTATCTTCGGAAAATCCAACGCGTTTAGCGCGTTTGCAGGCATACAAAATTCCAAGCACAAACCCGAGTGCTATAATTACGGCATACCAGTAAATCACCAAATCTGTTCCCGGAATATAAAACCCTCTTTTTAAAGCAAATTCCAATCCGAGCTTCGGAAAGGAAATCGTATTTTCCCCCAAGGTACGCATACGCGCTTCACTCCTTTATTCGTTCGGCATGATTACAGAAAGACAACTATTTTCTTTACGCAAAAGTGCATCTCGTCTTTCGCACAAATCCTCATATGTTATGCTGTCATACGCCTCTTTAAAGTCAAACATATCCACGCCTATGAGCTGATGTAGTGTAAAACTGTAACCGAGAGACTCCGTTGAGTCAAACATATCAATATAATCGCCCCACGCACACTTTTTAGCGCGTATAAAATCTGCCTCGGTGATTGTTACAGTGTCCAGAAGTTCCATAAATCTGTCATATGCCTCATACGGGTGCTTGGAATCTGCGCCAACGGTTGCAAAAGCATAGTCACGATGACCGCTATATTCCGCAGAAAATGTTTTGTTAATCAGTCCCGACTCATAGAGTTCCTTGTAAATTACACCACTTTTGCCAAACATCAGTTCCATCAACATTTCGCATATAATTTCTTTTTTCAAAAGCTGTTTACCGCGAAGGTCTGTCACATTGTCTTTAAATGCAATCTGAAACATCGGCACCGCAACATCGAGCCTTTTTTCCACGCAGTGCGAGACAATACTATCCGGTTCATCCGGCAATTTTCTTTGAATCGGTGCAGCAAGAGGCTCTATATCCTTTAAAGTGCGCTGTGCTGTTTCAAAAACCTCATCAACCGAAACATCTCCCGCTACAAAAAGCACCATATTGGACGGATGATAATACTGATTATAAATCTCATAAAGCGTTTTTTCCGAAATATCGGCAATGGTATCTACTGTACCGGCAATATCTATTTTTACCGGATGTTTATGGTATAAGCCCTCTATGCCTTTGTAATACACCTGCCAACTCGGATCATCTTCATACATCTTAATTTCCTGCCCGATAATCCCCTGTTCTTTTAATATGCTCTCCTCCGTAAAATACGGAGATTGCACAAAGGAAATTAAAGTTTCAAGATTTTCACAAAAACGGTCTGACGCCGTAAAATAATATGCGGTTGTACCAAAACTTGTAAAAGCATTTGCGTTCGCGCCGAGCACGCTGAATCGGTCAAACACATTCCCCTGCTCTTCCTCAAAAAGTTTGTGCTCTAAAAAGTGTGCAGTGCCATCCGGAATTCGTTTTTCAACACCGTCAGCGGTATAGGTCGTATCTATACTGCCGTAAGCCGTTGCAAACATCGCCATACACTTGCGAAAACCCGGTTTGGGCAAAACAAATATACGCACTCCGCTTGTATGGACGCCACTATAAAGCACCTCGCCCGTAACGGCATCCTCTCTTTTTGTGTATTCCATCATTTGTCACTTCCTTTGGCGAGAAAATAAATCATTTCAAGGCAGATATCCTGTGCAGCAGCTATTGTTTGTTCACGCGTAGTTGCCTTAATTTTGGCAACCTGCTGCTCAATCGTAACTTCTTCTCCATTGAGCAAATTCGACAGAGCAAACACAGTCATCGCACTTTGGCTGTCCGTTGAAGAAATTGTATTGTTGATTAAAAAAGCCTTTGCCGACTCAAATTCATAATCCGATATTTCGCCGCGTTTAAGCGCATCAAGTTGCGCCATCGTCTCATTATATGCCGCATCATAATTTTTCTCTTCAATGCCCATGCCGATAATCATAACCTGTTTCACTCTGTCAATGCGGCTGAATGCATAATATGCCAGACTGAGTTTTTCGCGCACATTGTTAAACAGTTTCGAATGTACGCCGCTACCCAATATGGAATTTGCCATCAAGATATGTTCAAAAGGTCGCTGTGTTGCATCATAGCCGGTAGTAAGACCAAGCGTAAGTTTCGCCTGACTGGCATCAAAATTTTCCGTAACCTTTTTGATTTCACCCGAAGCCATTTTCGCCGCAGTGGTAATTTCAAGCAGGCTGCGTTTTGCATCAAAATACGGTTTGAATTTTTCAGCAACATCATTTATATCTGCGCTGCCGCAAACAAAAATATCTACGCGACTGGTTTTTAGTACCTTCTTGTAGTGCTCATAAAGGGCTTGCGGCGTAATTGCCTGCACACTTTCCACACTGCCCAGTTCATGAACACCGTAATTTTCGCCACGAAACATTTCTTCGTTACAGCGCCAGAGGGCATATTGCATTTTATCATTGGCCATCGCTTCGATGGCTTCGATTAGGTTTTTCTTTTCAAGTTCAACATACGCCTCGCAAAACGCACCATCCGGCAGATACGGGTCAAATAAAATCTGTGCAAGCATATCTACCGTACCGCCGACCAAGTCCTCTCCATTCGGCGCATAACGATTTGATAAGGATGCCCCTTCAAAAAACAACAGTTGTATATCGCCGCGCTTAGATACTGCACCCGATACAGTTGCGCCGCACAAATCCATCAGTGAACGCTCGATTTCATCAAAGTCGGTATGCAAGCGTGTGCCTCGTTTTAAAACGCACGGTAAAATTGCATTCAGCGATGCTTCTTGCACACACAAAGGTCTGTGAAAAAACACAGAAACCGTTGCGCTTTTGAACTTTTCATCCGGAATGTGATGCAGATTTACACCTTCCGCAATTTGTATTGTATTCATATCTAAAACTCACTCCATACAATCAAAAATACAGATTTTATTTTACAACATTCATGCAATTTTGTCAATCACATCGTCAGACTATCGAGTTCTTCAACCGTCATATCTTTATGCAAATATAAATTGATGCCTCCGGCAATCACTTTTGATATTCGCTCCATCGCAAAATCAACCTCCTTAGGTGTCACCGTCAAACTTTTCACTTGTTGTCCCATTATGCTTTCTACCGCCTCATAAAGTTCCGAAGCCGTAAGGTTTTGAAGACAGGACAAAGTATCACCGTTGCTTGTTTGTGCAGCATGCAAAACCGCAAACGCCGTATTGTATGCCATGGTTAGCGCATCAATCACCGTTGGCACGCCAATGGCAAGCACCGGCACGCCAAAACGCTGTGCATTAAAAGCCGCTCTGCTGTTGCCGACACCCGAACCGGGTGTAATGCCCGTATCACACAACTGTACAGTGGTATTCAGGCGTTTTGCCTCCCTAGCCGCCAATGCATCAACAACCAAAATCAGACCGGGTTGCACACACGCGCACACCCCCTCTACGATTTCCGCCGTTTCAACTCCGGTGATACCCAATACTCCCGGCGCAACGGCACACACGCTTGCCAGAGCATCGCCGAACACTTTCTGCAACTGACCATGTAAATGGCGGGTAACAAATATACGATCCGCCACTTTTGGTCCGAGCGCATCTGCCGTAATAAACCTGTTGCCGAGTCCGACTACCAGAATGGGCCGATTCCGGTCAGGCGTATACAAATAATTTATCGCATCTTTTAACGCACCGCACGCCAGCTTGTATTGCTCAGCATCCTGAAAGGTGAGATTTTCCATTTCGAGCGTAATGTAGTTGCCGATTGGTTTTCCAATTTTTTTGGCACCAAATTCATTGATAATTTTCACTTTGGTTACTTTTACATCACCGTTGTGTTCTATCTCGGTTTCGATCCCGTCTATGTCCCCCGTTTGAGCACGACTCAGTTCCTCTTGAAGTTCTAAAGCCAAATCTGTTCGCGGAAAATACATGCATATCATCTCCAAAATATAATATTATTTATTTTTTCGTTTTTGCTCTTTTTTATTCAAAATATAAAAAAGACTGGATTTTTCATATCTTTTCGTGTATAATAGTTGTGAGATTATAAGGAGACGATAAGATTGAGTTTTAACATTGTTTTGTGCGAGCCGGAAATTCCGCAAAACACCGGCAATATTGCACGCACCTGCGCCGCCACCGGCAGCAGACTGCATCTCATCCGCCCGCTCGGTTTTGAAATTAACGACAAACAGTTAAAACGCGCCGGATTGGATTATTGGCATCTTCTGGATATTACATACTACGATAATGTGGATGATTTCTTTGCAAAAAATCCTGGCATCACTTGCTATTTCGCCACAACAAAAGCACCGCAGTCCCACTGTGATATTCACTTTAAAGACGGCGACTATATAATGTTCGGCAAAGAAACCAAGGGCCTGGATGAAGCACTTTTACACAACCACAAAGAAACATGCATTCGTATTCCGATGATATCCGAGGCGAGAAGTTTGAATTTATCCAATTCCGTAGCCGTTGTCCTATACGAAGCATTGCGACAGACAGATTTTGCATCGTTAAAGTCGGCAGGAACGCTGACAAAATATACATGGTAAATAAGAATGGAGAGCATTATGAATATTAAATTTATTGTAGATTCGGCATCAGATATTCCAAAAGAATATGCAAAAGAAAACAATGTGTCCGTAATCGGCATGCCAATTTTATTTCCGGACGGAACTCAACTTCGTGACTGGGTGGATATTTCATCAGAAGACTTTTATGTCAAATTGACCTCCGGCCCGCAAATCCCCACCACTTCCCAACCGCCGATTCCGGAATTGAAGGCTATGCTCGAAGATGGCGTTCAAAATTATGATGCAACCGTTTATATCACAATTTCTTCGAAAGCAAGCGGCACAAATCAGACATGCCACATGATTAAAAACGAGCTTTTAGAAGAATATCCGGACGCAAAAATCGAAATCGTTGACTCAATGAGCTATTCGCTTTATATTGTGTTGATGTTGATGGAAGGTATCCGCTTAAATAACGAAGGTAAATCTCTGGAAGAAATCGTTGAAGGTATGAAGGATGTGCGCCGACATACAAATGTTTATGTGTTGGTAGATACATTAAAATATCTCGAAAAAGGCGGCAGAATTAACAAGGCAAGTTTAATTGCCGGCAGTCTTTTAAACATCAAGCCGGTTCTTTCCGTTATTGGCGGCATTATGGAATCCGTAGACAAGTTCCGCGGCGCAAAGACCGTATTACCCAAACTGGTTCAAAAGGCCATTTCAGATGATATGGATACACAAAAACCGCAATTTTGTATCGTGCACTCTAATGCCCACGACAGCGCCGCACAACTTTGGGATGCGGTTAAGGACGCTTGCGGCGAAGACAGCAAGCTTGTAATGCAATCGCAGATTGGTGCAGCGGTCGGCACGCATATTGGTCCGGGCACACTCGCTTTGTTTTACCGCACAAAATCCAAAAGAAAAATCTACGAAGATGATTAATTTGACACCGCAAAGCCGGAGGCGTAGTCTGCGCTGCCGGCTTTTAAATTTATGTTGCTATTTGCAATGAACAGTGCTATAATAAGTTAATCATATCAAGTTATTAAAAAGAGGTATGTTTATGAATATAATTATTGCGGGTTGCGGCAAAGTAGGACAAAAACTTACTGAACGCCTCAGCCATGAAAAAGAACATAACATCACGGTTGTTGATATTAACGCCTCCATCATCGAAACGCTGGTAAATCAGCATGATGTTATGGGTGTGTGCGGCAGTTGCGGTAATATAGAAATTTTATCCGAGGCCGGCGTAGAAAACGCGGACCTGATGATTGCCGTAACGCAGTCCGATGAAATCAATATGCTGACATGCCTGATGGCAAAAAAACTCGGCAACTGTCAGACAATCGCCCGCGTCCGCAAACCGGAATATGTAAAGTCTTTGGCCGTTTTCAAAGATGATCTCGGCTTATCGATGGTGATTAACCCCGAGCAGGCAGCCGCAAAAGAAATGGCGCGTGTGCTCAGATTTCCTTCTGCAATTCAAATTGACACCTTTGCACGCGGCAAAGTTGAAATATTAAAATTCCGCATTTCCGAAGAGTCCGTGCTCAATAACATGCAAGTATCCAATATGGCAGCAAAACTGCACTGCGATATTTTAGTTTGTGGTGTTGAGCGCGGAGACGATGCCTTTATTCCGCGCGGTGACTTTGTTTTGCAAAGCGGCGACCTTGTCAGCATTGTATCCACCATTAAGAGCGCCGCAGAATTTTTCAGAAAAATCGGCATAAAAACCAACCGCGTAAAAGACACAATGATTGTCGGCGGTGGCGATACCGCCTACTATCTTGCAGATATGCTTCTGCAATCTGACATTGATGTTAAAATCATTGAACTCGATCCCAAACGATGTGACGAGCTTTGTGAGTTGTTGCCTAAGGCAAACATAATTAACGGTGACGGCACGGACAACATGCTTTTGTTAGAAGAGGGGCTAGAACACACAGAATCTTTCGTAGCCTTAACAAATATTGACGAAGAAAACATACTTCTTTCCCTTTTTGCCAAGAGCAAAACTGGTGCAAAATTAATTACAAAAGTCAATCGTATTGCCTATGACAATGTAATCGAAAATCTAAATTTGGACACAATGGTTTACCCCAAAAACATTACCGCAGAATACATTGTCCGCTATGTTCGTGCGATGAAAAACTCTCTTGCCAGCAACATAGAGACACTGCATTACATTTTAGACAACAAAGCTGAAGCGCTCGAATTTCGCATAGCGGAAAATTCTCCGGTTGCAAACATTCCGCTTAAAAGTCTGGATTTAAAAAGCAATGTACTCGTTGCCTGCATCAACAGAGGCGGACACATCATCATTCCTCGTGGTCGCGATATGATTAAATCACGGGATACCGTTATCATCGTAACTACGCAGTCCGGTTTTAATGATATCAGTGATATTTTGGAGTAATACACTATGAACTATAAAATCATTTTTCATATTATAGGCTGGGTTTTGTGCATTGAGGCGGCTTGTCTTTGCACGCCATTGGCGTGCGCGCTTATCTACGGTGAAAACTGGATGCTTTATGTGTTGAGCATTATACCGTGTCTTGCCCTGGGCCTACCTTTGGTCTTAAAAAAACCAGACAATAAAGCCTTGTATGCAAAAGAAGGTTTTTTCATCGTAGGCTTTGCTTGGATTGTTATTAGTTTGTTTGGCGCTTTGCCGTTTCATTTCTCCGGCTACTTTGAAAACTTTTTCGATGCACTCTTTGAATCAGTTTCCGGTTTTACAACAACCGGTGCATCCGTTCTTTCCGATATCGAAATCCTGCCTAAAAGTCTTTTGTTCTGGCGCAGTTTTTCACACTGGATCGGCGGCATGGGAGTGCTGGT
This sequence comes from Clostridia bacterium, assembly GCA_045578865.1. Lineage (GTDB taxonomy): Bacteria > Bacillota > Clostridia > UBA1381 > UMGS1253 > RGIG2041. The sequence continues at coordinate 90,373 of JAZNLB010000025.1, read as the reverse complement.
ATTTTTAGTTGCCATTCTCCCCTTGGCAGGCGGAGAAAATCTGCACCTCATCAAAGCAGAAAGCACCGGCCCCGCAGTCGGAAAACTATTGCCAAAAATCGGCACAAGTGCAAAATGGCTCTATGGTATGTATATTTCCATGACAGGGTTGTTGATTATACTGCTATTGTGTGGTGGCATGAATTTGTTTGAGGCATTAACATTGTCCTTCGGCACGGCTGGCACAGGCGGTTTCGGAATCATAAATGCAAGTATCGGTGAGTACTCCGCCTATGTGCAAATCGTTATTACGGTGTTTATGCTTCTTTTTGGCATTGACTTTACATTTTATTACCTTGTTTTGATGCGTCGCTGGAAAACAATTGCACAAGCAGATGAAACAAAAACATATTTCTCTATCATATTGATTTCCGTTTTGCTTATCAGCATCAACTGTCGCCCGCTGTTTTCTACATTGGGTGAAACAGTACGCCATGTAGCGTTTCAGGTTAGTTCTATCATAACCACAACCGGTTTTTCCACGGTAGACTTCAACCTGTGGCCGGAATTTTCCAAAAGTATATTAGTCCTTTTGATGTTTATCGGTGCTTGTGCAGGCAGTACGGGCGGCGGCATCAAAGTATCCAGAATTGTAATTTTGGTTAAAAGTATCGTTAAGCAGGTGCATATTTCAATACATCCGAGAAGTGTTGTAAAACTTAAAATGAACGGCCGACAGATTGCCCACGAAACCGTGCGCGCAGTAAATGTATATATGGCTGCATATATCATTATCTTTGTTGCTTCCATGTTAATTATCAGTTTAGATAATTTTGATTTTACAACGAATTTTACCGCAATTACCGCCACACTAAATAATATAGGCCCCGGTCTTGCCGGCGTAGGCCCAATGCAAAATTTCTCAGCATACTCCCCTCTTTCCATCCTGGTCTTGTGTTTGGATATGCTTATTGGACGATTAGAGATTTTTCCTATGTTAATCTTGTTTTCTCCATACGCATGGAAGAGATAAATTGTAAAAAGGTGCGTCAAAAGGACGCACCTTTTTACAATGTAAATTCAGCATGAAAAATTTTTTCAAAAACTCAAAAAAAGTGTTGACAAACACATATTTCTGCTGTATAATAAACAAGTCGTTTGCGAGTGTGCTGGAATCGGCAGACAGGCACGTTTGAGGGGCGTGTGCTTATGGCGTATGGGTTCAAGTCCCATCACTCGCACCATAAAAAAGAGGGTATCCGAAAGGATGCCCTTTTTTATTCTATTGGCGGGACTTGGCATTTTGCTTTCTTGTGTAAATATTTTCTGCAAATCCTTGCCCTTCATTCTTAAATATGATAAAATAAATTATCAATGAAAATTAAGGAGCGCTGCGGTATGAAAATTTTAATCGTAGACGATGAAAAATTGTTCGTCAAGGGCATCAAATTCAATTTAGAACAGGATGGCTATACTTGTGAAGTAGCCTACGACGGAGAAGATGCCGTGAAAATGGCAAAGGACAAAAGCGTCGGCTTAATCATTTTAGATTTAATGTTGCCGAAAATCGACGGTCTGGAGGCTTGCCAGAAAATACGCGAATTTTCCAATGTTCCTATCATTATGCTCACAGCAAAAAGCGATGACATGGACAAGATTATGGGCTTGGAGTACGGTGCAGACGATTATATGACCAAGCCATTTAATGTTTTGGAACTTAAAGCACGCGTTAAAGCAATTTTGCGCCGGCAAGCACACGCAAATGCCGCATCCGAAGCAGCTTTGCCCGATAACAGTGATATCCGTATAGACTACAATCAACGCCGTGTCATTGTTTCCGGTCGCGAAATCAATTTAACCAGTAAAGAATTTGACTTAATGGATTTGTTCATCACCAATCCGAACAAAGTATACAGTCGTGATAATTTATTAGACATTGTATGGGGCTACGACTATCCGGGCGATATCCGCACGGTAGATGTGCATGTGCGCCGTCTGCGCGAAAAGATTGAGCCAGACGCTGCACAACCGAAGTATATCCACACAAAATGGGGAGTTGGTTATTATTATAAAAATATTTAACAATCGCATTCGCCACTCTTCCCTTCGTTGGAAAACGGCTTTTGCATATGTAATGATTTCATTTTTAATGATGTTTTTAATCAGCATCTACATTCTTTCTGCGCTAAAAGATTACTTTTATGACCGAGAGCGCATGGATTTACTTGCCAAGGCCAATATCGTTGCTGACATTGCCACGCAAGGCTCTATGGAAGTCGGCAAGTTCAACATCTCCGGCGACATTTTCGACGAGCCGGTTCGCGTTCTGATATTAGACTCACAATCCTATGTGTGCTATGATAATAGTACACAGGCAAACTTAACAGGTAAGTTCTATGTTTCTGCAACCAAGGTCATCAGTGAGGCGAATACCGGAATCAGTTCCTGGGCCGTAACCGAAAACGAAAACGGAACACACAGCATTGAGACCGCGCTGCCCGTTATCAAAAACAACACAACCATCGGCTTTGTATTTTTAAAGAAATCTTTAACGGATGCCGATGCGTATTTAAGTGATATCCGCTCAACGCTGATGATGCTCTCTGTCGTATCGAGTTTGCTTATGGCGTTATTGAGTTTTCTTTTGGCAAATGTAATCACATCGCCGCTCATCAAACTCACGCGTGCAGTTGAAGAAATTTCCGAAGGTGATTTCAGCCAAAAAGTCGAAGTGGTCGGTCATGATGAGATTGCCCGTCTGGGTGAGTCCTTTAATAATATGTCCGGCAAACTGACTCTATTGGAAGACAAGCGTAAACAGTTTGTGTCGGATGCTTCCCATGAATTAAAAACGCCGCTTGCTACCATTCGACTCTCCTGCGAATCCGCACAATCCGCACTTGCAAACGGTGCCAACATTGAAATGGCGTCCGAATTTTTAGAGGATATTACCGGCGAGATTGACAGACTTAATCGAATCATTGAAAAACTGCTGACAATGACAAAAAGTGATTCTCAGGTTGTCCGAAACGATTTTACAACTGTAGATTTACACAACCTGATTGTATCCGTTGTAAAAAAACTCACGCCTTTGGCGCGCGAAAAGAACATCAATCTCTCTTTTACGCCGACCGACGATGACCACCATCTGCAAATGCTTGCCGACTACGACAAACTGTATGAGGCCATATACAACATCACAGATAACAGCATCAAATATACAAATGAGGATGGTTTTGTTCAAATTTCATTAAATGGTGATATAACAAAAATCATTATCGAAATCGAGGACAACGGCATTGGTATTCCCAAAGATCAGGAGGGGCGCATTTTCGATCGTTTCTACCGCGTAGATCGCGCAAGAGCGCGTGACACAGGCGGAACCGGTCTCGGTCTTTCCATTGCAAACGAGGCAATTACGACACACGGAGGACACATTGAACTCATCAGCAGCGAAGGTGTCGGCAGTAAATTCATTGTAATTTTGCCGTATTCGGGCAAGTAATTTTTGGAATTTAACAGTTTTGTAATTTTTATATGTTACAATCTTATTGTTGAAAGGTTGGTGATAGCATGCACCTGACAAAAACAGTAAAATCCGTTATCAGTGTAATTTGTGTTATTATATTATTGGCAGCATTGGCGTTGGCAACCTTCTTTCTATTTCGCCCCGATACTATACCGAAGCAGAATTTTACATTGTTCTTTTTAGATAGTACCGGTTCAAATTTCTCCAAAGAAGAGCGCAGCATTGAAGTAGACGCACAAGCACAACAAGATGACGCTGCGTTGCTCAAGCTTCTGTGTGAGGCACTAATTGCCGGCCCAAAGGATGCCGTTATTAACAAACGCGCCATCCCTGCCGAAACCAAGGTTAACGCACTTACGATTAATGAAAACAAGATCGCAACCGTCGATTTTTCCTCAACTTTTTACAACGCAACAGACCTGGAAAACAATTTGGCTGTATGCACCGTTGTGTTAACGCTTTGTGAAACACAAAAAGTCGATAAAGTTACCGTGCGTGTCAACGGCAAAGAAATTATAGGACAAGGAAAAATTGCGCTGGGCGCACTCGGCAAAGAAGATATTGTAAATGCCTCCGACCCCGGAGAAATCCGCACACTAAAAACCATGCGCTTGTACTTCCCCAGCCGCGACTCAGAGCATATGCTGATTACCGAAGACCGCGCCGTGCAGGTGGATGGCGGTAAAATCAACGAATTGACCATTTTAAACGAGTTGTTTAAAGGCACAAGCGAACAAGGTGGCATTTCATTAATTCCCTCTTCTGCCAAGGTTTTGTCCTGCGAGACAAAAGAAGGGATTTGCTATGTGAATCTATCCAGTGATTTTATAAATAAAAAGCCCGAGGGCAGTTCTTCAGAAACCCTGTTGGTTGAGTCTATTGTGTACACACTCACAGAATTAGAAGGCATTACTAAGGTCATGTTTTTAATTGAAGGCGAAAAGGTAGAAACCTTTGGACAAATGGTGTTTAACGAACCTTTTGAACGCAGCAATAATATGATTGTTCGTGTAACAGTACAATAAAAATTTAAAAGACCGATATAGTTTGTTAAACTATATCGGTCTTTATTTATATTGTGAATTTATCGAATTACTCGAACCGCAAGCACATCGGCATTATTTTCGATTGCCGCAAGTGTATCCTCAGCAAGTTCACCATCAATATCTATGATTGTATAAGCGTAATCTTTTTTGCTCTTATTCATCATATGTGCGATATTGATACCCTTTTCAGCCATTGCGGTCGAAAAACCGCTTAGCATATTCGGCACATTCTTGTGAATAATAGTCACGCGAATATCGGTTTCTCTTTCCATTGCACAGTTTGGCATATTTACAGAGTTTGTGATGTTACCATTTTCGAGGTAATCTGCAAGCTGCTTCGCCGCCATAATTGCACAGTTGTCTTCTGACTCCGGCGTAGATGCACCAAGATGCGGAATCGGTACAACATTTTTAAGACCGATAACATCTGCATCCGGAAAGTCTACAACATACTTTGCAACCGTACCATCAAAGAGTGCACGCTTTAAAGCATCACTGTCCACCAACGCTGCTCTGGAGAAGTTTAACAAGCGAACGCCCTTCTTCATCCGGTCAAACGCTTCGGTATTTATCATGCCGCGTGTGCCGTCATTGAGCGGTAGATGCAAGGTAATATAATCACAGTTTGCATAAATATCTTTGATTTCCGTCGCTTTAATTGCATTTCTTGAAAGTTTCCACGCCGCATCTACAGAAAGATAAGGGTCATAACCGATAACTTTCATACCAAGACTGATTGCCGTATTTGCAACCATAACACCAATAGCACCCAAACCGATAACTCCAAGTGTTTTGCCTTCGATTTCCGGCCCTACAAACGCACTCTTGCCTTTTTCAACCTGCTTTGCAACATCGCCGTTTTCTTCTGTAAGTGTTTTTGCCCATTCAATCCCGCCGACAATGTCACGCGATGCCAGGAAAAGCCCCGCAATCGTAAGTTCTTTTACGGCATTTGCATTTGCCCCCGGTGTGTTAAATACAACCACGCCATTTTCCGTGCAACGGTCAATCGGAATATTGTTTACACCTGCGCCTGCTCTTGCTACAGCTTTTAATCCCTTAGGAAGTTCCATTTCGTGCATGGAAAAACTTCTGAGGATAATACCATCTGCCGGCTGTGTTGCATTGTCCGTTACTGTATAGGTTTTCGGACAAAGTTGATCAAGACCGCATTTTGCGATTTTATTTAAAGTTAAAATATTATACATAATTACGGCCTCCCTCTTATTTATTCTCTGCTTCAAACTTCTTCATGAATTCCACAAGTGCTTCCACGCCTTCAATCGGCATTGCGTTATAGATACTTGCACGCATACCACCAACACTTCTGTGTCCCTTGAGGTTTACAAAACCTGCCGCAGATGCTTCTTTGATAAACTTCGCATTGAGTTCTTCATCATCGGTTACAAACGGAACATTCATGAGCGAACGGTCTTCCTTTACAACTGTACCTCTGAACATCTCGCTGTTGTCGAGGAAATCGTAGAGAATCTTTGCCTTCTTCTGGTTAAGTTCGTACATCTTTTCTATGCCGCCGATGGACTTTAAGTACTTAAACACAAGTCCGCACACATAAATAGAATAACACGGCGGTGTGTTGTACAAAGATTCATTCTTTGCATGAATTGCCAAATCGAACATAGTCGGGCAAATCTCCATTGCATTGCCGATTAAATCTTCACGGATAATAATTACCGTTACACCCGCAGGACCCACATTTTTCTGTGCGCCGAAATAAATCATACCATATTTGGAAACATCTACCGGCTCAGACAAAATACAAGAGGACATATCTGTTACAATCGGCACATCGCCCGTATCCGGAAGCGATGTGTATCTTGTACCGTAGATGGTATTATTAGATGTAATATGTACATAGTCCGCTTCCGGGTCAAACATGGATTTATCCAGTTTCGGAATGTAATTAAAGACCGCATCTTCGCTAGATGCAACCTTTCTCGGATTGCCGTACTTTTGCGCCTCGGAAAAGGCTTTCTTCGACCACTGACCGGTAATCACATAGTCAGCTTTACCGTTTTTGGTCATCAAATTCAGCGGCACCATTGCAAATACGCTCGATGCACCGCCCTGTACAAACAGAACTTTGTAGTTATCTGGAATTGCAAGCAATTCTCTTAAGTCTGCTTCTGCAGTCTTGATGATGTCATCGTAAACTTTTGAACGATGACTCATTTCCATAACGCTCATGCCGGAATCTCCGTAATTGAGCATTTCCTTTGCAGCTTGCTCTAAAACCGCCTCCGGAAGCATGGACGGACCTGCCGAAAAATTGTACACTCTCTTCATATTTACCACTTACCTTTCTGTTTCGCATATAGCCGCCGTAGCACCGGCGGTGGGCGCCCGAAACAAAGCGCAAAATCAATTGTTACATAAAGTACAATTTAATTTATTATACTACTAATATAGCAAAATAGTCAATAGAAAATGTAAAAAGGATTGCTATTTTCGGTTCTTAGTGTTAAAATATATTCTATAATTTATATGAGGTGAAATTTGTGGGACTTCTTGAGATTTTTTGTATCGGTATAGGCCTGAGCATGGATGCTGCGGCTGTATCAATGACGAATGGTATGGTCTACGCAAAATTATCAAAATTTAAATTTTTAATGACGGCGCTCGCATTCGGTTTTTTTCAGGCACTCATGCCGGCGCTCGGCTATTTTACCGGCACACTGTTTGCAGGAATTATGGAAAAATATTCCGGCATTGTGATTTTTGTCATTTTGGGTTCCATCGGTGGCAAAATGATGAAAGACGGATTTTCCGGCTGCGGAACAGAAAACTGTGAAAAGAAAGAATTTACATACAATGTTTTAATCCTTCAGGCAATCGCTACCAGCATTGACGCTTTTGCCGTTGGAGTAAGTTTTGTTGCTGCAGGCCTTTTTGTTTCATCTTTATTGCCGGCGCTGTTGCTCATCGGTATTACAACCTTTGTCATTAGCCTACTCTCCCTTGCACTCGGCAGAAAATTCGGCGACAAACTCGGTTCAAAAGCCGAAATTATCGGCGCTTTGATTTTGATTTTAATTGGTATTAAAGCACTATTCTAGGAGTTATTTTTATGAAAAACATATTAGTCGGCATGAGTGGCGGCGTAGACAGCAGCGCAGCTGCAATCCTGTTAATTAAAGAAGGATATTTCGTTGGCGGTGTAACGCTTAAACTCCTTGATTGTTTAAGCCAAAACCATCCGCTAAACGAGGCGGATGATGCACGAGCAGTCGCGGAGAAAATCGGTATTTTGCACACCGTATTGAATTTAAGCACTGACTTTAAAACTATGGTGGCGGACAAGTTTATATCTGAATATCAATGTGCACGCACCCCCAATCCCTGTATTGAATGCAATCGCTATATCAAGTTCGGTAAAATGCTTGATTTCGCACTTGAAAATGGTTATGACGGCATTGCAACCGGACATTATGCACAAATAAAATACAATGAAGAAAGTGGTCGCTATCTTTTGAAAAAAGCAAAAGATTTAACTAAGGACCAGAGCTATGTGCTATATAGTTTAAGCCAGCACACATTGGCACACACGCTCTTCCCTCTCGGCAAATACACGAAAGCCGAAGTGCGTGAAATCGCAGAGCAAAATGGGTTTATCAATGCTCGAAAAAAAGATAGTCAGGACATTTGCTTTATCCCCGACGGTGATTATGCCGACTTTATAACAAAGCAGACCGGTCAAACTTTCAGTGAAGGCAATTATTTAGATGTAAACGGCAACAAGCTCGGCAAGCACCGCGGCATTATTCACTACACCATCGGTCAGAGAAAGGGCCTCGGCATCATATTTGGCGAACCGAGATTTGTTATCTCAAAAGATGCTGAAACCAACGCTGTAATCCTCGGTAAAAACGAAGATTTGTTTTCAGACACTTGCACCGTGCATAGCGTCAACTGGATTCAAATCGAAACATTAACCGAGCCGATGCGTGTATGCGCCAAAACAAGATATTCTCAAAAGGAAACACCGGCTACTATTTCTCCAACCAAAGAAGGCAATGTATTCGTTCAATTTGACGAAAAAGTGCGTGCAATCTCTTCCGGACAAGCCTGCGTTTTCTATGACGGCGACAGCGTTGTCGGCGGCGGTACAATTATATAAATATAAAAACAGAGAGCAACATTGAACTGCCCCAATTTGTGCTGTCCGCACAAATTGGGGCAGTTCATACGAAATTGCTCTCTGTTTTATTACAATTATTCCTTTTCTCTGCAGCCGCATCCACCATGATGCTCATCTTCGCATTCCATATTCACCGGCGGGAAAAATTCATCCACAGGAAACTCAATTCTGTCAAACAGTTCGCATGGATTTTCCTCCGTTGCGGCTACGCACTCTTTATCCGGAACACAAAAATCATAAGCCGGCATTAAAAGTTGCACACTGCGCTCTAAACGGATAATCGAGAATACCCCTATAGTAATCAGAATGCGTTTATCGCTTCCGCCGAACACTAAAGCGTTATCGAAAACAGCACAAACATCTGCCGGAATGGTTGTCAAATCAATGTTGTCGCAACAGTTGCAGCAATCCTCTCTCGGCTCAACAAGTTTTGCACCGAGCGCAATCGGATCTACCACTTCAACAACAACTTTCGGCATATTGGTCTTTTTCCAACTCTGTGCATCGAAACAAGTGCCGGAATACTTTGTGCCAAATACTTTTGCACTTCCTTCGCTTCCATACAAAATTACCTTTTTATCAAAAGTAGCCAGACCGCTGATTTTGCATGGTTTGCCGCAACCGGTGAACACATCAAAGGTGATTTTGAAAAAGTACTTCAAATCTACGCTGTAATAACCGCGCTGGAAGGGTACGCTTTCCACATCGGAATAAATCCAGATGACCTCTGCTTTGCGGATACGCACATTGATGGCATCATTGACGAGTGCCTGCCCCTCCTGCGTTAAAAACACACGCAAATCTGTAATACAGTCTTTGTCTCTGCACTGGTCGTAAATTTTATCCGTATGAATGCACACTGCGTCATCGTACGGCATGTTTTCACATTCGTTAAACAAGCTGTTTTCTTGCATATAAGCAACCTCCTATATTTTAGTTTCGCTATATTATATGCACACACTTAAAATTCCGTCCGTTCTTACAGCAAAAATATCAATTTTTCTTATATAACTTTACATTCCATCCCAAATTGTGTTTAAATGGTGAAACATTATATTGAAACGAAAGAAAATGGAATAGAAATCTGCACAGTAAAAGCGCGGAAAAAGGCTCTCCACGCTTAACTATATTAAAAATTCCATTTCAGCGGTGGGCGCTGTCGAGTTGTACCTTCATTTCTTTGCATCTGAGATGTAGAATTCGTACTTTCACGAGGTTGTTGCATCTGCGGCATATTTTGCTCCTGCATTTGTGCATCCCGAATCGTCTGGTAACTGTCTAAAATCGGCATAGTCTCCATTGACGGCTGCGGCGGTGTCAGCATTTCTTCCCCCATTGTCTCACTCATACTGTCAGGTCCACGCTTACTTAAATCAATTTGCTGTCTTGCCTCATTCGGATTATATCCATTATTTTTCGGATTTTCAAAATCATACGGCAGCACTGCGCTTTCATACGCTTTTGCAAACTGATACCAGAACTGATTGTCAAGCGGCATACCCTGCGGCAGATTAAAAAGCATTCGGTATTTATCTAGCGCCTCTTTTGTCTGAGCATCATATACACCGGTAACTTCCACCTGTGGCAAGTTTGAAAAACGCGCGCGCATCACTTGCATCATCGCTTGTAAAATTCGAAGGCGCATTTTTTCTTCTCCACCCGAAACAGCAAAATCTTCTCTTGTAAACAGTTGCACCGAAATCGGCTCTCCGCCGTCAATAACGGCAAAATCATACTCCTGCACAATAGCATCCCATGTCTGATTATCCACGCTGCCTGTGACGGGCAGATTTTTCATGCGTTGAAAGTTTTGCACCGCCGTTTGAGTTGTTTCGTTAAAAAATCCGTCTGCGATTACTTCTGGCTCCATCTTTCGCACCTGAAAAATCGTACGAAGCATCTGTTGAAGATTATATATCGGCATACCATAATCTGTCTGATTCACCATATTACACTCCTTTAAAATAACTCTCCGCTAAAAATCACTGTCGCCTAGTGACATTTCACGCCCCGGATACTGCATAGATCCCGTAAGCGTTTGAGATACCAAACTGACATAGGCCGCCGTAATTGCTTCCCATGTTCTGCGATCCACCTCACCGGTCTGCGGCAGCCCCACTTCTGCTTGAAATTCACGCACCGCCTGCGCCGTCCGTGCACCATAAACGCCATCCGTAGCAATTTGCTCACCGCCGGTACTTTGCAAAAGTGCATTTAAATATTCTTGCAAAGCCTCAACCGTATCCCCGCTAGAACCTATACGCAAGGTTTCCTGCGGCGCCGGTACCAAATTGATACGAAAAGAAGGATTATCGTCAAACACCGTCCGAACTATGCCCCGATATTCCTCGTAGAGCGCATTCCATGTAGCATTTCCTACAATACCATCCGGTGTTAAATCATTGATTTTTTGAAAAGCGACAACCGACGACTGTGTTGCAGCGCCAAAAATACCGTCCACAACCACAGGCGGTATATAAGGGTCAAATGCCGAAAGCACTGACAGAAAATATTGCAAAATCCGTACCGCTTCCCCTGTATCACCCAAAGATAGTGCACCGGAATATTCCAAGCTGCCCCCCGTGAGCCGCTGTCCTTCAGAATTGAGTTCCGAAAGCCTGGTAATGCCCACATAGATATTAATAAGTTTATACCATGTTGCCCGACCGACAACGCCGTCCGGCGTCAGATTGAAAATGCGCTGAAATGCACGCACAGCCGCTTCGGTCCGCTCTCCGAAAATACCATCTACATTTTCGATTTTTGGTATCGCCGGATAGTTGTTTGAAATGCGGTTAAGCTCACGCTGAATGACAATGACATCTTGACCAGTGGAGCCGCGTTGCAGTGCTGTTCCCGGGAAAGAACGCATCAGATTTTTAATCGGTGCATTCACAACCAGCTCAATATTGTCTCCGTAGTAATTATACAAAATTTGCATTGCGCTCAAACCATCCCGCGCAAGATACTCACTTCCCCATTGTGAAAGACCGTTACAAGTCACGGTAGTGCCGTTGCAATATTTTGCAGCCAGCGGCTCAATAAAACCAATGCGGCGGATATAATCGTTAAAGGTCACATCCACAATGCTGTCAATATTATCAAATATATTTCGTCCGTAAATAAATTTTTGATCCACAGCGGTCGAACTCGTTATATCAAAATCATAACCTCGACTCGGATAAAACTCCGTGTAGACTTTATTTAATGCATAAGAAATCTGTGCATAAATATTGGCAACCAGCGCCGCCTCGCTCCATGTAGGATAAATCTCGCTGGATGCAACATTTTTAATATAGTCAATAAATGGTACCGTAACATTATTTGCATCCGCGTCCGGTGGACCGAGATGCACAGTAATAGTGTTCGGGATGTATGGAATCGCTGTCGCCATAAACTACCTCCGTTACAATTGCTGCGGTGTGATATAAATCTGCTCCGTTGTCATTTCACCCGGTAACCGTTCACTGTTTGGAATCAGCTGAACCGGCAGGCGCGTGAGTGTATCTGCAAACACCTGAACATTGTGGACATAAACCGCATGATAATCCGGATGCCGCACACGAATATCCACGCTTGCAAACGGCAAACCGCCCTCCGGCGTTTGAGAGTTACTTACATCCGGTGTGTCTACCTCAACGATGTCCGTCTGTCCGTTTCTGTCTGTTGTGCGATACGCAATCAACAATTCAGCATCTTCGATTCTTTGAACCACATGTACGCCCACATCCGCTACCGGTAACGCCTCATTACCTAAATATGTGTGCACTGTAATTGCACCTTTCGCCGCCATTCGTCTTCCCCCTATGCCTTGTTTTGTAAATGACTATGCAATCACGGCATGTTTTAGACTTGTATTTTTGAAAAAAAGTGGTATACTGTTAAAAGAAATAGTTAGCGAAAGGAAAAATACATGTTAAAATTTCACACGCCGACAATTAAAGACAAAAATGCCGTAGATGCAATTTTTTTGGCATACGCTTGTCCAACTCTGGAATATAATTTCACAACCATTTATATCTGGAAGCAGATATTTAAAACGGAAATTTGCATAGAAAACGGAACTTTTTACTGTAAATCAGGCACTGACAAACCATCCTTTCTTTATCCTGTAGGTATGGAGGATGAAAACAGCGCACTTATGAAGTTAAATGATTATGCTAAACAAAACAGTATCATTTTGCGCTTTCATTCCTTGTCGAAAGCGCAAAAAGAAACACTGGAAGCGCTATGGCCGGGTAGATTTGATTTTAACGAAGTTCGTGACGCCGGTGACTACATATACGATGCAGAAAGCCTGCGTACACTCAAAGGAAAAAAACTTGCTGCAAAGCGTAATCATATCAATCGATTTTTAGAAAACCACCCGGATTGGACTTATGAGCATATCAATGCAAGCAATATAAGCGAGGTCAGCGCAATGCATGATGCCTGGTGTAGTATATCCGCTTGTGAAGAAGACAAAAGTCTTGCACAAGAAACCTGCGCCGTTCGTTGTGCACTAAAAAATTATGATGCTCTAAAACTCGATGGTGGCCTCATCCGCACCAATGGTAAAGTCGTTGCCTTTTCTATCGGCGACAGATTAAACGAGAAGACTTATTTAGTACACATCGAAAAGGCTTTTGCCGACATTCAAGGTGCATATCCAATGATAAATCAGCAATTTCTTCTAAACAATGCCGACGGCTATGTCTACATTAACCGCGAAGATGATGCCGGTGACGAAGGGTTAAGAAAAGCCAAGCTGTCCTATCGTCCCATTGAAATTGCAGTAAAATTTGTTGCTACGGAGAAATGAGATGTTATTAAAATATACAAGCACGGATTACCCCTGTGTACTCGCCTTATGGCAGGAAGCCTTCGGCGACAGCAAGGCAGACATTGATGCTTGCCTTTCACTGTTTTCACAACACCTATATCTATACAAAATAAATGGTGAGCTATTGTCCATGCAAATGCGTCTTCCACTGTCATACGGGGACAAAAAAGGACAATATATCTATGCCGTTGCCACAAAAAAAGAGGCACGCGGCCTCGGTCTTGCAACAAAAATGCTTGATGCAGCAAAACAACAAGTTGACAACAACGAAGTGGATTTTCTTGTTCTCGTTCCAGCAAAGTCATCCCTGTTCGATTTTTATAAAGCACGCGGATTTGTAGCCGGCAGCCCCATAAATACCCTCACTTTAAACGGCAACTGTACGAATAAGCAAATTAAAATTACGCCCGTCAGCCCTTCCATCTATTTTAACCTTCGAAACAAACACTTACAGCCACTCGCCGCATGGGACACAGCCATGCTTACGGATATAGAAACGCTCTATGGCACTAGTTTTTTTCAGTTAGAAAATAAAAATGGTTACGGTTTTTGCATGGCGTACAAGCAAAATGATAAACTGATCGTCAGCGAGCTGTATTTAAATTCCGAGCAATATTATGATGCACTTGCAGGATTGTGCAAACATTTCTCTACAAGCACAGCAGAAGCGAAAGTATTTTGTGCACAGGGCGCACCGTTTGCTATGTTTTATCCCAAACGCTATGCCAATTTATATTTTAATTTAGCCATCAACTGAGGAAGCCTATGAAACAAGTTATCCGTAAAGAAATGAAAGAAAAGCGTCGTGCGCTAACATCGAAACAAATACAAATCGCTTCCGAAAGCATTTGTAAAAAAGTGTGTGCAACACAGGCGTACAAAGCGGCAAAAACAGTTTGTCTGTACCTTTCCGCATATAAAGAAGTCGACACCGCTTCCTTGCTTGCACAATGCAGGCAAGACGGCAAAATCGTTGCTTTGCCCGTTACAGACGAAAACGGAGCAATTACACTCTATGTTGATAACGGCGACTACAAAAAAGGTAATTTCAGCATAACTGAACCGAGCGGCGATAAAACCGTGGACCCGCAAGATGTGGATATATTTATTCTCCCCGGCCTTGCCTTCGACAAATCCGGAAACCGCCTCGGTTTTGGGATGGGTTGCTATGACAGGCTTTTAAGCAAAACCAATGGGTATAAAATTGGAATATGTTATGCTTTTCAGTACATAGATGCACTACCGACAGATGCATACGATATAAAAATGGATAAAATCATCTATGCATAAGAAAAGACAATCGAAAGAACTGCACAAATTAGGCAGTATAAATTTCGATTGTCTCTTTTTTTACTCATTCATTCCGCAACATTTTTTATATTTTAACCCACTACCGCACGGACACGGATCATTTCTGCCAATCTTTTCCTTCTTTTGTGTCGGCTTATTTTCAATGCTTCCGTCATCGAGGCAAGCTCCCATCGGTGTTGCTACCTGTTCGCGCTCGAGCGACTCATTTACCGGCACGGCACGCAAAAGAAACTTAATGGTATCATGAGCAATATTTTCAATCATCTCATCATACATATCCGAGCCAACCAAACGGTACTCTACTACGGGGTCTCGCTGTGCGTATGCATTTAAACCAATTCCATGCTTTAACTGTTCCATATCATCGATATGGTCCATCCACTTTGAATCGACAACACGCAAAAGCATCACACGCTCAAGCTCACCCATGGCATCACCAAAAGCCACCTGTTGCCTGTGCATTCTTTCTTCTGCAATACGGAGAAGTTTTTCCGTAAGTGTCTTTTTCGTGGTGCGGTTAAGTTCATCAAACTCCAGCTGCATGCTACCCGGCGCTGCCTGATACAACTCCGTAGCATATGCAGAAAGGCCGCTAAGGTCCCATTCGTCCGGAATATCGCTTGCCGCATAAGTTGCAATGCCGCTCTCTACAGTATTATGAAGCATTTTCATAATGTAGGGGTGCATGTCCTCGCCATCCAGCACCATACGGCGCTGCGTATATATCATCTTGCGCTGCTCATTCATAACTTCGTCGTACTGCAGCACATGTTTACGAATATCAAAATTTCTGCCCTCCACATGCTTTTGTGCATTTTCAATCGCACCCGACAAAAGTTTTGCTTCAATCGGTTGGTCGTCCTCCAAACCGATTTTTTCAAGCATCAAGGTGTAGCGGTCAGAGCCGAACAGACGCATCAGGTCGTCCTCCATCGAAATAAAAAATTTCGATGCGCCCGGGTCACCTTGTCTGCCGCTTCGGCCACGAAGCTGATTGTCCACTCGCCTGGATTCGTGGCGCTCCGTTCCGATAACATACAATCCGCCTGCCGCTGCCGCAGCCTCCGCCTCCGGTCGGATTTGTTCTTTGTATTTTGCCTGCAAAGCCTTAAATGTTTCGCGTGCATGCAAAATTTCAGCATCCTCCGTCTCTGAAAATCCCGTAGACTCCGCAATCAATTCGTCACTAAATCCCTGCTTTGCCATTTCTGTTTTCGCCATAAACTCAGCGTTACCGCCGAGCATAATATCTGTACCACGACCAGCCATATTCGTCGCTATTGTTACAGCGCCGACCTTACCTGCCTGTGCAATAATCTCTGCTTCTTTTGCATGGTGCTTTGCGTTTAATACATTGTGTCGAATGCCCTGACGGGACAAAAGTTTGGAAATCAGTTCCGATTTTTCAATGGAAACCGTACCAACCAAGACCGGTTGCCCTTTTTCATGGCACTCTTTAATCTGCTCAACAATGGCTCTGTATTTGCCCTCTACATTTTTGTAAATGACATCATCTAAGTCGTTGCGTTGCATCTCTTTGTTCGTAGGTACAACGATAACATCCAGTCCGTAAATCTGCTGAAACTCTGTTTCCTCGGTCTGTGCCGTACCGGTCATACCGGAAAGTTTGGTATACAGACGGAAGAAATTTTGAAATGTAATGGTCGCAAGCGTCTTGCTTTCCCTCTCTACCTTTACTTTTTCCTTTGCTTCAATCGCCTGATGCAATCCATCGGAATAACGCCTGCCTGGCATAATACGCCCCGTAAACTCATCCACAATAACCACCTGACCGCCCTGCACTACATATTCGCGGTCGCGTTTCATGGTACCGTGCGCTTTAATGGCTTGGTTTATGTGATGATTAATCTGCATATGATTCGGGTCTGACAAATTCTCTATACCAAAGAATTTCTCCGCCTTCGCCACACCCTTTTGTGTCAGCGTAGCAGTCTTTGCTTTTTCGTCAACAATATAATCCGCATCGGTATCATCGAGTGCGTTGGATTTTTTGTCAGTTTCCTTTATAACCAACACCTTGAGGGTGCGTGCAAACTGGTCGGCAATCTGATAAAGTTGTGTCGACTTGCCACTTACGCCGGAAATGATGAGCGGTGTTCTTGCTTCGTCAATTAAAATAGAGTCCACCTCATCGACGATTGCATAGTGTTGACCGCGCTGTGTCATATCCCCTTTAAAAATAACCATGTTATCGCGCAGATAATCAAAGCCGAGTTCGTTGTTTGTTGCATAAGTAATGTCGGCATTGTATGCCGCCTGGCGTGCATTATTGTCCAAATCGTGCACAATCAGTCCAACAGTAAGACCGAGGAAACGAAACACCTTTCCCATCCACTCACTGTCACGCTTAGCAAGATAATCATTGACCGTTACAATATGCACACCTTTGCCGGAAAGCGCATTTAAATAGGCCGGCAAGGTCGAGACAAGCGTCTTGCCTTCACCGGTTTTCATTTCGGCAATTCTGCCCTGGTGCAAAATAATACCGCCGAGTACCTGCACATAAAAGTGTTTCATAGAAAGCACACGCCATGCAGCCTCACGCACAACAGCAAACGCCTCTGGCATAAGTTCCTCCAAGGTTTCACCCATCTGCAATCGCTCACGAAACTCCTGCGTCTTTGCTTTTAAAGCCGCATCGCTTAAAGCCGACATCTCATCCTCAAGCTCCATAACCCGATTTGCAATCGGTTTAATACGCTTTAATTCTTTATCGGAATAGTTACCGAATATTTTTTCCAACAAACTCATGGTGCAAGTCCTTCTTTCAGCCATAATATACTGATATTATTATACCATCTTTAAATCCGATTTACCATACCCGAAATGAAAATTTTTTGTAAATCTTTTTTATGGGGTAGTTTTTTTGTTTTGTATATGGTAAAATTAGGTTAGAATATGTTTTTTGGAGGCATACCATGCAAAACCAAAAGAAAAAAGGACTCAAAAAAAATATATCATTTTTTCAGGCAATCTGGCTGGTTGTCGCCGCGACGGCAACCACCTTTGCACTTTTGAATTTCAAAACCGTTGTCGCCGCTGTAACCTGGCTGATACAAATTTTCAGTCCGTTCATCATCGGTCTGTTTCTGGCTTTTTTAATCGGCATTGTTGTAAACGCGCTTGAAAACCGACTGTTTTACAAACTGACCAGATTTAAATTCTGGTGCAAGATTAAACGCGCGGTCTGTGTGATACTGGCAATTTTGCTGCTCGGTCTTTGCATTACGCTTTTAATGTTGCTGATTGTGCCGCAGTTGCGTGAAAGCGCACGGACACTGGCCACCAACATGCCGTATTACCTTACAGGTCTGCAGCGCACCATAAACCAACTGTTAGGAAGATTTGACATCTCTATGAATGGTCTTTTATTCCGTTTGGACTGGCAGGCCGTCATCGGCTATATAAGCGACCTTGTAACAGGCATTACACCACAGGTTGCCACCTTTGCCATCGGACTTACAAGCGGTCTGTTTAATTTTTTGATGGGTATCTTTTTTGCGTTATATATGTTGTTCGGCAAAGAAAAAATTTTTAACAGTATAAAGCGTACATTACTTGCCTACTGCGGAAAAAAGCACACGGCGCGCATTGCGTATATCGCAGAAAAGTCGCATTCCATCTTTAAAAATTTTATTGTAGGACAAATAACCGAGTCTCTCATCTTAGGTGTGATGTATTTTATTGCGGCAAGTATCTTTAAAATGCCTTATGCACTGCTTTTAGCCGTGATTATGGCCATTGGCGGTTTAATTCCGATGTTTGGTCCGATCATTGCAACCATCCCGTGTGCATTCATTCTGTTGATGATTCATCCCGCAAGTGCGCTTGTATTTTTAATTATGGCGATCGTCATTCAGCAAATCGAAAGCAACTTTATCTACCCGTTTGTTGTCGGCGATTCTATCGGCCTGCCTGCAATCTGGGTGCTTTTGTCAATCTTAATCGGCGGCAGCATCTTTGGCATGCTCGGCATGGTGCTTGCCGTACCGATTGCATCCGTCGCATATGCACTTTTAAAAGAAAGCGTAGCCGAAAGATTGTCGCCGCCCTCTAAACCCAAAGACGAACTCTTACCCGAAGAATCACAAAACGAAATTACTCAATAAAAGCAATACGCCCTAGCTATGCAGTTAGGGCGTATTGCTTTTCAAGCGCATCAAACGAAACCGTTTCGTAATTTTCAAAATACAACTTCACGGGCTTTAAGATTAGCATCTATAAATCTATTTGCAATATAGCAAGCGAATTCGGCGCATTTTAATATGCAAATGTATACGAAACTATACATAAGAAAGGATTGACAGTGGGCATTTTTTGTTATAATATAAGTATGTTTGTATAGAATTGTAAATTAACGCAATTACGGAGGATAGATATGAAACTGCTTACACCTGAAAGATATGAGGAATACGAAGCATTTTTGCAGAGCCGCAAGGAAGGTCACTTCCTGCAATCCGTGGCATGGGCAAAAGTAAAAGATATGTGGAAAAACGAAATTCTCATCGCAGAAAATGAAGACGGCACCATCAAAGGCTCCATGTCGCTTCTCATCCGCAAAATTCCCTTCTTCCCGCTTACAATTATGTATGCGCCACGCGGACCTGTATGCGATCGTTATGATGCCAAGACCATAAAAGAATTGGTAGACGGTGCGCGCGAACTTGCAAAAAAGCACAAAAGTTATGTACTTAAAATCGACCCGGATGTTGAAGCCTCGGACGAAAAATTCTGCAAAATCATGAAGGATTTGAAATTCCGTTTCAATAAATCGAAAAACTTTGAGGGTGTACAACCAAGATTTGTAGTCCGCAAGGATGTTGCAGGTCTCAACGGCACAGATGCAGACGGCAACGACAAACTCATTATGAGTTTTGAAAGCAAAACCCGTTATAATGTTCGTGTAGCGCTGCGAAAAGGCTGCTACGCAAAAATCGGTACCCGCGAAGATTTAAAGGCGTTTCACGAGGTGATGATGGTTACCGGCGTGCGTGACGGATTTTTGCCGCGTTCCTTGGAATATTTTGAAAAAATGTATGACGAAATGGGTGACGCACTTCGCCTGTATCTCATATACTATAACGATGTTTTGGTGTCCGGCGCGATTGCGATTTTGTACGGCAACAAAGTATGGTATTTATACGGCGCAAGCTCCAACGAATACAGAAATATGATGCCGAACTATTTGATGCAGTATGAAATGATGAAATGGGCTGTGGAAAACAACTGCGATGTATACGACTTTCGCGGTGTATCCGGCGATTTAAACAAGGGCAACCAACTGGCAGGCTTGCTTCGTTTTAAGATTGGTTTTATCAACGAAGAAGACCAGAAAAAAGGCGGCGGCTTGGTGGAATTTGTCGGCGCACTCGACTATGTATTTAATCCGTTTATGTATTTCTTTATCGAAAAGGGCGAACGCACCTACCGCGAGCTAAGAAGAAGATTATTTTTACGCAAAAACAAAGATTTTCTGCCGTCAACAAAAACTGCAGAAGAAAAGAAAACAAAGGAATAATTTATGAAAAAACTGGTCGTTGAAAAAGAGAAGTTGATTGAAAACATAAACACCCTGCAAGCAGAGGCTAAAAAAACCAACACGCATTTAATGGCAATGCTTAAAGGGAACGGCTACGGCCTTGGTCTGTGTGCTTTTGCACACATTCTTGCCGGTCAAGGTGTGGATGCGTTTTGTGTGTGCCAATTAGAAGAAGCGCGTGCATTGCGCGAATCCGGCATTACAAGTGAAATCCTGCTCCTCTCTCCGACCTGTGATTTAGAAGAAGCTACCGAGGCGATTGAACTTAACATTACATGTGCAGTCGGTTCTTACGATTCTTGCTCGGTATTAGATATTGCCGCAGAGCGTTTAGGCAAAAAAGCCAAAGCACATCTTGCCATTGATACGGGCTTTGGCAGATTCGGTTTTCTCTATACCGATGCCGCTGATGCAGCCTTAAACCTAAATTCTTTGGAATTTGTTGAAATCACCGGCACATTTACACATTTGTCCGATGCCTTCGGCGGTGCAAAAAATTCCGAATTGCAGTTTAAGCGCTTTATGCAAGCCGTAAACACACTAAAAGAAAACGGCTTAAATCCCGGACTTCGCCACATCTGCAATTCCTGCGGTTTTCTGCGCTTTTCGCAGTATCACTTAGATGCTGTACGCGTCGGCTCTGCGTTTTTAGGCAGATTACCGATGCCCGCAAAAGTAAATTTACACAAAATTGCGTATTTGGAAAGTCGAATCTGTGAAGCCAAATGGTTGCCGAAAGGGTTTAATGTCGGCTATGCCAACACTTATACAACCAAACGGCCTACAAAAATCGGTATCATTCCCGTGGGATATATGGACGGCTTCGGCGTCAGCAAAACAAATGACACCTTCCGTTTTTCCGATATCTTGCGCTATACGCTCGCAAATGTAAAATCTCTGTTTAAAGACAATGCCGTATATGTGCATGTAAACGGAAAGCCCTGTCGTGTGTTGGGCAGAATCAGTATGTTTAACATTATCGCTGACATCACCGATGTAGAAGGCGACATTGGCGACAGAGTCGTTTTACAATGCAATCCGATTTTAATAGATGCATCTGTAATGCGTGAATATATTTAATGGCTTTTTAGGAGTATTATATGTTTGACAAACTTGCTTTTATTGAAGAAAAATTTGAAGAACTGGGCAAAAAGATTATGGATCCTGCCATAATTGCTGACAACAATGCTTATCGCAAGTACTGCAAAGAACACTCTGACATCTCCCCGATTGTGGAAAAATACCGTGAATATAAGGAAGCAAAAGTCACAATCTTAGATGCTACGGAGCTTTTAGCCGACACCAGCGATAAAGAAATGGAAGTTATGCTGCATGAAGAAATTGAAGAGGCTAAAAAAGTCATAGAAGCTTGCGAGCAGGAACTTAAAATTTTGCTTTTGCCGAAGGACCCGAACGACGAAAAGAATGTTATTATCGAAATCCGCGGCGGTGCTGGCGGTGATGAAGCGGCACTTTTTGCAGGAAGTCTTTTGCGTATGTACAGTATGTATGCCGAAACCAAGCGATGGAAAGTAGATATGATGAACTCCAATGAAACCGACATCGGCGGTTACAAAGAAGTATCCTTTATGATTGAAGGCGCAGGCGCATACAGTCGCTTGAAATTCGAAAGTGGTGTACACCGCGTACAGCGCGTACCCTCCACGGAATCAAGTGGCAGAATTCATACCTCAACCGTAACGGTTGCCGTGCTTCCGGAAGTGGAAGATGTAGAGGTTGAAATCAATCCAAACGATTTGAGAATAGATGTGTTTCGCGCAGGCGGCCCTGGCGGTCAGTGCGTAAATACAACCGACTCTGCCGTGCGCGTTACGCACTTACCTACCGGATTGGTCGTTTCCTGTCAGGATGAAAAATCGCAACATAAAAACAAAGATAAGGCGCTCAAAATTTTGCGTTCTCGTTTGTATGATTTAATGTGTGAACAACAAAATGCCGAAATCGCACAAAATAGAAAAAGTCAGGTCGGTACCGGCGACAGAAGCGAACGCATCCGCACCTACAACTTCCCGCAAGGCCGTGTAACCGACCATCGCATCGGTTTAACGCTGCATCGCCTCGAAGCTGTGCTTGACGGTGATTTAGACGAACTTATTGATGCGCTCAACACGGCTGACCAGAGCGAAAAATTAAAACAAAACTCTTAAAACCAAATAGAAAAAAAGCTTGTGCAAGCACAAGTTTTTTTAGGAAATTATGTCAATGTTTGTTTACATTTTATGTTTAGTTATCTATATATATGGGGTGTTTATATGGAAAATTTTAAAGAAAGACTCAAACAATTACGCACAGACCTCGGCATCAGTCAAAGTGTGCTCGCAAAAGAAATAGGTGTTACCAGAGCGGCCGTAAACGCCTGGGAACTCGGCAAAGGCTATCCGAATGTGCTTTGTTTGGTTGCGTTGGCTCGTTACCTGAATATAAGCACCGACTATCTGTTGGGGTTAAATCCGACCTATAGCGTTGATATAAGTACAATGCCGCCGTCCGAACGAGAAATCGTATTGAGATTGGTATCCTGTTTTAACAAATAAGTTTTAAGCCAAGCAAAAGTATGTATCCGGGCAGACCAAGTATGCCGCAAAAGCCGAAGGTATAAACATTTAACCCGATGCAGATGCCGTAAGACACCGCCACCAGGTTAAAGGCGGACAATGCACACATTCCAAGACCGGCTCGAAACAAAAATCGCACTATATAACCAAAGGTTTTTGAAAAAGAAAACACAAAGAAATAAATGGCAACTGCCAATATACATACC
This sequence comes from Clostridia bacterium, assembly GCA_045578865.1. Lineage (GTDB taxonomy): Bacteria > Bacillota > Clostridia > UBA1381 > UMGS1253 > RGIG2041. Next base: position 67,185 of record JAZNLB010000025.1, on the reverse strand, counting down.
GCTGCTATTGTACTGCCTTGCATACACTACACCTCCGTATTTACAAGAATTATGAGAAAGAAAACGCAAGCAGACTGCCGGCATCAGTAAGGTTGTCCGACTTGGCGCGTTCTATCAGATACTGGTATTTGGCTTGACAAGCCTTAATTTGATAACTATACATATCTACGAGCGTCGGATCGGTTGCATATGAAAAATTTTGCATGGCACATTCCAATTCGTATTTCGCACGGTTAATCTGCATAAGCAGTTCGCGTTGTGCCTCGGTTTTTCGTTTTTGCTGTTTTTTCGACTCTGATTTTTTGGACATGGCGTTTCCTCCTTCGTAGTTTCTGTTCTATTATAAGCAGGCAAACAGAAAAATATTCCGAAGAGTCATCTGCGCTTTGTCTATCTAATTTACAACTTTTTCCATAAATTGTAAATTTCATCTTGATTTTTAGAATGTTTTATGTTATGATGAATTTACTGGAAATATTTTACATTTTTTAGGAGGACATCAAAATGAACAAACAGATTTCAGTAGTATTGGCAGACGACAGCGAGGATTTTGTAAAATCCGTCAAAAACTATCTCGATGCCGTAGACGGTATTCATGTCAGCGGCACTGCCTACAACGGCCACGAAGCCGTGGAAATGGTGCGCGACTTAAAGCCGGATGTTTTGCTTTTGGACATGATTATGCCCAGACTCGACGGGTTGGGTGTGTTGCAAAAAATCCGCAATACCCCACTGGAAAAGAAACCGGTGTGCATGATGCTTTCCGCGGTCAGTCAGCCGCACGCCACGCAAAAAGCAATGGAACTCGGAAGCGCATATTATATGCTCAAACCATTTGAAATGGAATCGCTCTCCGAGCGCATATTTGAACTGGCAGGAATGCAAGCGCCGACAAAATCGCCTGTGCAGACAATCACAAAGAACGCACCGGTACATACAACTCTGAAACCGAAGGACCTGGAGCGCACGGTAACCTCACTGATTCATGACATCGGCATTCCGGCACACATCAAAGGCTATCAGTTTATCCGCAGTGCCATTTTAATGGCAATAGAAAATATTGAGGTTATAAACCATATCACAAAACAACTCTATCCCGACCTCGCAAAGATGTATAAAACTACACCGAGCCGTATTGAACGCGCTATTCGACATGCGATTGAGGTTGCCTGGAACCGCGGCCATGTAGAAACGATGGAGCGATTGTTCGGTTACACCATCTCTGCCGAAAAAGGCAAACCAACCAATTCGGAATTTATCGCAATGCTTGCAGACCATCTGCGTTTACAGATGTAAATTTATTACGCACAAAAAACCGCTTTTTTCTTCGTGAAAACAAGCGGTTTTTATATTGACTTGAATACAGAAAAAGTGGTATAATATTATGAATATTTATATTAAGAACTTTGGGAGTTACAAAGTATGTGGAAAGCAGATAAATGGCAAGATTATGAATTGATTGACAGCGCCTTCGGAGAAAAACTTGAGCGCTGGGGAAAGTATATTTTAAGACGACCTGATCCGCAGGCAGTATGGAATGTACGCACCTCCCCACTTTGGGACAAAGCAGATGCGGTATACCATCGTTCGAGCACAGGCGGCGGTCATTGGGAATTTCACAACAAAAGGATGAAAGAGCGCTGGGAAATTAACTTTGAAAATCTGCGTTTTTGCATTAAGCCGATGGGCTTTAAGCACACCGGACTTTTTCCGGAGCAAGCCGTCAACTGGACATGGTTTTCCGATTTAATACAAAAGGCCGAGCGTCCGATTCGAGTGCTGAATTTGTTTGCCTACACCGGCGGCGCTACCGTTGCCGCATTAAAGGCAGGCGCAAGCGTAACGCATGTGGATGCCTCAAAAGGCATGGTTTCCTGGGCAAAGGAAAATGTTGCTGCAACCGGACTTACCGATGCCCCCGTGCGCTATATCGTAGACGATGTGTTAAAATTTGTTGCGCGTGAAAAACGACGCGGCAAGTATTACGAGGCAATCATCATGGACCCGCCTTCTTATGGTCGCGGTCCGGGCGGCGAAGTATTCAAAATCGAAAACGAACTGTATTCGCTTGTGACAGCGTGCAGCGAGATTCTGGCAGACAAACCGCTCTTCTTCTTAATCAACTCCTATACAACCGGTCTTTCTCAGACAGTTTTAACCAATGTACTCTCTCTGATTTTAAAGGACCGTTTCGGCGGCAAAATCACCGCCGATGAAGTCGGCATACCGATGACCGCCAAAAGCGGACTTGTGCTCCCCTGCGGCATTTCGGGTCGTTGGCAGGAAAAATAATGGCGGAAGTGAATCCACATGATACAGACACAAAATTTAACACACACATATCACGGCGACGAAGATACCGCACCGAAAACCGTTTTAACTGATGTCAACTTACATATTGGTGACGGCGAATTCGTTGCAATCGTCGGACACAACGGCAGCGGTAAATCTACGCTCGCAAAGCACTTTAATGCTATTTTATTGCCGAGCGGCGGGCGTGTATATGTAAACAAACTGGATACCGCCGATGAAGCCCTGCTTTTTGAAATCAGAAAGCAGGTCGGTATGGTATTTCAAAATCCGGACAACCAAATTGTTGCCGCAGTCGTGGAGGATGATGTGGCATTTGCGCCTGAAAATTTAGGGGTAGAGCCTAAAACCATCCGCACACGCGTAGACGATGCGCTCAAAGCAGTCGATATGTACGCAAAGAGACTGTCCGCCCCGCATCACTTATCCGGCGGACAAAAACAACGCATTGCAATCGCCGGCATTTTGGCAATGCAACCAAAATACATCATCTTAGACGAGCCGACGGCGATGCTCGACCCTATCGGTCGCCGCGAGGTGCTTGCCACCATTAAAAAACTCAATCGCGAACTCGGTATGAGCGTTGTATTGATTACACATTACATGGACGAAGCCGCACAGGCAGACAGAATTATTGTCCTGCGCGACGGCAAAATTTTTATAGAAGGTACACCGCGTGAAATTTTTGCACGCGCTGACCTTTTGCAACTGGCGGGTCTGGACATTCCGCAAGCAACGGCGCTAGCACAGGCATTGTTTGCAGCCGGTCTGCCGGTTCGTAATGACATCATCTTTGCAGAGGAATGTGTAGAGGAGATTATAAAACTGTTATGATTAAGTGTGAAAATTTATGTCATATATACCAAAGCGGTTCCCCGTTTGAAAAAACGGCACTTCGAGATATTAACTTGGAAATTCACGAAGGCGAACTCGTGGCCATTATCGGTCACACGGGTAGCGGTAAATCTACATTAATTCAGCATTTTAACGGACTTGAAAAGCCAACTTCCGGCAAGGTTTATGTAGATGGTGTGGATTTATCAACCCCAAAACTGAATTTAAAGCAAATCCGACAAAAAGTCGGATTAGTATTTCAGTATCCGGAACACCAACTTATGGAGGAGACCGTTCGGAAAGATATTGCATTCGGTCCTAAAAACATGGGACTGTCCGAAGCAGAGGTTGAAGACCGGGTGCACAGCGCATGCATCTCTGTTGGTTTAAAGCCGTCTCTTTTAGACAAATCACCTTTTGAACTCTCCGGCGGCGAAAAACGCCGTGTAGCTATTGCAGGCGTACTTGCTATGGAACCACAAGTACTCGTGTTGGACGAGCCGACCGCAGGCTTAGACCCGGCAGGCAGAGATGAACTTTTAGATTTAATATCAAAGCTAAACGAATGTGGCATGACCATTGTTTTGGTATCTCACAGTATGGAGGATGTGGCGAGGATTGCAAAACGCATCATTGTAATGAACGATGCAACTGTCATCCGCACCGGCACAGTTTCCGAAATTTTCTCTGATACCACTCTGCTTACAAGCATCGGTCTCAACGCACCGCAAATCAGCTACATCATTAACGGGCTTCGTGAGAAAGGCTTGAATATTTCGGCAGATATCTACACAGTAGAAGATGCAACAAATGCAATACTAAAACTTCTAAAGAAGGATTAAACTATGTTTAAAGATATTACATTGGGACAATATTATCCTGGCAGCTCCTTTGTGCACCGTTTAGACCCTCGCATTAAGATACTGCTGACGCTTTTGTATATTATTTTACTGTTTTTCATACAAAACTTCACAGGTTTTTTGTTGATTGCTCTGTTTACACTTGCAGTCATTTCATTGGCGCAACTGCCCATGCTCTATGTGCTCAAAGGCTTAAAACCGATTATGTTTATTATCGTGTTTACAGGCATTATTAATCTGTTTATGACACCGGGCAAAATCTGGATACAAATCCCCTACACCCCGCTTGTCATAACCTATGAGGGCATAAAAACAGCCGCACAGATGGTTGTGCGCTTGATTTTTCTGATTATGGGCACTTCGGTACTGACATTAACCACATCGCCGCTCTCTCTGACCGACGGCATCGAAAAATTGCTTTCTCCGCTCAAAAAAATCGGCGTTCCGGCACAAGAACTTGCGATGATGATGTCAATCGCCATCCGTTTTATTCCCACACTTTTAGAAGAAACCGAAAAGATTATGAAAGCGCAGACTGCGCGCGGTGCGGATTTTGAATCCGGCAACTTACTTCAACGAGCAAAAGCATTGATTCCTCTGCTCGTACCGCTCTTTATCAGTGCCTTTCGCCGTGCAGATGATTTGGCGATGGCGATGGAGGCGCGTTGTTACAACGGCGGTGACCATAGAACACGCATGAAAGAAATCAAAATCAAAAAAAACGATGTGTTTTCCGCTCTCTTTACCGCGATTGTGCTCGGTATTGCGGTATACATCGGCACACTGTCTTTTCTAATTTGAGGATATACTTATGAGAAATGTCTGTCTGACAATTCAATACGACGGCACTACGCTGCATGGTTGGCAACGACAAAAAGATGCAATGACAGTGCAACAACTTCTGGAAGATGCTCTGTTTGCGCTTACAGGCAAAAAAACAACTGTAATCGGTTGCGGCAGAACAGATGCAGGTGTACACGCACTCGCATATGTGTGCAATTTTATGACTGACGCATCCATTCCTGACGAAAGTTTTCCAGCCGCTCTGAATACAAAACTGCCCATATGCGTTCGTGTGCACGGGGCAAAAACGGTTCATGATACATTTCACGCACAATTTGATGTTGTAAAAAAGACCTATATTTACAAGATTCAAACGGCAAAAATACCGAATGTATTTGACTTGCCGTACACATGGCATTTTCCATATAAACTGGATATTAAGAAAATGCAAACTGCTGCCAAATACTTTTTAGGCACACACAATTTTGAAGCCTTTTGCGCCAGCGGCGCAACCGTAACTGATTTTGAACGCACGATTTATGATTTAACCGTAGAACAGGACGGCGATATGTTTACAATCACCGTCTGCGGCAGCGGATTTTTGTATAATATGGTTCGCATTATTGCCGGCACACTCGCCTATGTCGGTTGCGATCGCATCACGCCGGAGGCAATTACCGAAATCATAAAAAGTCGCAATCGCGAAACTGCGGGTATAACCGCACCACCGCAAGGCTTGTATATGGCAAAGACTGAATACGAAAGCAAGGAGAAATAATCATGTCTACACCGGACAGAAGAAAACTTTTTGATGGCATAGATGCTGTAAGTTTTAAAGAAAACCAACCAAAGAAAAACAGAAAATGGCTTTGGTTTTCCATAGGCACCGTTGCGCTTGTTTTGATAACCGTATTTGCGGTTTTTATATACAAAAACATCTATACGAATCTGCATGTTACCGATGCTAAAATCGCTGCACATGTCCTGACTACCACCACCGTCAACACCGAAGAAGGCGACTTGGTATATGCCCCGTACAAAAGCGGTATCGTCTTGGCATCTCGCAGCGAGGTATGCTATTACAACACAAAAGGCGAGCCCGAGTGGAAACATGAGATTAATCTGCTCAATCCGTTTATTAAAGTCAACGGCAGTTATGTTTTGATTGCAGGCAGAAATACCAAAGACTATCTTTTAATCCACAACGGAAAAATCGTAATTGAAGCAAATACAACATATAATATTCTTAATGCCGGCGTTGCCAGAAATGGTACATTCTTTTTAGTGGAAGACGAGCCATATTACAAGGGGCGTTTGGTCATTCGCGACTCCAAAAACAAGGATAAGTTCGTATGGCATTCCGGATCTTCCTATATTTTAGATGTCACTTTCAACGACCGTGCTTCGCAAATTGCAATCACCACTTTATCAGCAATACCGCAAACTGCAAATGCACAAACGCAAGATGCAAGTTATTCATCTGCCGTGCTTTTATTTAAGCTGCACGAAACGGCTCCATATAAGACCTATAATTTTGAAAACAGTATGGCGACAAGCATTTACTACGCCGGCGGCAGATATATTGTCGTTACGGACACGCATATCCGCGCTTATTCCGGTTTAAACGGCGCACAATCCTGGCAATATGCGCTGACACCGGATGCCCTTGTACGCATTAGTTTTTACACAGACAAACTTGCCGTTTTGACACAGGCGGAAGATGCGACACAGACATTGCACATCCTTAAAACCGACGGCAAGTGTATCGGCAAATTAGAAAACTTGAAAAACACCGGCGATATCAGTCTTACAGGCAACATAATTGCCGTAGAGGGCGGCAGTACACTTTCCGTCTATCGCACCAACGCTAAGCATTTATATGATGTAACACTACCGAAAACCTATGATGACATCTGCCTGTTTGCAAACGGCCAGAATTTTTTAGGTGCAAACAACATTGTGTTCGACATACTTTTAGCAAAATAATTATGAGAGGAGAGAAACATGGTGCATTACATACTTGATATCATTATCCTTGCTATTTGTGCCTTTTGCATATGGCGCGGCATCCGTCGCGGTGCAATCCGCACGGCTTTTTCTCTACTTTCGCTGATTGTGACTCTGTCTTTAACCATCATGTTCGCTTCGCCGTTTACACAGTACATAGAGCAATTACCGTTCGGGCAAAAAATGCACATTTCCATTGAAACGGCAATAGAAGAAAAGGTAAACGAAATACTGCAACTTGAAGGAAGTGAAACCTCCAACACTACTGAGGATATTTTAAAATCTCTCTCCGTGCCGGAGTTTATGAAAAAATCTCTGTTTTTAAAAAGCGACTTCGTTGTGCGAAATGCAAATGTAGCCGCCTCAAAAGCCGTAGCGGATGCACTTGCAACGGCTTATATGAAAGTTTTGTGCACCGTTATATTATTTATTGCGCTTCTAATCGCACTCAGACTTGTGCGTTTCTTGGCAGAGCTCATATTCAAATTGCCTTTACTCAAACAATTAAACGGCATTCTAGGCGCAGTAGCAGGTCTGGTCAACGGCATGGTCATTTCCTACTTGCTGCTAAGTTTGGTAGCTACACTGAGCGCACTGCCGGCATTTGAATGGCTTGCTCCGGCTAAAGATGCTTCTTACATTTTTAAACACATCTATGAAAATAACGCATTGCTTTCTGCAATCTTGTAAAGGATGGTATAGGATGACGGATTATGAAATTTTGCAAACCAAACCGCTCTCGGAATTAAAAGAATATGCAAAACAGCTGGGTTTAACCAAAATCAGCATGCTGAAAAAAAGTGAGCTCATTGATCGCATCGCAGAAGAATGTATAAGATTAAATGCCAAGCAGTCACAAGAAAAACCCATCGAAGAAAAGAGTATAAAAGAAAAAGAACGGCGCAGCGATGTATATGAAGTCAAAGGCTTTTTAGAGGTGCACGAAGACGGATTCGGTTTTATCCGTTTCGACAATTACGAAACCAGCCCGAAAGATGTTTATGTCGCAAACTCACAAATCCGGCGTTTTAATCTAAAGACCGGCGATGAAGTTTGCGGAGATGCTCGTCCCTTGCGTGACGGCGAAGAAGGCAAATTCAGTCCGCTTCTATATATTCACAAAATCAACGGTGAACGCCCGGAAACCGCGACACGCAGAAAACCATTTGATGCACTTACGCCGATTTATCCGGACAGACGCATCCGTCTGGAAACTTCAACAACCGGCTACTCGAACCGTCTCATTGATTTAATTGCACCAATAGGATATGGTCAGCGCGGTTTAATCGTTGCACCGCCGAAAGCAGGCAAAACCACACTGCTCAAAGGCATTGCACAAAGTATTGAGAAAAACTGTCCTGAGGCTACCCTAATTGTATTGCTCATCGATGAGCGCCCGGAAGAAGTAACGGATATGAAACGCAGTATTCAAAGCGAGGTACTGTACTCCACCTTCGACGAAACACCGGAGCATCATGTCAAAATCGCAGAACTGGTATACGAACGCGCACAGCGCTTAGTCGAGCACAAAAAAGATGTAATTATTCTATTAGACTCCATCACGCGTTTGACGCGCGCCTATAACCTGTCCATCCCCTCTACCGGGCGCACGCTTTCGGGCGGTATGGATCCCGGTGCACTGCACAGACCGAAAAAGTTTTTCGGCGCGGCACGAAACATTGAAGAGGGCGGCAGTTTGACAATCCTTGCCACAGCCCTGGTAGAAACCGGCAGCCGTATGGATGATGTAATTTTCGAAGAATTCAAGGGCACTGGCAATATGGAACTCCGTTTGGACAGACAGTTACAGGAAAAGCGCATTTTTCCTGCTATAGACATCGCAAAGTCCGGCACACGCCGCGACGAATCGCTTTTAGATAGCGACGAACTTTGCGCCGTTTGGGCAATCCGCAAGGCAATGAGCAGGATGAACACCGCAGATATTACCGAAGACATATTAAATAAACTCGTTCGAACAAAGTCGAACAAAGACTTCATAAAAGCAATCAACGAAACAATGGGGAAATAATTATGTTAGAAATCTATTTGGATAACTCGGCCACAACAAAGCCATACAGAGAGGTCAATTTAGCATATCTGGATATAAATGAAATCTGTTATGCTAACCCCTCCTCCCTGCACTCTTTTGGCATGCGTGCCGAAAAGGAAGTAAAAAATGCAAAACAAACACTTGCCGAAATTCTAAGCGTGCAAGAAAAAGAACTCTACTTTACCTCCGGCGGCACCGAAAGCAACAACATAGCTATCTTAGGCTATGCGCGCGCAAACGCTCGCCGAGGAAAACATATCATCACCACCGCCGTAGAGCATCCTGCTACTTTGGAAACCGTAAAGCAACTCGAAAACGAAGGCTTTGAGGTTACAAGCTTAGGCGTGGACGAAAACGGACGAATCCGTATGGCAGAATTCGATGCCGCTCTGCGCGGCGACACCATTCTCGTTTGCATGATGTATGTAAACAACGAAGTTGGAGCAATCATGCCGATTGAACAATTAAAACCGCTGATGCGCCAAAAATCGCCGCAGGCGGCCTTATTTGTTGATGCGGTGCAGGCATTCGGAAAACTCCAAATAAAACCCGAAAAACTCGGAATAGATATGATGAGTATCTCCGGACACAAAATCCATGGGCCGAAAGGCATCGGTGCATTATATGTCAAAGAAAAAACATTAATCCGCCCGATTGTCTATGGCGGTCATCAGCAAAACAATTTGCGCTCCGGCACAGAAAATGTAGCTGGCATCGTCAGTTTGGCTGTTGCGGCAAAACTGGCATACAGTAATTTAGAAAAAAAGCAGGCAAAAGTAAAAGCCCTGCGGGACATGCTCAAAGCCGGTATTTTAACGCAGATTGAAGATGTTGTCATCAACAGCGATGACGCTTGTCTTGAAAATATATTAAATGTATCATTCTTGGGCGTGCGCTCGGAAATCTTGTTGCACGCACTGGAAAGTAAAGATATTTATGTTTCCGCAGGCTCTGCATGTGCATCCAACGCACCAAAGCCATCGCCCACCTTAACAGCTATGGGTAGAAATGCAAAGGAAATCGATAGTGCTCTGCGTTTTAGTTTTTGTGAATTTAACACAGTGCATGAAATACAACAAGTTTTGGAAGTCCTTAAAAATGAAGTTGAACAAATCCGCAAATATGTGAGGTAATGTTATGCAGGAAATACTTTTAGTAAAATACGGTGAAATTATATTGAAGGGCTTAAACCGCCCTGTATTTGAAGCAGTGCTCGTTAAAAACATCCGCCGCACGCTTTCATGTTTTCCAGGGCTGAAAATATATGCGGCGCAGGCGACCATTTACATTGAACCCGCCGCAGATACGGATATAGATGATGTGGCAAAGAAACTGTTAAAGGTCTTCGGTGTACTCAGTGTTACGCGCGCATGTGTGGTAGAAAAAGATTTAAATAAAATCCAACACGCTGCCGTTGAATACTGCGGTGAAGCGCTGCGTGGTAAAACCTTTAAAGTAGAAGCAAGACGCGCCGACAAAAAATTTGGCTACACCTCGCCTGAAATTTGTCGCGCAGTCGGCGGATATTTACACGACAAGGTGGAAAATTTAACCGTTAATGTAACCAATCCGGAATGTGTGGTTATGGTTGAAATCCGCGATTATGCCGCATATGTATACTGCGGTAAACTCACAGGTCAGGGCGGATTGCCAACCGGAACGGGCGGCAGAGCCTCCCTTTTGCTCTCGGGCGGAATCGACTCCCCCGTTGCCGGTTATATGATGGCAAAACGAGGGTTGGAAATTGATGCAATTAACTTTTTTAGTTATCCGTACACAAGCGAACGCGCAAAGGAAAAGGTTATGGACCTTGCAAAAATTTTGGCAGGTTACACCGCAAAAATCAATCTGCATATCGTCCCGTTTACCGAAATTCAACTTGCCATCCGCGATAACTGTCCGGAGGAGCATCTGACATTGATTATGCGCCGCTTTATGATGAAAATTTCCGAAATCGTAGCGCGCAAAAACGGCAGTGCAGCATTGATTACGGGCGAAAGCCTCGGCCAGGTTGCCAGCCAGACACTGCAAGCACTCGCTGTAACAGACGATGCAGTAAATATGCCTGTATTTCGCCCTCTTATCGGCATGGACAAAGAGGAAATCGTGCAAATTTCCAGAAAAATCGGTGCTTTTGAAACTTCCATTCTTCCCTATGAGGATTGTTGTACGGTATTTACCCCGAAGCATCCGACCACAAAACCGAAACTGGATATCATCTTAAAATCCGAATCGGTTCTGCCTATTGAGGAACTGATTGTAAAGGCGGTAGCCGGCATAGAAACAATTACACTATAAGGAGAAATACAAATGGTTGCAGAACTACTTTGTGTAGGCACCGAACTGTTGCTTGGAGAAATTTTAAATACAGATGCACAATTTTTGGCAAGCGAACTAGCAAAGCTGGGCATCAATGTTTACCATCAGTGCGTTGTTGGCGACAATCCGACTCGCTTGAAGGAAGCCGTGTTGCTTGCGCTCTCGCGCAGTGATTTGGTCATCACCTCCGGCGGTCTTGGCCCTACCGCAGACGATTTAACGAAAGAGACCGTTTGCGAGGCCATGGGTGTAAATCTTATAAAAGATGAACGCTCCCTTGAGCGTATTCGCACCTATTTTGATAAAATGGGGCGTGAAATAGCAAAAATCAATGAAAAACAGGCCTATTTACCCTCAGGCTGTATTGTACTCGATAACAACTGTGGCACCGCCCCGGGAGGTATTATTGAAAAAGACGGAAAAATTGCCATTTTTCTTCCCGGTCCACCACACGAATTAAAACAGATGTATACCGAAAGTGTACGGCCGTACCTTTTAAAAAGAACAGACAGTATTTTATATTCAAAAACCTTACGCATCGCAGGCATCGGCGAATCGCGCGTAGAAGAACTGCTTTCCAATCTCATGCAGAGCAGTACAAATCCGACGATTGCGCCCTATGCCAAAACGGACGAGGTAACACTCCGCCTTACTGCGCGTTGCAAAGACGATACCGAAGGCGAGCAAATTATCAAACCTGTTGAAGAAAAAATCCGTTCCGTTCTCGGCAACGCTGTCTATGGTATAAATGACGACACCATTTATAGCTGTGTTCTCAATATGCTTCGTGAGAATAATATGCACATTTCCTTTGCAGAAAGTTGCACGGGCGGTCTTTTGACTTCTCGACTGACCGATTTGCCGGGCGCTTCTGCGGTTTTAGCAGAAAGCTATGTCACCTATGCAAATGAAGCAAAAACAAAAATATTGGGCGTAGATGCCCGTTTGCTTAAAGAAAAAGGCGCAGTCAATACGCAAGTTTGCGCCGCGATGGCCGAGGGACTTTCGCGCAGAAGCGGTGCGGATTTAGCCGTCAGCATAACAGGTGTAGCAGGTCCTGATACCGATGATTTTAACAACCCCGTCGGATTGGTCTACATCGGACTTTGTAACGGTAAAGAAACCAAGGTGCACGAATGCCGCTTTACCGGCAGCCGCGAACGCATACGAAACCGCGCAGCCATGCGCACCTACCTTATTTTACATCAATACCTGACGGAAATTTAAAAAAAGTATTGACATTTTTCGACACAGTAGGTATAATAATAACAGAACAAATGTTTGTTAGAGGGGTGTGTTCTATGTCTGAACAAATGAACGAAAAGAAAAAAGCATTAGACGCCGCAATGTCCGGCATTGAAAAGAAATACGGCGAAGGCTCAATCATGAAGCTCGGCGCCAACGCAAAATTAAATATCGATGCCATACCGACCGGCTCTTTAAGTCTGGACCTTGCGCTCGGTATAGGCGGCCTGCCCCGAGGCAGAATTGTAGAAATTTACGGACCGGAATCCTCCGGTAAAACTACACTTACGCTCCATGTAATCGCAGAGGCGCAGAAAATCGGCGGAGAGGTTGCGTTCATTGATGCTGAGCACGCCCTCGATCCGGAGTATGCCAAAAATTTAGGTGTAGATACGGACAACCTCATCGTTGCTCAGCCGGATACCGGTGAGCAGGCTTTGGAAATTGCAGAAGCACTGGTACGCAGCGGCGCAATTGATGTTATTGTTGTTGACTCCGTTGCCGCGCTTGTTCCAAAAGCTGAAATTGATGGTGAGATGGGCGACAGCGTTGTCGGCTCGCATGCAAGACTTATGAGCCAGGCAATGCGTAAACTTGCCGGCATTTTAAATAAATCCAACACAATTGCCATTTTTATTAACCAACTTCGTGAAAAGGTTGGCGTAATTTACGGCAACCCGGAAACGACGACCGGCGGTCGTGCTTTAAAATTCTACGCATCCGTTCGTTTAGATATCCGCCGTGTGGAAGCCATTAAAAATGGCACGGAAATCATCGGTAACCGCACGCGTGTAAAAGTGGTAAAAAATAAGGTTGCGCCGCCGTTTAAAGAAGCGGAGTTCGACATTCTCTACGGCACAGGCATTTCCAAAGAAGGCAATATTTTAGATGTCGCAACCGCGCTCGGTATTATTCAGAAGAGCGGTTCGTGGTTTGCATATGATAACGAACGCCTTGGTCAAGGGCGCGACAATGTACGCGACTATATGATTGCAAACCCGGACTTTACCGCTATGGTTGAAGCGCAAATCCGCGAGCGTCTGGACTTAAAAGAAATCAAGCGTATTGACGACGAGTCCATTGTTGCGTTGGAAAAAGCACCAAAGAAAAAATGATAGGAGCCGGATAGATGGAGTACATCATCCTAGACCTCGAATGGAATCAGCCTGTTTCCAAAAACAGCTATCCCTATTTGAGAATCGGCGACCGCTTTTCCAATGAGATTATTGAAATCGGCGCAGCAAAAGTCGATGAAAAAAATCGAATAACAGACACATTCAAAGCGGTCATTAAACCAAAATATTATAAGAAACTAAATTCAAATGTTATGAAAATTACGCATTTGAAGCAGGAAATCATCACAGGCGGCATCGGTTTTGATGTCGCCATTGCGCGGTTTCGGGACTGGTGCGGCACAGATGCGATTTTGTTTTCATGGGGGCGCGATGATATCTATGTGATGAAACAGAATTTAGAGTTTTATCATGTAGATTACAGTTGGATTTCCAAGTGGTATAACCTACAACTCATTTTCAGCAAAGAAGAGTTCGGCAACTCCAACCAGCGTTCCTTATCTTTTGCCATGGAGCACTTTGGCATTGAAAGCGAAGCAGATAAACCGTTTCACGATGCCTGCAACGATGCGTATTACACAGCAAAAATTTTCTTGCATCTGAACATATCGTCCGGTTTGCAAAATTATGATTCCATCAGCAGTTTTTCAGGTTTGTGTGCCGAGGAAAACGACAGCGGTCTTGGTCCGTTTCGTACAAAGGGCGAGGCTTTGTCCAACAAAGATGTTACTTCCTTGCTTTGCCCACAATGCAAAACACCACTCATGCCGAGTGTAGATTGGTTTTCCAACAATGATAAATATGTAACGCTTGCAGTTTGCAAAGCGCACGGTACTTTTCTTGGGCGCATCAAATTCATCCGCCAAAGCGACGGTAGACTTCGTCTACGCAGAAGCGTGCAAAAAGTCACGCCGGAACAGCTGGCGCAAATCAAACAAAAGAGTGAAATGAAGAAAGAAAAGGCAAAGGCATACAGGCGCACAAGAGCTAAAATGAAAAAAGCAGCGCCACAGCAGGCTGATATATGAAACAGCCTTCGATTCCGAATACAAATCTGCTATAATGCACGAAGTGCAATTCACGAGTCGTTGACTCAATTCATGAAATCCTTGATTTCAATTCATGCCATGGACATATAAAAAAGTGGGAGTAAAAACCTGTATTTTTTACTCCCACTTTTTTATATTTTCCACCCATCAATACCACTCGTTTTTACTGCAGTATATAGTCTCTTTTTCATATCACGGTCTTTTGCACACAAGAGTTTAATCTTCTCTTTTACCTCCGCCCTCTTGGTGTAACCGTCCGCAACGCACGGATTTTCCCACACCGGCAAATTCAAACGATGTGCCAGACGGCGAATGTCCGCTTCCTCAACATAGATAAGCGGGCGAATCATATACAGTCCGCATTTATCCAGATAAGTTATAGGCGAAAAACACGAAACACGCCCCTCATAAAGCAAACTAAGCATAAATGTTTCTATCACATCATCATAATGATGTCCGAGCGCAACACGATTGCAACCATTTGCAACAGCCGCATTATGCAGCGCGCCGCGGCGCAGATTGGCACAAAGCGCGCACGGATTTTTCTCTTTGCGGATATCAAATACAATTTCCCTAATCTGCGTTCGTTCAACAATAAACTCAACATCTATTTCACGGCAAAAATCGGCAATTTCCTTGTAGTCATGTCCGTAACCTAAATCAAGCGTGATTGCCTTGATTTGAAACGGCACAGGATAAAAAGCACGAATTTGCGCCAGCGCATACAAAAGCATCAGCGAATCTTTACCGCCGGACACGCCGACCGCAATCGTATCCCCAGGTTGCACCATCGTATATTCTTCCATTGCGCGACGAATGCCGCCTAAAAGTCTTTTCATGGTATTCTCCTAAAACGAATACATTTAATCCTCAATCGTTGTTTTTTTTAATGCACGCAGATATGCAATATCCTCTTTACCCAAGTTTGCTTTTGAAAGCAATTCAGGACGCTTTTTGTAGGTAATTTCCAGACTCTTTTTTCGTTTCCATTCCTCAATATTGGCATGATGTCCGGAAAGCAGAATTTCAGGAACTTTGCGCCCCATAAATTCCGGAGGTCTTGTATACTGCGGATATTCCAAAAGACTATTGTAGTGAGACTCTCCCGTATAGGATTCCTCGCCTGCCAAAACACCGTCCACCAGGCGCGCCGTTGCATCAATCACTGCCATTGCGGCAATTTCTCCGCCGGTCAACACAAAATCACCGAGCGATATCTCCATATCCGCAATCTCATCTAACACACGCTGGTCCACGCCTTCATAATGCCCGCACAAAAGTACAATGTGCTTTTCTTGCGACAAATCCATTGCCATCTGTTGTGTAAATGTTTTCCCCTGCGGCGACAAATAAATCGTCAGCGGCTTATAATCAAGGCCGTCTGTAATACTTTTATAGGCATCGTAAATCGGTTGCGGCGCCATCAACATGCCCGTACCGCCACCATACGGATAATCATCCACCTTTTTATGTTTATTGGTCGAAAAATCGCGTATATTTATAAAATTCAGTTCTAATAGTCCACTATCTCTTGCACGGCCGATGATACTGTCACCGAGTACCGCCTCAAGCATCGAGTCAAATAGCGTTAAAACATCAAAACGCATTACAGCAACCCCTCCAGCAGATGCACTCTGCAGATTTGTTCATCAATATCCACACTTAAAATGCAATCGTCAATCACCGGCAAAAGAACTTCGCTGCCGTCCGGTCTTTTTACAGTATATACATCATTACTTCCGGTGGAAAACACATCCGTAATTTTGCCGAGTATTTCATCTGTGTCGGTAATCACCGTAATGCCTAACAAATCACAGATGTAGTATCCCTCTTCAGGTTCGCCCAGTTGTTCGCGGTCCACATACAGGATCACTTTTTTAAGTTTCTGCGCCGCCTCAATGTCCGGCACCTCACGAAACTTTACAATAATATTTGCTTTCTGATACTTCACAGAAGCCACGCTGTAAGTTACCTTTTGTCCGCCTATATCGGCATACACAGTTTTTAAGCGTTCAAAGTCCTGCGGAGCATCCATCCATGGTACAATTTTCACTTCACCGCGCAAACCATGTGTATTAACAATTTCGCCAATCTGTAAGATTGTATTTCGCATAAAACGCCTCCGTAAATGCAATTTATCTCATATTAAAATTCTGTATAAAATCCAAAATTCCTTGTCTGAATACAAATAATTTCTTTTTATTAAATCAAAGGCTTGCTTTTTTTGCATTTTATGATAAAATAAAGTCAGCAACAAAAGAAAGGTTGGGAAAATATGAAAAAATTTATCGAAGATTTCAAGGCGTTTGCGCTCAAAGGCAATGTGTTCGACATGGCTGTTGGTATGATTATTGGTGCCGCATTTACAACCATCGTTAAGTCTTTAGTGGACGATATTATCATGCCGCTTATCGGTCTTTTAACCGGCGGATTTGACTTAACGGGACTTGCAATCAAGTTTTCAGAAGAAGAAGGTGCTGCACAATTGTCCTATGGCTTGTTTTTACAAAATGTGCTTAATTTTATAATTATTGCACTGACAATTTTCATCTTCATCCGCATCATCGGTAGCTTGCATCGTAAAAAAGAAGAGGCTCCGCCGGCGCCGCCAAAGAAGAGTGACGAAGTGGTGCTGCTCGAAGAAATCTCTGTAAGTTTGAAAAAACTCGCAGACGAGAAAGAAAAAGTATGATTGTAAGGGGAGTTTTTCTCCCCTTTTTATTTTCAGCAAAGGAGGTTAATCAAAATGCGTTTAGATAAGTATTTATGTGATTGTGGCATTGGAACCAGAAAAGAAGTTAAAGCAATTATAAAAAGCGGCATGATTAGCATAAACGCCAAAATATGCAAAGACGCATCTGTGCATATTGATGAGCATGTCGATACAGTAACTTATGGCGACAAAACACTCAATTATCAAAAATATATCTATCTGATGCTCAATAAGCCGGCAGGGGTAGTCAGCGCAACTTTTGATAAACATCTGCCGACTGTGCTGGACTTACTCCCTGCCACCTACAAGCATTTTGATGTGTTTCCTGTCGGCAGACTCGATATCGACACCACAGGTTTGCTTATTTTAACCAATGACGGTCAACTCGCACATCGCATGATTTCGCCCAAACACCATGTCGAGAAGACATACATTGCTGATATTTGTGGCAAAGTCACCGAAGCAGACATTGCCGCCTTTGATGAAGGCATAGTATTAGATGATGGCTATATATGTATGCCGGGCAAATTGTTAATTTTAAACAGTGACGAACACAGCCAGATAGAATTGACAATTTTCGAGGGCAAATTCCATCAGGTAAAGCGCATGTTTGAAGCAGTCAACAAGCGTGTCCTCACCTTAAAACGACTGTCGATGGGCGGTATCTGCCTGGATACAAGTTTGCCCGAAGGGCAAATCCGTGCGCTGACCGAAAAAGAAATCGAACTTTTAATGAAAATTCAATAATTTTGCTTGACGAAAACAGAAATTCATGGTATCATAATTGGGTAATAATTTTTGCTCGAGTGGCGGAATAGGCAGACGCCCGGGACTTAAAATCCCGTGGGTAGTGATACCCGTGCCGGTTCGACCCCGGCCTCGAGCACCACGAAAAGCACTTGCGATAGCAAGTGCTTTTCGCTTTATATGTAATGATTTAATCGTCCGGTAGCGCGACAGAGGATGTAAAAAACGAGGTTCGTATAACTACTGGCACGCTAAACACGAAAAGCATAAAGCAAAATTAAATTGATTGTCACATAAAAAAGCGTTTATCTCCTATACGGAAATAAACGCTTTCACATTATTTATTCTGAATATACTCGTCAATTGCCTTGGCAGCATTTTTACCTGCCCCCATGGCAAGAATAACGGTTGCGGCGCCGGTTACTGCATCACCACCAGCATACACGCCTTCGCGCGAAGTCAGACCGGTTTCTTCTTCCGTAATGATACAGCCACGCTTATTGGTCTCCAGGCCCTCGGTCGTATTGCGAATCAACGGATTCGGCGAAGTACCGATGGACATAATTACGCAGTCAACATCAATTACATGCTCGCTGCCCTCTTTCACTACCGGAGAGCGTCTGCCAGATTCGTCCGGTTCGCCAAGTTCCATTTCAACGCACTTGATACCATTTACAAAACTATTTTCATCGCCGAGAATTTCCACCGGGTTATTGAGCGTTTTAAAGATAATACCCTCTTCCTCAGCATGCTCTACTTCCTCACGGCGCGCCGGCATCTCATCCATCGAGCGACGATAAACAATGTATACATTTTCCGCCCCAAGACGCTTTGCACAGCGAGCAGCATCCATTGCTACATTACCACCGCCGACAATCGCAGCATTTTTAATCTTCTGTACCGGCGTTGAGCTGCCTTCTTTATAGGCTTTCATTAAGTTTACGCGAGTCAAAAACTCATTGGCAGAATATACGCCGTTTAGGTTTTCACCCGGGATGTTCATAAAGCGCGGAAGTCCTGCTCCGGAGCCAATAAATACAGCCTCATATCCGTCCTCTAACAGTTCATCAACCGATAAAACTTTACCAATAACCATGTCGGTGCACACCTCGACCCCAAGGGCTTTAAGTCCCTCAATTTCCTTGTGCACGATTTCCTTTGGCAGACGGAATTCCGGAATACCATATACCAACACACCACCTGCAATGTGCAAAGCCTCAAATACGGTAACGCCATAACCTTTCTTTGCCAAATCACCTGCACATGTCAGACCTGCCGGACCTGCGCCAACGATAGCAACCTTGTGTCCGTTGGACTTCGGTTTTTCTGCCGCCTTTGAGTTATTTGCCATGTGATAGTCCGCTACAAATCGCTCTAAGCGACCAATACCGACAGGCTCACCTTTGATGGCACGCACACAATTTTTCTCGCACTGCGATTCCTGCGGGCAAACTCTGCCGCATACCGCCGGCAAGGAACTCGACTTGGAAATCACCTCATAAGCGCCCTCCAAATCCTTTTCTTTAATCTTAGAGATAAATCCCGGAATATCAATTTGCACAGGGCATCCGTTTACACATGGTTTGTGCTTACAATTCAGGCAGCGCTCTGCCTCATCCTCTGCAAGTTGCAGCGTGTAACCCAAAGCAACCTCATCGAAATTTTTATTGCGAACATCCGGTGCCTGTGCCGGCATCTCGTTCTTTTTCGGGGACATATTCGGCATCGCTTACTGCACCTCCTTATTTAATAAATTACATGTTTCTTCATACTGATGCTTTTCAAACGACTTATACATCGCCGCTCTTCGCATCGTTTCATCAAAATCTACAAGATGACCGTCAAAGTCCGGGCCGTCTACGCAGGCAAACTTTGTTTCACCGCCCACGGTCAAACGGCAACCGCCGCACATACCCGTACCATCAATCATAATCGGGTTCATGCTAACAACCGTCTTGATACCGTACTCTTTTGTGAGTTTACATACAAACTTCATCATAATCAGCGGACCGATTGCAATCACTTCATCATACTGCTCACCGCTGTCAATAAGTGCTTTTAAAGCATCTGTAACCAGACCTTTTTCACCGTAAGAACCGTCATCGGTCATAATCTTAAGCAAATCGCTAACCTCATTAAATTGCTCTTCCAAAATCACCAGCTCCTGATTTCTGAAGCCGACAATCGAATGTACGATTGCACCCTGTGCGTGCAGTTTTTTGGCAATAGGATAGGCAATTGCACAACCGACACCGCCACCGATAACCGCAACCTTTTTAAGCCCTTCCGTGTGCGAAGCCGTACCGAGCGGACCTACAAAATCAGCAATATACTCGCCCGCATTTTTAGCATCGAGTTTCTTGGTCGTTGCGCCGACAATCTGATAAATAATGGTAACCGTACCCGCTTCGCGGTCATAATCGGAAACTGTCAACGGAATACGCTCACCCTCATCGTCTACACGCAAAATAATAAACTGACCCGCCTGCGCCTTCCGTGCTACAAGCGGCGCTTCAATTTCCATTAAAGAAACCGTCGGGTTCAGCCTTTCCTTTCTCTTAATCAAAAACATATCATTCATCCTTTTCTAACGGATGCCATAAAGCATTCCGTATAATAAAATAATACAAATATTTTACACCTTAAAAGCGTTTTATGTCAAGTATTTCAGGGATATTCTTGCAAAATTATCCGATTTCGTTTATACTGTAAAGTAAGAGGTGAAAATTATGGATTTTACAAAAGTAAAAAAAGCATTAGAAAACAATAACATGCAAGTATTTACCGTGGCAGACAAAACGGAAGCAGTTGAAATTTTAAAATCGCTTTTACCTGCCGGTTGCACGGTCTCCTTAGGCGGCTCAGTTACACTCACCGAATGCGGTGTGCCGGATATGCTCAAAAGCGGTGACTATAGCTATCTTGACCGATTCGACCCCGCATTGGATGCTAAGGGTGTTCATGAAGTGTTTTTGCGTGCGCTGACGGCTGATGTGTATATCGCAAGCGCCAATGCCGTAACAGAAAACGGTGAAATTTTCAATGTGGACGGCAATGCAAACCGCGTAGCGCCGATTTTATTCGGTCCGTCCTCCGTGATTTTACTTGTGGGCAAAAACAAGATTGTCCCTGATATTGAGGCGGCGCATCTGCGTGTAAAAACGATAGCAGCGCCAAAAAACGCCAAGCGCCTCTGCCGGGATACATACTGTGCAAGGACCGGACATTGCTATGCCGTTGACCATCCAAACTGCAATATTACAGACGGCTGCAACTCAGATGGTCGTATCTGTGCAGACTATGTCATCTGTGCACGACAACGCACAAAAAACAGAATTAAGCTTATTTTGATTAATGAGGACCTTGGCTATTAAGCATAAAGTAACGGACAACGCATTGCGTTGTCCGTTTTTTGTTTTATTATCGCCATTTATGTCAATTCAATCTTTCTTCCCCTTCGTTTTTTCTACATAATCCACATGAAAACCACGCTAAAATAAACCATGAGGTGTGTGCGTATGCAAATCACGGTTTATGCTGACCTTTTATTTATCACAAACTTTTTGTCAAATTTGTTTCTTCTGCTGACAACCGAGAAAATTCTGCATACCTGTACAAAAACATGGCGAAGAACACTCGCCGCATCCGTCGGTGCACTCTATGCAGTCTGTGTGTATACTAAAGCACTTGCATTTTTAGGGCAACCCGTCTTTTTTATAGTGGTATTGACGCTTTTGATGCTATGTGCTTTTCCAATTCGCTCCGGAAAACACCTGCTTCGTTGCTGGATTGTTTTTCTCTGCGTACACGCTCTGCTTGGCGGCATTTGTTATGTACTCTTTTTTATGACAAACTTGGGCATTCGTCTGGGCGTCGTGGTTAAAAACGGTATTGTGTATCTGCATGTACCATTTTACATCGTATTTGCAGCGTTTTTGCTCGGCTATGCGCTATTGTGCGGACTAGAATCCTTTTTATCGTATATCGGAGCCAGAAAAAGCAATCTACATACGCTTTGCTTCTCTTTAGGCGAAAATAACTATAGCATGTCCGCTTTGCTGGATACAGGAAATGCACTATTTGACCCGCTTACGCATCTGCCCGTAATCATTGCACAAGAAGATATCTTTAAAGCAGATATGCAAACATTACGCCATATTCCCTATCGTACGCTCACAGGTGAAGCCAATACGCTTCCTGCTTTGTATATACCGAAGATATACATCGATGGCCGCAGCGCCGGCAGTTGTATGCTTGCGATGACCAAAGCAAGCCTCAGCCCGGATGGTCAATTTTGTGCACTTTTGCATCCTGCATTATTTCAAGGAGGATATGATGAACATTCTAAAAACATTTCTGTGTAAATTACGCGCCTTACTCGCAGATGAACTTTATTACATCGGCTCTTCGGAAACTCTTCCGCCGCCATTGACATCACAGGAAGAAGCTCATCTTTTGGATGAACTGACAAAACATCCGGACAGTGTGTGCATCAAAAACGCACTTATTGAGCGAAATCTGCGGCTTGTAGTGTATATTGCACGCAAATTCGAGAATACCAATGTTTGTATGGAAGATTTGATTTCCATCGGCAGTATTGGATTGATCAAAGCAATAAACACATTTAATCCTACAAAAAACATAAAGCTGGCAACCTACGCCTCTCGTTGTATTGAAAATGAAATTCTGATGCATCTTCGCAAAATCAGCAATCAAAAAACTGAAATCTCCATTGATGAACCGCTCAACATCGACTGGGACGGCAACGAACTTCTGCTTTCAGATGTTTTAGGCACGGATAGCGACATCATCAACAGAAACTTGGAAGAGGAGACCGACCGCCAGCTTTTGTTTTATGCAATCGGAAAACTTACTGACCGCGAAAAGCAGATTATGACCATGCGTTTCGGTCTAGGTGGCGCAGATGAACTGACACAAAAGGAAGTGGCTGACCAGTTGGGGATCTCTCAATCTTACATTTCCAGATTAGAAAAGAAAATCATTTCAAGACTAAAAAAAGAAATATTAAAACTTTCTTAGCATATTTTAATTTGGAAAAGTCAAAAATATAAAACACACCGTATACATAACAACACAGGAGGATGCTTATGTTTAACAAAGTGGAAATCTGCGGTGTGAACACGGCAAAATTGCCGAATTTAAGCAGTGAAAAAAAGTTGGAACTGCTCAAAAAAATCAAAGATGGCGACCATATTGCTCGAGAAGAGTTTATAGAAGGAAATCTGCGATTGGTGCTCAGTGTCATTCAGCGCTTTGCGGGGCGAGGCGAAAATATGGATGATTTATTTCAAATCGGTTGTATCGGGCTAATGAAAGCCATCGACAATTTTAATTTAGACTATATGGTGAAATTTTCCACCTATGCCGTTCCGATGATTATCGGCGAGGTGCGTCGGCATCTTCGCGACAACAACACCATACGCGTCAGCCGCTCTTTGCGCGACATCGCTTACAAAGCCTTGCAAGTCAAAGAAAAACTTACCGCCGAGGATGGCAAAGAACCGAGTATTGAAAAAATCGCCAAAGCGCTCGACTGCGATGCCCAAGATGTATTACTGGCACTTGATGCGATTGCCGATCCAATTTCATTGTTTGAACCAATTTATCACGACGGCGGCGACGCACTCTATGTCATGGATCAGGTGCGTGATGAGAAAAACAGTGATGATTTGTGGCTCGACCGCATAGATTTAAGTGAGGCACTGCGTAAGCTCAGTGACCGGGAAAAATTTATTTTAAATCTCCGTTTTTTTCAGGGTAAAACACAAATGGAGGTCGCCGATGAAATCGGAATCAGCCAAGCACAGGTATCCAGATTGGAAAAAAGTGCGATTGCACATATGAGAAAACACATGTGAAAAACGAAGCCGTAAGGCTTCTTTTTTATGAAACATTCCTATGCTGATACATGGAGGTGAAACCGTGGACGATAAAAAGAACAAACAAAAGAAAGATGATCCAAACACAATGAAAAAAACTACCACAAAAAATACAAAGCCTGAAATCAAAGATATAGATGACTTGATTTTTGCAGATGAATTTATAAAAAAACATTCTGAAAAGTAATTAATTTTTTGTTAATATTACGAATTTAATATTGTTTTGCGCCCGTTCATATGATAGAATAATCTCCGGTATAATAAGGAGTGAGAAACTATGTTATGCAGCAGATGTAATAAAAATCAGGCTGTGATTTTCATCACAAAATTGGAAGGCGAAAAGCAGACAAATGAAGGGTTATGCCTCGCCTGCGCCAAGGCGATGGGAATTGCGCCAATCAATAAATTCGTAGAACAGATGGGCATTAATGACGAGGATATCGGCGCAATCAATGACGAGCTCAATGCGATGATGGAAGGCATGGAGGGTGAAGACGCTATGTCGATGTTTCCTGAGGATATGGAAGGCAATTCCCCTATGCATGCACTCGCTAAAATGTTTGGCGGCTTTGACGCACCCAAAATGCAAAAAGAAAATGATGACGCACAAAAACCGCCGGCTGAGGGAAAACAGACGCAAACCAAGGACGCCCCGAAGCAAAAAAAGAAAAAGATGCTCGATACCTACGGCACAAATTTATCAGCCAAGGCGTCCGAAGGCGGCGTAGACCGCATCATCGGTCGTGACTGCGAAATCAACCGTGTTATACAGATTTTAAACCGCCGCACAAAAAACAACCCCGTACTTCTTGGCGAACCGGGCGTCGGCAAAACTGCCATCGCAGAGGGTCTGGCTCTACGCATTTACGAAAAACAAGTACCGGTAAAGATGTACAATAAAGAAGTCTATTTAATAGACTTTACCGCTCTTGTTGCAGGAACACAATTTCGCGGTCAGTTCGAGTCGCGTTTAAAGGCTCTTATCGAAGAAGCAAAGCAACTTGGCAACATCATCTTGGTCATTGACGAACTGCACAACATCGTCGGCGCAGGCGATGCAGACGGCGCAATGAGCGCAGGTAACATTTTAAAACCCGCCCTCGCCCGCGGCGAAATTCAGGTGCTCGGTGCAACAACGCTGACGGAATACAGAAAACACATTGAAAAGGACAGCGCATTGGAGCGCCGCTTTCAGACGGTTATCGTCGATGAGCCGTCCGTGGAAGATAGCATAGAAATCCTGTACGGCATCAAAGATTACTATGAAAGTTACCACAAGGTATCCATTTCCAGAGAAATCATTGAATTTGCCGTACGCAACGCAGAGCGTTATATCACAGAGCGTTTTCTGCCTGACAAGGCGATCGATTTGATCGACGAAGCTGGTGCTCTTGCGAACTTGAACAACACTGCACTCGCAAAACTTGAACTTTTACGCGCAGAACTAGTACAAATACAGACCGAAAAAGAATCTGCCGTTTCTACAGATTCCATTGATGATTACCAAAAAGCTGCAGAGCTTAAAGCACGCGAATTTCAGCTAAACGAGCAAATTGATGCGCTTGCGGCACAAAGTGAAAACATTCCGATTACTGAAGACGATATCGCTGCAGTAATTGAGGCTTGGACCAAAATTCCGATGCAACGCATCTCTGAGGCAGAGGCGCAAAAATTATTACAACTCGAATCCCGTCTGCACGAAAGAATCGTCGGACAGGATAAAGCAGTGGAAGCCATCAGCCGTGCGATTCGTCGTGGCAGAGCAGGCCTTTCCAGAAAAAAACGCCCCGTTTCCTTTATCTTCGTAGGTCCGACGGGTGTGGGTAAAACCGAGCTTGTTAAGGCGCTTGCCGAAGCGATGTTTGACACGGAGGAAGCCGTTATCCGACTGGATATGAGTGAATACTCCGAGCGCCATTCCGTAGCAAAACTCATCGGCGCACCGCCGGGATATGTCGGCTATGACGATGCAGGACAACTCACCGAAAAAATCCGCAGAAAACCCTACTCAATTATCTTACTTGACGAAATCGAAAAAGCGGATCCAGAAGTGTTTAATATCCTTTTACAAATTTTAGACGACGGTCGCATTACGGACAGCCACGGAAAAACTGTATGCTTTGAAAATACAATCATTGTCATGACTTCCAATGCCGGTAGTAATTTAAACGAAGGTGCACTCGGCTTCTTTACAAGCGAAGAAACGGCTATGGAAAACAAAGTTACAACAGCGCTAAAAAATACATTCCGTCCGGAATTTTTAAACAGAGTAGACGATACCATCATCTTCTATCCGCTCAAAAAAGAAGAAATTTTACAAATTGTGGATATTCAACTTGCCGAGCTTCTACGGGAATTGAACACCAAAAATCTAAATTTGC
Organism: Clostridia bacterium; assembly: GCA_045578865.1. Classification (GTDB taxonomy): domain Bacteria; phylum Bacillota; class Clostridia; order UBA1381; family UMGS1253; genus RGIG2041. The sequence goes on along the minus strand of JAZNLB010000025.1, from coordinate 40,914 downwards.
AGGTAACAGACGAAGCAAAAGTATGGCTTTGCGATAAAGGGTATGATACAAAATACGGTGCAAGACCTCTGCGCCGTGTTATTGCCCGCTATGTTGAAGACGCACTCGCCTCCCTCTATATCCGTGGCGAATTAAAGGACGGCGATACAGTGCATATATCAGTAGAAGAAAATGAAATTAAAGTCGAAAAGAGGTAAGATTATGAAAGTACTTCTCATCAACGGCAGCCCACATGAAAAGGGCTGTACATACACTGCGCTTTGCGAAGCAGCAAGCGTTTTGGAAAAAGAAGGTATCGAAGCGGAGATTTTACACATCGCTTCAAGTCCCGTTGGCGGCTGCATGGGATGCGGTGCGTGCAAAAAACTCGGCAAATGCGTACAGGGCGATATTGTAAACGAATTTTTGAAAAAAGCAAAGGAGGCTGACGGCTTCATCTTTGGTTCTCCGGTACACTTTGCAGGTGCAACGGGCGCACTGACTTCGTTTATGGACCGTGCTTTTTATGCAGGTTCTACTCTTGTGCAAAACAAACCTGCGGCGGCGATTGCAAGCTGCAGACGCGGCGGCGCAACCGCAACATTTGACCAACTAAACAAATATTTTGCTATCCGCTCTATGCCGATTGTTACCTCCCAATACTGGAATATGGTACACGGCAACACACCGGACGAGGTCAGACAAGACAAAGAAGGCATGCAGACTATGCGTACTTTAGCGCAGAATATGGCCTGGATACTTGCTTGTATTGAAGCCGGCAAAAAAGCCGGTGTAACTGCACCAACTTACGAAGCACCACAAAAAACAAACTTTATAAGATAGATAATATCAAATGCACAAGACCGCAAAAACAGACAATAAAAAAAGATCCCTCCTATGGCAGAACGAATAATCTGTCATAGGAGGTTTTTTTCTATACTAAAAAGTAATCGTCGGCATTGCCTGTCCATTCAGGAGACGGTATAATCCAACAAAAAAACAAGGGTGTAATTCACCCTTGTTTTTTAACCGATAATATCTACAACAACATGCTTATTTTCACGGCTTGCTGCTGCCTTTACAACGGTTCTGATTGCTTTGGCAATTCTGCCTTGCTTACCGATTACTTTACCCATGTCACTTTCTGCTACATGAAGTTCAAGTATAATACCCTTTTCATCTTCTCTTTCCGTAACGGAAACTTCATTCGGATACTCAACTAAGGACTTTGCCAAAACTTCTAATACTTCTTTCATTTCGGTTCCTCCGATTAAAGCACATTGGCCTTCTTGAGCAGGCCTTTTACAGTATCTGTCGGCTGTGCGCCATTTGCAATCCAAGTCTTAGCCTTTTCAACATCAACATTGATTGCAGCCGGTTCAACCATCGGGTTGTAAGTACCAACTTCCTCGATGAATCTGCCATCACGCGGATATCTGGAATCTGCCACTACAATTCTGTAAAACGGAGCCTTCTTCGCACCCATTCTCTTGAGTCTGATTTTTACCATTATTTTCACCTCCACATAAGATTATGTTTTTATTTTAAAGCATTAAAATAAACAAATTAAAACGGAAAACCACCGCGCTTTAAGCGCTTTTTCATTTTCGGAGAATTAAACTGTTTCATCATTTGGCGCATCTGTTCAAACTGTTTTAAAAGTGCGTTAACATCCTGCACCCTTACGCCTGCACCCTTTGCAATACGCTGTCTGCGACTGGCATTGATGATGGATGGGTTCTTTCTCTCCTTCGGTGTCATAGAGCGGATAATCGCCTCCGGCCGCGCAAGTTGTTTATCGTCAAGTTGCACACCCGCCGGCAATTTATTGCCCACCCCCGGCAACATGGATACCACTTGTTCCAATGGCCCCATTTTCTTGATTTGCTGAAGCTGCTCCAAGAAATCTTCCAAATCCATGCCTTCTTTGGCAAGTTTTCTTTCTAGTTCTTCTGCCTGTTTTTCATCAAACGCCGCCTGTGCCTTATCAATAAGCGTAAGCACATCGCCCATACCGAGTATTCTAGATGCCATACGGTCCGGATAGAAAGGCTCTAAATCCGTCAGTTTTTCACCCATGCCGACATACTTAATCGGTTTGCCTGTCACATGCCGCACAGAAAGCGCCGCACCGCCGCGGGCATCACCATCGAGTTTTGTCATAATCACACCGTCAATGCCTAGTTGCTCATTAAAACTCTGTGCGACATTGACCGCATCCTGACCGGTCATAGCATCAACAACAAGTAAAATCTCATGCGGTTTTACATGCGTTTTGATGTCGGACAGTTCGTTCATCAATTCTTCATTGATATGCAGTCGACCCGCTGTATCGATAATCACCGGATCATTACCATGCTTTACGGCATGTTCAATCGCGGCTTTGGATATATCCACCGGGCTTTTTTGGTCGCCCATGGTAAACACCGGAATTTCTACCTGCGCGCCGACAACCTCAAGTTGCTTAATCGCCGCCGGACGATATACATCACAGGCAACCAATAATGGTCTTTTTTCGTGTTGCTTTTTAATCTGAGAGGCAAGTTTTGCACAAGTTGTTGTCTTACCTGCGCCCTGTAAACCGACCAGCATAATAATTGTCGGCCCCTTGCTCGAAAAATTGATGCGACTCTGAGTACTGCCCATCAAGTCCGTCAATTCCTCATTAACAATTTTAATAATCTGCTGACCGGGCGTTAGGCTTTCAAGCACCTGCGATCCGTTTGCCTTTTCCGTCACGCGTGCTATAAATTCCTTAACAACCTTGAAGTTTACATCCGCTTCTAAAAGTGCCAATTTGATTTCACGCATGGATGCCTTAATATCTGCCTCCGAAACTTTACCCTTGGAGCGCAGTTTTTTAAAAATTCCGTTTAATTTTTCACCCAAGCTTTCAAATGCCATAACAGGTCCTTTCCGAATCTATTGTCAGCCAATCTGTTTTCTGATATTTTTCAAGCAATCGTAAATCTCTTTTGCCTTGTCTGTTTCTTTGAGCGCACGCAGTTTTTCTTCAATTTCATCACACGCCGCTTCAATAGCTTCATATTTCCCTGCCAGTGAAAGCATCTGTTCATAGACCAAAAGTTGCTTTTCGCCGCGCTTAATGTTATCGCGCACACCCTGTCTGGAAATATCTAAAAGTTGTGAAATCTCATACAGAGATAAATCCTGGTTATAGTATAATTCTATGCATTCTGCCTGCTTATCCGTCAATAAACTTTTGTAATAATCCAGCAAAACGCCGATATGCAGCTGCTTTTCCATAACCCCACCTCCGCTTTGCTGTAAAGTACTTTGCTTTACACATTTGATATTTTACAATATAAATGCCCTTCTGTCAAGCCTTTTTAAATTTTTTATATTGTTTTTTAAAAAAATATATACATTCTCTCCTGTTTATGAGATAATAATTTTAATCCTTAAAACAATTCAAAGGAGATGTTAAAATCATGTTGACAGAAACATTAAATCTTTGGAATAATACACCCGGACTTTGCGAGGAAACGCCAACCTTATCCGTATATACGCCCGAAAACAAAACCTCCGATGCAGCCGTAGTGATTTTTCCGGGTGGCGGCTATCGCATCCGTGCACCACATGAAGGTGACGCCTATGCACTGTTTTTAAACAAACTCGGCATTACCGCCTTTGTATGTGACTACCGTGTTGCTCCGCACCGTTTTCCCCTGCCGCTTCTAGATGCGCGCCGTGCAATTCGTACCGTGCGTGCGCTCGCAGATAAGTATGGCGTAAACAAAAACAAGGTTGCTGTAATGGGTTCATCTGCCGGCGGTCACCTCGCTGCCCTTGTTTCCACTTACTTTGAACCGCTTGAGTTTGAAGACTCTGATGAAATCGACAACGAAGATTTTATCCCAAACGCACAAATTCTGTGCTATCCGGTTATTAAACTTTCAGATCCAATCAGTACACATATCGGCAGCGCTCAAAATCTGCTTGCCGAGCGCCACGCAGAACTCGGTTTAGATTTAAGCCCAGACCTAATCGTGAGCGAAAAGACACCAAAGGCCTTTATCTGGCACACTTTTTCTGATGGAAGCGTAAGCGTAATTAACAGTTTGGATTATGCAAAAGCTCTTCGTAAATATGAAATTCAAACGCAGATGCACATCTTCCCGTTTGGCCCGCATGGCTTGGGACTTGCCGATGGCGATCCAAAATACGGCCGCGATACGAAAAACGATTATGTCGCTCGTTGGAGTGGCATGCTCCATGAATGGCTAAAACTGATAGACTTTGTCAAATAAACGAATATAAGGACAGTGAGGTTTTGCTCACTGTCCTTTTATTACGGTCAATGCCCGAATCAGTTGCACATCCTGTGCACGCTCAATCGCCTCCACAGGATACCCCGGCGCAAAGCCCGTTACCACCATCACATCCGGCGCAAATCCGACACCATGGATGCACTTATCGTCCGGCGTATAATACTGCTCAACCGTAATACTCAGGCCGCCACCATGACGAAGCGGAAACACATTTTGCGTAATTCCTTTGCCGAAGGTATTTGTTCCGACCAGTGCTTTGAGTCTGCCGTTCCCTTTAAGCGCACCGATGAGTACCTCTGATGCACTTGCACTGTTTTCATTGGCCAAAATCACCACGGGCAAATCTATAAATCCATCCTTCGCATACTCATACTCTCTTTTGCCGTATTTATCCTCGCGATAGACAATCGTCTGCCCCTCTTTTAAAAACATCTCCGCAAGTCGGCAAACCGTGTAGAAATCACCGCCGCCATTGTCGCGCAAGTCAAGCAGAATACTCGTTATTCCCTGCTTGGTAAGCTCCATATACTGCGTTTTAAATTCCGCATCCGTATCTTCGTCAAACGAAGAAATTTTAAAATAACCTACGCCACCGTCTTCGATACTTGAGCGAACCGTTTGCAAGCGAATGGCACGGCGTGTCATAGATGCTACATAAACCATGCCCTCTCTTTTAAAATTCGCAGTAACCATACTGCCTTCGCCTTGCAGTGCACTTCCATCACCACGAAGCGCTGTTGCCGCAGCATCCAGTTCATCATAAGCCGTACCGTCCACGCTGACTAAAATATCGCCTGCGCGCACACCGGCCACCGCACCCGGACTGTCCTCATAGACCTGCAAAATCATAATTTCGCCGCTCTCCATCTGCGACAGTACCAAGCCAACACCAACATAACTGCCGCGCGTTGCCGTTAAAAAGGACTCAAATTCCGTCGGTGTGTAGTAGTTGGTGTACGCATCGAGCGCTTCCGTCATCCCCTTTGCTGCCGATGCATACAACTCTTCTTCCTCATACGAATTTAAATACATCGCATCAATGTAGGTTTTGATTTCCGAAAGTACGCCGCTGCTCTCATCTGCCAGAATCGTGCGTTCCAAAAGCGTTTCATATACACCAATACTCAGCACAACAGTCACCGCAAAAGTAACCAAGACAGAAATGATGCAAGCAATAATTAGTTTCTTTTTTGAGTATTCCATAATCAAACCTCCAACAAAAAGGACGAATTAACAATTCGTCCTTATCAGTCTATTCTATCGTATCAGAATATATACGGTCTCGGATTTTCATATTTTCCCGTAGAGTTATTGATAACACCAAGATGAATATGTGGACCGGTAGAATTGCCCGTAGAGCCGGCAAGCGCAATCTGCTGACCTCGCTTTACTGTCTGCCCCGCACTGACCTGTAACACACTGTTATGTGCATACAGGGTTGTAATGGAGCCGTGACTGATGGTAATACAATTACCATAGCCGCCGTTTCGCCAACCGGACGAAAGCACCACGCCATCCTCGCACGCAAGCACCGGTGTGCCCATCGGCACTGCAATATCTATACCCGTATGATTGTCCGGCTTACCGCGCAGTGTGCGCGCACCAAATTCAGATGTGATTGTACCCCGCAAAGTGGACGGCCATCCGAGTTGACCGCCGGTATAGGTAGAAGTAGCTGTATTTTTCCCCTGTGTTGCGGCACGAATTTCCCGCAAAATCGCTTCATTTTCGCGCTGGCGCTGCTCATATTGCTCCTCAAGATATGCTTCATCCGAGCGCAGTTCGTTGATTAAAGCAAGGCTTTTTTCACTCTTTGCATCGAGCGACTTACGCTGCTCGGCAATCGCCTCTTTTGCCTGCTCATTTTCTGCCTGAAACTTCTCAATTTCCGCTTTGGATGCCTGAATAGCACTTTTCTTATCCTGAAGTTCCGCAATTAACGCATTGTCGTGTGCCATAAGTTGCTGCACCATATCCGCACGCACCATCAAATCCGAAAAACTCGTTGCGCTAAACAAAATCTCCAGATAGGACACGCTTCCCTTTTCATACATCACGCGCAAGCGCATTTTCAATAATTCGTCGCTTTCTTCGATTTTATCTTCGACCGCTTCGATTTCTTCTTCCTTTTGTGCAATTTCCGCTTTGTTTGCGTTAATCTTGCGGTTGAGTGCATCAATCTGCGAATTCAAAGTTGCAATTTCACCGTCTATACGATCTTTTTCCGCTTCCTTTGACTTACGCTCACTCTTCTTCTGATTGATTTGTTGTTGTAATTTTTCTTGTTCCTTATTGTTTTGATTGTACTTATCCTGCAACGCGTCTGCCGAAGCAATGATGCCGAAAATCGCCGGCATGGCAATAGCAAAGCAAAGACAAATCGCAACAATCAAACAAATGACAGATGCAATTTTATTCTTCATATCCATCTCCTATACATCCAGATGCTTACGAATAGACATTGCACTTCCGAGCGCACCAATTACAGCGCCGATAGAAACAAACATCGTAAGCATTGTCCACGATATTTCACCATACGATTTGAGCGTAAACATATCCACATTCAAAGTAGAGGTGCCCAAAAGCGCAATATAACCCCAGGATACAAGAGCAAAGGCAACAAGCGCACCCAAAATGCCGATGATAACGCCTTCAATAATAAATGGCCAACGGATAAACCAATCGGTTGCGCCGACAAATTTCATAACATTGATTTCTTTTCTTCTTGCATATACGGCAAGCTTTATGGTGTTGGCAATGATAAATACGGAAACAAGACACAGCAACAGCATTCCCCAAAAACTCACATTGCGTATGCCCTTACTGAGTGTCAAAATATTTTGCATCATGGTCTGTTTATCCGACACTTCTGCAACGCCTTCCACTTCCGAAATTTGTGCAATCGTATCCGTCATATACTCCAAATCCACCAAATAGATTTTCAATGAGTCGCGGAAGGGATTATCTTCCCCGTCATATCCGTCTAATAGCGAGGCGTTGTCCTCAGAAAGCTCACGCATGTATTCGAGCGTATCCTCTTTGCTGAAAATTTCTACCGAACTGATATTTTCAAGCGCTTCCACTTTCTTTTTCACAGACTGTACCTGATTTTTTGTATAGGTTTCATCAATAAACGCCTGCACCTCGCATTGTTGCTCCAACTGAAGCGCAATATGATTGACATTCAAACTAATAGTTAAAAATAACCCCAGAATAATCATACAACACACTACGGTCAAAATAGAGGTCATGCTGGTCAGGCCGTTTCGAAACACGCTTCGAAGCGCCTGCGATAAATAATACTTAAAATTATTCGCTTTCACGCGCATAACCTCCTCTTCTGTCGTCACGCACCAATTTGCCGTCTTCTATGGCTATGACTCTTTTGTGCACCGCATCAACGATTTCCTTGGCATGTGTCGCCATAACAACCGTTGTGCCGCGCTCATTGATATCGCAAAGCAACTTCACAATTTCAAACGCGGTATCCGGCGGCAAGCTGGCCGTAGGTTCATCTGCAAGTAAAATCGGCGGATTATTTGCAAGCGCACGCGCGACTGCAACACGCTGCGCCTCACCGCGAGACAGTTGCGACGGGTAAAGCCTTGCTTTGTTGGAAAGCCCTACCATACTTAAAAGGCTCGGAATTTGTCTGCGGATTTCTCTTGTGGATGCACCTACGATTTTCATTGCAAACGCTATGTTTTCTACAACCGTACGGTCCTCCAACAAACGAAAATCCTGAAAAATCACACCAACTTTACGGCGCATATACGGAATTTGCTTACGATTCAGTCTCTCTACATGTGTGCCGTTTAAAATAATAGAGCCTTCGCTCGGCATCTCTTCATGCAAAAGCAAGCGCGTCAAGGTAGACTTACCAGAGCCGCTCGGTCCGACAACAAAGACAAATTCACCTTTATCAATGTGAAAGTTGACATTGTCAAGTGCTTTGGTGCCGTTTTCATAAACTTTTGTTACATTTTCAAAGGTTATCATAATTCTTCTCCGTTAAATCTTCATAGGACTGGACTCTAAATACTGCTGTACCATCATGGCAACTTTAAACACAACCGCATCGTCAAACTTACGCAAATCAAGACCAATGGTCTTTTGCACCTTATCCAGACGATACACAAGCGTGTTTCTGTGGATATACAGTTTTCGTGCAGTTTCGCTGACATTGAGGTCATTTTTAAAGAACTCATAAATCGTTGTTACAATTTCTTCGTCGAGCGCATCCAAACCGCGCTTTGTCAAAACTTCCTGCAAAAACAACTGACAAAGTTTAATCGGTAAATAATAAATCAATCGGCCAACACCTAGATTTTTATAGGTTAAAATACGCTTCTCTTTTTCAAACACACTGCCAACTTCCAATGCAATCTGCGCTTCCTTGTAAGCCGCTGCCAAAGAACTTACCGTATTTGTAACCGTAGAAACGCCAATCATTACATTGAGCATTGCTTCGGAGCTTAAAGTATCCGCAATGGTCTGAGCAAGTTTTTCCAGACCGTCTTCCGTTGTTTCGGCATCAATTTCTTTTACCAAAACGATAGTTGCATCATCCATCGCAAATACAAAATCATGCTCCGTCTTCGGAAACAGATTCATAAACACATCAATCGCCGCAACATCGCCTGCCTGTAAAACTTTTAAGATAAATACAACTCGCTCCTGCTCATAGTCTAAATGCAACTCGCGCGAACGCTGATGCAAATCCAACGGTAATGTATTATCCGAAATGATGTTTTTGATAAATGTTGTCTTGTCATACTTATCATCATAGAATACGCGAATATTGTTTAAAGATACTGCGAGCATCATACATGTTCTTCTTGCCTCATCAGAAGTGCCGCGCACATAAACGATATGCTCCGTCTTTTTAGACTTACTGATACCGCAAATGCTGTACCCGCGACAATTATGTACCTGCAGACAGTCCGTTGCAGTAGCAACAAAGCTTTCAGCATACTCGCCCATATCCTCCGATGCGTTTGTCGCAATCACATACCCTTCAAAATCCATAACCCCAACAGGCGCAGTTAAAAACGCATCCATCTGGTTAATCACATTTTGGAAAGTTTTTTTCATCATAACTTAGTTTCCTCCCAAAGCAATTCATCCTCGAAAACACGCATGTGCTTTTCGTGCAAATTGTAAGAATTTGCATATTTCTTTTTGTGCATATTTTTAAACGCTCAATATTATAATAAACGATTTTGTAGTAATTTGCAAGAAAAACTTTCAATTTTTTGTGCAATTTATATATTTTTTTACCCTCCACAAGCCTATTTTTCCTTTTTGTGCCATTTTTACAAAGTTTTTATGTCTTTTTGTATGTTTTCCACAAGAAAAAAAGCAGTGGAAAATGTAAAATTTTCTACCGCTTAAAATGATTATCTCATGGTTTCGTATGCAATGCTTGCCGCCTCTTCGGAAATATTACATCCCAAATCATAGACCGGCACTTGCTCTATCAGTTTCGAAAGCAGCTGATAAAATACATCTGCCCACTGCATTGTCTTAGGTCTGATGGTTTGTTGCAACAAATTCGTTACGCTGTCCTTTTCCGGCATAGGTAGAACCGAATTTTTTTCGCTGCGATGCAAAATTGCAATCGCATGCAGCGGAACGCAAATATTTTCATTCAATGTCGTTTTTCCGCTCCAAGGCGTTCCATATACCATCCATCCCGCAGGCATCAATCGTACGGCTGGCTTATCGTCATTTATCGTTTGCACTCGCTCGCCAAAAACATTATGCCATTGCTTTACATGCGTCGACTTACCAGTGCCGCTGTCTGCCGAAAACAAATATCCCTTCCCGTCCATTGCTATGGCAGATGCATGAATCATAAGACCATTATATTTTTTGCACAACTGCACATAAAACTTGATGCTACTCAAGATGTATTCTGCCATATCCGTATTCAAATTCGGATGTAGTTCGCAATACTGCTCCATTTGCTTTAAAGAAATATCAATTTCTACATCGGGAGCGCCATCAAAATCGGACACATACTTATCGAGTCGATTTACCATATACTGCGTCTTGCAGTGCATCAAAACATTTAAATCAGCTATGCGTGCCTTAACCCGGACAACCTTACAAGTCATCTGCATCGTCCATCTTTCCGCCGTCCTCTATATCTTCATCTCCCATGTTATAGTACGGTTCATCCGGATTTTCTTCCGATTCATTGTCATTCGGACCATCAACATCCGCGCTACCATTATTATCACCGCCACCGCCGCCACCGCCGCCGGCATTAGATGGCTTCTCTTCTTCCTTCTCCACTTGAGAAGAATTGTAATGCACTACACCTTTGCAGTCAAGTTTTGCAAGATTGACCGTTTTCGCATCTACGAGCGAAGAAATAATCAAGTCACCCTCAACAACAGCCTCTTTAAACACTACATTATTTGCTTTAATAATTACAGCACCCTTATGTCCTTTTAAATCCAACTGGCATTCGCCCTCGGTTGTAACATATGCCGCTACCGCTCTGTCCATTACCACTGCAAACTCTGCGCGGCTGATGTTATTTTTCGGATTTACATTTCCGTTTGAACCCGCAACAAGACCTTTGTTCAAAAGTGCCGTTACATACGGAACTGCCCAATCGGAAACCGACGAAGCATCTGTGTAAGGTTCAAGCATCTGTGCATCGCCGTTTTTCAAATAAAACGCGCGCGCAATAACCGTAAATGCCTCTTCTCTGGTGATAGGCGCATCCGGATTCAGCTTTGTGCCATCGCCTTTAAACCAACCTGCATGCACTGCCTTTTCCATATCGGCATAATACCATGCATCTGAATTCATATCTTCAAATGCAGATATATCCGCCTTACCGTCCACCCCAAAAGCGCGAACAAAAATCGCCGCCATCTGTGCACGCGTAAGACTTTCATTCGGCATAATCATGCCGCCATAGCCATTGATTAAACCATCCTTTACCGCTCTTTCCAGCGCCGCAGTTGCCCAGTTGTCCGGCATATCGGAAAATTCCTGTGCCGAAACCGCAAACGCAACCGCACTCAAAAGCACGCATACTAATGTGAACCATGCCAAAATCTTTCTCATATCCGCTCCTCCTTAAAATACAAATCACTATTGTAATTATACAAAACAAGCACATAAAAGTCAATGCTCCGCCTTATTTATGTAAATTTTGAATAAAAAAGCACCTGCAATTTTGTTTATATTGCAGGTGCTTAAACTATGTATTAAAGCGGATTTCCCTCATGATCAAACAGTGGCAAAGGTCCGAGCACCGTAATGTCCTCGCGCGCAATGGCATCTCCCTCAGCCAACACCGCCAATTTGCCTACCACATGACCCCCGGCAATCGAAATTAATTTTTCCATCGCCGCAAGCGATTCACCGGTACTGATAACATCATCCACAATCAGCACACGCTTTCCACGAATAGCATCCACCTCTGTTTTGCCGAGATATAACTTCTGCGTTGCTGCCGTCGTAATGGAATCCACCTCAGTGGAAATTATATCTTCCATATATACCTTCGGACCTTTACGCGCAATAATATAATTGTTTTCTCCGCTTTGGCGCGCCATTTCATAAATCAGCGGAATACTCTTCGCCTCAGCCGTCAACATAATATCATATTCCGGCGCAACCTTTAAAAGTTCTCGTGCACAACACTCGGTCAACTCCACATCGCCGAACAGTATAAATGCAGCTATCTTTAAGTTTTCGTTCACAGAAAACAGTTGCAAATCGCGTTTTAAACCGGCAACCTCTAACGGATAATACTTTTTCATATCCCTCACCTGCTATCCAAAAATTTATAAATTTATTATACTTCGTTGATTATAAAATTTCAAGAGCTAAATTACCAAACCGCCGTTCGGACTGATAACCTGCCCGGTGATAAACCCAGCCGATTGACTTGCCAAAAAGCAAACAACCTTGGCAATTTCCTGCGGCGTTGCCACTCTACCGAGCGGCGTTTCATCGCAAATAGCATCAATATCTTCTATGCTCAAATGTCCGTTCATATCTGTATCCACCATTCCAGGCGCAACGCAGTTAACCGTAATACCGGACGGGCCGAGTTCTTTTGCAAGGGCTTTCGTAAAGCCGATAACTGCGGCTTTCGTTGCCGAATATGCACTCTCGCACGATGCTCCCACCATCCCCCACATTGAGGAAACATTGATGATACTGCCACACTTTTTTTGCACCATGGTTCGCGCAGCCATAAGGCAGGTGTGATATACACCATCTACATTGGTCGCAAACATTTTTTTCCACAATTCAGGCGTTGTATCACATAGCATAGCCGTCTGCGCCATCCCTGCATTGTTTACCAACACATCAACGCCGCCAAACGCCTGCGCCTCTCCAAACATTCTTTCCACCTGCTTAAATTTAGAAACATCCGCTCGAACAAGCATGCAAACGCCACCAAGTTCACGGATTTTGGAACACACTGACTCTGCAGCTTTCCTGTTTTTATTGTAGTTGACAATCACACGATAGCCATTTTTTGCAAACTCCAGTGCACACGCCGCACCGATGCCGCGCGAAGCGCCCGTAATCAACACAGTTTTATTCAAATCAAAACCCCTCATTTCAATCTGCCGACCAGCACAGCTCCATCTACTCGTTCAATTATAACCGTATGAAACTGATTGGTAAGGTCGCATTTGCTTGGTACATGTACCGTAATGTAATTATCCGTTTTCCCTTCATACACATTCGCTTGCCCTGCAACCGGTTGCTCAAACAGCACTTCCGTTTCTCTGCCGACAAACCGCTTTAAAAAGGCAATTTGTGCTTTTTGACTCACTTCAATCATTTTCGCACTGCGCGCATGCTTGATTTGCGGCGGCACCTGATTATCCATCCGTTGCGCCGGTGTACCGCCACGCACGGAATAAGCAAACACATGCGCCTCGGCAAACTGCATTTTTTCAACAAAGGCAAGAGATTTATTAAATTCCTCCTCTGTTTCGCCAGGAAAACCAACCATAATGTCCGTTGTAATTGCCACATCATCAAAAGCCTCGCGCAAACCCTGCACGATTTTTTCGTAATCCGAGCTTAAATATTTACGATTCATTCGGCGAAGCGTCGCATCGCAACCGCTTTGCAAAGAAATATGAAAATGTCTGCAAAGTTTTTTCGATTTTTTCACCGTCTCAACAAAGTCAGCATTTAGATGCATTGGTTCAATGGAACTTAATCGAATACGGCGGATGCCGTCAATACCTTCAAGTTGCGTAATCAAATCCTGCAAACTCGTTTCTTCTTTCAAATCACGGCCATAGGATGCGATATGGATGCCGACAAGCACAATTTCAGCATAGCCGTTTTGTGCCAAACGCTCCGCTTCTCGTACAATTTGTGTCTTATCCCGGCTACGCACAGGTCCGCGCGCATACGGAATAATGCAATAACTGCAAAATTGACTACAACCCTCTTGCGCTTTAATAAAAGCACGGGTATGTTCACAGTAACCCGAAACGGATAATTGCTCAAAATCATGTACCTGCATGATGTCATTTACTAAAATTTTTTCACTTGTCTTTTGCTCGACAAGTTCAACAATCCTATCTCTGCCCGAAGTGCCGACCACCAAATCCACACCCTCGATTTGAGCCACTTTGTCCGCGGCGGTCTGAGCAAAACACCCCGTCACAACCACATACGCAGCCGGATTGGTCTTTTTGGCACGACGAATCATCTGTCTAGATTTACGATCCGCCATCGAGGTAACCGAGCAGGTGTTAATCACATACACATCTGCCTTGTTTTCAAACGGCGTTATCCCATAACCTGCAGCAGCAAAAAGTTCACTCATTGCCTGACTTTCATATTGATTTACCTTGCACCCCAATGTGCAAAATGCTACTGTTTTCATCAACTTCTCCATCTTAATCACGCCTTGTAAGGATGACAAACCTCAAACATACGCAAAGGCGCCCTTTCAGGCGGGTTCGTATGCGTGTGTTATGGTTAAACCCTGAGGGCTTCGACTCCCCCTCGACTTAACCTTGACGATGACTGCAAAAACTGATAAAATGAACACATCAAGTTTTGGGAGGTAACATTCATGGTTAAATTCAACATCACCTTATCCACATCCGTTGATGCAAAAAATTTTGTCAGCGCAGTCACCAAATACAAATACGACATTGACTTAACCTCCGGTCGATATGTGGTTGATGCAAAATCCATCATGGGTATTTTTTCCCTGGATTTATCCCAGCCCATAGGTGTAATCGCTCATACCGACGATGCAACCGACCTGATGGCAGATGTCGCAGATTTCATAGTAAAATAAAAACAAACACAAAGGCGCTGCATACTGCGGCGCTTATTTATTGTGCATCCATAGGAAGTTCGAGCGTAATTTGTCCAATCGTAGCCGAACGAAATTCGTCAAGCACAACACGCGCGCCGCGCTCCGTATCTATTTCTCCGCCCGAAATCACAAAGCCGCGCTTTTTAGAAATGCGCTGCAAAAGCTCATAACCCGTTTCCTCCTGGTCAATATCGTCTAATTTATAGCGCGCGCAGAGTTTGTCTGCATAACGCTCTTTTAATGCTTCAAGCAAATGACAGCAAAGCGTTTCCGTGTCCATAATTTCATCGCGAATTGAGCCAATAAACGCCAGATGCAAACCAACGCGCTCGTCTTCAAATTTCGGCCACAAAATACCGGGCGTATCCAAAATCTCAACACCCTCGCGCAAACGAAGCCACTGTTTTCCCTTTGTTACGCCGGGTTTATCACCCGTTTTTGCCGCTGCTTTTTTGCACAGACGATTGATAAACGACGACTTGCCGACATTCGGAATGCCGACCACCATCATTTTGATGGAACGCGTCAGGCCGCGTGCGGCATCTTTTTCTATTTTATCTTTCAAAAGTGTCCGCGCTGCCTGTACGATTTTATCCGTGCCTTTGCCGGCGAGTGCATTGATGCAAATCACTTCAATGCCGCGCGATTTATACCATGCGACCCAACGCTCCGTTACCGCCGCATCTGCCAAATCCGTCTTATTCAAAAGTGCAATACGCGGTTTAGACGAGAAAAATACATCAAAATCCGGATTGCGACTACTCAGCGGTACACGCGCATCCATAATCTCAACAACCACATCAATTAACTTTACATTTTCTTCAATCAGGCGTCTGGTTTTTGCCATATGCCCCGGATACCATTGTACATTCATAACTCTCACCTGCTTATAGTATATCAGTTTTCACGCCCAATGTCAAAACAAAAGGCTTTCTCCGCAGAAAAAGCCTTTGCTTCACATTATAAATTTAATCTTCGTAAACGCCGCCGAGTACATCAAGCGGCCAAATACGCAGCGTTACTTTTCCGCTGAGCGCTTCCACAGGCACGGTGCCGACATCGCTGTACCGACTGTCTAATGAGTTTGTGCGATTGTCTCCCATAACAAACACATGTCCATCTTCTACCGTATACGGATAGCGCATACCATAGCCGAGCGGTGTGATTACATTTTCATCGAGGTACGCTTCGTTTAGCACCTCACCATTTACGCTTACCGTTCCGGCAATCGGGTCAATATCCACAACATCACCCGGCAGTGCAATCACACGCTTTACATAGTAGAGTTTATCAATGCCTTTTTGCTTGGCTTCTCTTCTTTTTAAATTCACCGTCACGAACTCGTCGAATGCGCTGATATCCTCTCCGAGTTCACGGCGCGACTCAAAATAGACACCGCGCGCCTTATAATGTGCATCCAGCACCACAATATCCCCGCGCTCAGGTTCAAATCCGATTTTTGTGAGCACCAAACGGTCGCCATGCTCTAATGTAGAGTACATACTCTGTCCGTCCACCACAACAAAGTCAAACAAGAACGCCTTAATTGCAAAAGTAAGCACGAGCGCAAGCGCAATACAGACCACCCACTCCAAAATTTCACGCATCGGGTCTTTCTTTGCCGGCACATCCTCCTGCATATCTATTACATCATTGTCCGTTGCTTCTTTGGCCTCTTCTGCTTCTTCTATTTCAACGCTGTCCGCATGAAAAACCATGCCGGACTGCTCTTCTTCAAAATCATTGTTGTCAAATTGGCGATTTTCCTCCATAAACAAAACCTCCGAATTCAGAAATTTCTAAAACGAAAGGGGACTTTATACAGTCCCCCTTTGTTTTAAAATCAAATCTTCTCTTTAACCTTTGCGCTCTTACCAACTCTGTCACGCAAATAGTACAGCTTCGCTCTGCGAACGCGACCCTTACGGGAAATCTCAACCTTTTCGATTTTCGGAGAATTTACCGGGAAGGTTCTTTCTACGCCAACACCGTACGATACTCGTCTAACGGTAAAAGTTTCAGAAATGCCGCTGCCATGCTTTTTAATAAGCGTTCCTTCAAACATCTGAACTCTTTCGCGTGTACCCTCGATAACCTTAAAGTAAACCTTTAATGTGTCACCGATATTCAACTGAGGTAAATCGGTTCTGATCTGACCTTCTGTCAATGCTTTAATCATATCCATTTGAATTTGCCTCCTTCCTTCATAGATGTTCGTACCGACCTTTTCGGCAGAGGACCATCCGTATCACCAAGCCATTTTACCACAAAGTTTTTTGAATTGCAAGCCTTTTTTTCATATTTCCAAAAAAACTTTTTATCTGATATTCGTGTATAATATGAATTGACAAAAAATCGGAAATACTCCTATTGGCCATTCCTGAACCGAACAAACTTGACAAATGATTCAAGCGCCCTGATGTCATTGCAAAGAGTCTTGAAATTCTTAATTAAAACAGATATAATATCTTGTGATAATCTATAAGGAGAAAAAAACAAATATGAAACCGAATTTTAAAACCAATGCCATGCGTATTTTAGATGCAAAAAAAGTTCCTTACATTGCACACCAATACGACAGTGACGGCACTGCAATCGACGGCATTTCCGTGGCAGAAAAACTCGGAATTCCGGTCGAGCGTGTATTTAAAACGCTCGTTACACAAGCGCCTACCAAGCAATACTATGTATTTGTAATACCCGTAGCCGAGGAGCTGGACTTAAAAGCAGCAGCACGCGCTGTCGGCGAAAAAGCAGTGGAAATGATTAAGGTTGCCGATATCAACAAAGTAACCGGTTACATTCGCGGAGGCTGTTCGCCCATCGGCATGAAAAAGTTTTTTAAGACCGTTGTACACAACTCGGCAACACAGGTGGAAACCTTATGTGTCAGCGCCGGCAAAATTGGCTACCAGCTTGAACTAAGTGCTGCCGCTTTGTCACAAGCGATTGACTATACACTCGAAGATATTGTACATCATTAAACACAAAAGCGTTCCGGTAATAAAGGCGTATTATCTCTAAGACCAACGCCCTTTACCGAAACGCTTTTTTCTTACACATGCTTTAATGCATCCTCCAGCCAGAAAACACCGATGTCCATCGCAGACCAAAGGTCTGTTCTTTCCGCCTTTTTAATCATCTTGTTTTTAATGTTCATGTACGCATCATTTTGTTGCAATAAGATGTCCACCTTGCCTGCAACCTCCGTATTACCGACCTTTTTAAAGTCGCCTAATACAAAAGCAACGATGTACTTATCACCCGGATTTCCGTAAAAAATCAAATTGTCCTTGCGAACGAGCGGCTTACCCTTATACATTAACAGCTTTTCTTTTTTTGCTGCCATATAAATCACTCCCTAAATAATTTATGTTGATTATAGCATAATATTTATATTTTGTCTACTTTTTCCAAAGCTTTTTCACATGCATTTTTAATCAGCATCTTTTTGCTCCCCCGGAGCTTCCGCAGCTGTGTTTAAAGCAATCTCCTGCCCTTGTGCATCTTCCCCTACACGACTAAACAACACCCATACCAAAACCGAAATAAAGTTTACTAAAATCACGGCCGCCGGCAACATGTTGATTTTATAAAAACCCCATACCAAAAGGCAACCAAGCAATTTACCAACGCCGATAAACAATTCTCGCACCTGCTGAATTTCCAATGCTTTTTTATTTGAATTTCCAATAGTACCTATTGACCAATGAAACAAGCCTACAATAGGCAGATACATAAACCCGCTGATTAACGCCGTAATTATGCCGTAAGCATAAATCGCCATAACATTAAAACCAAAAGCAAAAATAACTGTTGCCACCACGATAACCGCAACCGCAAACAGCATAAGACCCATGCGATTTTGCGGCGTTTGCGTACGGGCAACATGGCGCTCGCCGAGCACTTGTGCCCCTGCACATATTGCAACATACAAACCGACAAGCAACGCATTTTCACTCAAAGCATATATCAGCACCGGAAACAAAAACACCAAAGCGCCTTCACGGATACCGCGCAAAAGTTCAGCCATATGTACCAACCGTAGATTACGGTCTTTTATCCCCTGCAATAAAACACCGGCAAAATAAGTGCGTTTTGAAGCTCTCTTGCTCGGCAAACGAACATAGAGCACAAAGCCGACAGACACCGCAAGCATCACAAGCGCAGTACCGAACGCAACTGCGTATCCGTTCATATTTTGACCATTTTGCACAAAAATGCCCGCAATCAGCGGTGTCATTACGCCAGCAATTCCTATAAAAGTACCGATCAAAGAAATAAACAGTCGTTTTGTACTTTCAGCAAAAGTCACACTCAAAATCTGATTGTACGAAACATGAAACAGAGCACTGCCGCTTGCACAAGCAAGAGCAAGAATCCAAAGTTGATTGAGTATTGTAGCCTCTGTCACGAGCAGAAAAACAAATAGGGCAATATAGATAAACATTCCTGCAAGCATGCCGTTTTTCCCCGTGAATCTTTTGCCAAACAAACCCAAAAGAGCAGAAACGATAATCGAAAAGATATAATTAAACAAATTAAATACAATTACATTTGTCAACGCATTCGTCGCCGACATAGAGGCCAAATTTACTGTTGTTCTATAGATAAATAAATTAACATATACACCACAAACCCCGGTCGCACAAAAGTAAAACAACATCGCAAACAAAAGCAACTTCTGTTCACGAAGCAGTACTTCCACGGACAATATGGAAGTCATCCAAGCACGCATGCGTTTGATAACCTTGTTCATTACCGATTCCCCCCTTTCACTTTCTATTCTAAAGCGTATTATACAAGCACAAATGCGGTACCGACCATGTCGGTACCGCTATGCAATCAGTTTTCCAAATGCTTATTTAATGCTTCAACCAGCGCATCTGCATCTGCGCCATGTACTGCACAAGCATCCTCGATGGATTCTCCGCTCGCAGACGGACAACCAAGGCAATGCATACCCATTTGCAAAAAGTACTGTGCAGTCGTCGGGTCCATTCTCAAAACATCAGCAATAATCATATCCTTTGTAATCTTCATTTAATTTTCCTCCTCTTTATTTTCATCTATATCCACAACCTTCGGTTCGGTTGCTTCTACCATTTCTTCTGTCAGCACATCGATAGGCTCACCCAAAAACACCTTTTCAAACTCTTCGCCCGACAACTTTTCTTTCTTCAAAAGCGCCTGTGCCACGCGTTCGAGTTCATCCATATGCTCCGACAGCAAGGTTTCACAGTGCTCATAAGCACCGTCTATAATTTTTTTCATCTCACGATCAATTAAACCTGCAATCTCTTCGCTGTAATTTCTCGCATGACCGAAGTCCTTGCCGAGAAATACCTCTTGTGACGAACCGTAATTGATCGGGCCGATTTCCTCGCTCATACCGTAGGTTGTTACCATATCTCTGGCTATCGCTGTTGCACGCTCAATATCATTGGAGGCACCGGAACTGATATCATCGAGTGTTAGTTTTTCTGCTACACGACCTGCCAAAAGCACTACCAGCGTATCAAGCATCTGTTTTTTAGACGAATACCACTTATCTTCCTTCGGCAGATGCATGGTATAGCCGCCTGCCATACCGCGCGGAATAATGGAAACCTCATGCACCGGATCCATCGACTCCAGACAACGAGTTGCAACCGCATGGCCCGCCTCGTGATATGCCGTAAGTTTATTTTCCGCTTCCGTAACTTTTCTAGACTTCTTTTCCGTGCCCATTACCACTTTGAGCATCGCATCTGCAAGGTGCTTATTGGTGATTTGCTTTGCATCTTCTCTAGCCGCCAAAAGTGCAGCCTCATTCATCAAATTTGACAAATCCGCACCGGTAAATCCGGAAGTCGTTTTTGCAATTACACCCAAATCCACTTCATCCGCAAGCGGTTTTCCTTTGGCATGCACCTTCAAAATATCCTCTCGACCGCGAACATCCGGTCTGCCAACAACGACCTGTCGGTCAAATCTGCCCGGTCTTAAAAGCGCCGGGTCTAAAATATCCGGTCGGTTGGTTGCCGCCAGAATAATCACACCGTTGTTTTCGCTAAAACCATCCATTTCAACCAAAAGTTGATTGAGTGTCTGCTCACGCTCATCGTGTCCTCCGCCGAGGCCTGCTCCTCTTTGACGACCGACGGCATCAATTTCGTCAATAAACACAATGCAAGGATTGTTTTTCTTTGCCTGATCAAACAAATCACGCACGCGTGATGCGCCGACACCGACAAACATCTCTACAAAATCCGAACCGCTGATGCTAAAAAAAGGCACACCCGCCTCGCCTGCAACTGCTTTGGCAAGCAGGGTTTTTCCCGTTCCCGGAGGGCCAACAAGTAGTACGCCGCGCGGAATGCGTGCACCAAGCTGGGTAAATCGTTTCGGTTCTTTCAAAAACGAAACAATTTCTTCAAGTTCCTCTTTTTCTTCCTCGGCGCCTGCCACATCCTTGAATGTCACTTTCTTTTTGCTATCCGTCATCATCTTTGCGCGGCTCTTACCGAAAGACATTGCCTTTCCGCCACCGCCGGATTGTTGCATAAAGAAAAAGTAAATAAATACGCCAAGCGCAAGTGTACCCAAAAGCGGCAATAACGATACCCACCAAGGCGTTGTCTCAGGTGCCTGCGTGATGTAGATGAGTTTGCCTTCCTTCACCTGCGCGCGGATTGTATCGCCCAAATCCTGCTCAAACACAAGCGCATTCGGAATTTCAACTTCAATAAGGTTGCTGCCCTTCTGCGCGGTTTTTCCATCCTCAGTCGCAGCTACATCTGCCAGTTTTGCAACGGCTGTATTTCCGCTGACCGTCAATTCCGTTACTCTGCCGGCTTCTATCTCCAGTATCAAATCGGAATACACTTTTTGTGTAACCGTCGGGCGCGCGTTGGTCAAAGAATAAACCATGCCGAGCAGTACGGCAATCAACACAACATAAAAACCTATGCCCTTTAAATGTTTCTTCAAATTTTTCTCGCCTCCATAACAGTCAAATATGTATACGACTTATACATTTTACCACACATTCATCTCAATTACACATTTTTTTATAATTCTTCACAACTTGTTTATAATTAGAATCACTTTTCGTAAACTTCTCGTTTTAAAACACCTATATACGGCAAATTTCTGAATTTTTGTGCATAATCAAGACCATAGCCAATTACAAATTCATCCGGAATTTCAAAGCCGACATAATCTATCGGCACCTCCGTCTTTCTGCGTGAAGGCTTGTCTAAAATCGTGCAGATTTTCAAATCTTTCGGGTTTCTATCCAAAAGCATATCTCTTACATAAGAAAGTGTAAGTCCTGAATCAATAATATCTTCTACAAGCAATACATTTCTGCCCGAAATATCCACATCCAAATCCTTAACCACTTTCACAACGCCGGAGGTCTTTGTGGTTGCACCGTAGCTGGAAACGCTCATAAAATCAAGTTCAACCGGCACAGTTAAGTTACGCATCAAATCTACCGCAAAAATGACGCCGCCCTTTAAAAGCGTAATTAAAACCAGCTCTTCTTCCTTTGCATAATCCGCATCAATGCGTTTGGCAAGTTGCAAAACTTTTGCCCGTAACTCGTCTTCCGCAATCAACTTGCGTTCAATCATATTTTCATCCATTCTCATGTTCTTTCACCTCATATGTAAGTTTCAAAATATGTTTTGTGTCTTCCTCTACGGCGTACTTCGCCGACTTGCGCTTACCGCAAACCCAAAGCACCGTATTGTGCACACACACAAGTGGCCAAGCATCACGCCGTGAACGGGCAATCTTTGCATCTGTAAAATAGTCCTGCATTTTTTTTGTGCCTTGCATACCACTGGGTTGAATTATGTCTCCCGGTTGTCTTGTGCGACACACGAGTGGAATCGGAAGCTTGTCGTAATCAAAATGTACACAATTTTCCGTATCCTT
Source organism: Clostridia bacterium (assembly GCA_045578865.1). Lineage (GTDB taxonomy): Bacteria > Bacillota > Clostridia > UBA1381 > UMGS1253 > RGIG2041. The sequence continues at coordinate 18,381 of JAZNLB010000025.1, read as the reverse complement.
TCCTGCTGCATCGACAATCTGTGCCGACAAATAAGCTTGAACATCAGGCAACCAAATGCGTTGCCCTATTTGCAGTTGTACGCAGTAATCTTGCACAGTTTTGGGCTTGGCAAGCGTAAATCCGTCATGCTCGAGCAAAGCAAAAAATCCCTCAGACAAATCGATCCGCTTGCCAACTTTTCCCGACTTGCAAAGCGCATGACAACGCTTAATTGTATCAAATGAAATATCCTGATTACGCATAAGCGTTTGTGCAATCGCCATTTTCATCACTCGAAGAGCAACCGCATCCGACAAAGCACTGTACGCGCTCGTACGAATACACAGTCCGCGACTTGTATGAAAACAAACCTCTGCGAAAGCCGTCTGTGCACATTCATTCAGATACAAACTGTCGCGCGTTAGTAAATAGGACATTTCCGTCAGAGTGTTTACAAAATTCGGATTGTATTGCGCTTCAATTTCTTTTAAAAGCCCATGACGAATGCGGTTTCGCAAAAACACAGTTTCCGCATTTGTTGAATCCGTCATATATAAAAGTTGATTTTCTTGTAAATATGTTTCAATTTCTGTACGCGTCACACACAAAAGCGGACGAATGATTTTGCCTCTTTTCGGAAGTATCCCGCGAAGCCCATCCATACCGCTGCCCCGCAGCAAATGCATTAAAATCGTCTCTGCATTGTCATCGGCGTGGTGTGCAACCGCAATTTTTGTATACCCTTCCGTTTCACAAAGCCGTTCAAACTCCGCATAACGCACTTCCCGTGCCGCCGCTTCAATGCCGAGTTTTCTTTGCTTGGCATAGAGGCGAACATCGGCACGATGCAGATGAAGATGCACGCCCGCTTGCTCTGCAAGGCGCAAGCAAAATCGCGCATCACGCTCCGCCTCTTCGCCGCGCAGTCCGTGATGAATATGTACCGCTGCGACAGCAAGATCATAACGCTCTTTTAACGCAAGCAGAACCGCCAGCAAAGCCACCGAGTCCGCACCGCCGGAAAGCGCCACCAAAACGCGGTCACCTGGCACAAATAAATTGTTTTCTTCTATGTATTGCTTTACTTTGTTAATCAAATTTCCTCACCGCTGCGTTGATCATCACAGTGCATAAACTTTGTATGTGCACCATCCCAATACAAACGAATTGTACCGGTCTCACCGTTTCTATGCTTTGCAACAATACACTCAGCAATATTTTTATCCTGCGTGTCTTTGTTGTAGTACTCATCTCTGTATAAAAACATTACAATATCCGCATCCTGCTCAATTGCGCCGGATTCACGAAGGTCAGAAAGCATCGGTCGCTTGTTCGTTCTACTCTCCGGACCGCGCGACAACTGCGAAAGACAAATAATCGGCACTTCGATTTCCTTTGCCAGAATTTTAAGCGAACGAGAGATATCCGCAACCTCGTTTTGACGGTTGTCCGATTTAGAGCCGCTTTGCATCAACTGCAAGTAATCGATTATAACCAAACCGAGGTTGTGCTGTTGTTTTAATCTGCGACACTTCGCTCTGATTTCCGCAACCGTTACCGTAGATGTATCATCAATAAAAATCGGTGCCTTTTCTAGTGTTGCCAAATGTTCACCAATGTTCATCCAGTCGTTCGCATCCAATGTGCCATCCTTAAGTTTCGATCCGCTGACATAGGCTTCCGAACAGATAATACGGTTTGTAAGCTGCTCTTTAGACATTTCCAAATTGAATATCGCCGTTGTGATATTGTTTCGTATTGCCGCATTTTGTGCGATATTAAGGGCAAAACTCGTTTTACCCATCGCAGGTCTTGCAGCAATTAAAACAAGGTCCGTTTTCTGCAAACCCGATGTCATCTGGTCTAAGTATGCAAATCCGGTAGGCACACCGGTTACTTTACCCTTCTTTGCTGCTATTTCCTGCATCATTTTAAAACTGTCACCCAGCAATTCGCGAATCGGAACGACGCTTTTGGAGTCTTTGCCTTGCAGAATGTCAAAAATTTGCTTTTCCGACTGCTCTAAAATGAAAGAAGCCTCACTTGCCGCCTCATAGCCCATATTTACAATATTTTCGCCTGCTCCAATCAAACGGCGTAACAATGCCTTTTCAGATACAATCTGTGCATACTGCACCACATTGGTAACCGTAGGCACACTCGCCGCCATATTGGATAAATACGCAATACCGCCAATAGCTTCCAGTTGACCGTTTTTCTTTAGCGCATCCGTAACCGTAACCAAGTCTATCGGCATATTCACATTAAACAAATCCTGCATTGTAGCAAAAATCACACGATTATGCTCAAAGTAAAAATCATCTGCACGGATAATTTCACTTGCAACCGCAATACAGTTTCTGTCGATTAAAATCGCACCGAGGACGGATTGCTCCGCCTCCATGCTATAAGGCATTGTTCTACCTGCTAAATCCATAATTCATCCCTCTTACTGTGCAACTACAACCACTTTTAATGTAGCAACTACCTCAGGGTAAATACGCACTTCCACCTGCATAGTTCCCACTTGCTTAATGCCATCCGGCATATAGATTTTTTTCTTGTCTATCACAATATGTTGCTGCATTTTCAGCGCTTGTGCAACATCTTTATTTGTTATCGAGCCAAAAAGTTTGCCGTTCTCTCCGGCTTTTGCAGTCAGTTTAACGCTCATGCCGTCGATTTTTTCTTTGAGCGATTTTGCCTGTTCCAGTTCCTGCCCTTTATGGAACACATCCGCTTCTTTTTTACCACGAATATCATTTAAATTACTATTGGTCGCCTCAATCGCCAATTTGCGCCCCAAAAGAAAGTTGCGGGCATATCCGTCCGACACTTCCTTGATTTCGCCTTTCTTGCCTTGACCTTTTACATCTTGTAAAAAAATTACTTTCATCTTGCGCCCCTCCGATATTCCTTATTTGCTTTGTTCGCTAAAATAAGACTCCAACGCCTCTACCAGCATTTTCTTGGCCTCTTGTGGTGTCTGCTCAAGTTGTGCACCGGCAACAGTCAAATGTCCTCCGCCACCGAGTTTTTCCAAAATAACCTGCACATTGATTTGTCCCCAAGAGCGACCGCTGATAAAGGTTGTGTCCTCTATACGCACAATGGCAAACGAACATTCTACGCCGTCTAAATTGAGCATTTCATCAGCAGCCTGTGCCGCTAAAATATTAACATTTTCCATTTCTTCCTCGCATACAGAAACGGCAACATTGTCATATACCATCTCCATACGGCTGATGATCGTATTGCGGCTGTTATATTGTTGCAAATCCGACTGAAACATTTTTTTAACCGCAACAGTGTCTACACCGTGTTTTCGTAAAAATGATGCTGCATCAAAGGTGCGAACACCTGTTTTAAATGTAAAATGCTTCGTATCCAGACAAATACCTGCATAAATTGCCTCTGCCTCCGCCTTGGTAAGTTTCACGCGGCTATCTGTATATTGCAAAAGTTCCGCTACCATCTCCGAAGTAGATGACGCATACGGTTCATGATATACCAAAGAGCAGTTTTCAATAAATTCGGTACTTCTGCGGTGATGGTCAATCAAAACAATTTCGCCGGCTTTTGAAAGCAATGCCTCATTTTCTGTTCTGCTCGGTCTGTGTGTATCGACAATGATGAGAAGTGTATTTTCATCCACAAGTGCATCTGCGTCTTGCGGCAATACAAACATACCTTCGCAATCTTCCTGTTTACGCATCATTTCCAATACACTTTCGACCCCGTGTCCATGTTCACCGCACACAACATATACAGGCTTCCTTCTATTCTTTGCCACACGGGATAAACCAATGGCAGCGCCAACGACATCAAAGTCCGGCATCCTGTGCCCCATTAAAACAATGCGCTGTTTATTTTCGATTAACTGACAAAGTGCATAGGCTATAACTCTAGATTTTACACGCGTACTCTTTTCGTGTTCCTTTGTCGTTCCGCCGAAAAACTTAAACTGTGCCTCATCTTTGATAACCGCCTGGTCACCACCGCGACCAAGTGCCATATCCAGCGCCATACGCGCATAAGCATCGTTTGCCGTGAGATTTTCTGCGCCGGTGCCGATACCGATGCTGACTGTTGCGGGCACTTTATTTCCCTCGTTGAGTTCACGCACCTGCTCCAAAATTTCAAATTTACGGTCAATCAGCTTTTGAAGATAACGATGTTCAAACAAAAACAGATAGCGATCACGCTCCGTTTTTTTCAAAATACCGGAAATGCCTGAAACCCAATCATTTACCTTGCGGTCAAATGCAGAAATCAGCTGCGGCTTTGCCGTATCCTCCATATTGTTTAAAATGTCATCGTAATTGTCAAACATAATCACGGCAACATCCGTTTTTTCATCTAAATATTTTCGTTTAAGTGTATTCGTCTGTGTAACATCGAGCCAGTAAAGTAAAACAAGATAATCATTTTCATGTTTACGGTCCGGCTTAATGATGTTGCCAGAAACGCTGTATTCATTGCCGTTATAGGTAACATCGAGCGTAATGCCCTCCCGCATACGCAGCACATCACTCCATTTGAGGTCCTCCACGATTTCCATGATGTATCTTTCAAACAAAGATTCGCCCGAAACAATTTTAGCAAATCCCTGATTATACCACGACACCTTACCGTCGAGCTGGGTAACCACCATGGGAAACGGAAAATTAACAAGAGAGTCTTTTGTCGCGGAGTCCATGTGCTCACTGAGCTTTTCTGCATAGTCCGCAACATCACGCGCACGATATTTCTTTTCCAAAAAATTTAAGCATACCAGCACTAAAAATAAAATTGCTTCAGCAATCGCAAGTCCATACTGTGCAGGACTTGCAATAAATGTAAGCACCGCACATATCAGAACGCACCACTGTGCCACGCTCGTTGCTCCGTTGAGTCTCCTCAAAAAGTATTTGCTTTTCATTCCTCATTGCCTCTCTTTCTTGTACGAAAATGAAAGGTTCTATCCAATGTGCCGACTATAAACGCAATCGGCGCTAAAAACGAAAACATCCACAGAATCGCTAAAATAAACAAAATCCGAACAAGCGTTGAGCGAACACGCAATATAAAAAACACCATAACTGCGAAGCCGCAAATAATAATATAACTACTCAGTATCACCGCCAGGTTCGCCATCGCGGTTGCAAATACGCCGTCACCCAACAGGCCAATTATCCATGCCAATATCCAAACAAACATACAACCGCGCGACACATACAAATCACGAAAGCGCGGATAGCGCGCTGCAAGCTCAGGTTCTTTTTTACGAATGAATATTCGCAGGAAGAATAAAATCCCATATGCTTGAGCCGCCAAAGACATTAGCAATATCGCAGGCATGTATACCTGCAACATTTCCAACAGCAGTGCGCTCTCTCTTGCCCCGAAACCGAGTTGCTGAATCATCTGAGCACTTTGCTCAGCAAATCCCTGTGCAAAATGCAACTGAGAATCTGCACGAAACGCATCCAGAAAATATAAAATAACTTCTGCCGCAAGCATCATGATTGTGGTCATCGAAACCGTATACAATATTGATTTGCGTCTGCACACACACATTCCAGCAGCAATACCGGAAAACAGCGGCACAAATACTGGCACATAAAACCCTTCGTGCATAAAACTGAAAAACAAAACAAACAGTCCTGCCTGCAAAAGCGCATGCCTTAAACCGGCACGCACCAGTGTGTAACCAAGCAATACAGGCACAAACAACGAAAAAATGAATGCATAAAATCCAACGGTCAACGCCGTGAAGCTCAAAGCTATCAATGCTATATAGGTCAGCGCAATTTCACCGCGCGTCACACGCTTATTTTGTTCCAATGCCATCACATCCTTTTTTTAAAACGGCACAAAAACCCATACTAAATTATAATTATATTTATCATACCATATTTATTAACACAAGTCAAACGAATTGATACATTTTATTGTCATTTTCAGCGGTTTGTTTTACTGTTTTCCCTACAATTCTCTTGACAAAACATATAAAAAGCTGTAAACTTATTATCGCATATTTATGCGCCTGTAGCTCAGCTGGATAGAGTGTCAGACTCCGACTCTGGAGGTCGTGCGTTCGAATCGCATCAGGCGTACCAAAAAAATGAGTGAAAGTGTCGTGCTTTCACTCATTTTTTAGAAACACTATTGTAATTTGATAGGATTATTTTATAAAATTTATGGGCGCAATCCAAAAAGAATACAAACAACCAAAAACCCCTTATCCTCACAGATAAGGGGTTTTATAATTTTTAACTTACTCTTCGTCGCAACCGCAATCGCAATCCTCGCAATCACAGTCAAAATCGAGTTCGATTTCCTGACCGCAGTTCGGGCACTCAATCGGTGCATCCGTATCGAAAATATCCTCGTCGAGGTAAATGATTTCCTTGCAGCTCGGGCATTCGATTTCATAATACTCCATGTCATCATCGCAATCGCAATCGCAATCGTCGCAATCACAGTCATCATCATAGAGGTCATCTTCTACTGCCGCAAGATCTTCATCAATTTCATCTACTTGCTCCATGAGTTCTTCCTGCTCTGCAGCCAATTCATCAATCGCTTCAGCCATATCGTCCAAAAGTTCAACAATCTTGAGAAGCACTTTTCCTTCATCCGTCTTATCACTGATTTCCAAACCGTCAACAAGACCCTGCAAGTATGCAACTTTCTTTACAATATTCTCCATATTTATCTCCGTTTCTGCCGCGGATAGCGGCCATTTCTTTAACGGTTTCAAACCGCAAAGTTTATTATTTCCATTATACGCGTTCCATATACTCCCCGGTGCGTGTATCAATTCTGATCCTGTCGCCCTGGTTTACAAACAGCGGTACAAAAATCGTAGCACCTGTTTCCACAGTAGCCGGCTTGGTTACATTTGTAGCTGTATCACCCTTTACGCCCGGTTCTGTTTCAATAACATCTAGCTCTACGAATGTCGGCGGTTCTACACCGAATACATTACCCTTATAACTGAGTACCTTAACCGGCATATTCTCAGTAACGAATTTAAGCGCATCGCCAAGTTGATCTGCGGAAAGCGGCATAAGTTCAAAACTTTCCTGATCCATGAAATAGTACAAATCGCCATCCGAGTAGGAATACTCATAATCCTTGCGCTCAATGTGTGCCTTCGGCATTTTTTCTGTCGGTCTGTAAGTCTTTTCCACTACGCCGCCGGTAATTACATTCTTAAGCTTCGTTCTTACGAACGCTGCGCCCTTACCCGGCTTTACATGCTGAAATTCTACAACCTGGAAAACATTACCGTTTTCTTCAAAAGTTACACCGTTTCTAAAATCACCTGCTGAAATCATATATCTTACCTCCAAATGCTAATTTATCCTAACATATTGTATATTAAAACTCAAAAAAATACAAGTCTTTTTTTAAATTATACGCAATTCTTTGCTATTTTTTGTAAGAATTTCACATTCAAATCCGTTTACAACTACCAAATCCTCTATCCGCACCCCAAATTCACCCGGCAAATAGATGCCCGGTTCTACCGTAACCACCATGCCATCTTGTAAGATTATGTTGGATTTTGGTGACAAATTCGGCATCTCGTGTATATCCAAGCCCACACCATGTCCGAGTGCGTGGCCAAAATTTTCTCCATAGCCAGCTGCAGCAATCACATTGCGCGCCGAAGCATCTACACTTGAACACGATGCGCCTGCTTTTACCGCCGCAAGTCCTGCAAGCTGCGCGGAAAGCACAATATCATAAACCTCGCGCTGTGCGTCCGAGCAGCACCCAAGCGCTACGGTGCGTGTCATATCCGAGCAATAGCCGTCATACACGCAGCCAAAATCAAATGTGATAAAATCCCCTCGCACAAGTGCTCTGTCCGTTGTGGTTGCATGTGGCATAGACGAGTTTGGTCCGCTTGCAACAATCATATCAAAGCTCAAACCTTCCGCACCGCTTTTCCGGCACATCCATTCAAACTCCATTGCCAACTCATTTTCTGTCACACCGACGCGTACATGGTTTAAAAGATTTTCGTACGCAAACTCTGCAATGGACGATGCCTTTTTTATTGCAGCAAGTTCAGCCTTTTCCTTAATAATTCGCGACTGCAAAATCACGCCGGCGTCTGGCGCAAATTCAATCTCAGGCAAAAGTGTTTTTAAATGATTATGCTGTGCAAGTGTAATATGTTGCTCACAAATCATAATGCGTTCTATTCCCGACGGAATACCATTTTTAAGCCCTCCGGCAGTATCATAAACCTGTGCATCTGTTTGCTTGCCCGCAGCTTCCGTATAGCGTGAATCTGTAAACAAAACGCACGCGTCCGGCGAAACAAGCAAAGTGCCCTCGCCTGCAAATCCGCTATAATAACGCACACACTTTTCGTCCGTAATATAGTAGGCTTCGGTTTTGGAAAGCGATTTCGTCAGCGCCTGTATTCTGCCGTTCATTTATTCGCCTCCGACAGCGCCTGCACCGCCAATACATAGCCGTATTTGCCAAGACCGCAAATTTGACCGACACACGATGCCGCCGTTACACAGGTATGGCGGAAACCTTCGCGTTTATGAATATTGGACAAATGCACTTCTATCGCAGGCGTCTGTACGCTCGACAATGCATCGGCAATCGCATAACTGTAATGCGTGTATGCGCCCGGATTAATGACAATGCCCTCATATTCTGTATGCGCCCTATGAATTGCATCAATAATTTCACCTTCGCAGTTGCTTTGAAAGAACACAATTTCTGCCTGCGGGCACATTTTTTCAATATAGGCTTTTATGTCGGCAAGCGTCTCCTTGCCGTACACCTCCGGTTCACGCACACCGAGCATGTTTAAATTCGGACCGTTGATAATTAAAATTTTCATCTTCTGCATCCCCCATATTACAACTTTTTATATATATCTATTATTCTGTCCGCAATCTGCATCGGACTTAAATTCTCAACATCAAATGCAAAATCGTGATTTTCATAGTAAGCTTGCCTAGAAAGCAGCCTTTCTTTCAATTCCTCTTTGTTTTTCCCCTTTGCAAGCGGACGCCTGTCGTTGTCTGCCACACGCTGCACAATCGTTTCTATACTAGCACGAAGTAAAATCACAACGCCATTGTTGCGAAGCGCATCCATGTTTTCCTTTCGCAAAACTGCTCCGCCACCTGTGGCAATCACCGTGTTTCTTTTTTGTGCCAATTTTAAAATCACGGCACTCTCAATATCTCTAAAACCTTCTTCTCCACAAGTTTCAAAAATCTGTGTGATGCTCTTTTGCTCTCTGTTCTCAATTTCCGTGTCCGTATCAACGAAACGATAGCCGAGTTTTTTTGCTAAAATTTTTCCGACAGTAGACTTTCCGGTTCCCATAAAACCGATTAAAACCAGGTTTTTCATAAACCGAATACCTCTCTTTTTATATCTTTATATATGGACCTGTCAATTTTTGTGTCCGTAAATATTTCATATGCAACAATGCCCTGAAATATTAACATTCCGAGACCGTTTATACACGCTGCCGCTCCGTTTTCCTTCATTTTTTTCAAAAACAATGTCTGTGCCGGATTGTAAATCATATCCGCTGCCACTGTATTTGAATCCACATAGGAAAAATCGTTCGTCGGACAAGCATCTGTCTGCGGAGACATCCCCACCGGCGTTGTATTGATGACCACATCGTAGCGACTATGCTCTCTGTGCGTCAATATTTCGCCGCCACACGCATCTTTTACAAAATTCGCCAGCGCATCCGCCTTTTCCTGCGTGCGATTAAGCACCGTAACACTCTTTGCACCAAGCATAGAAAACTTCACACAAACCGGGCGCGTTGCACCGCCTGCACCGTAAATTAAAATATCTTTTCCTCTAACCTCGGCGCCGCCTTCCAAAAGCGACAAATAAAAGCCGTCTGCATCCGTATTGTAACCATAAAGTTTCCCGTTGTCGTTCTTTATCGTATTGACTGACCCGAATTTTTTTGCATCCTCAGATATCCAGTCCAAATACTGCATCACGGCAATTTTATGCGGTGCAGTCACATTCACGCCCGCATAATTCAGCGCAGCAATGCCGTGCATCGCCGCTTCAAGATTTTGCGTTTTTACACGCAGCGCAGCGTACGCATAATTCAAGCCATAAACCTTAGATATGTAATTATGCATTTGAGGCGAATAGGAATGCTCAACCGGGTCGCCTATCAGTCCCAGCAGTTTTGTCTCTCCTGTTATTTCTTGCATAATATACCTCTTTTCTGCATGTGACGCAAAATAATTCTTTCAAAATATCGTTTTACTTTAAAGAAATTATTTTCATCGCTCGGCAACGGCTTTACTAAAATGGAATACATACCACACAAATTCGCACCAAGCACATCCGTAAATATCTGATCGCCGATAACCGCAGTACACTTTCTGCCTATCCCCATTTTTTTTGCACAACGCATCAGACCGTGCGGCAATGGTTTTGCCGCCTTATAGATTGCAAAAACTCCCAGCTTACGCGCAAAATGTTCTACACGCTCGCCTTTATTGTTAGAAGCAATGACCGCTGATATACCGTTTTCTTTAAGTGCCGCAACGAAGGCAATTACCTCCGCCGTCGGCGACGGCACATGATACGGCACAAGCGTATTGTCGATATCTAACACAATACCGTCAATCCCGCGCTTTTTCAGCGCAGGAATATCTAAATCGCCAAATCCATCTATATAAAGTTTCGGATAAAATACTGACATAATTTTCCCTCATTACAACCGCACCAAAACCTGTGCATAATATAAATTTTCGTTCGGCAAACCATCAACAGCAATGCCTGAATAAGTGTAGGAATTGTCAAGCATTGCCGCTCGGTGTGACGCAGAGTTAAGCCATCCGTAGCAGGCATAATAAGCGTTTGGCATCTTTGCTAAAATTTCTCCGAGTTTGGTATATTTGGTATATATTCCTGCCGCTTTGATTCTGTCTGTGATACCATCTCCGCCAAGACCTTCGTGCGAAAAGAAATCATGCTCTGCCATAGAAGCAACATGCTCTGTGTCCACTTTGGCTAAATCCGTATTATATTTCAAGGCTTTGCTTCCTGCCTGTACACGAAGTGCATTTGTTAGATAAAATGCAAGTTTACTTTCCTGTGCCATTACAGTGCCCTTATCTGTATTTAATTTATATGGTTTATAACGAGCACCTGCCGCGCAGGCGTAAAATCCGACGACGCGATCATCTTCAAATGTATCCGTAAATACATAAGCCGCCTCCGTATATTTTCCGCCAGGCAACTCGGTTACATACAAATCCCCAACTTTCAGCGTAGGGTCATTTGTAAAAAACTCAAACAACTGTCCGTCCAAAATCCCAATTACCGTAATATATTTTGTATCGTGCTGGATATAGATATTTCTTTGTACGCCATCTGCGCCCTCCACAATATCGTACAGACCACCGATACGCTCATCAACCTCATCTAAATCCGTTGTTTTGAAACTCAACTGAATTCCGTACAAATCCATCGACATCGCAGATGCAATATACACAGTTTGTGTCACGCCATCCCAAAGCACGCCACAGCCAAACTTTTCGGCAACAAAACGAAGCGGTGCATAAGTGCGACCGTCTTTCAAAAATGGTGCAACATCCATATAACACGCTTGCACTAAGTCATTTTCAATACGCAGTGCCCTGCAACTGCCAATCGTCATCGTATAAGTAATCGCACCTTTTTTTAATTCAACCGTCTGCGTATTACCATCCCAATCTACCGTATACCCCATTGACTCCGTAAGCACACGAATCGGCACAAAAGTACGGCCGTCTGAAATCTGTCCGTTTGCAATTTCCTGCCCGTCGAGGCGCACACACACCGTCGGTGCTTCCTGCGCCGCAGCCGGAGTAGAAGAAAAGAACATACATATAACGAGAAAGGCAGAAAGCATATTCACTTTTAACTTCATACCGCACTTCACCTCCGAACTTAACATATTCATTATACAACAAAAGCATTGCCGTAGCAATGCTTTTGAGAAAAATTAATCCTTAAAAGAATAGTTTGGTGCTTCTTTTGTAATCTGGATATCGTGCGGGTGGCTTTCTTTCAAACCTGCGCCCGTAATGCGGATAAACTTACCATTTTCTTTCAATTCCGCAATCGTCTTCGTGCCACAGTAACCCATACCTGCTCTCAAACCGCCAAGGAGTTGGAATACCGTGTCAGACAGAAGCCCTTTGTATTCCACACGACCTTCAACGCCTTCCGGCACAAGTTTTTTCGCATTCGCCTGGAAATAACGGTCACCGCTGCCGTGGCTTTGGTTCATTGCACCGATAGAGCCCATGCCGCGATACACCTTAAAACGACGGCCCTGATAGAGTTCAAACTCGCCCGGGCTTTCTTCACAGCCTGCGAAAAGGCTACCAATCATAATTACATCGCCACCGGCGGCAACGGCTTTTGTAAGGTCACCGGAATATTTTACACCGCCGTCCGCAATAATCGGAACACCATGCTTTTTAGCAACTTTTGCACATTCATAAATTGCAGTTACCTGCGGCACACCAATGCCTGCAACCACACGGGTTGTACAAATCGAACCCGGGCCGATACCAACCTTCACCGCATCCGCACCCGCAGCAATCAAATCCTCAACCGCTTCCGGTGTTGCAACATTACCTGCAATCACCTGCAAATCCGGATATGCATCTTTAACCTTTTTCAAAGTGTCTATTATGTTTTTGGAGTGTCCGTGCGCAGAGTCAAGCACAACCACATCCACGCTTGCTTCAACCAAAGCCGAAACTCTGTCTAAAACATCCGCCGTGACACCAATAGCCGCACCTGCCAAAAGTCTGCCCTTGTCATCTTTTGCGGCATTTGGATACTTTACAGCCTTTTCAATATCCTTAATTGTGATTAAGCCCTTGAGCATACCATTTTTATCCACAATCGGAAGTTTTTCAATTTTGTTAGCACGCAAGACTTCCTGCGCTTCGTCAAGCGTTGTGCCCTCCGGTGCAGTAATAAGGTTTTCTTTGGTCATAACCTCTTCGATTATACGGGAGTAATCCGTTTCAAAACGAAGGTCACGATTCGTGATAATACCAAGCAATTTTCCTGTATCATCCGTAATCGGCACACCGGAAATCTTATAGCGACCCATCAGCTCGTCCGCATCCTTTAAAGTATGCTTCGGAGAAAGGAAAAACGGGTCCGTAATAACGCCGTTTTCCGAGCGCTTTACTTTTTCAACCTCGAGTTTCTGTTGCTCGATGCTCATATTTTTGTGGATAATACCGATACCACCTTCACGCGCCATAGCGATTGCCATCGTTGCTTCGGTTACCGTATCCATTGCAGCACTCATCAGCGGAATATTCAAAGAAATCGTCTTTGTCAATTTCGTTTTGAGTTCAATCATATTCGGCGTAACCTCAGATTTCTGTGGCACCAAAAGCACATCATCAAATGTAAGTCCTTCCATAATGTTCACGAATTACCCCTCCTAATATGTTAAACTATTATTTTATATAAATTTAAACTATTTTAACACAATGCTACGCGCTTTGCAAGGCTTTTTATAAAAGTTCGTTTAATAATTTTAAAAGTCCCTCTCGACTATCCGCCATATTTACCGCTGCACGAATGGATGCTGAATTTTTCTCACCCTTTAAATACCAAGCAGCATGCTTACGCATTTCGCGCACAGCGATATACTCACCATTTTCTTCAATACTGTAATCGAGTTGTTTTAAAATTGTTTCTACCTTTTCTCGCCTATCGGGATGGAAGGTCACTTCTCCGTTCATCATCAACTGATGAATCTGGCGAAACAAAAACGGATTCCCCTGCGCTCCGCGACCGACCATAACCGCATCACAGCCGGTCTGCTCGCGCATTAAAAGCGCATCCTGCGCCGTAAAAATGTCTCCGTTTCCAATTACAGGAATTTGAATTGCCTTTTTCACCTCGGCAATCACACGCCAGTCCGCCTTACCCATATAAAACTGCTCGCGCGTTCGCGGATGCACCGTCACAGCTTGCGCCCCTGCCGCTTCTGCAGCTTTGGCCACCTCAACAGCATTTATACTGTTTTCATCCCAACCCTTCCGGATTTTCACACTAACCGGCACGCTGGACTTGTCCACGACCGCACGGACAATATCATAAACCAATCCGGGATTGTGCATAAGCGCACATCCGTCCCCGTTACCGACAATTTTCGGTGCAGGACAACCCATATTGATGTCCAATATGCTCGCCCCTGTTGCCAGCGCCGCATCGGTGATTCTACCCATAACCTCCGGCTCAGAACCGAATATTTGTACAGCAAACGGCTTTTCTTCCTCATGTACGGCAAGCATACTCGCCGTCTTTTTATCCCCATACGCAAGTGCTTTTGCACTAATCATTTCCGTATAGACCAATCCGCAATCATACGCTTTGCAAATTCTGCGAAATGCCGAATCCGTTACACCTGCCATCGGCGCAAGAAATACAGGATGTTCAATTCTAAAATTTCCGATTTTCATCATACATTCTCCAAGGAAAATAATCAAGCCGAACACGATGTATTCGGCTTTTTTATATTATAAATCATTTTTTATTAAATCCACATAGGTTTCCGCGCGCACCACAACACGACTTTCGCCGTCACGCACCATAACAACTGCCGGGCGCGGAATGCGGTTATAATTGCTTGCCATAGAATAGTTATACGCGCCCGTTGTCAGCACTGCAACAATATCGCCGCGCTCAACCGGCTGTATATCCATATTCTCGCCAATCAAATCTCCGGATTCGCAACACTTCCCCGCAAGCGTAATCTTCTGTGTCGGCGCATCACCGGCTTTCGCCGCAGCCAAAGCGGTATACTCAGCACCATATAAAATATAGCGCGGATTATCCCCCATACCTCCGTCAACTGAAACATATGTGCGTACGCCCTCAATATGCTTTACATTGCCAACTGTATAAAGCGTGATGCCTGCTGCCGCAACAATAGAGCGCCCGGGCTCCATAAAAATCTGCGGCATTGGAAATGCATACGCTTCGCCAGTTTTTTTAATCACTTCCGAAACTGCTCGAATATAGGCATCGTAAGAAATCGGATCGTCTCCTTCTACATATTTCACACCAAAGCCACCGCCAAGGTTAAGTTTGTTTAAAGTAACACCAAAGCGCTCCCGCACCTCGACCATAAACTTCATCATAATTTCGCCGGCAAGTTGAAAAGGTTGTAGGTCAAATATCTGCGAACCGATATGGCAATGCACGCCGTCTAAACGGATATGTTTTGCACGAACTGCTTTTTCAAAAAAAGAAATCGCTTCCCCATTTTCGAGTGCAACGCCGAACTTGGAATCAATTTGTCCCGTGCGGATAAAGTCATGCGTATGTGCATCAACACCCGGCTTAATACGCACCAAAACCGAAATGGTTTTATTAAGCTGTCCACAAAGAGCATCCAGAAGCATCAGTTCATCAATGTTGTCTACAACGATACAGCCGGTGCCAAGTTCGAGCGCCAAACGCAGTTCCGCCTCTGTTTTGTTGTTGCCGTGAAAATACACCTTTTCCATCGGAAATCCGGCTTGATACGCCGTGTACAACTCCCCACCGGAAACAACATCCACGCCAAGTCCTTCTTTAGCAACAATGCGATACATCTCCTTACAGGAAAATGCCTTCGAAGCATACAAAATCAAACCATTGCCGTCGTAGTATCGGTCAATCGCCGTTTTATAAATTTTGCAATTATTACGAATTTCATTTTCATCCATCACATACAACGGTGTGCCGTATTGCGCCGCAAGCGCAACCGTATCCAAGCCGCCGATGGTCAAATGGTTATTTTCGTTTACATTTAAACAGTCCGAAACAAACATTTTTCCAGCCTCTGCTTTCTTCAAATGTAAAAATTTTAGAGATATAATACCACAATTCGTCCACGCTGTCAACGCCGAGCATCCCAAATAATTCGTCTTATTTACAGTTTCGTAAGTTTTTCTAAAACGGATTGAATTTTTGCCTGTGGCACTTTTCTTTGTGCAAATTGCAGTACCTCGCCAAGCGTCATTCTCTTCGCCATTTTTACAAGCGGCGAATGTATCCAATCCGAAAATTCGCTTTCAAGCACCTGTCTCGCCTGCGGATTGTTTAAAATTTCCTCGAGTTTGATTTTATTGTTTTTCAAATTCAAACAAACCACCCCTTCGATTCAGTATATGCGTAAATTTTCAATTTTGTAAAATTTCATTTGCATATTTTTTTGACAATCGTACAAACTAGCCTCGTAAACAGAAATACCACAAATTTTCTGTTGGATATAAAACAAAGGAGGCAACACACATGAACAACAAACCGAATATGAGCATTGGTTGCAGCGTTAAGGAATGTAAATACCACTGCAACACGGAGAACTACTGCTCACTGAGCAACATCAAAGTCGGCACACATGAAACAAACCCGACAATGTGCGAGTGCACCGATTGTCAATCCTTTGAGAAAAGAGCCTAACAGCTCGGCAAGGCTTATGCCTTGCTCTACATAAGAGGTGATTTTATGCTAGGTTTTTTAATGGCAGCTCTGGCCGGTGCCGCCATGAGTATTCAAGGCGTTTTTAACACAAGACTGACCGACAAAATCGGTCTGCTCGAATCCAATACCATTGTGCAAGGCAGCGCATTCGTACTTGCACTCATCGCAATGCTGATTTTCGGCAACGGTAACCTAAAAGAAATTGCCGCCGTAAACAAACTGTATTTAACAGGCGGCATTATCGGTTTTGTTATCACCGTAACGGTTGTGCTCGCAATTTCAAAACTCAACACAACTCTGGCAATTTCCACAATTTTAATTGCTCAACTTCTCGTTGCGGCTTTAATTGATGCCTTCGGACTGTTTGGCACGGAAAAAACAGTCTTCGGACTGACAAAGTACATCGGCATTATCTTAATGATTGCAGGTGTACTGGTATTTAAGCGATAAATCCAAATCAGCGTTTTTTCGTTTTTCTGTCAGATTTTATAATCCAAGTTAAACTGCTCACCACAGCCGTATTTTTCGTACACATAATCAATATCCTTATCGCCTCTACCGGATAGACAAGCAAGAATCGAACCGGACTTATGCGCCTTTGCATAACGGATTGCATAAGCAACCGCATGAGCACTTTCAATTGCAGGGATAATGCCCTCGTATCTGGAAAGCAAGAAGAAAGCTTCCATCGCCTCTTCATCGGACACAGTTTCATAGTGTACGCGTCCAAGGTCACGCAAGTGAGCATGCTCCGGACCAACACCCGGATAATCCAAGCCACTTGCAATGGAATACACCGGCAACGGCTCACCGTTTTCATCCTGCAATACATAGGTATCAAATCCGTGAATTCTGCCCTTTGAACCAAAGCGCATCGTCGCCGCATGATCCCCAATCTTTTCTCCACGACCGAGCGGCTCAACGCCGTAAATCTCAACCGGATCAGCCAAAAAAGGCGTAAACATACCAAGCGAATTGGAGCCACCGCCGACACAAGCCGTGATAGCGTCCGGCATAATACCTGTCATTTCCAAAAACTGTTCGCGCGCTTCAATGCCAATCACCGACTGGAAATCACGCACCATTTTCGGGAACGGATGCGGACCGAGCGCCGAACCAATACAGTACACTGCATCTTTGTATTCCTTTAAATATGCCTCAAATGCGGCATCACAAGCTTCTTTTAATGTCTTTAAACCGTGAGACACCGGCACAACATTCGCCCCAAGCATCTTCATGCGTATTACATTTGGGTGCTGCTTTTCAATGTCCACTTCACCCATATATACATCACATTCCATACCGAAATATGCCGCAGCCGTTGCAATAGCAACGCCGTGCTGACCGGCGCCGGTCTCCGCAATCAATTTCTTCTTACCCATGTACTTTGCCAAAAGCCCTTCGCCCATACAATGGTTTAACTTATGTGCACCGGTATGGTTTAAATCCACACGCTTCAAATAAATCTGGCAATTACCAAAAAGTTTGGAAAGGCGTTCACAATGATATACCGGTGTCGGTCTACCCTGAAACTCTTTTCGAATTCTGCGTAGTTCGTTAATAAACTGTGCAGAATGACAAATTGCCTCATAAGCGTCATCCGCCTCGCGAAATGCCTTTGTCAGTTCCGGTGTCATATACGAACCGCCGTATTCACCAAAATAACCGTCCGTATTCGGATATTCTTTTAAGTAATTTTCAAAATCTCTATACTTATTCATTTCCACATACTCCTTTTAAAGTATCAATTCTACTATATCACAGGTCAAAATAAAAGTCCACATGAATTTTGCCATCGTTTGTTTAAAATAACCATAACTGCCTCCCAAATAAAAAGTCCTTGACAGAGTATCTGCCAAGGACGAATAAACTTTATCCGCGGTGCCACCTTG
>JAZNLB010000024.1:0-82830 GCA_045578865.1 Clostridia bacterium | reverse complement strand
AACCTATTATTTTTCGTTGCCTGTTTGAATCACTTGATACACTGCACAATGGTGTGGGAATATTTATTAAAGATTGTGTAAATGAACTGACAGTTAACCAGACACAGTGTAAAACACATCTCGACAGAAGTATAGGTATTGTGACAGCGCTTTGCCCATATATTGGTTACACCAAAGCGTCAAAGATTGCTAAACGCGCACTTAGTGAAAACAGAAACATTCGAGATATTGTTGTAGAAGAAGATATTATGGCGGAAGAAGAAATCAATAAAGTACTTGACCCAAATAATATGATATAAACACGAATAGACGGAAAAAAAGACAGATTTCGATAAAGAAACCTGTCTTTTTTTGCTACATTACCTTCGATAGCTTAAAGTGAACGGGGTTATTTTAAATTGTCTGTGGCAGGGTTGTCTAAAAGGTGGCCGTTGCTTTCGAAACGCGAACCATGGCATGGGCAATCCCATGTGTGTTCGTTTTTATTCCATTTAAGAGCACAGCCCAGGTGGGGACAGCGTTTTTTGGTAGGAGCAATCAGGTTGCAAGCAGCTTCCGATATATTTGTTGCAAGCTGAGATGTCATGATACTTCTTTGAGGCGAGAACAGGTCAGCAAATTCGTTTTCTTTTCCATTTATTAGGTCTGTGAGTATGGTTGCGGAAAGTAGAGATGATGTCATGCCCCATTTATTAAAGCCTGTTGCTACATATAAATTTGGTGTTCGCTTTGAATACTGACCTATATATGCAATATGGTCAAGGCTCATGCAGTCCTGTGCAGCCCATTGACATACAAGCTCTGAATGTGGATAATGTTTTTTGGCAAAAGCATTGAGCGGCTCCCAAGCAAGGCTGTGTTTTCCCGTTCTGTGACTGCTACCGCCTATCAACAGGGTGTCGTTGTAGCTTCTGAAAGAAAATCCGTCGTTTGATTCATCCAGATACATATCATTAAGGGTCTGAGCATTTTTAAACGCAGATATATATGCGCGTTCCTGATAAAGTTTGATAAAATAACTTCCGTGCTTGTTTATAAACGGAAAATGGGTGGCAACGATTGCCGTATCGTATTTTATGGTGGAATTGCTTGTTATTGCTTTGTCTTTTAATAATTCATAAACAAATGTATTTTCATATATATTAAGGCCTTTTATATTAAGGCCTTTGCAAATTTCGGATATAAATTTCAGCGGATTAAATTGTGCCTGATTTTCAAAACACACAGCTCCTGCAATTTTAAAAGGCAGCTCAATTTCTTCTGCAAACGAAGCATTAAAGCCTATTTGGTTAAGAGCGTTCATTTCATTTTCTATCTTGTTTCTGTCATAACGCGAATAAACAAATGAACGGCTTTTTTTAAAATCGCAGTTGATGTTTTTGCAGAGCTTTTCATATCCGGCTATTGCTGATTCGTGTGCTTTCAAATATAGCTGTGTTTTACGCATGCCTTTCTTTTTGAGTAGGTTTGAATAAATTAGTCCGTGTTGAGAAGTTATTTTGGCAGTTGTGTTCTTAGTTATTCCCGACGCTATTGTATTACCATCAACAAGGACGCAGTCAATTCCTGCGTTTTTTAAAAAATATGCACACAATATACCGCAAAGTCCTCCGCCGATTATGAGGACATCTGTTTTAATTTCTCTGTTAAGCTCTTTGTGCGTGCAAATTTCAGAAGTGTTTTCCCAGATTGATTTTTGCATTATAATGCCTCCGTTTCATAGTAGTATATTGCCCCATAATGCATCTATTATGAACATAAGTCCAAAGTACTAAAAAACGCACTGTATTTTCAGTACGCTTTTTTTAGCAATATAACTACCGGTCTTGAACCGGAGATAACAGCATCAATCCTATAAAATTCAACTCGGCTACATATCGTTTCAATCGCTTCCTTGGTGTACATTTTATAAAAAAACATCCTCTCAAGTTTTTTTGGTTTGCATATCCAATATTAGCTTGAAAGGATGTTTTCTATTTGCTTTATATATCTACTCCGTTTTCTTCAACGGGCAGGCAAAGCATGTTTTTTGTTGCAAATTGTGAAATTTGCATTTTTTTGTGTTCACTGCGTAGGTATCTTTGAAACCGTACAAATTGATAAGATTTATCTTCCCAAATATCCACCATCAACGGGGATGATTGCACCGTTCAAATAATTTGACGCATCGGATGCCAAAAATATAGCTGCGCCCATAATGTCCTCAGGTTTACCCCAACGAGCTGCAGGAATACGCGATAAGATTTCTTTGCTGCGACCTTCGTCCTCAATCAACGCAGTATTCATTTCAGTAGCCATATAACCCGGTGCGATGGCGTTTACATTAATTCCGCGTGATGCCCATTCGTTAGAAAGCGCTTTGGTAAGCTGAGCTACACCGCCCTTTGCTGCTGCGTATGCCGGAACTGTGTATCCACCGAAAAAGCTGAGCAAGGAAGCTAAATTAATAATCTTGCCGCCACCATTTTGGAGCATGTGCTGACCTGCCAACTGACACAAGGAGAAAACTGCATTAAGATTGATTTGGATTACAGTTTGCCAGTCCTCCATGGTGAAAACTTCGCACTTGTTGCGGCGCTGAACGCCTGCATTGTTTACCAGAATATCTAACTTGCCGCCGAGCAAATCTACGGCTTTGTTAAAGGCGGATTCTGCTTGTTCTATTTTGGATAAATCGTGTTGCACAGCAAAAACTTCATATCCTTTTTTGCAGAATTCTTCTGCTGCCTCAAAAACTTTATCGCTTGATGCCATGATTACCACTTTTGCACCTGCCATAGCAAGGCCTTCGGTAATTCCTTTTCCCAAGCCGCGATTTCCGCCGGTTACGATAGCGGTTTTTCCTTTTAAATCAAATAAATTCATAGTAATATCCCCTTTAATCAAACTTATACATAACTTTTACTGCACCGGTTCCTTTGGTGAACAGCAAGTCAAAACCTTCCTGCGCTTTTTCAACCGGCAACACATGGGTGATGATTTTGGCAAATAACGGCTCTTTTACAGCCATTTGTGCAGCAATTTCAACATCGATTTTTCTGTATACGCGCACAAAATGAATGGACACTTCTTTCGCCATGCCTTTGAAAAGCGGAAGTTCAGCAGGCTTTTTATAAGAAGCAACAATTACAATTTGACCACGCACTTTTACTGTGTCTAACAGACACATTGCAACAGGAGCTGCGCCTGCACAGTCATACACTCTGTCAAAGCCGTCGCCGCCTGTTTTTTCAGCGGTGAACGAAGCGATATCTGTTTCAATCGGGTTTACTGTCTCGAAGCCCATGCTGGCTGCTAAAGCCAAACGCTTTTCGTCACTTTCTGCGACAATAATTTCACGAGCACCGAACAAACGCAAGGTAAGTGCTATGCACAGACCGATTGTTCCTGCACCGAACACCAAAGCATTGTCTCCGGGCACAAATCCGGTTTCTCTTAAGGTATGTACGGCAACTGCGATAGGCTCGATAAGTGCGCCAAGTTCAAGAGAAATACCTTCCGGCAGTTTTACAACATTTTCCTGCGGAACAAAAGCATATTCTGCCATACCGCCATCTTGGTCAATACCATACAATCCAAGCGTATTGCAAACATGCGCGTTGCCGCTTTTGCAAGGGGTACAATTTCCGCAAGAAATAAGCGGATAAATGGTTACAGGCGTGCCTTTTTTCAAGGTATCTATATCATTTTCCAAGATGCCCGAAAACTCGTGACCCATAATCAACGGTGCTTTTGCACGCGGGTGAGTGCCGGCATAAATATTGAGGTCCGTACCACAGATTCCGGAATGGGAAACCTTGATTTTTGCCCAGCCTGCCGGAGTCTCCGGAACAGGAACATCAGTTACTGCCAGCTTGTTTGCTCCTAAATATTGTATTGACTTCATAAAATTATGCCTCCTTAGATTTTATTTACAGGATATTTAACGGGTTCGCCCCGCAAAAATCTTACAGCTTCTTCAGCGACCTTGCGCTTGAGTTCTTGTGAAGATTGCTCAGAGTACCATGCGGCATGAGGACTGATACTGAAGTTGTCAAACTTAAGCAAAGGATTATCCGCAGACAGTGGTTCTTTCTCCACAACATCCAGACCGGCGCCTGCGATTTCGCCATTCTCCAAAGCCCAATACAAAGCGTCTTCGTCAATGATTCCGCCACGGGAAACATTGACCAAATATGCAGTGTTTTTCATGGCTTTTAGTTCGTTCTTGCCAAACATATGGTATGTTTTTTCGCTCCGAGGACAGTGAATAGATAATATATCCGAACGACTTAAAAGCTCTTTAAATGAAACAAATTTTACGAAGTCCGGAAATCTGTTGTTTGATGCGTCGTATTCTGCGTCATATGCGATTACCTCTTTGCACAGGGGTTGAATCCGTTTTGCAAATGCACTTCCTATACGGCCAACGCCGCAAATTCCAACGGTTGCCTCTTTTAAGCGGAAAAGAGGAATGCTCTTTTGATAATCCCACACACCATCGCGAATCAGCTTGTTAAAAAGTGTGGTTTTTCGTGTCAAGGCCATCACATGAGCTATCGCTTGATCTGCAACTTCGTTCGTTCCATAATCCGGGACATTGCAGACTTGCACGCCATATTTGCTGGCGTCTTCAAGATTAACATTGTCGTAGCCTACACCGTATCTCACAATACACTTGACTGTGGGAAGAGCCTCAAAGATGTTCTTGTCCATTTTTACATATTGGTTTAACAGAACTACCGCACCTTTGCATTTTTCAATAATCTCTTCCTGCGTTTTGCATTGAAGCCATTCAAAGTTGCACCCGGCTTCGTCTAAAACCTTTTTTTCCTGTTCGACATCGATGTGATCGAGGTCGCAAATCATTACTTCACTCATATTAACCCTCCATTCTATTGTAATTATATCAAAAAGATTATTACAATTCTATATGTATATTGTCATAAATTATAAATATCTTGCTTTTTGAGAAATTATATGTTATCATCTAAATATGATGAAAGAGATTATTGATTTCAAATTCCTTGATAAAGGAAAAGACCAACTGAATAAATTGCGGCATAATCATGGTGAAAGCTACGAGATATTGCTTGTGCGCTCCGGAAGCGGTTCTTTTATGGTTCGTGATCGCTTGTTTCCGCTTACTCCGGGTGCGGTGTATTTCGTTAATGGAATGGATACCCATTACTCTGCGCCTGAAAAACCTGAGGAATATATACGAGGGAAACTGATCGTTTCAGGTGGATTTATTGACAATATAGCTGAGATAACCGGATGCAGTAAAATTTTGAATGAGTTATTCCATAAAAACGGCGGAACTTATTTTACGCCAAATGACAAGGTAGCTGC
Organism: Clostridia bacterium; assembly: GCA_045578865.1. Classification (GTDB taxonomy): domain Bacteria; phylum Bacillota; class Clostridia; order UBA1381; family UMGS1253; genus RGIG2041. Next base: position 77,499 of record JAZNLB010000024.1, on the reverse strand, counting down.
ATATATTGATGCCGAATTTTCTGCTATCAACCAGGCATTGTCGGAAAATACAATTCATACAAATATAAATGTCGTATCTGCGGTGTTTAATATTTTATCTGCTGCATACTCGAATAAAGGTGCCGGCGTACCTGTGCTTGATAATCATATTTCCAAAGCATTAGAGTATATAAACAGAAATTTAAGCAATACTTTTTCGCTTGAGGATATATGTGAACACATCAGCGTTAGCAAGTATTATCTTTGTCATAAATTCAGAAAAATTGTCGGCCTGACAGTTGGGGAGTATATATTATCCCGTCGCATATCGGTAGCTCGTAAATATCTGCGTGGTTCGGACATAACAATTTCAGAGGTTGCAGAAGCAGCCGGTTTTTCGAGCTTTTCTTATTTCAGTAAAACATTTAAGCAGTATGAAGGAGTTACGCCCAGTGAATTTCGTAACAGGGTAGTATAATTTGAAAAGGTACCGCATAAAACTAAGATTTGTTTTGGACTTCTCGCCAAAAGTGAAAATCTCAGATGATGTTTAGGTGCAATAGGATGCATTTGGGTATAAAGTATAGGTTTGCTTTTGCCCTATAAAATTATATCATAGGCGTGTTACCAAGTCAAGATAGCGTTGCAGCTTGTAAGTGTCAAGTGAAAACCGGTAAATTTTTTAGGGTGCGTCTCGCTTGACTTTGACGGCGGAGGAGCGTATAATGGGTTGGCATACAGATGGGAGGATACGATTATGAGTGAATGTACACATAACTGCTCGACTTGCAGTGCAAATTGCAACGAGCGTGAGCAAGAAAGTTTGTTGGAGAAACCGCATGCCGGCAGCAATATTAAAAAAGTAATCGGTATTGTCAGCGGTAAAGGCGGCGTAGGCAAGAGCCTTGTAACCTCGTTGATGGCCGTAACGGCACAGAGAAGTGGTTACAGAGCGGCAATTTTAGATGCAGATATTACCGGGCCGTCTATTCCGCAGGCGTTTGGCTTGCATACGCGAGCGATGGGCAATGATGATGGGTTGCTTCCGGTAAGAACAAAATCAGGGATTGGCGTCATGTCGTTAAATCTTCTGACGGCAAATGAAACGGACCCTGTTGTGTGGCGCGGTCCGGTTATCGGCGGTGCGGTAAAACAGTTTTGGACAGATGTTATCTGGGGCGATGTGGACTTTATGTTTGTTGATATGCCACCGGGAACGGGGGATGTGCCGCTTACGGTATATCAGTCCATTCCGCTCGACAGTATTATTATCGTGGCATCTCCGCAGGAGCTTGTGGGCATGATTGTAGAAAAGGCAATCAACATGGCAGCCCTTATGCATATTCCGGTCATCGGACTCGTTGAAAATATGAGCTACTTTGAGTGTCCGGACTGCGGAAAGCAACATTCAATTTTTGGTGAGAGCCGTGTTGAAGAGATTGCGAAGAAGCATGGTATTGCACATACAGCGAAGATTCCGATGAATCCGAAATTGGCGGCGGCTTGTGATGCGGGTTTGATTGAACTATTTGAGGGTGACTGGCTCGAAGAATTGTTTGAAGTTGTAACGAAATAATTTCGAATAGACTGCCCAATTTATGCAGACAATAAACAAAGACCATTGGGGTAGGCGAACATGAATTTTTAGAAACATACTGGCATCATTGGTTTATGGTGCCAGTTTTGTTTTGGTCTTCATGCGCTCTGTTTTACAGAGGTACATTCGTCGAGAAATTCTGTGCAATTCACTGTTTGCTTTTTTTATAAAAAATGTATTGACAAACCTATAAAACGATGGTATACTGTTTCGGTAAACCGCATATACAGGGTTTTAAATTCGCCGATGGCGATACCCGAGGTAGCGTGACTTCATATTATAAGGAGGTGCAATTATGTACGCAATTATCGAAACAGGCGGTAAGCAGTACAAGGTTGCAGAAGGCGATGTAATTTTCGTTGAAAAGCTGGATGCAGAAGTTGATTCTACTTACACATTTGACAAAGTACTCGTAATTGGCGGCGACGAAGCAAAAATCGGTGCGCCGGTTGTTGAGGGTGCTACGGTAAGTGCGAAGGTTCTCAAGCAGGGCAAGGACAAGAAGGTTATCGTATTCAAGTACAAGCCGAAGAAGAACTACCGCAGAAAGCAGGGTCACAGACAGCCGTATACAAAGCTTCAGATTGAAAAAATCAACGGCTAAGATGTGACAACGAAAATTCAGGTTGAAAGCAGAGGTGTAATTTAAATGGCACATAAGAAAGGTATGGGTTCGACCAAAAACGGTCGTGATAGTGAATCCAAAAGACTTGGTGTTAAGAGAGCTGACGGTCAGTTCGTTTTAGCAGGTAATATCCTGGTGAGACAACGCGGCACAAAGATTCATCCGGGTATCAATGTTGGTATCGGCAGTGATGATACTCTGTTTGCTTTAGTAGATGGTAAGGTTAAGTTCGAAAGAAAAGGCAGAGACAAGAAACAGTGCAGCGTATACACAGCTTAACAGTGTAATCAAAATCTCGGACACATTCTTTTGTCCGAGATTTTTTTCGTTACGGTATGAACAACGAACCACCAATATCGAAAAGGGTGATTTTATGTTTTTTGATACAGCAAAAATTTATGTAAAAGCTGGCAACGGTGGTAACGGCTCTGTGTCGTTTCATCGTGAAAAATATGTAGCGGCAGGCGGTCCTGACGGTGGCGACGGCGGTCGCGGCGGCGATATTGTGTTTGAAATTGACGAATCAATTTCTACATTGATTGATTTTCGCTATAAAAGAAAGTATGTGGCGGAAAACGGCGGTGACGGCAAGGCAGGTCGCGGTTTTGGTAAAGATGCGGAATCTCTCGTGATTAAAGTGCCGGCGGGCACGCTCATTCGCGATGCCGAGTCCGGTCGTTTGATGGCGGATATGACACCGCCGAACAACCGTGTTGTGCTGTTAAAAGGCGGCAATGGTGGGTGGGGCAATACCCATTTTGCAACGCCGACCAGGCAGGTGCCGCGTTTTGCCAAAAGCGGTCTAAAAGGTGCGGAAAAGGAACTTTCGCTGGAACTTAAACTTATTGCGGATGTCGGCTTGATTGGATTTCCGAATGTCGGAAAGTCCACACTTTTAAGTGTAGTTACTGCGGCAAAACCGAAGATTGCAAATTACCATTTTACAACGCTGGAGCCGAATCTGGGCGTTGTTATGCAGGGCAAAGATGCCACTTCGAGTTTTGTGATGGCGGATATTCCGGGTTTGATTGAGGGTGCAAGCGAGGGTGTTGGTCTCGGTCATGCGTTTTTAAAGCACATAGAACGAACGCGCCTTTTAATTCATGTTGTAGATGTTTCGGGCATTGAAGGCAGAGACCCGATTGACGACTTTGATAAAATCAATGCAGAACTTGAAAACTACGATCCCGTATTGGCGACAAGGCAGCAGATTGTGGCGGCAAACAAAACGGATATCGTGCAGGATGAAGCGGTTTATCTTGCCTTCATGGAGGAAATGGAAAAGCGCGGCTATACCGTATTTGAAATTTCGGCTGCAACGCGCGGCGGCGTAGATGCGCTTATTGCACATACGGCAAAGGTGCTTGCAACCATCCCGCCGGTAGAAGCTTATGAGGCGGAGCCGGAATATATTGAACTTTCGGACGATACACTCTTTACCGTTCGCAATGAAAACGGTGTGTATGTGGTTGAAGGTGACTGGATTGAGTATCTGGTTTCGTCCGTCAATCTTGCAGATGACGAATCCTTTAACTATTTCCAGCGTACGCTTCGTAAAAAAGGCGTAATTGATGCGTTAGAGGAAAAGGGTATACAGGAAGGCGATACAGTTCGTCTGTATGAAATAGAATTTGATTATGTAAGATAAAAAAGGAACGAAGAATATGATTACAAGTAAACAACGCGCATATTTGCGTGGCTTGGCGAATAAAATAGAGCCGATTTTTCAAATCGGCAAAGGCGGCATCAATGAAAATTTGATTGCTCAACTCGATGATGCACTTGAAGCGCGGGAACTGATTAAACTGCATATTTTGGAAACCGCATTTATGGATTCGAGAGAGACACTTAGTGAGCTTGCTGAAATTTTGGGCGCAGAACCGGTGCAGGCCATCGGCTCGAAGATTGTGCTTTACAGAGAATCCGTGAACAAAAAGAAAATTGAACTCTAGAGGCATTATTATGGAAAGAATCGGCATACTGGGCGGGTCTTTTGACCCGGTACACAATGCACATATTCAAATGGGGCTTTATGCAAAAGAAAGCCTTAATTTGTCGCGCGTGCTTTATGTGCCGACGGCTTTTCCACCGCATAAAACGCGTGCGCTTACGGACAATGCCCAGCGAGTAGAAATGCTCAAGCTTGCGCTTGCGCCGTATCCGCAAATGGGTGTTTCCGAATATGAACTCAAAAACGAAAGTTATTCTTACACGGCGGATACCTTGCAGTATTTTAAAAAACTCTATCCGAAAGCGCAACTTGTGCTTTTGGTGGGGGCAGACAGTGCTGCGTATCTTGATACTTGGTATAACGCGGCGACAATTTTTAAGATGGCGCAAATCGGTATCTATGCCCGTGGGGATTTCGATGCAAATTTACAAGAGATAACTGAAAAACTTACAAAAAAATTTCAAGCGGATGTTGCCGTAATTTCCGGTGCGCCGATTGCTGTTTCATCGGCACAAATTCGTCAAAAACTGCTTTTGGGAGAGGATATATCAAATTTGGTGCCGGAATCGGTGCGCGCATATATCGATCGAGCAGGTTTGTATAAAGTGGCGCCGAGTATTGCGCCCGAGGATTTTGATTTGCAGCGTGCGGCAAAGCATTTGTCGTATCTTTTAAAACCTTCGCGTTACAAACATTCGATTGGTGTCATGGAAACGGCAGCCAAGATGGCAAAGCGGTTCGGCGCGGATGTAAAGAAAGCGCAGATTGCAGGACTTTTGCACGACTGCGCCAAAAATCTGGATACCGTGCGTGCAAAAAAACTTTGCGAAAAGTATGGTCTTGTGCCGGATGAGATAACGGCGGCGGAGCAGGGACTTATGCACCAACTTTTGGGACCTGTATATGCGACAGCGGAATTTTGTGTTACGGATGCGGAAATTTTAGATGCCATCGGTTGTCATACGACAGGGAAAGCAAACATGTCCCTGCTCGACAAAATTTTATACCTTGCAGATTTTATTGAGCCGAACAGAGCGGCGTTTTCCGGGCTGGATAAATTGACCAAACTGTGCGAAAAAGATTTGGATGCGGCGATGCTTTATGCGCTCGAACTGTCTATGGAGCATGTGCTTTCCAAGGGTGGTTTGATTCATCCGGATACGGTGACGGCGAGAAATGCTTTTTTGTTGAGAAAAAGCCAAAAAACTATTGAAAATTAAGAAAAAATTTTGTATTATATATAGAGTGTTTAAATCTCATGGAGGTATAGGAATGCAACCGTTTGAAAAAGCGTCGTGGATTGCAAAAAGCATAGACGACAAAAAGGGTAAAAAAATTCAGGTATTGCAGGTCGGCGACCTGACAAGCATTGCTGACTACTTCGTTATTGCTTCTGCAACATCTTCTACGCAGGTGAAGGCGATTGCCGATGCGGTAGAGGAAAAGATGCAGGAAATGGGCGAAGAAATTCTGCATTTGGAAGGCTTCCACGGTGCAACTTGGGTGCTGATGGATTATGCCGATGTTGTGGTGCATATTTTCATGGAAGAAACGAGAGATTTTTACGGCATTGAGCGCTTATGGGCAGATGCAAAGGAAATAAAAATAGACGGCATTGGCTTAGATGTCTAGGAGGAAGTAAGGATGAAATACGATTTTTCGAAAATTGAAAAAAAGTGGCAAGAGCATTGGGATTTACAGGAAACTTTTAAAGCATCCAATGACTTTACCAAGCCGAAATTTTACGGATTGGTGGAGTTTCCGTATCCGTCCGGTCACGGTCTGCATGTAGGCCATCCGCGCGGTTATACGGCGCTGGATATTGTATCGAGAAAGCGCAGGCTGCAAGGATATAATGTGCTCTATCCGATGGGGTGGGACGCATTTGGCTTGCCGACGGAGAACTTTGCGATTAAAAATAAGATTCATCCGAAAAAGGTAACGGCGGATAATGTTGCCCATTTTAAAGAGCAACTTAAAATGCTTGGTTTTTCCTTTGATTGGAGCAAGGAAATCAACACAACGGATTCGAACTACTACAAGTGGACGCAGTGGATTTTCTTAAAACTCTTTGAAAAGGGGCTGGCGTATAAGACGGAAATGCCGATTAACTGGTGTACCAGTTGTAAGGTTGGCTTGTCCAACGAAGAAGTGGTTGACGGCGTTTGCGAGCGTTGCGGCAGCGAGGTTGTGCAGAAGCGCAAGAGTGAGTGGATGCTCAAAATTACCGAGTATGCACAGCGTTTGATTGATGACTTAGATGACCTCGACTTTATCGAAAAGGTTAAGACGCAGCAGAAAAACTGGATTGGCCGCTCCGAAGGTGCGGAGGTGCAGTTTGCCATTGACGGTTGTGAAGAAAAATTGACTGTTTATACCACCCGTGCAGATACGCTTTTCGGCGCAACTTATGTTGTGCTTTCGCCGGAGCATCCGTATGTGGAAAAATGGGAAGACAAAATCAAAAATTATGATGCTGTTGTGGATTACAAGCAGGCAGCTGCAAAGAAATCGGAGTTTGAGCGTACAGAACTTGCCAAGGACAAGACAGGTGTTGCGCTTGAGGGTATTTATGCCATCAATCCGGTAAACGGCAACAAACTTCCGGTATGGATTTCCGACTATGTGCTCATGACTTATGGTACGGGTGCGATTATGGCCGTTCCGGCACATGATACACGCGACTGGGAATTTGCCAAGAAATTCAACTTGCCGATTATTGAAGTTGTCGGCGGTGGGGAAAATGTGCAGGAGGCTGCATATACAGATGTTTCTGAGGGTGTAATGGTAAATTCCGGCTTCCTTACGGGAATGCAGGTAAAAGATGCCATCAATGCGATGATTGACCACTTGGAAAAGGAGGGCATCGGCAAACGCAAGGTAAACTATAAACTGCGTGACTGGGTATTCTCCCGTCAGCGTTACTGGGGCGAACCGATTCCGCTGGTATATTGTGAAAAATGCGGTTGGCAGGCGATACCGGAAAGTGAACTTCCGCTGATGTTGCCGGAGGTGGATAACTACGAGCCGACCGATAATGGCGAAAGTCCGCTTTCAAAGATTACGGATTGGGTAAATACAACCTGTCCGTGCTGTGGAGGTCCGGCGAAGCGCGAGACGGATACTATGCCGCAATGGGCGGGTTCTTCGTGGTATTTTTTGCGCTACATTGACCCGGATTGTGACAGTGCGATTGCAAAAGAAGAACTTTTGAAATATTGGTTGCCGGTGGATTGGTACAATGGCGGTATGGAGCATACCACACTGCACCTGCTCTATTCGAGATTCTGGCACAAGTTTTTATACGATATCGGTGTAGTGCCGACGAAAGAACCGTATCAGAAGCGCACCTCTCACGGAATGATTTTGGGTGAGAATAACGAAAAAATGTCTAAATCGCGCGGAAATGTGGTCAATCCGGATGATGTTGTAGCGCAGTATGGTGCAGACACCTTCCGTACCTACGAGATGTTTATCGGTGCGTTTGACCAGGCAACGCCGTGGCAGGAGCAGGGTGTTAAGGGTTGCTATAAGTTTTTGGAACGCGTGTGGAATTTGCAAAACATCTTAACGGATGAAGAAGGTTACAGCAAAGATTTGGAAAGTGAAATGCACAAGGCAATCAAGAAGGTCAGCGATGATATTGAACGCATGAAGTTCAATACTGCGATTGCAACTTTGATGTCTTTGGTGAACAGCTTTACCAAGAAAAATGCGATTACACGCGGCGAGCTCAAGACATTCTTGTTGCTTTTAAATCCGACCGCACCGCATATCACCGAAGAAATGTGGAGTCTCAATAGTTTTGGTGGTGAGATTGCAAAGCAAAACTGGCCGGAATTTGACGAGGCAAAGACCGTGGACAACGAAATTGAAATCGTAATGCAGATTAACGGTAAGATTCGTGACAAGTTGGTTGTAAATGCTGAGGCAACGAAGGAAGAAATAGAAAACCTTGTACTTGAAAGCGACAGAATTAAGGCACTTTTGGAAGGTAAGCAGATTGTAAAAACAATCGTTGTACCGAAAAAACTGGTAAATATTGTAGTGAAATAACACAAAAAGGCTTGCACATTTTAAATGTGCAAGCCTTTTTAATACCAGCCAAACAAGTAGCATAAAACACCTGTAATCACCGAAAAAATTATACCGAACACAATCACGGGGCCGGCGATTTTAAACATATTTGCACTCATGCCTAAAATAAAACCTTCGCTTTTGAATTCCATAGCAGGGGAAACGATGGAGTTTGCAAAACCGGTAATCGGTACGATTGTGCCTGCACCGGCGTATTTGGCGAGTGCATCGTACCATCCGAGTCCGGTAAACAACGCACCGAGAAAAATCAAAGTAACACTTGTCGCAGCGCCGACATCTTCCTTAGTCAGCGTTGTGAAATTTGTGTATAAATCGGTGATGATTTGCCCGATTACACAGATACCGCCGCCGATGAGGAAGGCAAGGCACACATTTTTGACAATGGGGGATTTTGGCGAAATCCTATCTACATATTTTTGATAGGCTTGCTTGGTCATTTTCATAAATATTGCTCCTCTTTATATTTTGTTGTTAGTTTTTCAATATGCATAAAAATTATGCACATAACAGATATTAATTCTGAAAGGAGAATGTTTATGAAAACACTTGCATTTTTTGATACAAAGGAGTACGACAAGTTATATTTTGATGCGATGAAAGAAAAGTTTGGCGTAGCGATTCGCTATTATGAAGACAAGCTCAGTGTGGAAACCGTATCGCTTGCCGAAGGTGCGGATGCCGTTTGCGCTTTTGTCAATGACAGTATCGATCGAGCGGTGATAGAGCGGCTTTATCAGATGGGCATTCGAGTGATTGTGATGCGATGTGCAGGTTACAACAATATTGATTTTAAGGCGGCGTACGGCAAAATCCACATTCTGCGCGTGCCGGCATATTCGCCGTATGCGGTGGCGGAATATGCGATGGCGCTTTTGCTTGCCGTCAACCGTAAGGTGCATAAATCCTATATCCGCACAAGAGACTTTAATTTTAGTTTAAATCGATTGGTCGGCTTTGATTTGCACGGCAAAACCGTCGGTATTATCGGCACGGGTAAAATCGGGCAGGTATTTGCAAAAATTTGTCAGGGGTTTGGGATGCGTATTTTAGCCTACGATGTATATCCGAACGAAAGTCTGGGACTGACCTATGTTTCGTTAGAAGAGGTGTTGGAAAATGCAGACATCATTTCTCTGCACTGTCCGCTGACCGAGAGCACGAAATACATTTTGAGCAATGAAGCGTTTTCGCGAATGAAGGACGGCGTTTTTATCATCAACACCTCGCGCGGTGCACTGATTGATACACAGGCACTTTTGGATGCGATTCGCACCCGAAAAGTCTGCGGTGCGGGACTGGATGTATATGAGGAAGAAACAGATATTTTCTTTGAAGATTTTTCGGACAGTCTGATTGGCGATGATACGCTTTCTATTTTGCTGTCGATGCCCAATGTGATTGTTTCATCGCATCAGGCATTTTTAACGCAGGAGGCACTTTGCAATATTGCCGAGGTTACCTTTAAAAACCTGCAGGCGTTTTTTGAAGATGGCAAACTCGAAAACGAAATCTGCTATCGGTGTCAGAAAAGTGCACAGGGGTGCGTGAATAAAGAAAAGGGAAGATGCTTTTAATTCGAAATAAACCTTGCGAAAAGTGGATTTGTATGCTACAATATACCGAGATAAAGTTTTAGAAAGGCTTGAAAACATATGAAACTTGGTATAGTAGGCTTGCCGAATGTCGGCAAATCCACACTTTTTAATGCAATTACACAGGCGGGCGCAGAATCCGCGAATTATCCGTTTTGTACCATTGAACCGAATGTGGGCATCGTTGCCGTGCCGGATGCGCGTTTGGATGTGCTCACCAAGATGCACAACCCGAAGAAGGTAACACCGGCGATTATCGAATTTGTGGATATTGCAGGTCTGGTAAAGGGCGCAAGCCGCGGTGAGGGTCTTGGCAATAAGTTTTTGTCCCATATCCGTGAGGTGGATGCGATTGTGCATGTGGTGCGTTGTTTTGAAGATTCCAATATTGTGCATGTGGACGGCAATATCGGTCCGGCGCGTGATATTGAAACCATCAATCTGGAACTTGTTTTTGCGGATTTGGAAATGATTGAGCGCCGCATTGACCGTGTGAAAAAAGCACTTAAGGGCGACAAAAAGTTTCAGGTGGAACTCGATTTATTAGAGCGTGTAAAGGTGGGCTTGGAAGCAGGCAAACCGGCGCGTGCGCTCGAATACAGCGAAGAAGAAAGAGATATGATGCGCGAGGTTGCGCTTCTTACCATGAAGCCGGTGTTGTATGCGGCAAATGTATCTGAAGATGAAGCGGCAGATGCCTCTGCAAACCCGATGGTGGCAGAGGTGAAGGGAATTGCGGATGCCGAAGGCTCTGAGGTCATTGCAATCTGCGCTAGAATTGAAGAAGAAATTGCAGAACTGGAGCCGGAAGAGAAAAAAGAGTTTTTGACAGAGATGGGTATGGAGCAGTCCGGTCTGGATAAAATTGTAACCTCCAGTTATAAATTGCTCGGTTTAATCAGTTACCTGACGGCAGGCGAGCCGGAGGTGCGTGCGTGGACGATTACCAACGGCACGAAAGCGCCGCAGGCGGCAGGTAAAATTCACTCCGATTTTGAAAAGGGTTTTATTCGTGCGGAGGTTATCCATTTTGACGATTTGATTGCGTGCGGCAATATGGTGGCGGCAAAAGAAAAAGGCCTTGTGCGCTCCGAGGGCAAGGACTATGTGATGAAGGACGGCGACATCGTGCTGTTCCGCTTTAATGTATAATATTTGCGGGCGAACCTTGTTCGCCCGTTTTCTATGAGGTTGCGGTATGAGAAGAGAGGTTATAGAGCGGAAGTTAAATGCCGGTGTGCGCTTGCATGCGGTGTTTGACAATGTGGATTCTACAAATACATATTTGAAAAATTTGTGTCGCACACAAAGGACAGCAGAGCCAACGCTCGTTTTGGCGCAGAGCCAGTCGGGTGGCAGAGGACGATTGGGCAGAACATTCGTGTCTCCGCACGGCGGTTTGTATATGAGCATGGCATTTGATGCGGCGCAGATGGCGGAAAGTGCGCTTTTGATTACGGCGGCTGCTGCTGTGGCAGTTTGCCGAGTTTTGGACTTGTATACAAAGGAAAAAGCGCAAATCAAATGGGTGAACGATATCTATCTTGGCGGCAAAAAGATCTGCGGTATCTTAACAGAAGCCGTGACGGATAGCCGTTTAGGACAGATACAAAACATCATTGTCGGTATCGGAATAAATCTGAGCGGATTTGATGCGTTTGATGCACAACTTCAAGAAATGATCACCACGCTTGACAAACATACGGACAAAGAACTTTGTCGTGAAACGCTGGCGGCGCAAATTGCAAACGCGCTTTGCGAGGTTGCCGCCAACTTGACGGATGTGAAAATAATGGAAGAATACCGCAAGCGCAGTTTTGTGCTCGGCAAGGCGGTATATGTTTTGAAAAATGATGAAAAGCGAGAGGCAATCGTTACAGACATTACGCCTGACGGCGGTTTGTGTGTGCGCTATGCGGATATGAGTGAAACAGTTTTACGCAGTGCGGAAATATCTGTAAGAACAATTTGACAATCATCTGTAAGATTATCTTGCAGATGATTGTTTATATTGCACAAAAAAGGACTTGTATATGTGGGTTTATTGTGCTATAATGTAAGTAGTCCTTTAAAAGTGAAAGTGGGGAGACTTTTATGAAAGTAAAAGAGGTAAAAACCTTGTTGGATGCGGTTGTGGAAACCGGCGAAGATTTGATGGAGATGGAAGTCAGAACGGCGTGCGGTAGTGATATGATGAGTGATGTGCTGGCCTATGTGAAAGAGGAAGGACTGCTTTTGACAGGACTTGTAAATCCGCAGGTGGTGCGTACGGCGGAAATGATGGATATTAAAGCCATTGTGTTTGTCCGCGGGAAAGTACCGAGTGCGGAAATGATTGAACTTGCCCGGGAGCGCGGCATGGTATTGATGCGTACGCAAAAACCGATGTATATTGCCTGCGGAGAACTGTATATGGCAGGACTTGTGCCGCATAAATAAGGAGGCGACACCTGTATGGCAGAGACGATTAAATTGCATTTTGATATTGCCGGAAACAATTTTGTGGATGCCGGTGCGGCATCAGGAAAGATGAAAAAAACGCTCAACCAACTCGGGTTTGAGCCTGCAGTGATTCGCCGTGCGGCGATTGCGATGTACGAAGGTGAAATCAATATGGTGATTCATGCCAACGGCGGCGAGGCGGATGTGTATATTGATTCGGATAAAATCCGTATTGTGCTGACAGATAAAGGACCCGGTATTGCAGATGTTGCGCTTGCAATGAAGGAGGGCTACTCTACTGCGAGCCAACAGGCGCGTGATTTGGGATTCGGCGCAGGTATGGGATTGCCGAATATGAAAAATTATACCGATGAAATGACGGTTGACTCTAAAGTTGGGGTTGGCACGACAGTGGATATGGTGATTTACTGTTAACATTGGATTTGAGGAGTGAGGCTGATGAAAAAGGAATATTTTCACTCAGTTACATTAGATAAAGACAAGTGCATGGGTTGTACCAACTGCATTCGCCGTTGTCCGACGGAGGCCATTCGCGTGCGTGACGGCAAGGCGAGAATCATTAAAGAGCGCTGTATAGATTGCGGCGAGTGTATCCGTGTGTGTCCGTATCAGGCGAAACAAGCGGTAACAGACCCGTTTGCGACAATGGAGAACTATAAATACAAAATTGCATTGCCGGCTCCGGCGTTATATGGGCAGTTTCATAATATAACGGACATTAATGTCATATTAAACGGACTTAAATCAATCGGCTTTGACGATGTGTACGAGGTTGCGCGTGCGGCAGAAATTGTGACGATTGCAACCAAGGATTTGTTGATGCAAAAGAAATTGGAAATGCCCGTGATTTCTACGGCGTGTCCGGCGATTGTGCGTTTGATTCGCGTGCGTTTTCCAAGTCTGATTAAAAATTTGCTTCCGCTGTCTGCGCCGGTTGATTTGGCGGCAAAACTTGCGCGTAAGCGTGCGATAGAGAAAAAAGGTGTTGCGCCGGAGGACATCGGGGTGTTCTTTATTTCGCCGTGTCCGGCAAAGGTGACGACGCTGCACGAGCCGCTCGGCGAGAAGAAAAGTCCGCTCGACGGTGTGATTGCCATTAGTGAGGTATATAAAAAATTGTCGCCGATTTTAGGCAGCCTTCAACCGAAAGAAAAATTAGCGCGTGCAGGTCTGCTTGGCGTGAATTGGTGCCACAGCGGCGGCGAGGCAAAAGCACTCAGCAAAGATGCCTATTTGGCGGTGGACGGTATTGACAATGTTATTTCCGTATTGGAAAGCTTAGAGGACGGGCAAATCAGTCATGTTGAATTTGTGGAGCCGTGTGCTTGTGCAGGCGGCTGTGTCGGCGGTCCGTTGACGGTGGAAAACGGTTATGCCGCGCGTGCAAGAATTGAGCTTTTAAGCAAGAAACTCACAAGCTACGAAACAGAGCGTGAATTGCCACAAATTGAACTTGAGGATGTGTTGCTGAGTCGTGACATTGAATATGTTCCGATTTTGAAACTCGATGAAGACAGAGCGGAAGCGATGCGTAAACTTCGGGAGATGAAAGAGATTGAAGAGCGTTTGCCGAAACTCGACTGCGGCAGTTGCGGAGCGCCGTCTTGTAAGGCGCTTGCAGAAGATGTGGTGCGCGGTTTTGGCCGTGAGATAGACTGTATACATAATTTACGCAGTAAGATGCAGGAATTGATGCGGGATTTAGAGCGAACGGAGGAATAGACCGGAAGGTGGGGAGAAGAAATGACAGTTCAGGAGTTTGCAGAAAAAATTTCAGCGAAGGTGTGTGCTGGTGAACAGGCGCTGGATAGAGAACTGAACGGTTGCTATGTTTGTGACCTTTTGAGTTATGCCATGAGTCATGCACAAAAAGACAATTTATGGATTACGGTGCAGACCAACATCAATGTGATTGCGGTTGCAGTGCTCACGGAGGTTGGTTGCGTAATTTTGCCGGAGGGGCTTTTGCCGGATGAGGTGGCAGCCGCCAAAGCGGAGGAAGAAAATGTGCCCGTGCTCTCTACGAAGAAAACGGCGTATGAGATTATCACGGAATATAATCGGGTGATAGGATGAAATTGTATTACGATTTGCACATTCATACCTGTCTCTCGCCGTGTGGCGACTCGGATATGACACCCAACAATGTAATCAATATGGCGCTCATTAAGGGTTTAAATGTGATTGCAGTTACGGACCATAACAGTCTGGCCAATGCTGAGGCACTTATGCAGGTCGGTGAGGCAAACGGACTTTTGGTTATACCTGGTATGGAAATTGAAACGAGCGAGGAAGTGCATGTAGTTGCGTTGTTTGATTCGCTTGCGGCTGCAAAGCAGATGGAGAATGTAGTGCAGTCGGCTTTGCCGCCACTGGAAAATAACAAGTCCGTCTTTGGTGAACAATGGATTATGGATGCTGAAGACAGATGTATCGGCGAGGAGAAGCGTATGCTTGTAACGGCGTGCGCTTTGAGTGTGTACGAGATTGTAGAACGCATCCACGATTTCGGCGGGATTGCCATTGCGGCACACATAGATAAAAGTGCATACAGTGTGATTTCCAATCTGGGCTTTTTGCCGCCGGACTTACCCTTTGATGCGGTGGAGCTTTCAAAAAATGCACAGGCAAAAGGGTGGGAAGATACGGATGTGCGCCTTTGTTCTCATTTTGCAGTGCACAGTTCGGATGCCCACTATTTGGCTGACATCAACGAGCCAATGCACTTTTTAGAGGTGGAAAAATGTACGATTGATGCCGTTTTGAGACAATTTCATAAAAAGATTTAAAAAAGTGAGAAAAAAGATAAAAATTTCTCGCTTTTTTTGCATAAATTAGTAGATTTTTAAAAAAAGGTATGCTATAATTTAAATGTTGTGTTAATTGATTTCATTGTTAAATAATTAACAAATTTAACAGTTAATGAAAATTTATTGGGTACAGGAGGACGCACAATGGACGCAAACAAGGTTTGTGCTTTTAAGGGCACAAAAGAGCAAGAGCAAAAACTCTTGCAGGTCATTGAAAACCATGCCGGTCAGCCGGGCGCGCTCATGCCGATTTTGCAAGAGGCGCAGGAGATTTACGGTTATCTGCCGATTGAAGTTCAGCAGATTATCGCCGAAAAGGGTGGCTTTTCGATGGCGGAGATTTACGGTGTAGTAACATTCTACACGCAATTTTCGCTTTATCCGAAGGGCGAGTACAAGGTAGCGGTTTGCTTGGGTACAGCATGCTATGTAAAGGGTTCGGGAGATATTCTCGAAAAGATCAAGCAACTCATTAATGTTGAGGTTGGCGAGTGCTCTGCGGATGGTAAGTTTTCGCTGGACGCAACGAGATGTATCGGCGCTTGCGGTCTTGCACCGGTATTTACCGTAAATGACGATGTATACGGTCGTTTGAGTGTGGATGATGTAGAAGACATCATTAACAGATACAAATAAGATGAGAGAGTTATCGCTGCACATTTTGGATATTGTACAAAATTCCATTTCTGCAAATGCAAAGAATATCACGGTTGAGATTTCTGAGCAGGTGGCAGAAGATTGTCTTACAATTGTGATTGCTGATGACGGCAAAGGTATGGACGAAGAGTTTTTATCCGAGGTTACCAGTCCGTTTGCAACCACGCGCACGACACGCAAGGTTGGTTTGGGCATACCGCTTTTTAAAGAGGCGGCCGAGGAAACGAGCGGCAGTTTCACGATTGAAAGCACCCCGGGAAAAGGGACAAGGGTATGCGCTACATTCGGTTACAGTCACATTGACCGTCAGCCGCTGGGCGATATTGCCTCAGTGATGCATATTTTAGTGCATGGTAATCCCGATTTGGATTTTTACTACAAACATCTTGTGGGTGAAAACGAATTTATCTTTGATACAAAGCAGATTCGCGAAGTGTTAGGTCATGAGGTTGGATTGGACCGGCCGGAAATTCTCAACTGGATTTCGGAAAACCTGCACAGCGGAATTCAAGAATTATATGGAGGTAAATGATATGAAGTCTTTAGCTGAACTTGCTGCGTTGAGAGAACAAGCCCTTTCTCAGATACATATGAGAAATGATGATCAGGAAGGCGTTAGAGTTGTTGTCGGTATGGCAACTTGCGGTATCGCCGCAGGGGCAAGACCGGTGCTGAGCGCATTCGTGGAAGAAGTAAACAAAAGAAAACTTGAAAATGTAGCGGTTGTACAGACCGGCTGCATCGGCCTTTGCCGCTTAGAGCCGATTGTTGAAGTATATCTTCCGGGCCAGGAAAAAGTAACCTACGGCAAGGTTACACCGGAGCAGGTTGCAAAAATCGTGTCCGACCACATTGTAAACGGCAAGGCGGTCAAGGAATATACGATTGGTGAGATTGATAAATAAGGAGGATATACAAGATGGATTTATACAGAAGCCATGTGCTCGTTTGCGGTGGTACAGGCTGTACATCTTCAGGCTCGCAGAAGATTATCGAAGAGTTGGAAGCACAGCTTAAAGCAAACGGCATTGAAAAAGAAGTAATGGTTGTTAAGACCGGTTGTTTCGGTCTTTGTGCACTCGGTCCGATTATGGTTGTTTATCCGGAAGGTGCTTTTTACAGCATGGTACAGCCGGACGATGTTGCAGAAATCGTATCCGAGCATCTCGTAAAGGGCAGAATTGTTAAGCGTTTGCTCTACTCCGAGACTGTTTCTGAGGACAACGATGAAATTAAGTCGTTAAATGAAGTAAACTTCTACAAAAAGCAGATGCGTGTTGCTCTGCGTAACTGCGGTGTTATCAATCCGGAAAAGATTGAAGAGTATATCGCATTTGACGGTTATAAAGCGCTCGGTAAGGTGCTCACCGAAATGACGCAGCAACAGCTCATCGACCTTATGATTGATGCAGGACTGCGTGGTCGTGGTGGTGCAGGTTTCCCGACAGGTCTTAAATGGAAATTTGCCGCAGCATCCGAATCTGACCAGAAGTATGTTTGCTGTAACGCCGATGAAGGCGACCCGGGTGCGTTCATGGATCGAAGCATCCTCGAAGGTGACCCGCACTCTGTAATCGAAGCAATGGCGATTGCAGGTTATGC
This sequence comes from Clostridia bacterium, assembly GCA_045578865.1. Classification (GTDB taxonomy): domain Bacteria; phylum Bacillota; class Clostridia; order UBA1381; family UMGS1253; genus RGIG2041. The sequence goes on along the minus strand of JAZNLB010000024.1, from coordinate 60,125 downwards.
TATCGGCGCAAATCAGGGTTATGTATACATTCGTGCGGAGTACCCGATTGCGGTACAACGCTTGTCTATTGCCATCAAGCAAGCGCGTGAGATGGGCCTTTTGGGCAAAAACATCTTCGGTACGGACTTTAGCTTTGACTTAGACATCCGTTTGGGTGCAGGCGCGTTCGTATGTGGTGAAGAAACAGCGCTCATGACCTCTATCGAAGGTAAGCGCGGTGAGCCGAGATGCCGTCCGCCGTTCCCGGCAGTAAAAGGTTTGTTCGGTAAGCCGACAGTATTAAATAATGTAGAAACCTATGCAAACATTCCGGTGATTATTAACAGAGGTGTGGAATGGTTTAAGAGCATTGGTACCGAGAAGAGCAAGGGTACAAAGGTATTCGCGCTCGGCGGTAAGATTCATAATACAGGTCTTGTGGAAGTGCCGATGGGCACAACGCTGCGTGAAATTGTTGAAGAAATCGGCGGCGGTATCCCGAACGGTAAGAAGTTTAAGGCAGCCCAGACCGGTGGTCCGTCCGGCGGTTGTATTCCGGCATCCTTGATTGATACCGAAATCGACTACGATTCGCTTATCAGCATCGGTTCGATGATGGGTTCCGGCGGTTTGATTGTTATGGACGAAGATACCTGTATGGTAGATATCGCAAAGTTCTTCTTGGAGTTTACAGTAGACGAATCCTGCGGTAAGTGCTCGCCGTGCCGTATCGGTACAAAGAGAATGCTTGAAATTTTAAACAAGATTACAAGCGGCAAGGGTACACTCGAAGATATCGACAGACTCGAAAGACTCTGCTACAATGTAAAAGAAGCTGCGCTCTGCGGTCTCGGTCAGACAGCACCGAACCCGATTTTGAGCACATTGCGTTATTTTAGAGATGAGTATGTTGCACATGTTGTTGACAAGAAATGTCCGGCAGGTGTATGTAAAGACCTTCTCATGTACAAGATTGATCCGGAAAAATGTATCGGATGTAGCCTGTGTGCAAAGAACTGCCCGGTTGGCGCAATTTCCGGCGAGGTTAAAAAGCCGTTTGTTATCGATACAGATAAGTGCGTAAAGTGCGGTCTTTGTGAATCCAAGTGTCGCTTCAAAGCAATTTCGAAATAAGCCTGAAAGGAGAATGTTAAAATGGAAATGGTTAATTTAAAGATTAACGGTCTGGATGTCAGCGCTCCGAAAGGCTCTACGATTTTGGAGGCTGCAAGACTTGCTAACATTGATATCCCGACTCTGTGTTATTTAAAGGATGTAAACCAGATTGGCGCGTGCAGAATGTGCGTGGTTGAAATCAAGGGCGCAAGAAGCCTGCAGGCTGCCTGTGTATATCCGATTAATGAGGGTATGGAAGTGTTCACGAACACAGCAAAGGTTCGTGAAGCAAGAAAGGTTACGCTTCAACTTATTTTGTCTAACCATGAAAAGAAGTGCTTGACCTGCGTAAGAAACAGAAACTGTGAACTGCAAAATCTTGCAGAAGAACTCAATGTTACAGAGTTACCGTACGAGACAGATGAGCCGAATGTATATGCAATCGACGATCTTTCGCCGTCCATCGTACGCGATAACAACAAATGTATCCTTTGCCGTCGCTGCGTGGCTGTATGTAAAAACATTCAGACGGTTGGCGTAATTGATGCAAAGGAAAGAGGTATCAAAACCAACATCGGTTGTGCATTTGACAAGTCCTTAGGTGAAGTTGCCTGCGTAAACTGCGGTCAGTGTATCGCAGCATGTCCGGTTGGTGCGCTTTACGAGAAGGATGCAATTAAGCCGGTTTGGGATGCGATTGCAGATGAAACCAAATATGTTGTTGTGCAGACGGCTCCGGCTGTTCGTGCAGCACTCGGCGAAGAATTTGGCATGGAAATGGGCACACCTTGCACGGGCAAGATGGTTGCTGCATTAAAGCGTCTCGGCTTTACAAAGGTATTTGATACAGATACCGCTGCTGACCTAACCATTATGGAAGAAGGTACAGAGGTAATTGACAGAATTAAAAACGGCGGTAAACTTCCGGTAATTACCTCTTGCAGCCCGGGTTGGGTGAAATTCTGCGAGCACAATTTCCCGGACTTCCTCGACAATCTTTCGAGTGCAAAGTCTCCGCATGAGATGTTTGGCGCAGTAATCAAATCCTACTACGCTGAAAAAGAGGGTATTGACCCGGCAAGCATCGTTACAGTTTCCATCATGCCGTGTACCGCAAAGAAATTTGAGGCAGCACGCGATGAGCTTGCAAACGACGGCTTCCAGGATGTAGATTATGTATTGACCACACGCGAACTTGCTCGTATGATTAAGCAGGCAGGTCTTGATTTTGCTAACCTTCCGGAGGAACAGTTTGACAATCCGTTTGGCGAAGCAACAGGCGCAGGTGTAATCTTCGGTGCAACCGGCGGTGTTATGGAAGCGGCGCTCAGAACCGTTGCAGAAGTTCTGTCCGGCAAGTCTATGTCCGAAGACAACTACCATATTGTTCGTGGTACCGATGGTATCAAGCGTGCAGAAGTAGAAATTGAGGGCATTAAGATTAAGGCAGCTGTGGCTCACGGTCTCGGCAATGCAAGAAAACTTTTAGATGCAATCCGCGCAGGCGAAGAAAACTACGATTTCGTTGAAATTATGGCTTGCCCGGGCGGTTGTGTAACCGGTGGCGGTCAGCCGATTGTGTCTGCAAAGGCACAGATGGATGTAGATGTAAAGGCTACGCGTGCTAAGGCGCTCTATACGGAAGACAGCAATGCTGCAATCCGTAAGTCTCATGAAAATCCGGTAATTAAGATGCTCTACGATGAGTACTTTGAAAAGCCGGGTTCCCATAAGGCGCATAAGTACCTGCATACCCATTATACAAAGAGAGATTTGTTCTGATTTAAAACAGAAAACACGGTAACCAATGGTTACCGTGTTTTTTTCTTCGTCTTTCGTATTTGTTTTCCTGCCATTCTTGCAAGAGCGGTTGCAGCTTGATTTGAAGATGGGAGCAACATAGCATACAATGCATCCGAGACAGTAATTATATCATTATGTATCAAGGAAATATGTAAATCGTTTACTAAATCCATGCGCTGTATTTGTAAAAGTTCTTGCGTATTTGTAATATAGTCTAATGCTGTAATGGCGGTGATGAGTTTTGTTAGCGATGCGGAAAGGTGTTCGTCATCTGCGTTTTGTTCAAACAAGACTTCATAGGCATCACCATGTATTATACAAGAAATTGCCGATTGTGCGTACAGAACTGAATCTGTTTTTGGTTTCATATCCGAATTACTTAAGATTGCAGAAGATATTGTAAATAATTCTTCAACGGCTTTAAATCTATTTGTATCTGTATTTGCGTTTAATACTATACCGATGACTTGTACACCCTTCATTTCTGTGATAGCCGCTAGATGAAAAATATTCGCCCAAGAGCCGGTTTTTCCGGCCACAAGTTGATAAGTACAGCCAACTTCGGCGTTTTTCAAAGTGCTTTCTATGGGTATTACTCTTGGATGATTACCTTTTGTATGTATATATATGGTCTTTTTTCGCCATATTTTATCGAGTATTTTGTTTTGGGAAAGCGCAAGAACCAGTTTCAGTAAATCTCTTGCGGTTGTGGTGTTGTATTTTTTATTGCCGATGCCGGAGGGCGTTGAAAAATGAGAATTTGACATACCTATAGAACAGGCTTTTTCGTTAACTTTTTGCATAAATGCCAATATATTCTTATCGTTCATATTATAAATTTTTCGTAATAGTGAAAACACTCTTTTCATCATAAACCTCAAACTTTTTCTTTATAATAATACTAGCATAGCTTATATTATTATAAAGAAAACTAATATTTGTGTCAAGTAAAACTTATATAATTATAAGTAGATATGATAAGTTAAGAGGGTGTTTGGATGAAGCGGCTTGCTGAATTGCGAAAAGAGAAAAATATGACGCAAACTGCGCTGGCAATGAAATTGAATATGACTCAAAATATGATTAGTTTTTATGAGAAGGGGAAATATCAGCCCAGCATTGAAACATTAAAGGTTTTTGCAAAGTTTTTTAATGTGTCCGTAGATTATTTGGTGGGGTATAGCGATGTTCGATATACAGCAAATGAGGATGCGGAACAGGAAAAGAATGAAAATGAGTTGTTGCATTTATATCGTGAGTTAAATCATGATGAACAGCAACGTGTATTAGGTATGTTAAAAGCGATTAAATTATTATAGATAGTAAAATAGCCTTGGCATTTGCCAAGGCTATAAAAATTTTTACATACTTCGAAATACACCGACTACTTTACCTAATATCATAACCTCGTTTACGATAATCGGATCCATAGAGGAATTTTCCGGTTGCAGGCGGAAATGCCCGTTTTCTTTGTAGAAGGTTTTTACAGTTGCGGAATCGTCTACCAATGCAACAACGATATCGCCGTTGTTTGCAGTTTGCTGGCGTTCTACGATAACATAGTCGCCGTCTAAAATGGCGGCCTCAATCATGGATTCACCGGAAACCGTAAGCATAAACAAGTCCTTGTTTCTTGCAAAACGCATCGGAAGAGGGAAACTCTCTGTTGCTTCTTCTACGGCTAAAATCGGCTGGCCAGCCGCAACGCGACCGAGTACGGGAACCTGCAAAAATTCAGATTGCACCTTTTCGTAAAAACGGTCAAATGAGGATGTGCCCAACATATCTTCTGCCGGAGCGCCTTCTTCGTAGGCATCATAATATTTCGGTGTTAATTTAAGTGCGCGCGTTTTGTCGTTGTCTTTTTCCAAAAAGCCTGCATCACGCAGCTTTTTGAGTTGTGCGTGTACGGTAGAGGTGGAACTCAAACCGACAGCATTACCGATTTCGCGTACAGACGGGGGATAACCCTTTGTCTTTGTCTGTTCGGAAATAAACTTCAAAATTTTTTCTCCTTTATCAGATGTTCTCGGCAAGGAAAACGCCTCCTTATAAAAATTCAGTTTATACCATAAAATATGCTTGCGATGGCAAATGATTTCTGTTATAATCATAACAGAACATATGTGCTCAAAATTATTGTAACATATCTTTTTTGAAAAAGCAAACAAATTTTCGAAAAAAGCTGAAAAATATAGAAAAAGGTGTATTTTTGATGAAAAAATGTATTTATGAAGATAAAACATGCACAAATTGCGGTGATTGTATTTGCGAGCTGGATGAAAATAAGATTTGCGATAACTGCGAACGGTGCTTGCATCTGACAGATGCGGAGTATTATGAAATTTTAATTGATGAAATCATGAAGGGTGAAGGGGAATAAAAAAATCCGAGTTTAAGGGCGTCTTCAATTTGGGATAAAACGCCTTAAACTCGGATTTTTTCATTGTACATTATAGGCATTGTCGATTATGTTGTACTCGGTTAGTGTTGTATATATCTTTTTGTCCTTTGTCTGAATCAGAACATCAAAACCGTTGGTTTTTGCAAAGGTAATCGCATCTTCGGGTGCGAGCATAAACAAATAGGTCGAAAAGGCATCGGCGGTCAAAGATGTTTTGCCGATGACGGAGATGCTTTCTGTTTCACTTTCAGCCGGATAACCGGTTGAAGGATTGAAAATGTGATGATACAACTTTCCATCGTGCACAAAATTGCGTTCGTACGCACCGGAGGTAACTACGGTTGTTGCTTCTCCGGACGGCGCTTTTACAATGGCGGTATACATACCTGCATCGGCAAACGGTGTTTGCACACCGATTTTCCAACCGTCTTTATGCTTTCCGAGAACGACGATGTTGCCGCCTAAATCAATGGTTGCACCATAGGCATCCGAAAGTGCTTTCGTAAGTTTGTCTGCGATATAGCCTTTTGCAATACCGCCCAAATCGAGCGCCATACCATCTTTGTGCATGGTTACGGTTTTGGTGGCAGCATCTAATGTAACTGCGCGATAGTCTACCCTTGGCAATGTGTTTTCAATTTCGATTGGTGAAGGCAGGTGTGGATTTTCGGTGATGCTCCACAAATCCGAAAGCGGTTTTATGGTAATGTCAAATTTCCCCTGCGTTTGCTTGCACACTTTTAATGCTTCGTCTAACACAAAAAACAATTCATCCGATACGGGGTAGGGCACATCTTTTTGATGCAATGTGTTTAGCTTATACAACTCGCTGTCTTTGTGATATGCGCTAAATGTTTTTTCTGCCTCTGTAACCAGGTTAATAGCTTGTGTACATAAATTTTGTGCATCTTGTCCGTAGACCGTTACCGTCACATAAGTATTGAGTGCAAAAACACTTTTCGTCTTCGATTTCGGTGTCTGTAAGTTGTATGCCAAAATGAGTATAATGAGGATGCCTATCGCAAGAAACGATAGGCATTTTGGTAAATTTTTGTATCGCATTACAGTGTGCCGAACAGTCTGTCGCCCGCGTCGCCGAGACCCGGAACAATGTATTTGTTTTCGTTGAGCTTTTCGTCGAGTGCGCCTACATAGATTTCCACATCCGGATGTGCTTTTGCCACCGCCTCGACACCTTCCGGCGCAGCGATAATGCACATCAGTTTAATGCGTTTTGCACCGCGTTGCTTGATAAAATCAATCGCTGCAGCCGCGCTGCCGCCGGTTGCGAGCATCGGGTCGGTTACGATAACCTGACGCGCGTCAACATCTTTGGGAAGTTTGCAGTAGTATTCAACCGGCTCGTGTGTATCGTGGTCACGATACAAACCAATGTGGCCGATTTTAGCCGCCGGCAGGAAGCTCATAATCGCATCTACCATACCGAGACCTGCACGCAGAATCGGCACAATGGCAACTTGCTTATCGATTACCTTACCGGTCGTTTTGCAAATCGGTGTTTCTACCGGATAGTCAACGAGCGGAAGATCGCGTGTTGCTTCGTAGCCCATCAGCAGGGAAATCTCGTATACGAGTTCGCGGAAATCCTTAACGGAGGTGTTTTTGTCACGGAGCATCGAAATCTTGTGGAGAATGAGCGGGTGGTCCATCACATGTAATTTTGCATTCATTGTATATTCCTTCTTTCCATGTTATTTGTTCGCAGGTAAAATCTCAATCCAGTAGCCGTCGGGGTCTGCAATAAAGTAAATGCCCATTGCCTGGTTTTCGTAGCAGATGCAACCCATAGCACTGTGATGCGTATATGCACTATCGAAATCGTCTACGATGAAGGCAGTGTGAATTTCATTGTCGCCAAGGTTCCATGGTTCGTTTTTATCGCGATACCAGGTCAGTTCCAGCTTGTGGGCACTGCTGCCGTCGGTCAAATAAACAATTTTAAAACTGCCGTCCTCCGGCTCGATGGTTTTTTGGACATCCAAATCCAATGCTTCTTTGTAAAAAGTCAGACTTTTTTCTAAGTCCAAAACAGTAATGTTATTATGTGCAATCGTGAATTTCATAAGTCACCTCAGTTGAAGTTTTTGTATACTCAGTATAACTTTTTGCAAACACCAATGCAAGTAAAAAAGCAAAAATACGGCAATTTTCACAAAATATGTTGCAAAATTTTGTCTACTATTTTTGCTCGAATAACCACTTGTACATAAATACTGCGGCAGCTGCAGCAGCATTGAGGGATTCTGCTTTACCTACAATGGGCAAGATAGCATGCGTACCACACAAATTCAATACGGTTTCGCTAATGCCGTTCGATTCGTTGCCGATGACTAAAATCGTGTTTTTCGGCATCACAAGAAGGCGCGCATCCGTTGCGGTGGCGGAAAGGGCACCGGCAATACAGGTGTAGCCTTTTTCTTTTGCCTGCAAAAAAATTTTACTGTCTACATCAGTATAAGTGGGGAGATGAAAAAAAGAACCCATCGTAGAACGAATTACTTTTGGGTTATAGATATCCACACAGTCCGGGGAGAACAGAACGCCGCTTGCACCTACGGCATCCGCAGTGCGGATGATGGTTCCGGCATTTCCCGGGTCGGCAATGCGGTCACAGTAAATATACAAACCGCCGTCAAGGGTTGGCTTGGAGGTTTGTGCCATTTTGATGCCACACAGTACACCGGACGGGGTTTTTGTGTCGCTGATTTTTGCAAACAGTTCTTCCGTAAGGCAATAGATGGCAATGCCGCGCTTTTGCGCTTCGGCGACGAGCGTGGCGTGTGCCTTTGCTGCCGACCGGGTTACCATCAGGGTTGTTACATTATTTGTATAAAGTAATGCTTCTTCTACGGATTTCACACCTTCTACGGTGTATAGTCCGTGTTCGTTTCTGCCCTTTTTGGTTGCTAAAGAACTGAACTGTTTATAGATTTTGTTTGTTTTTGCGGTGATTTCCAACATATTTTTTCTCCGAGACAGTTAAAAAGCGTATTGCAGGACAATACGCTTTTTCTTCTTCATTAACCTCTGCGCTTTGCAAAACATTCGTCACAGTAAACCGGTCTGTCGTTTTTCGGCATAAACGGTACCTGTGTTTCCTTGCCGCATTCTGCACATACTACATCGTGCATTTCACGCGCCTGGCGTCTAGCGGCTTTGTATGCAGCTCTGCAGTCTTTGCAGCGGGAAGGCTCGTTTTCGAAGCCTTTTTCTGCATAAAATTCCTGCTCGCCCGCTGTGAAAACGAACTCGTTTCCGCAGTCTTTACACACAAGTGTCTTGTCTTCGTACATAGTAATCCCTCTCTTTTGTTATATTGCTCCGCCTTAAATTTAAGGTAATGGACTTTATCAGATTTGTGCCAAACCATCTTCGATTTTGCGTTTGGTGCGCTGCAGGGCGTTATCGATAGATTTTGCACTTTTGCCTAATGTTTCGGCGATTTGCTGGTAACTGTTGCCTGCCAGATACAGTTCTAAAACCTGCATTTCAAAATCGCTTAAAATGCTGTTGATTTTCCTGCGTATGCTTTCAAAGGATTCTTGATTGATTACAATCTGTTCCGGGTCGGCAATGAGTGTTTCTGACAAACAGTCGAGAATGGTTTTTTCTGAATCCTCATTTGAAATCTTTTTATGGAAAGAAACATAATTGTTGAGCGGAGAGTGTTTTTGTCTGGTTGCTGTTTTTACGGCAGTGACGATCTGCCTTGTTGTACAAACATCCGCAAAAGCGGCAAAGCCGACTTGCTTTTTCGCATTGAAATCTCGGATGGCCTTAAACAGACCAATCATGCCTTCCTGAATTAAATCTTCGGAATCTGCACCGATTAAAAAATAGGTGCGTGCACGCGCTTTAACCAGACCTTTATATTTATCCAATATATATTCAACAGCGGCTTTGTTGCCGCTTTGAGCTAACGATGCAACTTCCTCGTCCGTTTGCTCAGCAAATGGAGATGTTGCGTTTTTGATTGCCATAATTACACCTCAACGCTTTCGGTTATAGTGCATGCGGGAAGAAAACTTTCAAATAAAAATGTTTAATTGCTTATATTATATCTTTTTCGATAAAAAAAGTCAAGAAAAAGCGCAAAATACATGGGGTTGCGAATGTGTTTGGCTACAAAACTGCAAGAACGCAAACTTTTTATTTAAACAACAATAATAAATAATATTTTATATTGCGTTTTTAAATAACCTGTGATATAATAATGAAAATCAGATTGGAGGAGTTACAGTGACAGATGTAAAAAAATTCAACAACCAAACCGTGGGAGAAGAGATATTTAATGCAATTACGCACGGTGTCGGTGCACTTTTGGCGATTGCGGGAACGGCAGTTTTGATTGTGCGCGCCTGCAAGGTCAGTGATGCTGTCGGTATAGTCAGTGCTGCCTTATATGGATTTACGATGATTGTACTGTTTACGATGTCTACGCTTTATCATTCTTTGACAAATCATAAGGCAAAAAGGGTATTTCAGGTATTCGACCATTGTTCTATCTTTTTGCTCATTGTGGGTACATATATCCCGATTTCGCTTGCGATGATAAGAGGTTGGCTCGGATGGACCTTGTTTGGTATTGAAGTCGGTGTGGGCATTTTGGGTATCACGCTCAATGCAATCAGCGTTACCAAATGGCACAAACTTTCACTGTGGATGTATGTTTTAATGGGCTGGTGTGTGATTGTTGCTATTTTTCCTGTGGCAAAAATGATTGGCAGAGACTGGCTTGCGTGGGGGCTGATGTTCGGCGGCGGAATTTCGTACACAGGTGGCATATTGTTTTACCGTGCGACGCACCCCAGGTTTATGCATGCTGTCTGGCATTTGTTTGTGGTGCTTGCGGCGGCAATGTTTTACATCTTTACTTATATTTATGTTATGCCGCTGAGATAATAATAACGGAGGGATTTATATGAGAAATATTAAGATTATAGCCGATTCATCTAGTGATGTATTGGAGAATATACAAACGAATTTTTTGAGCGTGCCGATGAAAATACTCTCCGATGAAATGGAATTTACAGATGATGCTTCGCTTAATGTTGAGGAAATGACGGAATATTTTGATGCTTATAAAGGAAAGAGCAGGACCTCGTGTCCAAATGTGTCGGATTGGCTTGAAGCGTTCGGCGATGCAGACGAAGTGTTTTGTATTACAATAACCAGCAGGCTTTCTGGAAGCTACAATTCTGCATGTATTGCCAAGCAGACATATGAGGCAGAACATCCAAACAGGCGTGTTTTTGTATTGGATACTCGCAGTGCAGGACCGGAAATGAAGCTGATTATCGAACAATTAGACGCGTGGATACAAGCCGAAATGAGTTATGAGCAGATTTGCCAATCTCTTGCGGATGCAGTAAAAAATACCGGACTGTTCTTTATCCTCAAATCCATGAAGAATCTTGCCAACAACGGCAGAGTTTCGCCGGTAGTCGCCAAACTCGCCGGATTGATGGGAATACATCTGGTAGGCCGAGCAAGTGTGCAGGGTGAATTGGAGCCGCTTTCGAAATGCCGCGGAGAAAAACGAGCGATTGAAGATTTATATACAAAACTTTGCGATGCAGGGCTTCGCGCGGGGAAGGTACGCATAGCACATTGCGATAATATAAAAGCTGCGGAAAGCTTACGGCAAAAAATACAAAATGAATTTCCGCAAACGGATGTGCAAATCTATCGCTGCCGCGGGCTGTGTAGTTTTTATGCGGAGAACGGCGGTCTTTTGGTTGGATTTGAAAAAAACAGAACATAAAAAGAAGCAGGTATATGAATAAACATATACCTGCTTCTTTTTTGGGATTGCTGCACTGAAAGGCGATGGCAATCCACACAATTCCGAGTCGCAAATGTCGAATTCGCGAGAATGGAATATAGCTCAAAAATTTGAGTGCTTTTTTATTCTACTATAATGAAAATATTCTGTCTATGGGCAAAATATACAAGAAAAAATTTTTTATTTGTTAAATTTGCCAGAAAATTATCACATTAAAAAATGTCTTGTAAAAAGCCTTGTGTCTAAAATAAATCAGCCACTATATCTGGTTGTTTAAAGTGGAGATATCCAAAAGAAAAGTGACAGAATGCACAAAAAAACTTTCAAGATTTGGTAAAAAAACAACAGCTCTTTTTCTTGCTATTTTTGCTTTTGTAAAGTATAATATATTATGTGATATTTTACTTGTAAATATGACGGGTTCGTACATGTAGCAGGGGAAACTAAGGAGAAAAAGCTATGATTATGATTATAAAAAAAGATGGGACTGCCGAAGAATATAATGTAGAGAAAGTCGTTGCCGCGGTGCAAAAATCTGCTTTTCGTGCGCTGGTGACCTTTTCGGAGGAGGATTTGCGAAAAATCTGTGTATTTGTGGATGGTCGTGTGCAAAATCTCGGCAAGACGGAGATTCACATTTCCGAAATGCACAATATTGTGGAGGGTGCGCTCGATCTTGTCAATCCGATTGTGGCGAAAAGTTACCGTGATTACAGAAATTACAAGCAGGATTTTGTACATATGCTTGATGAGGTATATAGAAAGAGTCAGGCGATTATGTATATTGGCGACAAGGAAAATTCCAATTCGGATTCTGCCTTGGTGTCTACAAAGCGTTCTTTGATTTTTAACCAGTTAAATAAATCTTTGTACCAGAAGTTTTTTATGACGGTGGAGGAGTTGCAGGCTTGCCGTGAAGGGTATATTTATGTACACGATATGTCTGCGCGCCGTGATACGATGAACTGCTGTTTATTTGATGTGCAAAATGTGCTTTCCGGCGGTTTTGAGATGGGTAACCTCTGGTATAATGAACCGAAAACGCTCGATGTGGCGTTTGATGTAATCGGTGATATTGTGCTTTCTGCGGCAAGCCAGCAGTACGGCGGTTTTACGGTGCCGGAGGTGGACAAGATTTTGGCGCCGTATGCCGAAAAGTCCTACAAGAAATTTTACGATAGATACATCCAACTCGGCTTGGATGAGCAAAGAGCAAATGCAGAAGCGGAAAAGGATATTGTAAACGACTTTATGCAGGGTTTTCAGGGTTGGGAATATAAGTTTAACACAGTAGCGTCCAGCCGCGGCGACTATCCGTTTATTACAATGACGGCAGGCTTGGGCAAAGAGCGTTTTTCCAAGATGGCAACCAAGCTGATGTTGGAAGTGCGTCGTAAAGGACAGGGCAAAAAGTGGTGTAAAAAACCGGTGCTATTCCCGAAAATCGTATTTTTATATGATGAAAAATTGCACGGACCGGATGGCGAACTTGAAGATGTTTTTGAAGCGGGTATTGCATGTTCGCAAAAGAGTATGTACCCTGACTGGCTGTCACTTACGGGCGAGGGATATGTGGCAAGTATATACAAAAAATATGGCAAGGTGATTTCTCCGATGGGGTGTCGCGCCTTTTTGTCGCCGTGGTATGAACGGGGCGGTATGAAACCTGCAGACGAAGAGGATGCGCCGGTTTTCGTCGGCAGATTTAATATTGGTGCCGTGAGTTTGCATTTGCCGATGATTTACGCCAAGGCGCAAAAGGAAAGTAAGGATTTTTACGAGGTGCTTGACTATTATCTTGGCTTGATTCGTCAAGTACATATCCGCACATACGACTATTTAGGGGAGATGCGTGCATCCACCAATCCGCTTGCATATTGCGAAGGCGGTTTTTACGGCGGCAAACTGGGTATTCACGACAAGATTAAGCCGCTTTTAAAGAGTGCTACGGCATCGTTTGGCATCACGGCGCTTAATGAACTTCAGCAACTTCACAACAAACATTCGCTTGTGGAGGACGGCAACTTTGCCATTGAGGTCATGGAATACATTAACAAACGCGTCAATGAATTTAAGGAAGAAGACGGGAATTTGTATGCGCTCTACGGCACGCCGGCAGAGAGTCTTTGCGGTTTGCAGATAGAGCAGTTCCGCAAAAAATACGGCATCATCGAAAATGTTTCCGACCATCCGTATGTATCCAACAGTTTTCATTGTCATGTGTCGGAGGATATAACGCCGATTGAAAAGCAGGATTTGGAAAAGCGGTTCTGGGATTTGTTAAATGGCGGCAAAATTCAGTATGTGAAATATCCGATTGATTATAATGTAGAAGCGGTAAAAACGCTGGTGCGCCGTGCGATGGATATGGGCTTTTATGAGGGCGTGAATTTGTCGCTGGCTTACTGTGACGAGTGCGGACATCAGGAACTGGAAATGGATGTTTGCCCAAAGTGCGGCAGCAGCAATTTAACGAAGATTGATAGAATGAACGGTTATCTTTCTTATTCGCGCGTGAAGGGCGAGAGCCGATTAAACGACGCGAAAATGGCTGAGATTAAGGATAGGAGAAGTATGTAATGCGTTACCATAATATAACAAAAGATGATATGCTCAACGGTGATGGGTTGCGCGTTTGTTTATGGGTGGCAGGTTGCACGCATGCCTGCAAAGAGTGTCACAATCCGATTACTTGGGATATCTGTGGCGGCGTTGAGTTTGATGAGGCGGCAAAGCAGGAACTGTTCGACATTCTTGCCAAACCCTATATTTCCGGTGTTACATTGACGGGCGGTGATCCGCTGCATCCGCAAAACAGAGCACCCATCGGTGATTTGGTGCGTGAAATCCGCAGTCGATTTCCACGCAAAACGATATGGTTGTATACCGGATTTTTGTGGGAGGAAATCTGTGACCTGGATTTTGTGGCGCTTTTAGATGTGGTTGCGGACGGAGAATTTGTTGCCGAGTTAAAAGATGTGAAACTGCACTGGGTAGGCAGCAGCAATCAGCGGGTCATTGATGTAAAGCAGACTTTGAAAACGGGAGAAATTGTATTGCACTTTTAGATGAAGGGGTAAGGAAAATGAAAAGAATAGCAAAATTTGAAAAAGTGTCTTTGAAACAGTTTGCAAAGGATATGGATGTGAGTACGCAGTATGCAGGCAAGGTTCTTGAGCAAATCGAGTTGCCGAAGCGTGCAACCTCCGGCTCGGCGGGGTATGATTTTTTTGCGCCTGAGGATTTTGAATTGGCTCCGGGTGAAAGTATGAAAATTCCAACAGGGATTCGTGTGCGTATCGACGAGGGCTGGGTCCTTAAAATTTATCCGAGAAGCGGACTGGGTTTTAAATTCCGCCTGCAGCTGGATAATACCGTCGGCATCATTGACAGTGACTATTTCTATTCCGATAACGAAGGTCATATATTTATCAAACTGACCAATGATTCCAGAGAAGGAAAAAGTGTTTGTGTAAAGCAGGGTGAAGGCTTTGCACAAGGCATTTTCTTAGAGTACGGCATCACGGAAGATGACGATGCACAAGGCGTACGAAATGGCGGTTTTGGTTCTACTACGAAGAAATAAGATGAGTTTAAAAGCCTTCTTCCACGAGAGGATTACCGGAGCAGAGTATTTCACAAAATAAAGTGACAGGGAGCACCCTTTTTTATTGACATCAATGTGCTTGGGTGCTATAATGACTTAGTATTGGCATTTTGCCGTTTGAAAGGAAGTAATATACTATGTTAATGAGCAAATTGGTGGGCGACAGATTTAAAGAAAAACCGGCAGACGCTACTATGGTCAGCCATATTTACCTTTTGCGCGGTGGCTATATGCGTCAGGTTGCAAACGGTATTTATTCTCTTTTGCCGCCTGCAAAGAAGATAACCAGCAAGATTGAAAATATCATGCGTGAGGAAATGAATCGAATTGACGGACAGGAAGTTATGATGCCTGTAGTAATGCCCGCGGAACTTTGGAGGGAATCCGGCAGATGGGATAGTGTTGGCAGCGAACTTTTGCGTTTTCGTGACCGTCAGGGGCAAGACATGCTCTTGGGTATGACGCACGAGGAAGCCGTTGTGCATCTTGCGCGCCGTGAAGCGCTTTCGTATACAAAGTATCCGTTCATGCTCTATCAGATTCAGACGAAGTTTCGTGATGAACCGAGAAGCCGTGGCGGACTGATTCGTGTGCGTGAGTTTACGATGAAGGATGCGTACTCTTTCCACACATCGCAGGAGGATTTGGAAAAGTATTATATGCGCTGCCACGAAGCGTACGACCGTATTTACAAGCGCGCAGGCTTAAAGAATTTTATTTCCGTATTTTCTGATACGGGCATGATGGGCGGTGCGGTTGCACACGAGTTTATGCTCATTAACGAGTTTGGCGAAGATACACTTGTGATTTGTGACAGCTGTGATTACAGCTCCAACATGGAAGTTGCCAAGTGCATCCATGAGCATGCGAGAAATCAAGAAGATGCGCAAATGAAGAAAGTACATACGCCGGACACAAAGGACATCGCATCACTTTGTGCATTCCTTGGTATCGAAGAAATCGACACCATAAAGGCAACCGTATTTTCCACCGATTATGATGACATTCCGGTTGTTGTGTTTGTACGCGGTGATATGGAAGTCAATGAGGCAAAACTTAAAAAGATTTTAAAATCCAATGTGTATCCGTACACCATGTACGATAAAACCGATATTACCTTCGGCTTTATCGGTCCAGTGAACTTAAACAGCGAGTGCAGAGTCATCATAGACGAATCCTTGCGTGGCGAAAAGAATCTGACCTGTGGTGCAAACGAGGTTGACCATCATATTACGGGTGTCAGCATGGACCGTGATGTGCCGAATGCAGAGTATTTTGATGTTGCAAAAGTGCTCGACGGTGCAATTTGCCCGAAGTGCGGTAAGCGCACGAGCTTAAAGCGAGGCATTGAAATCGGTAATATCTTCCAGCTGGGCACCAAGTATTCTAAGTCCATGGGCATGGAATACATTGATGCGGATGGTGAAAGAAAGACCCCGATTATGGGTTGTTACGGCATCGGTGTCGGCAGAATGCTCGCTTCCGTTATTGAAGATAACCACGATGATTATGGTCCAATTTGGCCGATTACGGTTGCACCGTGGCAGGTACATGTATGTTGCCTTAATAATCAGGCGGAAGAAATCAGAAGTGTTGCAGAAGAAGTATATGCAAACCTTTCCAAAAAGTATGATTGTATCTTAGAAGACAGAAATGTACAGGCAGGCGCACAGTTTGCTGATGCGGACTTGTTAGGCGTTCCGGTGCGTGTGGTTATCGGTAAGCGAGGTCTGGAAAAAGGCGAAATTGAAATCGCAACTCGTGACAAGTGCGTGAAAATCAGCGTCCCGAAAGATATGGTATATGATGAAGTAGATAAGGTTGTTGCACAACTTTATGCACAGTTGGAAGTATAAGAATTTAAAAAAGGTGTCCTATGGACACCTTTTTTTGTATGGATAAAAAGTAAAAACAAAGAAAATAATCGGAGAAAACAACCTGAAAATTTATAGCGGAACGCTATGGATTTATAGGGTTTAATTCAGGGAAACAGAAGGTCTGTCCTCACCGAGAGTAAGCGGCAGTTTTAATTGGGTACCCTTGCGTGTAACGGTGAGCGTCAGCACATCGCCCGAAGCGTGTGTATCGCGGATTTCGTTGAGTTCTTCAACGGTTGCGACCTTTTTTCCGTTGCAGTGTGTGATGACATCTCCGATTTGCAATCCGGCGTTTTCGGCTGCTGAAAATTCAACAACAGAAATGACATATATACCAATCGGCAAATTGTAATACTTACTGATTTCTTCAGTGATGTTGCGGCCGTTGATGCCGATGAGCGGTCTGCCGCGCACATAACCAACGGCAATCAAATCTTCAATTACCGGTTTGGCAATATCTGACGGAATGGCAAAGCCGAGACCTTCCACGCCACTTGCGGCGATTTTGGCATTGTTTATGCCGATAATCTCGCCATAAGCGTTTGCAAGCGGACCTCCGGAATTACCGCTGTTGATGGCGGCATCGGTTTGCAGGAGGGTGTATTCGTTTCCGTCCACCGTCACTTTTCGGTTGGTGGCGCTGATGATGCCTGCTGTTACGGTACCGGACAGAGTTTGACCGAGAGGGTTACCGATGGCAATTGCAACTTCGCCGACTTGCACGGCGCTTGAATTGCCGAGTACCGCCGGTGTCAGGTTGGTGGCATTGATTTTCAACACGGCTAAATCCGTCTTTGCGTCGGCACCGATTACGGTTGCCGGATATTCCTGGTCATTGTTTAAGGTAACAATGATTTCTTTTGCGTTCTCAATTACATGATTGTTTGTAACAATGTAGCCATCCGTGCTGATAATAAAGCCCGTGCCGCTGCTGGAAAACGGCTGTTCAATCAAACCGAAGAAACTTTCGGCGGTAGCGGTACCATTTGCGGCGATGCCGACAACGGTAGGGCCGACGCGACTTTCTACCGCGGTCACGGATAGCGGTTTGCCGTCTTCTGCATCCTTTAAACCGAGCGACTGCATCAGATCAATTTTTGAGCGCAAGTCGTTGCCGTCGCGGTAAATGATGGTGGAGTCGCTTCGCGGACCGGCATAAAAGAAAAGTGCAAAGCATATTGCCGCAGTGAATACGCTCGCCAAAAGCGCAGTCAGCAAGAGTGCGGGCAGTTGTTTTTTTTCTCGCTTCGGCTTTTGCGTTTTATGCGGAAAATTATCGTCGTATAAGTAATATTTTTGTGCATTTTCGTCTTCGATAACAACTTCGCTTGCGTTTTCGTCTGAAATCTGTTTTGCAATTTCATCCTCTTTGCCGATTAAAATTGCTTCAACTTGCTCGGGCGTGTCGTTGTTTTCATTTTCGAAAAATCCGTTTGTTCTGTTTTCGTCCATAATTTCACCTCATATATTCTCTATTTGCCGAGGGTGAGGGAGAAGACAAATGTCGTTCGTCTTGCCGGATGATTTTCGCATCCGTCAAAATCCTCATCCTTTAAATCTACACTTTTTACAGCAATAGTTTCTCCGTGCAATGTTAAAAGATTGTGCACGAGATATAAACCGAGACCAGTGCCTTTTTTGTCGTTTCTGGATTTGTCCGTTTTATAGAAACGGTCAAACACATGGCCGATATCCTCTTGGTCAATGCCTTCGCCTTCATTTGCAATTGCAACATAGGCTTTGCCGTCGCGGGTGATGGCGCTGATGTCCAATCTGCCACCCGGGTCTGAAAATTTGATTGCATTGTCGATGATGTTTGTAATTACGCGGGTGATAGCATCACGGTCGGCTTCTACAATGATATAATCTTCCGAAAATTCAACGGAAACATCGAGATGTTTTTCTTCGATAGCGGATTCGTACTGTATGATAATCAAACGCAGCATCTCCGTCAGATTAAACGGCGATTTGACAATGGAATATTGGCCCAAACTCATCTTAGAAATGTCGAGCATATTGGTTACCATACGGGAAAGACGATTGGATTCGTCAAGTACGATTTGGAGATATTTTTTGTGTTGCTCCGGTGGTATGGTTCCGTTTAAGATGTTTTCCGTAAAACCGGCGATGGTGGTCATTGGTGTGCGTAATTCGTGTGACACATTGGCGATAAAAGCTGTTTGTGTATCATCGAGCTTTTGCAAAGAATCCGCCATATAGTTAAATGTGCGTCCGAGCGCTGCAATTTCGTCATCGCCCGTAATCTGTGCGCGTGTATCGTAGTTTCCAGAGGCGAGCGATTGTGCCGCTTTGGAGATATCCTTTATAGATTTTGTCATCTTTTGAGAAAGAATATACATAACCATAAAAGCAATACAGAACACAAATATGCTGATGATGATAAACATATTAAAAAGCATCATGCGGTTTGCTTGCAGGCCCGGCATGGAAGCGTGTGTAAATACAACTCCGATAACGCGTTCGTGTAGGTAAATCGGCAAAGCAACGGTTAATACTTTTTCAGTGAAAACACCGTCAAAATCACCTGTAAAACGCGCTGGGACACCGGAAAGGGCCTGTGTTAAATAGTTTTCTGAAATTTTTGGCGGGAAGCGGCTTGCTTGTAAGTTGCTTGCAAAGATTTGTCCATTTGTATTTACGACTACGATATCTGTGTTGGTAATCTCGCTGAGCGCGGAAAGCGTAGTATCATAGATATCTTTGCTGTTCACCTGACTGTTTTGCATACGCCAAAAGGTAGTATAATTCGCTATATTTTCAGCGATGCCTTGCAAAGTTTTTGTTTTATCGTTGATCGCGTAAGTGCCAAACAGTGTAAACATAATTGTACCAAGAAGCACAAGAATGATGAACATAATCAGCAGGGTAGACCACATCATTTTGCGGAAAATGGTTTTTCGCACAGTTTATTTCACCTCGAATTTGTAGCCGACACGGTATACGGTTTTGAGCATCCAGTTTTTTTCGTGACCTTCCAATTTTTCGCGAAGACGCTTAATGTGCACATCTACCGTTCTGGAATCGCCGTAATATTCAAAGCCCCACACTTCTTCTAAAAGTTGTTCGCGGGTAAACACGCGGTTGGGATTGGAACATAAAAAATACAAAAGTTCCAACTCCTTCGGCGGTATGTTGACCTGTTTTCCTTCAATGATTAACTCGTAGTTGGAAATGTTTACGGTCAGATTATTGTATACAATTTCTTTGTCAACATGTGTCGTGTTGGTTTCATAACGGCGAAGAACCGCTTTGATGCGTGCTATCAGTTCTTTGCTTTCCACAGGTTTGACCATATAGTCGTCTGCGCCGAGTTCCAAGCCGAGTACCTTGTCAAAGGTTTCGCTTTTGGCGGTCAGCATAATAATCGGGATATTGCTGACTCTTCGAATTTCTCGGCACACCTGCCAGCCGTCAACTTTCGGCATCATGATATCTAAAAGTACCAGATCGGGTGTTTCTTCTTTGAAAGTGGAGATGGCGCTCAAACCGTCGTTTGCAATCACAGTAGCATAGCCCTCTTTTTCTAAGCATATGCGTAACAGTTCGCAAATGTTGACATCGTCGTCTACAATTAAAATTTTGGTATTTGCCATACAAAAGGCACCTCCTGTATGTGTCATTTCACTCACAGTTATATTTTACCATATATTATAAAAAGAATAAAGAAAATTTTTTATGAACAAAAAATGAATAATAAGAAAAAAATCCGCACACGATCGCGTACGGATTTTTTTGGAGCTTGTGACGGGACTCGAACCTGCGACCTGCGCATTACGAATGCGCTGCTCTACCAACTGAGCTACACAAGCATTTATAGGTTTGTGAACAGAAGATATTGTAACATACATCAAAATAAAAAGCAAGAGAAAATTAAAATTTTATACAGTATTGTTTTTGCTTTATCCGATGACCGTCATTGTGTGCGGTGCTACGAAACAACGAAAAAAGAAGGCATCCGTAGCAACTGCACAAATTGGAGCAGTCTAAACCCAGCGGATGCCTTGTTTTTTAAAACATTTTCTTTTTCTTCATGTAAAACGCTGCCACAACACATAACAGTATGGATAGGCCGAGGACAATCCAAAAGCCAAACGGATGACCGGCAAGCGGAACACGAACATTCATACCCCAAAGGCTGGCAACCAAGGTTGGAATGGTTAAAATAACTGTGATAATGGTAAGCGCCTTCATGAATACATTTAGGTTGTTTGAAATGACGGAAGCAAACGCATTCATCGTTCCTGACAAAATATCTCTGTAAATGGTACACATTTCCATCGCCTGTTTGTTTTCGATAATAACATCTTCCAAAAGGTCAGTATCATCGGGATATTTGCGGATGAAACTCATGCGAAAAAGGCGTTCAAGTACGACCTCGTTACCTTTCAGGGAGGTGGAAATGTAGACCAAACTTTTTTCCAGCTTGAGCATGGATATAAGTTCTTTGTTTTTCATGGATTTGTGCAGTTCGTTTTCCAAATCCGAGCTGCGCTTGTCAATTCTGCGTAGCAGATGCAGAAATCTTGCTGCATTGCGGTAGAGAATTTGCAATACAAAACGACTGCGTTTTTTTGTGGAAAAACTGCGAACAATACCATTTTCAAAATCGCGCATCAGCGGTGTGTCTTTTAAACATACCGTGATGATGCAGTTTTCCAAAAGAACAATACCGAGCGGCAAGGTTGTTACATCCGCATCACCGTCGGGCGCGTCTAAAAGCGCAGTGTCTACGACGATGAGCGTTTGCTCGTCTTCTTTTTCGATACGAGAACGCTCTTCTTCATCGAGCGGAGCACGCAGAAAATCGGCATCTGCATTGGTGTGATCCATAACCCATTTGAGTTCTTGTGCGTTCGGGGCGGTCAGATGAATCCAACAATCCGGACAAAAATCTGAACAGAGGTGGATGCGTTCGTTATCTGTTCTGTAGATGTTCAACATAAAATAGACCTCACTTTCCGCAGTTGCATACTAAAAATGAGGAATAATAATTCAGCCTCGTAATTACAGAGGGAAAACACTCATATCGCGCAAGCAACTGCTGTAAATTTTAAATTTTCGACTATCACCGGGGCCTGCGTCCATGGTGTGTTTACCTCCTTGTTAGAATTTGCAATACATGCATAGAATTATTATACGCCTAATCATAGAAAAATGTCAACAAAAATATTTACTTTGTGACAGCTTTGTGGTACAATAAGGCGCAGAAAAGAAAGCAGGGAAGTATTATGATTATCGAACACGAAAAACATATATCCTTTCGATGCCCGGAGTGCGGGCTTGGGAACTGCAAGCCCATCAGCATTTTTTCGCTGGCGGGCAGTTCTCCGCTTGAAATTCAGTGTGAACATTGCCACAACACCTGTGTAACGGTTGCACGAAAAGCGGACAAACTTTTATTTAGCGTGCTGTGCGTTGCGTGTATGGAGTGGCATAGTTTTACTGCGAGCCAAAAGTTCTTTTGGGGCCAGAAGTTGACGAGTTTTCGGTGCACTGTGACGGGGTTTGGCATATTGTGTATCGGCAAGGAAGATGCAGTGCGTGAAGCGCAAAGTGTTTACGATGATGAAATGCTTGATATCCTCGGCGAATTGGAAGCGGAGATAAATGTTGCACCGGAGGGCGAGGAGTATTCGCAGTTGGACAATGAAGAGGTCATGTTTGCCGTTGTGGATAAGCTATATATGCTTTCCAAACTTGAAAAGGTAATGTGTCCTTGCGGCAGTCAGGATATTTTATTTGATATTTTAAATGACTGTGTCCACATTTTTTGTGAAAACTGTGGACGCGATAAGGTAGTTATGGCACTTACGGAGGAAGACCTGGAAGCTATGATGCAGGTTGAACAAATAATTTTGGAGGGGCATGAGGACGAATAAGGCATATGAATAAAATCGGCTTGTTGATATCAAATATGCACAACAAGGTGGATGCCGTAGCGCAAAAGGAAACAAGGCATCCGCTTTTGTTGCATACTTTTTTGTTTTTACTGATGCCGCTTTTGCTCCTTGCTTTGCTTGAAATTATGCATCTGACAAACGGCTTTGCCTTCATTTCTTTTTTTTCATCACCATATTTTGTGGTTAAACTTTTGATTTCGTATGTGTTTATTTTGTCTGTGCAGTGGCTTTTGTGGTGCTTTATGCAACACACGCCAACGGCTGTGCTGGTCAATTATATATTGTTTTTAGCTTTGGGTTTTGTAACGGAGGTTATGATTTCTATCACGGGAGACCCGCTTTTGCCGACGGATATTTTACTTGCCGGTCAACTGAACAATATTACGAGTTTTGTACGCATACCGATTGTACCGTTTGCACTTGTTTCCGTTATAGCAGCTGTGTTTGTATGTTCTTGTTATCTTGTGTGGCACAAAAGAGCGGTAAAGGTCAAAATGAAAATCTGGCAGCGGATTTTGTGTATTGCGCTGGGGGTATCGCTTAGTTGTGTAACCTTGTATGCAGTTTGCATGGATTACGATTTTAGACATGGCACGCTAAAAAAACTGGATGTGCAAATTGCTGCATTTAATCCGGTGGACGATTATCGTAAAAACGGTCTGATTTTAGAATTTTTTCCGCGCATCGGAGATATGTTTGTGGAGAAAATGGACGGGTATTCCGAAAACAAGATGGAGATTGTGACCACGGCTTTTGCTGATGACAGAATTTTTACGGAGCGAGAAGTGCATCCGAATATCATATATATCCAAAGCGAAGCCTTGTGGGATGTATATGATATGAAGCAGACGGAGTTTAATGTGGACCCGATGCGAAACATTAGAAAAATTGCAAAAGAGCGTAACGGGTATATGGGGAAATTGGTGACGAGTGTGTTCGGCGGCGGTACTTGCTTGCCTGAGTTTGAGGCACTCACGGGGTTGAATTGCCGTTATCTCCTTTCGAACGGATATCCTTATGTGCAGTACATTACAAGTGAAACGCCGTCGATTGTATCGGCATTTCGTGACAACGGGTATTCTACGGTTGCCTTTCACCCGTATCATAAAAATTTTTATAGCCGAAATCGCGCGTATCCGATGTTGGGCTTTGATGCGTTTTACGGCATGGAAGACATGGAGGAAGCTTCCAAATCCGGTTGGTATGTATCCGACAATGCTGTGACGGAATTTATTATTGATACATACGAAAATAAACAGGCAGATCAGCCGTTGTTTATGTTTACGGTGACGATGCAAAATCACGGTGGCTATTCGCCGGCGCGTTATGAAACATACAATATGCGTATAAAAAATGATGGTCTCGGCGAAGCGGAGACAGCTGAGCTTCTGGATTTTGCTCAGGGTGTATATGAAGCAGATCGCGCATTTGCGAAACTTGTAGAATATTTCAGGCATGTAGATGAGCCTACGATAATTGTGATGTACGGCGACCATTTGCCGCTTTTGGGTGTGGAAGGAAAAATTTACCGAGAGGGAGGATATGTAGAAAACACATTGCCGTTTGTCAGCAACAGACACGAAAAACTGCACGAAACGCCGTATGTTGTATGGGCGAATTACAATATCAATTTGGGTGGATTTAATAAAAAAATCAGCGCAGGAAAAGTGGGGTTGGAGGTATTAAAACTCGGCGGTCTAAAAGAAGTTCCTGCATACTTTGACACCCTTTATACATTCTATCGGGAATTGCCGGTGGTCAGTCCGTATTGTATTTATGATGCGAGAGGCAGAAAGTTGGAAAATATCCCCGAAAATATGTCTTTGACGGAAAAGGCGTTTAAATATATACAGTATGACTTGTTGCACGGCAAGCGTTATGTGCGTGAACAAAAGGAATTGACTGAGTAAAATCAGTTCTCTGCGGAGAACTGATTTTTTTATTTTATTGTTGACAAAGAATAAATTGCATGCTATACTAACTGTACTAACACAAATAGTACAGATTGGAGGTGCGCCATGTTTAAACTGGATTACAATGACCACAGGCCCGTTTATGAGCAGATTAAAGAAAATTTTAAGTCGCTGATTGTGACGGGCGCAATGGTCGAGGGGGAGAGTTTGCCGTCTGTGCGTGAACTTGCCGCTGTGTTGGGTATCAATCCCAACACCATTCAGCGTTCGTACAAAGAGCTTGAACAGGAAGGGTTTATTTATTCCGTGCGCGCGAAGGGGAGCGTGGTTGCTCCGAGAAAAAATGAAATTACGCAAAGGCGTAAGGAGGAACTGTTTTTACAACTCGGTTCGGTTTTTTCGGAGCTGTCGTTTGGCGGTGTGGCCGAGCGAGAGATTTGCGCTCTGCTTGCCCAATATTATGATAAGGAGGAAAAGTAAGTGATTTGTGTAGAGAATTTAACGAAAACATTTGGCGATTTTACCGCACTCGACGGGTTGAGTATGCATGTGCCGAAAGGCAGTGTGTATGGTCTTGTCGGACCCAACGGCGCAGGTAAGACAACGCTGATTAAGCATATTGTCGGTGTACTGCGGCAAAATAACGGCACAGTGCTGGTCGGCGATGAAGTTTTGTATGAAAATATTGCTTGCAAGCAGAATGTGGTTTATATTCCCGACGATGTATTTTTTTATAAGTCCTACACCATAAAGGACATGAAAAAACTCTACAAAAATATATATCCTCATTTTAGTGAAGAACGATATGAAAAACTAAAAGAAGTGTTTGCCATGGACGAGAATTTGCGCGTGATGCGCTTGTCCAAAGGTATGCAAAAGCAGGTGGCGTTCTGGCTTGGAATTTGCACGATGCCGAAACTGATGGTGCTCGATGAGCCGGTGGACGGTCTGGACCCTGTGATGCGTCGTCGTGTTTGGAATTTGATTTTGCAGGATGTGTCTGAGAATAAAACAACGGTGCTGATTTCTTCACATAACTTGCGTGAGTTGGAAAGTGTTTGTGACCATGTGGGTATTCTTCACCGCGGTAAAATTGTAATTGAAAAACAACTTGACGATATAAAAAGCGATGTGCATAAATTGCAGTTGGCATTTAAAGGGGAGTTTCCGCAGACACTTTTGGAAGAACTCAAACCGATGCACACAAGTGCATTTGGCAGTGTCCATATGGTAATTGCGCGTGGTGATTTGGATAGCCTGACTAAAAAAGTACAAGCGTATCATCCGATTGTAATGGACATATTGCCGTTGACACTGGAGGAAGTATTTATTTATGAGTTGGGAGGTATGGGATATGCGTATGAAGACATCCTTCTTTAATAAAGGTTTGTTTTTCTCCAACCTCAAGCGCTTTTCGTGGGCTTGTGTTCTGGAGACGGTGATTTTGTTTTTCTGCTTTCCGTTTAATTTAATGATTATGGATGAAAGCTATATGTGGCTTGACAATGTGACGGACATTTTGGAGCGCAGGCAGGAATATACTGTATTTTCTAATTTGAGTATTTGCGTGTATGCGGTGTTGCTGGCGGTGTTGCTGTTTCAATACCTGCATCAAATCAAAATGTCTACGGCGCTGCACGGGTTGCCGGTATCCAGAACCGAATTGTTCGGCTCCGCCGTGATTTCTGGCGCAGTTTTGCTGGCCATACCGATTTTAGTAAATACGCTCTTGGTTTACGGCGTGCATCTGACAATGGAGATTGGCACAAAGGTTGTGATGCGTAGCGTACTTAGATGGAGTATGTATGCGTTTACGCTCTCGCTTGTCTTATTTGCTTTTGCAAGTTTCGTCGGTATGTTTGTCGGCAATGCGGCGGCGCAATTTGTGTTTACATATATCCTGCACTTTTTGCCGCTTGCGGTATTTGCGGCATATATGGCATTGTGTCAGATGTTTTTGTTTGGGTTCAATTCAGAGTTTGACATTCCGCGCTGGATAATGGAATTGCCGATGATGACGGTGATGCACGAATTTACCAAGCCTTGCGGCTACTATATTTTGTTCTTTGCGGTTTTAAGTGTTGTATTTTTGACTTTGGCACTGTATGCGTATAAAAAAAGACCGCTTGAACAGGCGGGAGATGTAGTCGTATTTGATTGGGTAAAGCCGGTGTTTAAGTATGGTGTGAGTGCATGCTTTGCCGTGGCGGGGTTTTTGTATGTCGTGGGTGTCAGTGGTATGCAAACCCAGGATAATTTGGTGGTAAATACGCTTTTGGCAGCGGTGTGGGCGGCAGTCGGCTTTGTGATTGCACAAATGCTGATTTCTAAATCGTGGCGTATTTTCGGAGCTATAAAAGAACTGGGTTGTGTTTGTCTTGCAGTTGCAGTTGGTTTTGTGATTTTGCAAAGTGATGTTACCGGTTTTGAAAAACGCACGGTTGCACCCGAGGATGTGGCATCCGTCACACTGAGCGGATTTTACGAATATCCGAACCAGGAGGTTACCGTTTCCGAAAAAGACAGTATTGAACTTGCGTGTGCATTGCACCGCGCTGTCTTGGATAGCAAGCGCGAAGCGGAAGTCGGTGATTATGGCGTATATATGCGTATGGAATTTAAACTTCGTGACGGGCGTAAATTTAAACGAGCATACAATGTGTATTCGCAACCGATTTTGTTGGAGATGTATAACAACGACGAATTTGTGCAACAAGGCAACAGCATTCTGTATGATGATGCAAAACATATTCGCAGTGTCGGTACATATATAGAAGGTGATAAATATTTTATCAATGACAAAGATGCGGTTTTGGCGGCGCTGCGTAAGGATGTGGAAGCCCTCGACTATGCGGCGTTGTGGGAAAACAGATATGTAAAACAGGATGTCAATGTATACGGTAATACGGTGACTGTGCAGGAGAAACTGCCGGCGTCTTCGATTGTGTATACATTGGAATTTGAAGTGAACTCTTTTGATGAGGATGCGTTCAAACACGGGTATGTAGACAGTTATATTCGTTACCATTCCTACCAAATCGGTGCAGATTTAATGCCGGAAACGCACAGATTACTCAGCGAGTTATATCCGCAATTTATACAAGAGTAAGATTGTCTGCCCCCACAGACAGTTTTATAAAAGGCAACGGAAAAATTTTCCGTTGCCTTTTTTGTAAAAAAACACAAAAATACTCTTGCTTAATTTCAAAAAAGTGGTATAATGAATTAGAAAACTTTTCTTGGAGTTTTCATACATATGTTTCCTATGCGGAGAAATCTGCAAAATAAATTATAAAAGGAGAGGAAAGAAATGAAAAAAAGAGTTTTAAGTGCCATTTTGGCTATGCTCATGGTTGTAACCCTGTTTGCTGGCTGTAATGGCGGCGGCGCAGGTAACAAGTCTGATCTTGATATGAGCGCGCTCGAAGGATTAGAGTATCCTTTGGCTTCCAAAGAACCGCTGGAGCTTAGTTTGCACTATGCGAAATTCGTTGGCGATTACATTGATGTCGACGGCGAACAGGTAGCAACTGTTTATCAGGCAGCAAAAGAAAAAACCAACATCTCATTAAAGAATACCGTTGGTAAGGATCAGGATGCTGCACAGGCGTTCAACCTGATGCTTTTGGAAGAAAGAATTCCGGATATTGTATATTCTACTATGCCAAACATCAATGCTGCAGGTTATTCCGAAGGCGTATTGGTTGACTTAAAGCCATATGTTACTGACCCGGAAATTATGCCGAATCTTTCGAAAATCTACGAGGAAAATCCGGAATATTTGGCGGCTGTAACTGCTCCGGATGGCGCCGTTTACGGATGTTTTAAACTTCGTGAACCAGGCCCGACGCAAGCTTGGTACACCAGAGAAGACTGGCTGGAAAAATTAGGTCTTGAGCATCCGAAGACTTATGAAGAGTTTGTAAATGTAATGGATGCATTCCGCAATCAGGACCCGAACGGTAACGGCAAAAAGGACGAAGTTCCGTATATGGGTGATGTAAGACATTTGTTCTATTTCTTCGGTCTCAATGGTCATAGATACTGGGATATCGACAAAAACAACAAAATGATTATGCCGTATGTGACAGAGAATTATAAGCTGGCACTCAAGACCATCAACGAATGGTATGAAAAGGGTTACATTGATCAGGAAACCTTCACACGCTCTAACCCGCGCGGTGAACTTTGGGGCAGCAATACCGGTGGTATGACCTTTAACTGGTTTTCTTCCACTATGTCCTATAATGACCAGATTAAGAATGTTCCGGGCTTCCATGTATCTATCATGATGCCGCCGAAAAATATTCATGGCGATGCATATTGCCATTCGCCGGGTGATATTGTTGAAACTGGCGGTTGGGGTGTCTCGATCCACAACGAACATCTGGCTGAAACGCTCAGATACATTGACTTCTGGTATTCTGAGGAAGGTTCTCTCCTAAAAGGCATGGGCCTTGAAGGCAGAGACTGGGTGTTAAATGAAAACGGTGAGCCGGAGTACACAGCCTTTGCAAAGGACTATGAGGGCGGTGCAGTAGGCTTCCAGAAAGCAATTGGTGGCGCGCAGGCAAGCTATCGCCAGCGTCAAGTATGGCTTCTCGCCGGAATGTCGGATGAGGCAAGGGCAGGAAATAAGGCGTATATTGATGCTGACTTTACCTCCCAACTTGTTCCGAACTATGTTTTCACAGAAGAAGAGCAGGCGATCATCGATAAGAAGTGGGTTGCATGCGAAACATATATTTACGAATATTTGCAGAAGGCTATCATGGGCACAATCGATGTAGATGCTACATGGGATGAGTATGTCGATGAGCTGGATAAGATGGGCCTTGAAGACTGTGTAAAGGTACACAATTCGGCATATAAGAGATATTGTGATTTGCTCAAAGATTTAAGCAAATAAGAGAAAAGGGGCTATGCTTGCATAGCCTCTTTTTTTCATTTAAAATATTTTAAAAAAAATATAAAAAAAGTATTGACAAAATACGAATTGCACATTATAATATTAAAAGTGCTCAAGAGATATGCACCATTAGCTCAGTTGGTAGAGCACCTGACTCTTAATCAGGGTGTCCACGGTTCGAGCCCGTGATGGTGTACCAAGCGAAAAGCCGCTAACCCCAATGGTTTGCGGCTTTTTTGTATTCTTTTGTGAAAAAATGAAAAACGCTAAAAAGTACAGAAAACAGCAGAAAAAGTTTTATAAAAGTCTTACAAAATTCTCTCGCAAAATCCGGAAAGTTAGCGCATTAGGATTCTGTCTTTTTTATCATGGTTATTTATAGCGGTTATCTTTTACATAGAAAAGCTCATAGATTTCTCTTATCGTGCGTTGATGCTCGCAGGATAGGTTGTTTAAATCTAAATAGCGTTGCTTGTCTATGTACTTGTCTTCGGCGGTGTGGTGCCTCGGGCGCTTGGACGAGCCGACTAAATATTCCATTGAAACTCCGTACAACTTAGAAATTCTGTCGAGTGTATTTGCATCAGGCAGTCGCATGGCATTTTCATAATTTGATATACAGCTTTTGGATAAGTTTAATTTTGCCGAAAGTTCGCCTTGTGAATGGCCGTGCAGTGTACGCAAGGCACGAAGATTTTTGGCAAATGCAATACACATGGAAGAACTGATATCTTCTTTTATCATATAATCACATCCTTTTTTTACAATTTATCACAAACGGATAAAGAAAACAATACAAAAAATCTGTTTTGCTTGCATTTTTTTATAAAGTACGATATAATAATCGAGTAAATAGCATAGAAAGAATGAGGTATGCGTTATGGCTAGAAGACTTTTTACATCCGAGTCCGTCACAGAGGGACATCCGGACAAAATATCAGACTTGATTTCCGATGCGGTGCTTGATGCAATTTTAGAAAAGGACCCGATGGGGCGTGTTGCCTGTGAGGTAACGGTTACAACGGGTCTTGTAATGGTTGTTGGCGAGATTTCCACAACAGCGGATATTGATATCCAGGCACTCGTGCGACAGACTGTTCGTGAAACGGGATATGACAGAGCAAAGTATGGTTTTGACTGTGATACCTGTGCCGTAATTACTGCGCTGGATAAGCAGTCTGCTGATATCGCACTTGGCGTAGACAGAGCCGGTGCGGGCGACCAGGGTATGATGTTTGGTTATGCTTGTAACGAAACACCGGCTCTGATGCCGATGCCGATTTATCTGGCACATAAGATGGCACTTCGCCTGACGAATGTGCGAAAACAGGGGCTTTTGGCTTATCTTAGACCGGACGGCAAGACACAAGTTACTGTTGAATACGAAAATGATAAACCGGTACGCATTGATACTGTGGTTGTATCCAGTCAGCACGATGAAACCATTTCTATGGAAACGCTGCGCGAAGACATTATCCGAGAGGTAATTTTGCCGACACTTCCGGCCGAACTTGTGGATGAAAATACGAAGTTTTTAATCAATCCGACCGGTAGATTTGTTGTCGGCGGTCCGCAGGGTGACTCCGGCCATACCGGACGAAAGATTATCGTTGATACTTACGGCGGTGTGGGTAGACATGGCGGCGGTGCATTTTCCGGCAAGGACCCGACGAAGGTTGACCGCTCTGCGGCTTATGCGGCAAGATATGTTGCAAAAAATATTGTAAAGGCGGGTTTGGCTGACCGCTGCGAAATTCAGATTGCATATGCAATCGGCGTAGCGAAGCCGGTATCCGTATTGGTGGAAACTTTCGGTACGGCAAAAGTTTCGGAAGAGAAGCTTGCAGAGTTGGTTGAGAAAAACTTTGATTTGTCGCCGCTCGGAATTATCGAAAAACTTGAACTCAGACGGCCGATTTATAAGCAGACGGCGGCGTATGGTCATATGGGTCGTGAAGATTTGGATTTGTCTTGGGAAAAGACGGATATGGCAGATACCTTGCGCGCGCAGGCAGGACTGTAATTTTTAATGATATTTTAAAGCGAGTACATATTGTACTCGCTTTTTTCATATCTTGTATCGGAGGGATTGCTATGGAAAAAAGATATAAAAGATTAAACATGAGGACAAGACATTCCGAAGACAAGTATAATTTATATGCGTCAGGTTTTGTATTCCGCACACTTGTGTGTCTTTTGCTATTTTTGATGCTTGCCGGTATTCGTTTTTATGGGCAAGAATTGTATTTGCGTGTGCAAAACCAGATTGCGGCTTGCTTGACCGGAGAAAAAGACCTTGTTGGTGCATATACACAGTCGGTGGAGGCGGTTAATTTGTTTTGTGACCATATTGTAGAGGCGCAAAATGATTAAGGCGGGGGATTTGTATGTCAGTTTGTGGACGCCGGTGCTTTTGCTCTTTTGTGCACTTGTTGGGTCTTTTCGCTGGCTTATGCTTTCCTATTTGGTGTTGGCTTTGCACGAACTTGCACATTACATAGTGGCAAAACGGCTTAAAATTGCATGCAGAGGCCTTGTTATCCAACCGTTTGGGGTAACGCTTCGGTTGGTAGATAATCGCATCTCTGAGCCGTTTTACGAGGTGGTTTTGTGTGCGGTAGGACCGCTGGCAAATTTGTGTATGGCACTGTGTTTGTATTTTGCCTGTGATTTATCGGATGAAAATATACATTACTTGTTTGTATCCAACATTTCTATAGCTGTTATAAATTTATTGCCGATTTTGCCGCTTGATGGCGGACGGATACTTAAAGCTTACCTGACGGCACGACTGGGACTTGTGCGAGCACTCAGAATTACGCAAATGATGACATGGTTTTTCGTGCTCTTTGTCGGATTGTTTGCTTTATGTATGCTGTGGAGCAGCCGATTTAATGTGTCACTTATGGTGCTGGTCGCATTTTTGCTTTTTAATATCAGTGTAGAGAAGCAAAGCAACACCTATCTTGTTATGCGGCAAACGGCGGAATACAAGAAAAAACTTTCGGCGCAAAAAATTATGTATGTCCACAATCTTGCGGCACAGACGGATACGCCGGCAATACAGATTGTTGCAAGGTTTTCTTACGACAAATATCACATTGTCCATTTGTTTGATGCTATGCAGCGTCCTGTGGGACATTTGACGGAAACACAAATTCTCGACGCATTGATATGCGGTGGCGGAAAAATACGACTTGGAGAAATAAAAAAGAACTAACCCAAATGGATTAGTTCTTTTTGGAGCGGAAGACGAGATACCGTCCGTTCACTTATCTGTTGACCGCTGCGGGCGGTGCCCAACAGATAAGCGTACTCCGGACTCCGCTGTTCGCAAACCCTATCGCGTGTTTGCGTCAGCTCCGACGAACTCTTCTCGTTCTCATCTCGTCTATGAATATAAAAAAAGAACTAACCCAAATGGATTAGTTCTTTTTGGAGCGGAAGACGAGATTCGAACTCGCGACGTTCACCTTGGCAAGGTGACGCTCTACCACTGAGCCACTCCCGCATTTCATTGGAACGAGACCTATTATAACACACTATTTTCGGTTTGTAAAGGGGTAATTTAAAAAAATAATAATTTTATAAACTTTACATCGCGTTGTTGCATATCAGAAGGGAGTTTGCTATAATTAGTACAGCATGTAAATGAAATAAATCAAATATAATAGGTGCTTTGCTGGCCAGAGTCGTATTGGAATGCCGTAAATTTGCGGCAAAATATTGAAAAACTTGTTTTTTGTGTCTTGCACAAAGACACCGTTCATGAATTCATTATCCGTCCTGGATGGAACGGATAATGCGGTACTGATTATCAATTTTGCAGAAAATATGTGTAAGGGGATTTGGGACATGGAAAGAAAAAGTGGTGTGCTGATGCATATATCATCGCTGTTTGGAGACTATTCTATCGGCAGTTTCGGCAGCGAGGCGAAATGTTTTATTGATTTTTTAGCTGAGACTGGTTTTAGTTACTGGCAGGTATTACCGTTTTGCATGGTGGATGAGTGTAATTCGCCATACAAATCCTACTCGACCTTTGGCGGCAATCCTTACTTTGTGGATTTGAAAGTGCTGGAAAGTAAAGGCTTGGTAACGACGGAAGAGCTGGATGCCTGCCGTCAGCAAAATCCGTATGTCTGCGAGTTTGTGCGCTTGTATCATACGCGATTGGAGCTTTTGATGAAAGCATCTAAGCGTGTGGGCAATCGAAAAGAAATTGAGAATTTCATCGAACAAGAGAAACACCTTGCAAAGTTTTGCGAATTTATGGCGCGCAAGACGGCGAATCATGAAGCACCGTGGTACGAGTGGACAAATGATACTATGGATGCCGATGTGCTGTTTATGTGGAAATTTATCCAGTATGAGTTTTTTGCGCAGTGGGCGCAGATTAGGGCATACGCAAACGGGAAGGGGATTCGCATAATTGGCGATATTCCGATTTATGTAGCGCATGACAGCTGCGATGTGTGGAGCAATCAGTCGCAGTATTGTTTGAAGGAGGACAGACATCCTGCGTGGGTGGCAGGCGTGCCGCCGGATTATTTTTGTGCGGACGGTCAGCTTTGGGGTAACCCGATTTATAATTGGGCTGAAATGGAGAAGGATGGTTTTACCTGGTGGTGTGATCGCATAAGACATATGTCTAAACTTTTTGATGCGGTGCGTATTGACCACTTCCGCGGTATCGAATCGTACTGGGCTGTGCCCGGTGATGCCCAAACTGCAAGTGAAGGGCATTGGGAAAAGGGCCCCGGTATGAAGCTCGTTGATGCTATAAAACAAGTGGCGGGGGATACGGAAATTATTGCTGAGGATTTGGGCGATATTACACCGGAGGTACATGCCCTGGTGCGTGAGAGCGGTTTTCCGGGGATGCGCGTGTTCCAATTCGGCTTTTTGTCTGAAAGCGATAGCGCACACAGACCGCATCACTATCCTGAAAATTGTGTAGCCTATACTGGAACGCATGATAACAATACTTTATTAGGTTATCTGTGGGAGCTTAGCGATAGTGCAAGAGCGTATATGCTTCGTTACTGCGGACATACGGGCGATTGGGAGCGTGGTTGTGACACCATTTTGCGTACGGTGTTTGCAAGTCATGCAAGGCTGGTGATATTGCCGATTCAGGATTTGCTTGGTTACGGTTCTGATACTCGACTCAATATTCCCGGTAAGGCGGACGGCAACTGGGCATACCGTGTTACAAAAGAACAACTGGACGGAATTGATAAAAAGCGTTTTAAAGAACTAAATCAGATGTACGCAAGATAATAAAAAGTTGTGTCCCTTGGACACAACTTTTTGTTTATGGATTTATATTTAATTCAAAATATTCTATCGTAATAAAGAAAAGCTTTAAAAACTATTTTCCTGGCTCAATCATGCCTTTGGCACGAAAACGCACTTCTTCCTGCGGCGCGTCTGCACGGCAGAGAAGAAAATCAACTGTTACCTCAAATATATCTGCTAAATTTAGGTACACAGCAAATGCCGGTTCGTAGGCGTTTGTTTCTATTTTTCGCAGTGTTTGTACGGATAACTTTTGGTTAAAACGCACAGTATACAGATTGCAGACATCCTTGAGGGTCAGGTTTTGCTCGGTTCGGATGTAACGGATTCTGTTTTGCATCTTGCCCGATGGCACCTCGTTTCTGTAAATATTATACCTTAGTCATAGCGGAAAGCAAAGTTGAAAAAAGTTTTTATAAAACCAAAAGTCAGCCGAATGTAACTCGGCTGACTTTTGATTAAAATCCTGCAATATACGATTTTACAAGTTCTTCCAAGATCTCGTCGCTTTCAACCTTGCCGATTAAACTTCTGGCATTGTTATAATTCGTAATATAAGTCGGGTCGCCGGACAGAATGTAGCCGACCAACTGACTGACGGGATTATAACCCTTGAGTTTGAGCGCTTCGTATACAATTTGAATGATTTCGCGCACTTCTTTGGCGCGTTCGGTATCAATTTGACCGATTTTTACGGTGTTGTCCATTGGAATCCCTCCTCATAAAACATCTTGTTTATGTTTTTATTATAACACAAAATATATTGCAGTTCAATGTTAAAATTGTGAAGGTTCTGTAAAGATTAATTTTCACGCAGTTTGGCGCCGGTCTGTACTTCGAGGTTACGCAGAATCTTACTCATTACCTTATTGATTTCTTCTTCGGTGAGTGTGCGGTCGTCTGCACGCAGGGTTACGGAGTAGGCCATACTCTTTTTGCCCTCCGGAATTTGCGTACCTTTGTATACATCAAAGAGGGTGATGTCGGTTAACAGTTTGCCGCCTGCGCGGGAGATGATGTCATAAATATCGCCTGCGAGAACCTCGTCATCTACCAGCATAGCGATGTCTCTGGAAACGGACGGATATTTCGGCAGTTTTTTATATGTCTTAACGGCACTTGCGTTTTCAAAGATAGTGTCAAAACTGATTTCTGCCAAGTAGCAAGCACAATCCATACCATAGTTTTTCACAACGAGCGGATGTGCCTGACCGATGAAACCTGCCATTTTACCGCAGATGTGAATACTTGCACATCTGCCGCCGTGATAGGTTGGATTTTCGGTTTCCGGACGGAATTTGTAGTCCGTGATACCCAAAATGTCGAACAGTTCTTCTACGCTGCTTTTGATTGTGTAGAAGTCTCCTTCGCCGTAAGTACCGATGGTTACGATGTTTGTTTCCTTCGGCAACTGCTCGTCTGCAATCGGCTCGTAAATCTTTGCGATTTCAAACAGTTTTGCATTTTCGTTTCTCTGGTTGTAGTTGCGCGAGAGAATTTCCATCATGGATGCAAGCGTGGTTGTACGCATAATGGAGTTTTCTTCGCCAAGCGGATTGGTAATGACAACTACATTTCTCTTGTCAGAGTTTGCCGGAATACGAAGTTTATCAAAAATCGTCGGGCTGGTAAACGAATAGGTCATGATTTCATACATACCCTCTGCTACCAACACGGATTTGATTTTATCCTCCATTTTTTGCTGCGGGTTTTTGCCGCCGATGGTGATGGCGCCGCCCATCAGCGTGGACGGAATATTGTTGTAGCCGTAGATGCGTACAATTTCTTCTGCCAGGTCTGATTCACTTTCGATGTCGAGGCGCAAGGTAGGCACTGTAACCTCCATCGTTTCACGGTTTACGGAAAGTTCCAGCTTTTCTAAAGTGGAAATCATATATTCCGTATCAATATCCGCACCTAAAAATGCGTTGATTTTTTCCGGGCGCAGTTTTAGTACGCGCGGCGTGGGAAGCTTAGCGCATACATCAATCATGCCGCCGACAACTTCGCCGCAACCGAGCATTTCTACGAGTTCGCACGCTCTGTCTACTGCGGCGGCGGTCATGTTCGGGTCAAGGCCTTTTTCGTATTTTGCGCTTGCTTCTGTTCTGAGACCGAGTTTCTTTGCGGTTACACGAACGGAGGCTCCGTCAAAGTTTGCGCTTTCAAATAAAACAGTGGTTGTATCGTCTTTTACTTCGGAATTGAGCGCACCCATTACACCTGCAACGGCAACGGCCCTCTTTTCATCTGCAATTACAAGCATCGAAGAATCGAGTTTTCTTTCAACCTCGTCAAGCGTAGTGATGCATTCACCGTCTTCTGCACGGCGCACGATAATGTGCTCACCGGCAAGGTCGCGCAAATCAAATGCGTGCATCGGCTGACCGTACTCTAACAAAAGGTAGTTTGTGATGTCCACGATATTGTTAATCGAGCGGATGCCCGATGCCTTTAAGCGTTTTACCATCCAGTCCGGAGAAGGACCGATTTTTACATTCTTTACCATTCTTGCACAGTAACGCGGGCAGTAAGCAGCGTCGAGCACATCTACCATTACGGTATCTGCCACATTATCGCTGTTGCCTTCTGCCACCGGTTTGTGCAGTGTAATCGGGCGGTCAAAGGTTACTGCGGTTTCTTTTGCAAGACCGAGCACACTCTGGCAATCCGGACGGTTCGATGTGATTTCAAATTCAAACACGGTTTCGTTTAATCCGAATACCTCTTTGATATCAATACCGATTTCGGTGTTTTCGTCCAAGATGAGAATACCATATTCCGGCTCATAACCTAAATCTTCCACAGTGATGCCGAGTTCTTCGTGCGAGCAAAGCATACCCTCACTAACAACACCTCGGAGTTTACCTTTTTTAATGTTTACGCCGCCGGCGAGTTTTGCGCCGTGCAGAGCAACTGGAACAATCTGGCCAACTTTTACATTTTTTGCACCGGTTACGATTTGCAACTTTTCTGCACCTACATCTAATTGACAGACAACGAGAGAATCTGCATTTTCGTGTTTGGTAATTTCTAAAATTTTACCGGTTACCACATTTTGAAGCTGCGCGCCGAGTTCTTCGAAACCTTCGACCATTGTGCCGGACATGGTGAGTGCATCGGCATACTGCTTCGGGGTAATATCGGAAATATCAACAAATTCATTTAACCAACTTTTGGATACTTTCATTTTAGCACACTCCTTTACTTAAAACTGTTTTAAGAACTTAAGATCGTTTTCGAAAAACAGTCTTAAATCGTCAATATCATAGCGGCGCATTGCTACGCGCTCGAGACCGAGACCGAATGCAAAACCGCTGTATTCTTCCGGGTCGATGCCACAGCCGGAGAGAACCTTGGGATGTACCATTCCGGCACCTAAAATTTCAATCCAGCCCTCGCCTTTGCACACACGGCAGCCTTCGCCACCGCACACGAAGCATGAAACATCAACTTCGGCGCTCGGCTCGGTAAACGGGAAATGATGCGGACGAAAACGCACTTTTGCATCTTCACCGTAGAGTGCTTTTACAAAAGTTTCAAGCGTACCTTTAAGGTCGCCCATGGTGATGCCTTTGTCTACCACAAGACCTTCAATCTGATGGAAGAGCGGGGAGTGGGTTGCGTCCACGGCATCGCTTCTGTATACTCTGCCCGGCGCAATTACGCGAATCGGGGGCTTTTGTTTTTCCATAACGCGCACCTGTACCGGAGAGGTCTGCGTACGCAAAACAACATTGTCGTTGATGTAGAAGGTATCCTGGGTATCTCGCGCCGGATGGTTTTTGGGAATGTTTAAGGCTTCAAAGTTGTAGTAGTCTAGCTCAACATCCGGACCGTCTGCAATGGAAAAACCCATACCGATGAAGATGTCCTTGATTTCGGAGAGCACCTGCGAGAGTGGATGAAGTTTGCCCTGCGATGCACGCTTTCCGGAAATCGTTACATCAATTTTTTCAGTTGCCATTTTGGCTTCCATAGCCTTAGCGGACAAATCGGTGTTCTTTGCGGAAAGCAGGGTTTCGATTTCTTCACGAACTGTATTTGCCAGCGCACCTACAATCGGTCTTTCCTCGGCAGTAAGCGAACCCATACCGCGCAGTACGGCGGTAATTTCACCCTTTTTACCGAGGTATTGCACGCGAATATCGTCGAGTGCCTTTAAGTCTGCGGCACCTGCGATGGCTGACGCCGCTTCTGTCTTGATTTTCTCAAGCATTTCTTTCACATCTATCATACCTTTCCTATGCGGGCCGAGGTGAAACTTGCCACCATAGCCCTATATTTGCAAAAATTTTCGTCCTTTGGAATTGTCGTTTTTGCCAGGCTCAAAGCCTTGCTACGCCTATACGCATTCAAAGGACAAAAATTTTTGCGTATTGGCACTAAGTTGGCAAGGTTCCACTTGACCTGGTTTTTTGAAAAACAAAACGCCTCGCCTCTGTCACAGGACAGGGACGAAGCGCAATTCTCCGTGGTACCACCCAAATTCTTATGTAAAAACACATAAGCACTCTTAAGCATTTAACGGTTGCCACCGTCACAGCCTACTATATATTTCAACCGTGCAACTCAAAAGCGAAGGTTCGGTTTTGTCCGTTTCTGCGTGCACTTGCAGCCGGTGATGCACACTCTCTGGAAGGCGTATACAAAGCCTACTGAACTTTTTCATCGTCTTTAAAATATTCAATTACAAATATAATACCACACATAAAATCAAATTTCAAGTTTTTTTTCTAAAACCTTTGTTACGGCGACCATAATACCCACTTTTGCGGATTCATAGGTGAGCGCACCTTGCACATAGGCGATATACGGCGGCTTAATCGGCGCATCGGCACTCAGTTCAATGGATGCGCCCTGTACGAATGCGCCTGCGGCCATAATGACGGGGTCAGCGTAACCCGGCATTTCCCAAGGTTGTGGCTCTACAAACGAATCGACCGGAGCGCCTTTTTGAATGCCCTGACAAAAAGCAATCACGAGCTGGGGAGCGCCGAATTTGATGGAGGTAATAATATCGGCATTTTCTTCGTGCGGCAGAGGACATACCTCGTAGCCGAGCTTATGGAAAATACTACTGCACAATCTTGCGCTTTTGAGCGCTTGTGCAACCGTGTGTGGTGCCATGAAAAAGCCTTGCAAAATCGGGCGGTTGTTTTCCAGGCTTGCGCCTGCTTCTTTGCCAATGCCGACACTGGTCAATCTGTACGATGCAAGTTCCACAAAGCGCGCCTTGCCTGCGATATAACCGCCGGTCGGTGCGATGCCGCCACCGGGGTTTTTAATCAGTGAACCAACGAGTAAGTCACCACGCGGTTCTTCGGCTTCTGTAAATTCGCCGTAGCAGTTATCCACAATGCAGATGATATCCTCGCGGATGGCGTGAATAAAATCAATGATTTCGTTGATTTGCTTCACGCTTAAAGTCTTGCGCCATAAATAGCCTTTGGATCGCTGGATAAGAACAGCCTTAACCGTATCGTCAATGCAGGCGCGAATGGCATCAAAGTCTGCGCCGCCGTCTGCACTCATCTGCGCTTCGCGATAGGCTATGCCAAAGTCTGCCAATGAGCCATCGCCGGTTTTCCCTTCTGCACCGATAACCTCGTTTAAGGTATCATACGGTCTGCCGACGGCGGAAACAAGCGTATCGCCCGGACGCAGGACACCAAATAATGCGGTAGACAACGCATGTGTGCCTGAAATAATTGTATGGCGTACAAGGGCATCTTCACAACCAAACGCCTGAGCATACACACGCTCGATGGCATCTCTGCCCATATCATTGTAGCCGTAGCCTGTGGTCGGCACAAAGTGCTGTTCGCCGATTTGATTGTCGGAATATGCCTTTAATACCTTTGCCTGATTATACATCGCCATGCGGTCGATGGCTTCGAATTCCGCCTTGACTTCGGCCTCGGCTTCTTCTACAAGCGCGAGCGTGCTTTCTGAAATATGAAAATCACGGATAAACAGTTTGTTTAGTGTAAATGTATTCATTGTTTTGCTCCTTTGCAAAAATGCTTTTATCATTGTAGCATAGCGCTATAAAAAATGCAAGGTGTGAAAAAACAACAAACATCTACACAAAAAAGTTATAGGGAAAAGCAAACGAACTTGACAGGAGCATAAAATAAAGGTATAATTTACATTAATGTATTATTATGAAAGAAGGATGATTTCATGAGCAATGAAGTAAATATTGCACTTGATGAACTCAAAATGCTTCGTCACAGCGCATCCCATATTATGGCACAGGCAGTGAAACGATTGTTTCCGAATGTAAAACTCGCCATCGGTCCGGCGATTGACACGGGATTTTACTATGATTTTGATACAGACAAAACATTTACACCGGAGGATTTAGAGGCAATCGAAGCGGAAATGAAAAAGATTGTCAAAGAAAACCTCAAAATTGAGCGCTTTGAACTTGACCGTGCGGCGGCGCTTGAGTTGATGAAGGACGAACCATACAAGATGGAGTTGATTCATGAACTGCCTGAAGGGGAGACCATCTCCTTCTATAAGCAGGGTGAATTTACTGACCTTTGTGCAGGCCCGCATGTAAACTATACCAGCAAGGTGAAGGCATATAAGCTTTTGAGTGCAACAGGTGCGTACGGGCGCGGTAATGAGAAAAACAAGATGCTCCAGCGTATCTACGGTACGGCGTTTAAGAGCAAAGATGAACTGGAAGCGCATCTTTTGCAGATGGAAGAAGCGAAGAAGCGTGACCATAACAAACTTGGTCGCGAACTGGAAATCTTTACGACTTCTGAACTCATTGGACAGGGCTTGCCGATTCTTTTGCCGAGGGCGCAAAGATTATTCAGATTCTACAACGATTCGTTGAGGATACAGAATATGCACATGGTTGGTTGCCGACAAAAACACCATATATGGCAAAAAGTGATTTATACAAACTGTCCGGTCACTGGGATCATTATCAGGATGGTATGTTTGTAATGGGTGATGAGAAAGTGGACAAGGAAGTGTTCGCACTTCGTCCGATGACCTGCCCGTTCCAGTACCAGGCATATTTGAATCGTGGTCGTTCTTACAGAGATTTGCCGCTTCGGTATAACGAAACCTCGACACTCTTCAGAAATGAATCTTCGGGCGAAATGCACGGACTTATCCGTGTGCGTCAGTTCACGATTTCCGAAGGTCACTTAATGTGCACACCGGAGCAACTCGAGGCGGAGTTTAAGGGTTGTTTGGAAATGGCAATCTATATGCTCAAAACACTCGGTCTTTACGAAGATGTATCATACCGCTTCTCTCAGTGGGATCCGGAAGATAAAGAAAAATACATCGGCACACCGGAGCAGTGGGATGAGGCGCAGGGTGTAATGAAAAACATTCTCGACCATCTCGAAATTCCGTACAAAATCGGTGTGGGCGAGGCGGCGTTTTACGGTCCGAAACTCGACATTCAGATTAAGAATGTGTTTGGTAAAGAAGATACACTTATTACCATTCAGATCGACCAGATGCTTGCGGAAAAATTCGGTATGGAATATGTGGATAAAGACGGCGCGAAGAAAAATCCGTACATCATTCACAGAACCTCTATCGGTTGCTATGAAAGAACGCTTGCGCTCTTAATTGAAAAGTATGCGGGTGCGTTCCCGACATGGCTTGCGCCGACACAGGTAAAGATTTTGCCGATTGCCGAAGCGCATCACGAATACGCAAAACAGGTAGAGGAAAAACTTAAACTTGCGGGAATTCGCGTAGAAACCGATTTGAGAAATGAAAAAATCGGTTATAAGATTCGCGAAGCACAGCTCGAAAGACTGCCGTATATGCTCGTTATCGGCGACAAGGAAGCTGAAGCAGGCGGCGTTGCTGTTCGTGCGCGTAAGGGCGTGGACCTCGGCACAATGTCCGTGGAGGACTTTATTGCAAAGGTTAACGATGATGTTGTAAACAAAACATTAAACTACTAAAAAACCATGCGACAGCGCATGTGCTGCATCATTTTGTGCAGACGCTGCGAAAAGAACCACTATGGTAACGAATATTAAATTTTAAGCAATATACTGACATCGCATTTCTTGCGGTGTCAGTTTTGTTTTTAGTTGTATTTGTTCATTGTTGTAAAATTGTATGTACGCATCTATAAGCTGGCGAGATTCCCGTTTTTTAAAAGGAATATTTTACGCTAGAATATTGATTTACACGCAAAAAAATGGTACACTATCGGTATAGAGATTGAAAAAAAGATAACTTGCAAAGAAAGAGGGAGGAAAATGGCAGTATTTAACAAAGCGAATGTTCTTTTGCCTAAGCAGGCGGATTATAAAAAATGGGGTGTAGTGGCATGCGACCAATACACATCCGAATGCGAATACTGGGACAGAGTAAAGGCGTATGTGGGTGATGAACCGTCCACATTTCATCTGGTGTACCCGGAGGCGTATTTGAGCGAGGGCGACAGTTATATTAACAAAATCAATTTGCATATGGCAAAATATATAGAAGACGGCGTATTTGAAGCACATAACGATGCATATATCTACATAGAGCGAACCCTCTCCGGCGGACGCATTCGTCGTGGTATTATCGGTACGGTGGATTTGGAAACATACGATTTTACAAAAGGCTCGAAAAGTGCAATTCGTGCAACGGAGGGGACGGTTGCTGAGCGTATTCCGCCACGCGTGAAAATTCGTCAGGATGCGCCGCTCGAATTGCCGCATGCTATTTTGCTAATTGATGACAAGGAAAACAAAGTGATTCCGAGCGCGTGTGACAGTGCGCCTGTATATGATTTTGAATTGATGGAAAACGGCGGTCATATCCGAGGTTATGTCATTGACGGCGAAAAGGCGGACGCTATCAGCGCAGCTTTTGATGCGTATGCTAAAAATGTAAACGACGGGCTTGTGTTTGCGGTGGGTGACGGCAATCATTCTCTTGCAACCGCAAAGACTTGCTGGGAGAATTTAAAGAAAAATCTTTCGGCAGACGAGCAGGAAAATCATCCTGCGCGTTACTGCTTGGTTGAAATTGAAAATCTTTATGATGCGGCGCTGGAGTTCGAGCCGATTCACAGAGTTCTGTTTGATGTAGAGCCGGGGGATGTGCTCGCGAGCCTTGAAAAGTTTTCAGCGCAGGGTGCGGGGGAAAATACACATACCGTAACATATGTATATGGTGATACAGAAGGTGAATTCACGATTTGTAATGCGTGCTCCAATTTGGCGGTCGGTGCAGTGCAGGAATTTATTGATAAAATGGGGTATGAGGCGGACTACATCCACGGCGAAGATACGACCAAACGCCTTGCCGCAAAAGAAAATGCCTTCGGCTTCATTTTGCCTGCGATGGAAAAGGAAAGTCTGTTTGTAACCGTCATTAAAGACGGCGCTTTGCCGAGAAAGACTTTCTCCATGGGCGAGGCGCATGAAAAGAGATTTTATATCGAGGCAAAGAAAATTCGATGATTATAATAGCCTTACGGCTTCACATGAAAAAAGCACTTGCAATTTGCAAGTGCTTTTTTTCTGGCTGCGGAACTAGGATTCGAACCCAGACAAAGTGAGTCAGAGTCACTCGTGCTACCTTTACACAATTCCGCAATATTA
The DNA here is from genome assembly GCA_045578865.1 of Clostridia bacterium. Lineage (GTDB taxonomy): Bacteria > Bacillota > Clostridia > UBA1381 > UMGS1253 > RGIG2041. Next base: position 15,892 of record JAZNLB010000024.1, on the reverse strand, counting down.
TTTGTTCTTGGCGAACAAATAATATATTAAACCCAAACCGATGAAATGTCAAGTATTTTTTTACAAAAAAGTTAAAAACATTTACAAGAGCAATGTTTTTATGATATACTAAAATACGAAATTTATACAGATTGGAAGTTTTGACATTGGTAAGAGAAGATTTAAGAAATATTGCAATTATCGCACATGTTGACCACGGAAAGACTACGCTAGTGGACGAGCTTTTAAAGCAGGGCGGCGTATACAGAGAAAATCAGGTGGTGGAAGACCGCGTAATGGACAATAATGCGCTTGAACGAGAGCGTGGCATTACGATTTTGTCGAAAAACGCATCTGTGCGCTATAAGGACAAAAAAATCAATATTATTGACACACCGGGACATGCAGATTTCGGCGGCGAGGTTGAGCGTGTGCTCAAAATGGTTGGCGGTGTCATTTTGCTTGTAGATGCGGCGGAAGGACCGATGCCGCAAACTCGCTTCGTGCTTTCCAAGGCATTGGAGCTCGGCCTTAAAATCATCATTGTTGTCAACAAGATTGACCGTCCGGATGCAAGACTTAGCGAGGTCGGCGACGAGGTTTTGGAACTTTTGCTGGAATTGGATGCAACGGATGAGCAGCTTGACAGCCCGATTATTTATTGTTCCGGTCGTGATGGAACGGCATCAAAATCCCCAAACAAACAGGGTGAGGACTTGAGTGTGCTGTTTGAAACGATTGTGGATTATATTCCGGCGCCGAGTGGGGATGAGGAAGGAAAGCTTCAGCTTTTGATTTCTACGATTGATTACAGCGAGTATGTTGGCCGCATGGGTATCGGTCGTGTGGAGCGTGGCACGATTAAGCTCAATCAGGAGGTCAGCGTTTGTGACTATCACGATGCGTCCGTAACCAAGCGTGGAAAAATTGCTTCGCTGTATCAGATTGACGGCACGGGGCGCGTACAGGTAGAAAGTGCTACGGTTGGTGATATAATTTGTTTTTCGGGCGTGGAGGATATTACCATTGGTAATACGATTACGGCTACGGATTGCAGAGAGCCGATTCAGTTTGTGAAAATCGGTGAGCCAACGGTGGAAATGACCTTTTCGGTAAACGACAGTCCGTTTGCAGGTAAGGACGGAAAATTTGTAACATCCAGACAACTGCGTGAGCGTTTGTACAGAGAATTATTAAAAGATGTTTCTTTGCGTGTATGTGATGGTGAAACTACGGATTCGTTTGTTGTATCCGGTCGCGGCGAGATGCATTTGTCTATTTTAATTGAAACAATGCGCCGCGAAGGTTATGAATTTGCAGTCAGCACACCGCGCGTGCTCTTTAAGGAAATGGACGGCAAACTTTGTGAGCCGATAGAGCGGCTTTTGGTAGATGTGCCGGAGGAATGTGTCGGTTCCGTTATGGAAAAGATGGGTTCGCGCAAAGGCGAACTTCAACACATGTCGCCGATTGGTACGAGAATGCGTATTGAATATCTTATTCCGGCGCGCGGGCTGTTTGGTTACAGAAGTGAATTTATGACCGATACGCGTGGCGAGGGTATTTTGAATACGGTATTTTACGGCTATCAACCGCACAAGGGTGAAATTGTAAGAAGGTTTACAGGTTCCTTGATTGCATTTGAAACAGGCGAGGCGGTAACATATGGCTTGTTTAACGCACAGGGGCGTGGTGCGCTGTTTATCGGTGCGGGTGAACCGGTGTATGAAGGTATGGTGGTCGGTGCATCGCCGAAGCTGGAAGATATCAGCGTAAATGTATGCAAGAAAAAGCAACTGACAAATACGCGCGCATCGGGCAGTGATGATGCTCTCAAACTTGTGCCGCCAAAGAATTTAAGCTTGGAGGAAGCAATCGAATTTTTAGGAGAAGATGAACTTTTGGAGGTTACACCGAAAAAGTTTAGAATTCGCAAACGCATTTTAAACACAACGCTTCGTTTGAAGGCGCAAAGTCGAAATAAATAGTTAAAAACACACATACACATACAATGGGGGTGCGTATGTGTGTTTTTTGTTTTTAAACGAAGATATCTATTTGGCGTATGCGGATTGTTTCTTGTTTTGATTTTATCGCTTGCCTGCTTTGCCGTAACGGACATAAAAACTTCTGCGGTGTTGCAAGAGACGGTTCGCGTGCCGATTTTGATGTATCATAGTATACTAAAAGACCCCGCCGTGGCAGGAAAGTATGTTGTTTCGCCTCAGACGCTGGAGTCGGATTTGCGGTATTTAAAATCACAAGGTTATACAACGGTACGGTGCAGCGACTTGGTTGATTATGTGCGCGATGGAAAACCGTTGCCTGAAAAGCCGATTATGATTACATTTGACGACGGGCATAAAAACAATTTAACATATGCACTTCCGATTTTGGAAAAACTGGACATGTGCGCTGTGATTTCGATTGTGGGCAAATACAGCGAGGCATTTTCCACCTCGGACGACCATCATCCGAGTTATGCTTATCTATCGTGGGAGGAAATACGCACTCTTTGCGAAAGCGGCCGTGTTGAAATTGGTAATCACAGTTATAATATGCACGCCCAAGAGGGAAGAAAAGGAACGGCGAAGCGATTTGGAGAAGATGCGGCATGTTACGCTCAGGCGCTTACGGCGGATTTAAATAAAACACAAGAATTGCTTTTGCAAAACTGTGATATTAAGCCGATGGTGTTTGCCTATCCGTTTGGTTCTATCTGTGAAGATTCGGTTGATGTCATTCGCAATATGGGCTTTTCGGTCAGCTTCGGTTGTGCTGAAAAGGTAAATTACATTACAGATGAAAATTCGCTATACTGTATGGGCAGGTTTAATCGACCGAGCGGAATTTCAACGCAGGAATTTATGCGGCGCATAGAAAAGTGACTTTGTTTGAGGTTTATAAGCGATTGCTTTCGTAATCTACACCTTGCCTCCACCTGTGATGGTGCTCTTCTCACAAAGAAGCCTTTTTAGAAAACATTTTTTGCACCAAACTTCAAAAATTATCAAGATTTGCTGCGCAAGGGATAAAAAGGCTTCCCGCTAAAGCGGGAAGCCTTTGAAACAAACATTATTCCTGAATCGGAATTATCATATCACAACGACTTTTTGTATACATGTTTGAAAAATACAGTTGCTCTAGAGGAATCCAATCGTTATAAAACTGCGTCGCAACTTGCGGTGAATTTCGTTTTGCAATTCGTGATTTTTGTAATTCGGGTGAAATATCTAAGAATATTGAAAAATCATAAAATTTTTCAAAATCGGGATGCATCGAGTATACCCCTTCAATCACAACCGGTTTTTTAGCAATGACCTTTGTTGCGGGCGTAAGTGACATGGAAGAACAGTCGAACCTTCGGTAGAGGATAGGTTGGTTTTTGCTTAGCGGAATCAGTATTTCTTCCACAAAGCGTTCACGGTCAATATTTCCTCCGATTTGTGCATATCGTTCGGCTGTTCTCTGTTCGGGACGCAAGAAGAAGTCATCTGTATGAAAAACCGTGCAATCATAGAGTTTTTTGAGCATTTCGCCCAGGGTGGTTTTTCCGCTCGCACTGCCACCCTCAATGGCAATCACGCACGAATTGTTTTTGGGCATTTGGTCCAGTTTTGCAAATAGGGGAAGAAACGGTATGTACTTATTTGATATAACGCGGTACGCCGGATTGTATGCGTTTTTGAAAATGTCGGAATGGTGTACCGGAGGATATCCGTTTGCATGCCACTCTTTACAGCATTTATCAAAATCTTTCATTGAAAATGGAAGATTTTTTTCATATATAAGCTCTTTTGCGATGCTGAGTTTGTCTTCAACGCCCGTCTTATCGCCTGCCTTGGAGGATTCAAAAAAGAGTTTGCCAAGTGTTTGTGCGCTTAATCCATGATTTAAATAAGAGAGATGAATTCGGCTGAATGCTCCGTCAAGAGGGTCGATGAGAGGCTCGTCAGACGGAGAAATGTTTTTGCTTTCCTCACGAATAAAATCTGTCGATGTTTCCAAAGAAGATACCATATGTTCGCATCCAAACGAACTTTGGTAGATAAATTTAAATATATCCTGAATCTGCACAAGAGGATATTTCTGATAGTGCATTATCAATGATTTACGAGTACTATCGCTTTGTTTCATAACGGTCTCCAAACGAATCCTTTAGGTTTAATACTTTTGGGTTTTCAAGTATCATAACTAAAACAGGAATCAATGTAATTTGTATTATAATTCCGGGAAGAGCATTGGTAAATGCTCCGGCTATAAAAGCTGCAAATGTAAAAGTGCTTTTGCCGACACCTATGCAAACGAACATTGCAACACCCCAAATAAGTCTGCCAATGAGCATTGAAGTGAGCAACGAGCAATAAATATAGGGTTTTTGGCGGGGTAGTAATTTGTGCATCAGTCCCGAAATTGCTCCGTAAGCGGCAAGCTCGAATGCCATGCATATGGCCGTCGGGAAAAACGGAGGCATTCCGAGCAGGAGAGAGCGAAAAAGTGGTGCGACAAAGCCAACCGTCAACCCCCAGGGCCAGCCGCATATAAAGCCGCAAAGCAGAACGGGAATGTGCAGTGGGCATAGCATCGAGCCGATTTCAGGAATTTGACCTGTCAGAAACGGCATAATATAGGCAAGCGCCAAAAACATGGCGGAAAGAATCATTTTTAATACATTGACATGGTTTTTCATAAAAGACTCCTTTTATGATGAAAAAAGTGTCACTATCTCTTCAAAGATAATGACACCTACATAGCATCGTTAATTGTTGTATATTTGTAAAGTAAAGAAACTTCTGTTTCACGGCTACTCTTCTGAGTAACGAGTGTATTATATTAAAAAAATCGAAACTTGTCAAGTGGTTTGATTGTCAATGATACTGCTCAATTTAGAAATGGCATCGTTGATTAATGTTGCTGTATTCAAATTGGGAACACCTGCAACTAAGTTATCGCACTTGTTCGTTGGAATAAGTATGCGAATTGCATCAGATTTTCCTATTGCAACGGCCATTTTTTCTGTAATTTCACCGAGTAACGAGTCTGCAATCACAATCCCGATAGGACCAATGATTACATCGGATTTTTTGGCTGCAACAACAGCGGGATTTTCTCCTGTCGCTGCTTTTGTCGCTCCTGCCTTTAACATAGTAGCAGTAGCAATAGCGTTGGTGCCGATGGCAGTTAGAGTAACATTTTGAAATTTATTTAAAATTTCTTTGACAAGCTGTGCGCCAAGGTTGCCGCCCTGACCGTCGATAATCGTTATATTCATAAATGGGAACCTCCAACAAAATGTTAGAACTATTGTAGCACATAACAAAAAAAGAATCAATATATTTAGATTTGATATAAAAATTAGTAAATAACTTGATTAAAGCAGGAAACTGTTGTATAATAGAAATGTAGAATTTGTCGAACAAAATGTATGGATTTGTTATGATTTAGCTCGTGTCAAGTTTTGGAATTTAATAGAAAACAGATTACCGATTCCGGATTATACAGTCCTGATAAAATGAGTAGCATAGATATGCTGCGTAGCGGAGGGATGAAGATGTTTCTATATTATTTGAGATGTTGCACAAAAGTTGTAGTGTGGCATTTGATTGCACAAGTAATTTGTGCCGCTCTCGGCATTGGAGCTTTTTTATTGCTGACGGCCAATTATAGAGCGGCTGAGATTTTTTGTGCAATTTTTCTAACGGTTTTATATATTGTGTATATGTATGCAAAATTATATAAGGTCGGTGAGCGGGACACAAAAAGTTATGTAGCGGAAGAACCGTATTGGTATAAAGGTGCGGTTTTGTCTGTTTTGCTTATGGCAGTAAATTTGCTTTTGGCATGGTTATATGATTTGTCTTTTGGCGCAGGAACGCTTTTGTCCAAATTTATCTTGTACTTTCCGTTTAAACTTTGGGGATATGCTTATGCAGGATTTATGCTTGCGTCGGACGGCTCAGTTTCTTGCTTTTACTGGATACTGTATTATTTTGTGCCGTTTATTACTTGCACATTCGGCTACATTTCCGGTATGCACCGATGGGAAATCGGTTATCGCTTTTTTAAGAATCTGGTTTACAGAAAAAAAGACTGAAAATTTTTGGGTCGGACAACATAAAAATGTTGTTCGGCTCTTTCTTTTTTTGAAAAAATGTGGTATACTGTTTCTATATTGCATCAGACACGGGAGGCTGTGTGTTTTGAAAAAAAGAATTGAGGAATTGACGGCACTTTTAAACCAATACGCGCACGAATATTATGTGCTGGACAACCCGAGTGTTACGGATTATGAATATGATATGCTTTTGCGCGAACTGGCAGGGCTTGAATTGGCACATCCGGAGTTTGCGCTGGACAATTCGCCGACGAAACGCGTCGGTGGCAAGGTGCTTTCCGGCTTTGAAGAGGTCGTGCATACTGTGCCGATGGAAAGTTTGCAGGATGCCTTTTCCAAAGAGGAACTTGTAGAATTTGATAAACGCGTACACAATGTGCTCGGCATGGATGTTGCGTATAATATTGAACCGAAAATTGATGGACTGAGTGTCTCGCTCGAATATGAAAACGGTGCTTTCGTGCGCGGTTCGACACGCGGCGATGGTCATGTGGGTGAGGATGTAACCGAGAATTTAAAAACCATCGGTGCTATCCCGATGCAACTTAAGGAAAATGTGGCGTATTTAGAGGTGCGCGGCGAGGTGTTTATGCCTAAAAAGGTATTCGCATCGCTCAATGAAAAGCGCGCGCTTGACGGCGAGAGCACCTTTGCCAATCCGAGAAATGCGGCGGCAGGCTCCTTGCGACAGTTGGATTCAAAAATTACGGCAACGAGAAAACTGGACATTTATGTATTTAACATACAGCGCGCGGAGGGGCTTTCGTATAAAACACACTCCGAATCTCTTGATATTTTGCGCCGCCTTGGCTTTAAAGCAGTGGATAAATGTGTTGTCGGCGATATTGAGAGCGCCTGGGCGGAGATTGAAAAAATCGGCGCACGGCGCGCGGAGTTTGCACATGACATAGATGGTGCGGTAATTAAACTCGACAACATTGCCGACAGAGGACTGCTCGGTTCTACATCAAAGGCGCCGAAGTGGGCGATTGCCTATAAATATCCGCCGGAGCAGAAAGAGACGAAAATTAAGGATATTGTGATTCAGGTGGGTAGAACGGGCGTGTTGACGCCGACGGCAGAGTTGGAAGATGTATTTATCTCCGGTAGCACGGTGGCGCGTGCGACACTGCATAATTTAGATAATATCCGTCAAAAAGATATTCGCATCGGCGACACCGTTGTTTTGCAGAAGGCAGGCGATATCATTCCGGAAATCGTTAAATCAATTCCCGAACGCAGAGACGGAACGGAGCGGATTTTTGAAATGCCGGCCATGTGTCCGGTGTGCGGCAGCGAAGTTGTTCGTGAGGAGGGTGAGGCGGCGCATCGTTGTATGGGGATGGACTGTCCTGCACAACTTGCACGCCATATCATTCATTTTGTATCGCGCGATGCCATGAACATTGACGGCTTGGGTGAGTCTATTGTAGAACAGATGCTTGGACGCGGCTTGATTAAAAGTGCGGCTGATTTGTACTATATTAAAGCGCAGGAAATTGCAAAAATGGATAAACTCGGAGAAAAATCCGCAGACAATCTGATTTTAGCAATCGAAAATTCCAAGAAAAATGATTTGAGCCGATTGATTTATGCGCTTGGCATCCGTCATATCGGTGAAAAAGCGGGCAAGGTTTTGGCGGCGCGCTTTGAAACGCTGGACAATTTAATTTCCGCAACGGAGGAAGAACTCACAAGCGTAGAAGACATCGGCATGATTATGGCAAAAAGTATCCGTCGGTTTTTTGAAGAGGAAAAGAACCTGGAAGCCATTGAAAAACTTCGTGCGGCAGGCGTGAATTTTACGGCGGCAAAACAGGAAATTTCCGATGCGCGCTTTGCCGGTAAAACCTTTGTGCTGACCGGAACTTTACCAACCTATAAGCGTGACGAAGCCAAAGCGATTATCGAATCCATGGGCGGCAATGTTTCCGGCTCGGTGTCTAAAAAGACGGATTTTGTTTTGGCTGGTGAAGAGGCAGGCAGTAAACTCGACAAAGCTCATGCACTCGGCGTAACCGTGATTGACGAAACTGCTTTTAAAGAAATGGCAGGAATTGCATAATTGCCTTGCACCGAAAGGTAAATTGTGTTATAATTTTTTATTGGAAATTACGAATTGGCAGGAGGTAGCCAAATTGAAGATAACAAAAGAAGAAGTTAAATATGTTGCAAATCTTGCAAGACTGAATTTGAGCGAGGCAGAGGCGGAGCGATTAGAGACGCAAATGGCGGATATTATCGCTTTTGCGGATACGCTTTCCGAGTTTGATACCGCCGGCATTGAGCCGACCAATCATGCCATTCGCGTAGAAAATGTGTTGCGTGAGGATGTGGAGCGTGCATCTGCTGACAGAGATGCTCTGCTTTCTTGTGCGCCTGAAAAACAGGCAGGTTGTTATAGCGTGCCGAAAGTTGTGGAATAAGGAGGGGAGACGAATATGGAACTGCATAAACTTACAGCGCATGAGGCTATGGCGCTGCTGAATAAAAAAGAAGTGTCGTCTGCCGAACTTACACAGGCGGTTATTTCAAGAATTGAATCCGTGGAAAATACGGTCGATGCGTATATTACTACCACATTTGAAGGTGCGATGGAGAGCGCAAAAGCGGCGGATGCCAAAATTGCATCCGGTGAGGCACTTTTGCCGCTCGAAGGGGTGCCGATGGCCATTAAAGATAATATTTGTACGAAAGGCATAGCGACAACTTGTGCATCCCGTATGCTTGAAAATTTTGTGCCGCCTTATGATGCGTTTGTAGCGGGCAAGATAAAAAGCATGCATGTGCCGATGCTCGGCAAACTCAACATGGACGAGTTTGCGATGGGTTCGTCTACGGAAAATTCCTATTTCAAAAAGACAAAAAATCCGCAAAACCCCGCTTATGTACCGGGCGGCAGCTCGGGCGGCAGTGCGGCGGCAGTCGGTGCGGATATGGCTATGTATACGCTCGGCTCCGATACGGGTGGCTCAATTCGTCAGCCTGCATCGTTTTGCGGTGTGGTTGGCATTAAGCCGACCTATGGCAGAGTGTCGCGCTTTGGTTTAGTTGCGTTTGCATCTTCACTTGACCAGATTGGTCCACTGACGAAAGATGTGGAGGATGCGGCGTTGGTGTTAAATCTGATTTGCGGACATGACGAAATGGATTCGACGAGTGTGCAGCTTGCCAAAGAGGATTTTACGGCATCGCTTTCGACAGATGTAGCGGGTATGTGCATCGGTATACCGAACGAATATATGGGCGAGGGTATTTCGGCGGAGGTCAAGCAGGCGATTTTAGATGCGGCAAAACTCTATGAAACGCTTGGCGCAACCGTGGAGTTTTTTGATATGCCGTCTTTGTCGGCGGCGCTTCCGGCGTACTATATCATTTCTTCTGCTGAGGCGAGTTCCAATCTTGCTCGTTACGATGGCGTGAAATACGGATATAGAACGCAAAATTACAATGATTTGATGGAAATGTATAAAAACACGCGCTCCGAGGGTTTCGGCGATGAGGTAAAGCGCAGAATTATGCTGGGTACTTATGCACTCAGCTCGGGGTATTATGATGCGTATTATAAAAAGGCGCAGCAGGTGCGTACCGTTGTGCGTAGCGGTTTTGAAGCGGCATTTGAAAAGTATGATTTCATCTTATCGCCGACTGCACCTGTGACTGCATTTAAACTCGGCGAAAAGACAGCGGACCCGATGGAGATGTATCTTGCGGATATCTGTACGGTTTCCATCAATATTGCAGGTTTGCCCGCGATTTCAATTCCGTGTGGTGTGGGCGCAAATAATTTGCCGATTGGTATGCAACTTATCGGTAATTCTTTTGATGAAAAAACGATTTTACATGCTGCGTATGCGTATGAAAAGAATGTCGGCCTCAGCTTGAAGCCGATGGTATAAGGGGGGAGCAAAAATGCAATTTGAAGATTTTGAAATCATCATCGGTCTGGAAGTACATGCTGAACTTGCAACGAAGACTAAGGCGTTTTGCAGTTGCTCAACCGAATTCGGCAAGGATGTAAATACGCAGTGCTGTCTGGTTTGTACGGCGATGCCGGGCAGTTTGCCGGTGCTAAACAAAAAAGTAGTAGAATATGCGATTAAAACCGGTCTGGCAACGGGTTGCTCCATTACACGATACGGCAAGCAGGACAGAAAAAATTATTTTTATCCGGATTTGCCGAAGGCCTATCAGATTTCACAGTTTGATTTGCCGCTTTGCGTGGGCGGTTATATTGACATTACAAAGGATGAAGCAAAAAAGCGCATCGGTATAACGCGTATTCACATTGAAGAAGATGCGGGAAAACTTCTCCACGATGTTGTGCCGGGCAAATCTTTGGTAGATTTGAACCGTTGTGGCGTGCCGCTTATTGAAATTGTATCCGAGCCGGACTTACGCAGTTCCGAAGAAGCAAAACTGTATTTGGAAGAGTTGAAGGCAGTTTTAGAGTGTCTGGAAGTTTCAGACTGTAAGATGCAGGAAGGCTCGTTGCGTTGCGATGTCAATGTGTCGGTTCGTCCGAAGGGACAGGCAACATTTAACACGCGAACGGAGATGAAGAATTTGAGTTCTTTTTCTGCGGCTGTGCGCGCAATTGATTATGAGGCAAAACGCCAGATTGAAGCAACGATTGCCGGAGAAAAGATTGTGCAGGAAACCCGTCGTTGGGATGATGCCAAGGGCGTAAACTATGCAATGCGCTCCAAGGAAGAAGCGCAGGATTACAGATATTTTCCGGATCCGGACCTCGTGCCGATTGTTGTGACGGACGAGCAAATTGATGAAATTCAAAAGACAATTCCGGAACTGCCGAGCGCAAAACGCGAACGCTTTGTTTCGACATATTCCATTTCGGATTACGAAGCAGGACTGATTTCGGGCAGCAAGGCAATGGCAATGTATTTTGAAGCCTGTGTAAATTTGGGCGCAACGGCGAAAACGGTTGCCAACTGGCTCTTGGGCGATATATCTAAAATTTTAAATGAAAAAAACATTGAAATTACGGACATTACGATTGCGCCTGAACAACTCACAGCCTTGATTGCGTTGATTGAAAAAGGTACAATCAGCAATACGGCGGGCAAAAAGGTGCTCTCCATAATGTTTGAAACCGGAAAAACGCCGGAGGTCATTGTGAAAGAGGAAGGTCTTGAACAGGTCAATGACGGAGATGCGCTCAAAGCGATTGTTCTGGAAATTCTTGAAAGCAATCCAAAATCCGTTGAGGATTATAAAAACGGCAAAACAAATGTTATCGGGTTTTTGGTTGGTCAGGTCATGCGTGCCTCCAAGGGAAAAGCAAATCCCCAGATGCTCAATCCGATGATTAAAGAATTGCTCGATTCTATGTAAGTATAAAATGGCAAGCGTTGTCTTGCCATTTTTAGTGGGGAGGTGTATGACATTGCAAAAATTGAAATGTAAAAAAGCGTGTATATGTGCAGTAAATGCAAGTTATACACATTCCTCGCTTGCGCTTATAAACTTGCGTGCCGCCTGTGCTCATTTGCCTTTGGAGACAAAGGTATATTGCATCAATGACAGTGTGGAGCGCGTGTGCTCAGAATTGTTTGCGCTCGATTGTGATGTGTATTTGTTTGGTTGTTATATCTGGAATTTGCCGTTTTTGGAAAGCCTTGCGTGTCGTTTGAAATCCGTGAAACCCGATGTGGTAATTGTCTTTGGAGGGCCGGAGATTACATATGAAACAGAAGCGTTTTTAAAAACACATCCGTATGTGGATTTTTGCCTGCGCGGCGAAGGAGAAAGAAGTGTGCCTGCGCTGCTGGAAGGCATAAATTTTTCTCGAATAGATGGACTGTGCTACAAAGATGGCGATGCTTTCGTGATTGGTGAGCCTGCCTGCATACAGAATTTAGATGTGCTTGCTCGTGTATATAACGCCGATGTGGTGGATAGTCTGAAAAACAAGCTGATTTATTATGAAACGAGCCGTGGCTGTCCCTTCAGGTGCAGTTACTGTCTTTCTTCCACCTCGCATGGTGTACGGTTCTTTTCGCTCACCAGGGTGTTTGAAGATTTAAAGCTGTTTATGGAAATGCGTGTGCCACTTGTAAAACTGACGGATAGAACATTTAATATTGATCCGAAGCGAACGGTTGAAATTTTGCGTTTTATATTAAAAAGTAACCAACGCACCTGTTTTCACTTTGAGGTGACAGCAGACGGCTTATCGCAGGAAATGCTTTTGCTCTTGGAAACGGCTCCGAAAGGTTGGTTTCAGCTGGAAATCGGTGTGCAGACAACGCATGCTAAAACATCGGTAGCGATTGACAGATATGCAAAGTGGGAGAAAATACAATCCAATGTTTTGCGTTTGCGTCAAGCAAACAATATGCATATACATCTGGATTTGATTGCGGGGCTACCGTATGAAGATTATGAAAGTTTTTCTACCTCTTTTTGCGATGTGTTCGCCTTAAAGCCGGATATGCTGCAACTTGGGTTTTTGAAACTGTTAAAAGGCACAAAAATCAGAGGACAGGCGGAGGATTTTGGATATATCCACACCCACGAGCCACCGTATGAGGTGCTTGCAAGCCGATGGATTTCCTATGCTGAAATGCAGAAACTAAAACAGATAGAAAATGTGTTGGAGTTGTATTACAATAGCGGCAGATATACCAAAGCGCTTGTGTATTCGATGGAAAAAAGCGGTTTGTCGGCATTTGCTTATTTTGAGGCACTGTCGGCATTTTGGCAGAAAAATACGATTGCGGGCACAAGTTATCCGCAAAATGCGTGCTATGCGCTATTTCATAGGTTTCATACGGAGTGCATTGCCAAAGAGGACGCGATTTTTGATGCGCTTTTAACTTACGAAGCTTTCAAAAACAACAAGACGGCGCAGTTGGCGCCGTGGATGCATTTGCCTGCGGCAACAAAAACATATTACACTTATGCGTGGGAAAAAGCATACGAATCAAATCTTTTGGAGGAAAACCTGCTTGCAATGTCGCGCAAGGAAGTGCTAAAATATGTACGCATTGTACGCATGGAGTATGATGTTTTTACGCAAAAGAAATTTGACGGCATAACAATATTTGATTATTTAAACAAAAAAACATACAGTTTGGCGGTTGAGGATTATGAAGAAAACAACGACGGACAAGATTAAATTTATGCTTTTAGGGATTACCGGTCGATACAATGAAAAGAAAGATTATTTCGTGAAAATGGCGGTGGCCTTTAAATCCGGCACCAAGAGATTTACGGGGGAAGTGTTGCCGGAGGACAACGGTTTTGTTGTAACGATGAACGGCGTTAAGCATAAAACGGATTTATCGGGTGTGGCAGATTATATTGCATCCGAGAGTGTGAAATATGAGTCTTTGGTGTTTACATATGCAGAACGAGGCACGAATTTGATTTTGGAAGCAGATGACCGCGGTGTGCGAACGAAACAAACGGACAATTCTTTTGCTGGAGATACGAATATAAATGCCTCCGGTGGCAGAGAATATATTATAAAGCCGGGCAGAGCGGATGCGCTTTTAAAAGAAATCGGCATCATGAGCAAGGAAGGTAAGATAAAAAACGATAAAATCCGTAAGTATAATCAAATTGACCACTATATTGAAATTTTAAAACCGGTGATTGATACGCTGCCGAAAAACAGACGCGTTTGTGTTTTGGACTGTGCCTGCGGCAAGTCCTATCTGTCGTTTGTGCTCAATTACTATATGCGTGATATGCTGAAAATGGATTGCAGTTTTATCGGCGTAGATTATTCTGAAACAGTTATCACAGCGTCCCGCCGTATGGCAGACAATCTCGGATACAAAAATATGCGATTTGTCTGTGCAGATGTGCGAGCGTATCAACCGGATGAGCAGGTGGATTTGCTCGTTTCCTTGCATGCGTGTGATACGGCAACAGATATGGCAATCGGTTTAGGTGTGCGGACGGGTGTCAAGGCGATGGTTGTTGTGCCTTGTTGTCACAAAGAAATGCTTTCGCAATATCATTATGAGGCATTTGCACCGCTTATAAAACACCCGATTTTCAAAGCGCGCCTTGCGGATGTGCTCACGGATGCAATGCGCTGTCTGTACTTGGAATCGTGCGGTTATGAAATCACAGCCATGGAGTATATCTCGCCACTTGAAACACCGAAAAATCTCATGATTAAAGCAATTAAAACAGGTGAAGAAAACTATAAGGCAGCCTCGGAGTACTACAAAATCCGCGATGCTTTGGGCGTGCGATTGTCCGTGGAGGACTACTCGGTGTGCATCGATGATTCGTAGAAAAATATATAAAAATTTTAAAAAAGAGTTGACAAAGAAGTTTTTATGTATTATAATGGCGTAGTCGCTGTGAGGCGAATTATAGAAATGTGGCGGTGTAGCTCAGTTGGCTAGAGCAAACGGTTCATACCCGTTAGGTCGGTGGTTCAAGTCCACTCGCCGCTACCATTTTTTTTGGCCCGTTGGTCAAGCGGTTAAGACGTAGGCCTCTCACGCCTGAAACAAGGGTTCGATTCCCTTACGGGTCACCATATGGGAGTTTAGCTCAGCTGGGAGAGCATCTGCCTTACAAGCAGAGGGTCACAGGTTCGAGCCCTGTAACTCCCACCATGAAAAAAGACATTATTCGACAAAGAATAATGTCTTTTTTTAGCCAAATTCGCGTTCCGCGAGCTAAATGTGCTAATGCACGCTAAATTACTTTGTAGCTAAATTGACCTTCGGTCAGCTAAAAAGCGAATTTAATTTAACTGTTTCGGCAGAAACAATTTAGCTATTGCGGAGCAATAATTTCGCTTTGCACGAATGTGCAAAATTTAGCTAAATTACCTTGGAAGGTTATATATTGCCAAAGAATAATTAAAATATCTCTATGGTTCTGCTTTTTGTGTGTTTGTCGAAATTATTTAATATTTACGAACAACCTTATTTCTTAGATTGGTCTTTTTAATGAGTATTGTGCGTTTTTTTTGATTAAAAACGGTTGACACGCGGAACCGGAAAAAGTATAATGTATCCGAAAATTGAAAATGAGGATAATATAATAAGAATTGGATTTTTATAAAAATATCTATAATGGTCGGATTGCTCGGCGTGGCTTATTTGAGCAATTTGCTGTTTTTAAATACAATGTTATCGGAAAATCACAAGCTTTGACAGAAGGAGAGATTGTATGTTATCCGCAGAAGAAATTATGCAGTTGTTGCAAAGTTTAATATGGCTGCTTGCAGGCGTAGGCGTATTTATTGTCGGGATGAATTTTTTAAGCGATGCGCTTGAAAAAAGTGCCGGTGAAGGCATGAAAAAACTGCTGGGCAGAATCAGCAATAATCGCTTTTCGGGCGTAGGCATCGGCGCGTGTGTAACAGCCATTATTCAAAGTTCATCTGCGACTTCTGTAATGGTTATCGGTTTGGTAAATGCCGGCGTGATGAGTCTTGGACAAGCAACTTCCGTTATCATGGGTGCAAACATTGGTACAACTGTAACTTCATGGCTTTTAAGTACAGCAGATATTAAAGGAACTGCGTTGGTACTTAAACTTTTAAAGCCTGAATCCTTTACTCCCATACTTGCGGCTATCGGACTTATCATGACAATGAGCGCAAAAACCGACAAACGTAAAAACACACCCTTTTAAAGTCGATGACTTAAAGGGTGTGTTTCTTTTCAAAAAGATTTATAACCTTCTTGCCTTTTTTAACAGCATATTTCATGCTGTGGTAAGCACCGCCGTATTCTTTTTCAATAAAGCATATTACAATGTCTGAACGGTCAATCATTTCTCTGTTTCGTATCTTAAAAG
>JAZNLB010000023.1:0-61283 GCA_045578865.1 Clostridia bacterium | reverse complement strand
GATGTCGGACAAAGATAAATTCATTTTACCTTCTTCATCTTCAAACACCCGAAGCCCGCAACATTTTTTGATGATAAAATCCGCATTCTTTTCCGTATCACCGCACTTTACACCGACGAGCACCAAAAAACCCTGCCCGATTTTTCCGATAACTTCTCCGTCCACCGTTACAGTCGCATGCTTTACTCGTTGTACAATCGCTCTCATAACCTTCTCCCTTATTCCCTGTTCTTTTTAGCATTGTAGAGTTTAGTATCAGCACGCTTGAGAAGCGCTTGTATATCACTCTCGCCGTCAAAGAGTTCGTAGCCAACACTCATGCACAGCTTGTAGGGTTCACTTTGCTTTCGCTTTGCATTTTCAAATCCCATGCGTAATTGCTCACAAATACGGCGAACTTCATCGTCGTCATCCGTATCCACAATGATTAAAAACTCATCGCCACCAATACGAAAGGCCTCCGCCTCATTTTCCTCAGCAACAGACAACAGCACCTCAGATACCAGACAAAGCGCTTCGTTACCAATGTCATGTCCGTACACATCATTGATTTGTTTAAAGCGGTCCATATCGCAAGCGATGACATAGAACAAATCGTTTTTATCATGCTTGTACTGTGCAAGCTGCTCGCGAAGCTCATCATCCATACCCTCACGATTGGACAGTTTTGTAAGTTTATCCGTTCGGGTTGCACGATAGAGTGTGCGTGCAAACAAAACCGCTAACGCAATCAACACGCCATAACCGAACAACGAAAGCCCCTGTGGGAGCCAAAACAGTTTTATGAGTCCGCCGAGTGTTGCCGGCAACGCTAAGACCGCCGAAATCAAGCACTCTTTTTTATGCCGTTTCAATTCTGCCCGAGCACCAAAAAATCCCATAAAAGTCCAGAGCAGCACAACATAGATAAAACCGATACTTAAACCGCAGGTCTTCGAGACCGCAAATGTGCAGATGCACATTGCAATCGTCGGCAAAATCGCAAAAATATGAAACCAAACTTTTTGCACAAGCACACGATATCTGCGGCGAACACAATGCACAAACCACAAATAGCCTATACAGCCGACCAGCGCCGCATAAAGCACATGTGCATATGCACAGACCTGCACAAAGGCAACACAAAGCAAATCAGTTACAACCGCAAAAACCGACAAGATATAAATCCATTTTACCCTTTTCTGCTTACCTACCTCATAATGATTGAGAAACAAAAACAAAATCGCAAGAAGCACAACACACAACAACTGCGCCTGTATGTAGAGTATTGTCTGTGTCATTTTCAATCCCCCCTTTTTCACTTTATCATACCATAAAATACAACTTGGTGCAAGTGTACATACAAATGTATAATTTCCGGATTTGTGTGTATGATAAATTTGACAAATCCGACATAAGTATGTTATAATGATGATAATGTATGAGAACGGAATTGACTTCATCGGTGCGACAAAAGAATTTTTTAATGAAACGGATCGGACCTATACTCTATCAAAGTGACTGCTTTTTTGTTGTCACTTTCCTTTGTTTTGTTATTTCGGCTTTTATACAATTCAGATTTCTACGGTTGCTCAAGGCAATAGAACTCTGAAAACATCTACATAAATACAAATTCAGAAAGGACGAATGGTTATATGGCAAAAAAACAAAAATTGAAAATCATCCCGCTCGGCGGTCTTCTGGAAATCGGCAAAAACATGACTTTGTTTGAATACGGCGATGACATCATCGCAGTCGACTGCGGTATCGCTTTTCCGGATGACAATATGCCCGGCATTGACCTGGTTATTCCCGATGTTTCCTATTTAGAGAAAAACGCAGACAAATTGCGTGCATTCGTAATCACGCACGGACACGAAGACCACATCGGCTCTCTGCCCTATGTGCTAAAAAAGGTCAATGCACCTGTCTACGGCTCAATGCTGACCATCGGTTTGGTGGAAAACAAATTAAAAGAGCATGGCCTTTTATCTCAGACAACGCTCAAACGCGTTTCGCCCGGTGACACAGTGCAATTCGGACGCTTCAAAATCGAATTTATCCGTTCCAATCACTCTATCGCAGGGGCGATGGTGCTCGCAATTCACACGCCGGTCGGCGTGGTGATACACACGGGTGACTTTAAAATTGACTCTACGCCGATTGAGGGTGAAATGATTGACCTTACCCGCATCGGCGAATACGGACGCGAAGGCGTACTTTTATTGATGTCCGATTCTACAAATGTAGAGCGCGCCGGTTTTACAATGAGCGAGCGCACCGTCGGCAAAACATTTGACGATATGTTTAAAACCTGCGACAAGCGCATCATCGTTGCTACATTTGCATCCAATGTACACCGCGTACAGCAAATTATCAACGCCGCCGTAAAATATGGCAGAAAGGTCGCCGTTTCCGGTCGCAGCATGGAAAACATTGTAGAGGTTGCACTCGAGCTCGGTTATATGCACATTCCGACAGGCACTCTCATTCGCATCGATGATATTCATCGTTATCCGGATAACCAACTCGTAATTGTAACTACCGGCTCTCAGGGCGAAGAGATGAGCGCACTGTTTCGCATGGCGTACTCCGACCACCGGAAAGTAGAAATCACATCAAACGATTTGATTATCGTTTCAGCAAGCGCCATTCCGGGCAACGAAAAAACCATCTCGCGTGTCATTAACGAACTTTTCCGCCGTGGTGCGGAAGTGGTATACGAATCGCATGCCGAAATTCATGTATCCGGCCACGCCTGTCAAGAGGAATTAAAACTGATGCTTGCGCTGACAAAACCGAAATTTTTTATGCCGGTACACGGCGAATACCGGCATTTGAAAGCACATGCCAATCTTGCGGAAATTATGGGCGTTCCGCTCGAAAACTCGTTTTTGCTTGAAAACGGTCATGTCTTGGAACTTGATAGCGAAAGCGCACGCATCAACGGCATGGTGCCGAGCGGCAAACTGCTGGTAGACGGCTTAGGTGTCGGAGATGTTGGCAACATTGTACTGCGTGACAGAAAGCACCTTGCAAACGACGGTCTTATTGTCTGCGTTGTTTCTATTTCTGCTGAAACCGGCACTTTAATTGCCGGACCGGACATCATCTCCCGCGGTTTTGTGTATGTGCGCGAATCCGAAGAATTGATGGACGGCGCGCGCGAGGCAACCAAGGAAGCGCTCGACCGCACCATCGCACGCGGTAACGCGGATTGGAACGCATTAAAGGCGGCAATGCGCGGCGCAATCGGCGACTACATGTACGAAAAAACAAAACGCTCACCAATGATTTTACCGGTAGTTATGGAAATTTAAGTCAGCTATATAAAAGAAAAAGCGAAGTTCATGATACACAATGAACCTCGCTTTTTGATTAATCCAAATAATCTTTTAACTTCTTACTTCTGCTCGGATGGCGCAATTTTCGAAGCGCCTTAGCTTCAATCTGACGGATACGCTCACGCGTTACATCAAAGCGCTTGCCCACTTCTTCAAGCGTTCTTGCTCTGCCGTCTTCTAAACCGAAGCGCAACTTCAACACCTTTTCCTCTCTCGGCGTCAAAGTGGAGAGCACCTCTAAAAGTTGCTCTTTTAAAAGCACATAACTTGCCGATTCTGACGGTGCAGGCGCATCATCGTCCGGAATAAAGTCGCCCAAATGGCTGTCTTCCTCTTCACCGATCGGGGTTTCCAAGGATACCGGCTCTTGTGCGATTTTCATAATCTCGCGCACCTTTTCCGGCGACATATTGAGTTCCTTGGAGATTTCCTCCGGCGTAGGCTCTCTGCCAAGCTCCTGCAAGAGCTGTCGGGAGACACGGATGAGTTTGTTGATGGTTTCAACCATATGCACCGGAATACGAATCGTTCTCGCCTGGTCGGCAATGGCTCTGGTAATCGCCTGACGAATCCACCATGTTGCATAAGTAGAGAACTTATAACCCTTGGTATAGTTAAATTTTTCTACCGCCTTAATCAAACCGAGATTACCTTCCTGAATCAAATCCAGAAACAGCATACCACGACCCACATAGCGTTTTGCAATGCTGACAACCAAACGCAGATTCGCCTCGGACAGACGCCTCTTTGCTTCCTGGTCTCCCTCCGCCATGCGTTTCGCCAAGTCAATTTCTTCTGCCGGCTCCAAAAGCGGCACTTTACCGATTTCCTTTAAGTACATCTTGACATGGTCGTCAATATTGACACCCTCGGGAACGGACAAATCGCCAACCTCTTCTTGAGCCATCTCGATTTCTTCGAGTTCCTTTTCCATGTCAGCCACAATTTCGACACCGGCTTTTTCAAGGGTTTCATATACCTTGTCTATCTGCTCTGCGGCAATATCCACTTGCTCGAAAGCATCCATTATCTCTTTGAATGTAAGTACGCCACTTTTTTTGCCACGCTCCAACAGTTCACGCGCTATCGCTTTTTTACTCACTTCATTTTCGCCCATTAAAACGCGCCTCCTCTCTTTTTTCCGAGTTCCAGTTTTTGCATCAGCAACTGCTGGATAATTCCCGGATCGGTCTCCTGTTTAATTTTGTCATCCAGTTTGATGCACTCAATCTGTATCATAAAATCTTCGGCCGCTGCCTGAATATCGGCATAAACGGATGTATCAAACAGAATTTCCGTTATATATTTGCTCTCTGCCTCAGAAAACTGTGCAAGCACTGTCGGCGCCGCCGGTGCATTTGAGCTATTCCATGTGTCACAGAGAATACATGCCAATCTGCAATGCAGCGGATTGGAGAAATTGGCACAACCTATGCCGTTTTCCGCTTTTTTTGCTGCCTGCCGATTGGAAAACATCAAATTCAAAAGTTTGCGCTCCGCCAACTCAAGCGGTGCATTTTGCTTAATTACAACGGGCGCTTCGCCCTTGTTTTCTATCTTTACGGTCTTAATCTGACCTGTATATTGCCTAGATTCCGCACTGCGCCTTTCTCTGCCTTGCAAACGCTTAATTTCCGCAAAAATCGTTTCCTTCTTCACATTATAATCCCGCGCAAGCAAATCAGCATACGCATCAATCTCCACCGAATTTTTGGTAGAAATCAATATTTTTGCGGCTTCCTGCAAAAACTTGACTTTATCGTCTACACTATTGTCTACATCATACTGCCTACGCGCAAGATTTAAGCGAAACAGCGTTGCCGGCACAGCTTTTGCCATCGCCTCTCTAAACTTCTCCGCACCACCATGCTTTTTGATGTATTCGTCCGGGTCCTTTGCACCGTTAAGGCTCAAAATTTTAACACGCACATCCGTTTGGGCAAACAGCTCAATGGCACGAAGCGTTGCCTTCACGCCGGCTTCATCTGTATCGTAACAAATGACAACCTCTTCGGCATAACGCTTAATCAAGCGCGTTTGCTCCTGCGTAAGCGAAGTGCCAAGTGTAGCAACCGCATTGTCTACCCCTGCCTGATGCAAAGAAATGACATCCAAAAAACCCTCGACCAAGATGAGACGCTTTTCTCTGGAATTCTTTGCGATATTTAACGCAAACAAATTCTGACTTTTATTAAAAACTTCCGTTTCCGGAGAGTTTAAATACTTTGGTTTTGTATCATCCAAAATTCTTCCGCCAAAACCGATAACATTGCCACGCACATCAATAATCGGAAACATCACTCTGCCACGAAACTTGTCCACATAACGATTGTTTTTCGCAATCGCCAGACCGAAATCAAACAGCTCCTGCTTGGAATAGCCAAGCGACTCTAAATGCTCAATCAGTTTCGTGCCGCCCTCCGGCGCATAGCCGATGCCGAAATGCGTAACCGTTTTCGGTTCAAGCGCACGCGAAACCACATAATCTCTTCCCTTTTGCGCCGTCGGCTCTTTTATAAGCGTATCGTAAAAAAACCTTGCAGCAAAAGTGTTTGCACTCAGCATCCTCTGCTTTCTGCGTACACTTTTTTGCATCTGCGGTGTCTGCTCCGGCTCCGGAAGCGTTATATTCGCTCTTTGTGCAAGCCATTTGAGCGCATCCACAAAATCCAGATTTTCCGCTTTCATGATAAAATGCAGAACTGTTCCGCCCTCATGGCAACCGAAACAGTGAAATAATTGTTTATCCGTAGAAACATGAAAAGAAGGCGTTTTCTCATTATGAAAAGGACACAGGCCCGTTGCGCCTCTGCCACTCTTCTTCAGCCGAACATATGCAGATATCACTTCCTCAATATCATTGGCGGATATCACTTCCTGTATAAGTTCATCAGAATAAAACAAGAAATTGTACGCTCCTTTTTAATATTCCACTTATACTCTCAATTCGACATTTTTGAAAAAATTCCTTCTTAAAATTTGATATTTATTTGTTATTATTTCAGTTTGTTTTCTTTTTATACATTTTTCAAAAAACCGTCCACGCTTTCGGGATAAATATGCTGTTATGTGTCGAAACAGCGTAGTCATCACTCATACCGGCAATATAATCACAAACCACACGGTCGGTTTCCCACTTTTCAAGGCCCGCTCTGTATTCTTCGGGCAACTGCTCTGTGTGACAGACAAAATGATGAAACATCGCCTCAATAATGTGATTTGCCTTGCGCTCCTCATTGCGCTTTTGAGGGTAATCGTAAACATGTGCAAACATAAAATCACGAAGCTCCATAAATGCCTGCTCCATCACAGGCGACATACATACGCAAGCTTTATCCATAGAGTTTTCGATAATATCTGTAATCAGCGCATCAATACGGTCGGAATGGGTTTTTCCGAGTGCCTCCACAAGTGTTTTGGGGATATCCGCTTCATTTAAAACGCCGGCACGCATCGCATCGTCGATGTCGTGGTTGACATAGGCTATCTTATCGGCGTATTTCAAAATATAACCCTCAAGTGTGGACGGCTTATGGTCCCCCGTATGATTCGCAATACCGTCACGGACCTCTTTTGTAAGATTTAATCCCTGCCCGTCTTTTTCAAGCACCTCTACCACACGCAAACTCTGTGTGTAATGGCGAAAACCGCCTTTGCAAAGTTTGTCGAGCATATCCTCCCCCGTATGACCAAACGGCGTATGCCCCAAATCATGCGCCAGGCTCATTGCCTCCGTTAAATCCTCATTTAATCGAAGCGCACGGGCGATACTGCGCGCGATTTGCGTTACCTCGAGCGTATGCGTCAATCGCGTTCTGTAATGGTCGCCCAGCGGTGCAATAAACACTTGGGTTTTATGTTTCAAACGGCGAAATGCCTTGCAGTGAATAACACGGTCACGGTCACGCTGAAATGCCGTTCTGTAAGCGCACGGCTCTTCTGCATAGTCCCTGCCCTGCGTTTCAGATGACAATACCGCATACGAAGACAAACGCAATTTTTCTTCCCGCTCAATTCTTTGTCTGATGTTGACCATATTTTGCCTCCTAATTCGTCCACCCGACATAGGTAAAATACTTCTCCTTAAATTTTGCCGCCGCTTTCTTCGCCTGTGCAAAATCTGTAAACAAACCGAACACCGACGGTCCGCTTCCGCTCATAATCGCACCAAGTGCACCGTCAGATAGAAGCGACTCTCGGATTTGTGCAATCTCGGGATGCAGCCTTTGTGTAATCGGCTCCATGACATTGTGCATCCTTTCAGCAAGCGCACACACATCGCCGCGCGCAAGGCAAGCAATCATCGCCTCCGTATCCGGATGCACGCAAATTTCCTCACTGTCTATCGCTTTATATATCTCCGCCGTAGAAACACTGATTTTCGGTTTCACAATAACAACTGCCGTTTTAGGCAACGCCGGCAAGGTGGTGAGTTGCTCACCGATCCCCTCCGCCAATACTGTGCCGCCGCGCAGACAATACGGGACATCCGCACCAAGTTTTAATCCCATACACTCCAGCTGCTCTTCCGAAAGTCCGGCATCGTATATCATATTCAGTCCCTGCAACACTGCTGCTGCATTACCACTGCCACCCGCAAGCCCTGCGCTGACCGGAATACGCTTTTCAATATTTATCCGCACACCGCCGTCAATCCCTGTTTGCTCAAAAAACATTTTTGCCGCTTTATAGGCAATATTTCTTTCATCCGTTGGCAAAAAGTGCAAATTACAGGAAAGTTGTATGCCGCGCTCCATTTTTTCCACATACACACTGTCACACAAATTGCATTTTTGCATCAGCATTCGCACGGTATGATACCCGTCCTCGCGCACACCGCAAACATCTAAGGACAGATTGATTTTTGCCTGCGAATTTATTAAAACTTTATCCATAAAATCACCATTTGAAATTTTTATCCATTATAACACAAAGGATGCAAAACGGTCAAGTTTCGCATCCTTTACATTATTTCGTATATACCAATTCATATATGGCGCCTTCGGCAATCGTTTCACCATCTACGCCGGTCGGCACAGATGCACCGTCTTTGTTAAATCCCCAGTAGGTCTGTGTTTGTGCGTAATCTGCTAAAATACCATTAACCGTCTTAACATACATCCCGTATTGGCTTTGCTCTCCCGCAATCAAATGCTCTTTTAAAAGTGCTTCGCCTACGGTTTTTGCATCCGTATGTATGGTAAAAGTTATGCGTTTTTCGCCTGCAACCACTTGTACAATCAGCGTTTTTGCGCCGTCGCCCAACTCCGTATCCTCCACATAGGTCGCCGTCGACCACAAGTCTGCTTCCTGCGGCGAGATAGCGCACGCAAACAAGACAAGGCACAAGAACAACACACAAAGACTTAAAACACTTTTCTTCATTTAGATTTCCCCCTCTTTGCTTTTTTCCTGCAACTCATTGCATTACTAAACATTTCGAGCTGTAAGGTTTTAAACAATTCTAACACAATTTACGGATTTGTACAAGGCAAAACTTGACCTTTACATAAAAATCCTGTACAATACCTGCGAGGTGATTTTTATGCGTATTACGGACTGCCGCGCAGACTGGACGGAAAACAAAAACTTTTGCCTTCCGATATCCGCCGGCGGCAATCAGTATATCTTTATACATTTTTTATCTCGGGCGAAACTGCACACATCCTACTGCGATGTTTCCATTCCGTCCGGCGCATGTATTTTGTTTGACAAGCACGCACCCATGCACATTTCGTTTCCGGGCAAAGCAGCTCGTTTCGGTTGGTTTTTTCTGCAGGGCGACTTAAATGAGCAAATCAAAAAGTACGAAGTAAAATTCAACCAAATTTATTATCCGAACAATACGGATATCACGCAAATCCTACGCTGTATAGAAAAATCACTTCTGGCAAAGCATCCGTTTTTGAAAGACTTATGCGCCTGCAAAGTGTGCGAACTTATGCTTGCGCTCACACAAGGCACACGGAAACCGCAACCTTTAATATATTCGCATACCAACCTCGAAAAGCTGCGTGTCGCCATGACTTATGACTCTGCAAGAAAATGGACAACCGCACAAATGTGCGCCCGTTCAGATTTATCTATAAACACACTTGCAAAACACTACAAGCAAATTTACTGTGTTTCACCAAAAGAAGACCTTGCGATTATGCGTATACAACACGCAAAATTTATGTTACTGACGCAGAAACTTACGATAAAAGAAATCGCACATCATTGCGGTTTTTCATCTGCCTCCTCTTTCAGCAAATGCTTTAAATTGCATACAGGCGTTTTGCCGAGCATATATATCCATTCATTATAAACAACAAAAAAGCATCCAAGGGCAAGTATTTATAGAGCTAACCGCCTTTAATAAACATTTTTGGTGAATGGCTGTGACAAAAGCGAACGAAATCCGCGCGGATTTCGGTCGCTTTTATCTTTCTTCTTTTTTTATAATGCTAAAATTCTGCATAACTTCCTTGCGCGCTTTACTCGAATACTGTGCATAGAATTTATGCGTAACCTCAATGTTTTTATGCCCCATCAGTTCCGCCACCATTTTGATGTCTACACCATCCTCGAGCATACGGCATGCAAAGGTGCGTCGAAGTGCGTGCGGTCTGGTTTTATCGCTATGTGTTACTCCGGCGGTATAGCAATAGCGCTTTAAGTTTTTCTCCACCGAACTGACGGTAATGCGACTGCCGTTTCGGCTGATAAAAAGTGCCTGACCGTCCTTGGCATTGAGTTTTTCGCGCTCTTCTAAATAAGCGAGAAGCTCCTGCTCCACCTGCGCCGGCATAAAAATTTCCTGCTGTTCGCCGCCCTTGCGTGTTACGATAAATGACGAGGTTTCAAAACAAATATCTTCAATATTTAAATTTACCAATTCGCTGACACGAATGCCTGTGCCCAGATAGGTCGTAAAAATTGCAATGTCTCGAAGTTTTCTTTTTTTGTACTCCGTCAAATCGCGCCCCTGATAATATTTGTCCCCGTTGAAAATCACATCAAGTATACGAACGGTTTCCTGCGTAGTCAGCGGTTTTTTGATTTTTTGATTGATGCTTGTAAAGGTGATTTTGTCCGTGATGTTCTGCGAAATCTTGTCGGTTTTGTATAAATAGCCATACAAGCCCCGCACTGCAGAAAGTTTGCGGTTGATACCATAATTCGAATTGTGTACCACACGCGTGATCACACGGCCGTCCTCGGCTTGCGTATGGATTTCATACTCTTTTAGATATGCCTTGAAATTGAGCAAATCATCTACGCTGACTTTATCCAAATGTGCCGGCGTAAACTGTTCATTCGCCTCCAATTCCCGAAAGCGATACAGTCTTAAAAAATCCAAATAAATTTTGATGTCAATACAGTAGGCAATCTGCGTATTTACACTCTCGCCGTCATAGTAGTTCTGTATGTAGGAAAACACAAAATCCGGCATGCTTTTTAGCCGCTCTCGCAAATAACTTTGCTTAGACACTTTTGCCACCAACTCCCCGTGCAATATAATCTTTTTCTACGCCGAATCATGCACCCCGACCGTTGGACACGCATAAAACGCTCATGTTGCCGCGCACGGCAGTCATTTTCATTTCTTCCGCTTGTTTCTCGTTTCGCAAATTCGGCACAATTTGTTTATATTCATAATACCACAAGTACGCACCGATTTGCAAGCACAAGCATACAATAAGACAGAATCAAATGCGGAGGTGAAGTCTGTGCAAACGCTCGATAGTTTACCGCTCGGTCAAAGTTGCCGCGTGGTCGGCATCACGGCCGAGGGCAATTTTAACACACGACTGTCAGATTTGGGTGTGATGTATGGCACAAAAATCACCGCCCTGCACAAAAGCATTTGCGGCGATCCGATTGCCTATGCCATCTGTGGTGCGGTAATTGCCCTGCGCCGCGTGGATGCAAAAACCATCCGTATTCAAATGCTGTAGGAGGGAGATTAAATGCACAAGTCTGCTTACACCATAGCCCTTGTCGGCAACCCGAATGTCGGCAAAAGCACCGTATTTAACCGCCTGACCGGCTTAAATCAGCACACCGGCAACTGGACGGGCAAAACCGTAGATACAGCCGTAGGCACATACACTTACGGGCAAAAAACCTATACGGTCTTTGACACGCCAGGCACTTATTCTTTATGTGTCGGCTCACAAGAAGAAGAAATCACCCGCGATTTTTTAAACACGCACACTTGCGATGTTGTCGTGGTTGTCGCTGATGCCACCTGTCTTCAGCGCAATTTAATTTTGCTTCTGCAAGTGCTTGAAATCACAAAAGATGTAGTCTTGTGTCTGAATCTGTCAGATGAAGCCGCCAAAAAAGGCATACATATTCATACCAAAAAACTGCAAGACCAGCTCGGTATCCCTATTGTCCATACGGGTGCACGAAGCGGGCACGGGTTAGATAAATTAAAAGGCGCAGTTGAAATTGCTTGCGCCGTCGCCGCAAATGCACCGCGCACACCTGCACCGCATACCACGCCTGCTGAAAAAATCAACCGAAGCGAACGCATTTTTATCGATTGCGTTTCTGTGCCCGAAACCGCGCACACCACCGACCGCAAAACCGATGCGGTGTTAACACATCCGCTCTGGGGTAGCCTTGCAATGCTGGCGCTTTTATTTCTCGTTTTTTATATTACGATGGTTGGCGCAAATTATCCGTCTGCACTTTTGCAAAATCTCTTATTCGGATTAGAAGAAAAACTGTATATGTGGTTTTCTTTTTTTCCCGATTGGGCACAGGCTCTCTTCATTGGTGGCGTTTACAGAACGCTCGCCTGGGTTGTGTCGGTCATGCTGCCGCCGATGGCCATCTTTTTTCCGCTCTTTACGCTGCTCGAAGATGCCGGATTTCTACCGCGCATCGCTTTTAATATGGATAAAGCATTCCGCATTGCCGGCGCACACGGCAAGCAAAGCCTGACCATGTGCATGGGCTTCGGGTGCAATGCCTGCGGTGTCACGGGTTGCCGCATCATCGACTCGCCGCGCGAACGGCTTATCGCGATTATTACCAACAGTCTTGTGCCCTGCAACGGACGATTTCCGCTTTTAATTGCACTCATCAGCATGTTTTTTACATTCGGTACAAATCTGCTTTCCGGGCTGATTTTGCTTGCATGGATTTTACTTTCCGTCGCTATGACACTTTTGGTATCCTATATTTTAACCCACACCATATTGCGCGGAACACCAAGCGCATTTGCGCTGGAACTACCGCCCTACCGGATGCCGCAGGTGGGCAAGGTTTTGGTGCGTTCCATCTTAGACCGCACACTGCTCGTCCTCGGCCGCGCCGCTACCATCGCCGCACCGGCGGGTGCAATCATCTGGCTATTGGCAAATATTAAAATTGCAGATACGGCTCTGCTTTTGCACATCAGTACATTTTTAGACCCGTTTGCACGCACCTTCGGTCTCGACGGCATGATTTTGCTGGCCTTCATCCTCGGTCTGCCTGCCAACGAAATCGTTTTGCCGATTCTACTTATGGGCTATACCGCCACCGGCACACTGACACAGACGACATCGCTTTTACAGCTGCGTCTGCTTTTGCTTGAAAACGGCTGGACATGGGTAACGGCGGTATGCGTGTGTCTGTTTTCGCTTTTCCACTTCCCCTGTGCAACAACCCTGTGGACGATTTACAAAGAAACCCATTCGGCAAAGCACACCGCCCTCGCCTTTTTTCTGCCGACGAGTATCGGTTGGTTGTTGTGCTTTATAACCGCTCAAATTTTTAACTGACCTTATTGACGGAAACAACTTTTTTGTGTATACTGAAAGTGTAGTATTCTTATTATACACGCAGACAAGGAGGCTCGTTATATCATGGGTGAACGCGCAAAAAAGAAATCAAACAAAAATGGAAAACTTTTTCTTCTGCTGCTGATTGCCGTTTTGGTAATCCTCGGTATCTTTTTTGCATGCACTGCCGCCTCGAAAAACAAGTCTGTCCCGATTGTTTATGAAAAAGACGGTATGTTGTATGTAAAATCCGTCGGTAAAGCTGAGCCTTTCATCGTCAGCGAACAATATGCCGGCGGTCAGACAACACTGTATAACGACGGCAAAAACCTTTTGTTTACGGATGCGGCGGGTGCACTTTGTTACAGCAACATTAAAAATGCCAGAGCCGCTGAAAAGACAACGGTACTGTCTGACAATGTATTTCGCTTCTTTGTTGCAAACAAACACATTTACTACATTAAAGACGAAGTCCTCTACGAAAACAATTTAAAAGGCGAAAAACAAATTGCGACCGGTGTGCAGGAACTCGTTGTTACACAAGATGAACGCTTTGTGTTTTTTAACACCGCAACGGATTTGTACGGCATAGATACAAAGACGGACGGCGCTCCGCGCCGCATCGCCGAGGGCGTTTCGGTGTATGATTTATTACACACCGCCATAGACTGGACACTCGACAGCGCGCATTTGTATTACATCAAAGGTGGCCGTTTCGCGCACTTAAACGAAAACTTGGAAGAAACCGTACTGTGCGAAAATGCAGCCATCGGTTTTGTGCTACACGACGCCGTTTATGCCGTAACGGAAACACAGATTGATGAAGATGCATACAAACTTGCGTTGTTGCGCTTTGATAACGATAATCCGACACAGATTGCAACCGACCTGCTCGGATCGGAGGCGGTGTCTGAAATCTATAAAGGCAAAAACACCATGTTCTTTACAAAACAATCCGAATCCAATCCGGACAACGAAAGTTACTACACACTCGATACAAAGGGCAAATTCCGCTATTTGTGCGAAAATGATAATTATACCAATTTGTTTGCATCTGCAAACGGCAAGCGCGTTTATGTGCTGACCGAAACGGGCGATTTGTTTGAATACAAACTTACAGGCAAAGGTCTTTTAAACGAAAAATCCAAAAAATTGATTGCAAGTGGCGTGCAAAATGCGTATGCCGTTAAAGACCATCTTGGCATTTCGTCCGCTTTGCAGTTCGGCATTTATCACAACAACAGATATGAGTCAATCTACGATGACGGTCAGCCGCACTATCCGAAACTG
Organism: Clostridia bacterium; assembly: GCA_045578865.1. Lineage (GTDB taxonomy): Bacteria > Bacillota > Clostridia > UBA1381 > UMGS1253 > RGIG2041. The sequence goes on along the minus strand of JAZNLB010000023.1, from coordinate 46,909 downwards.
CTTGTTGAAAACGGCAAAGCCTATGTCTGCGACCAATCGGGCACAGCCCCGTTTTACATCTGCAAGGGTGGCAAGCTGCACAAAGCAGATACAGGCGTTACAAATTACGCCCTGCTTTCCGATACCTGCATTGCTTACTTAAAAACCAATAAAACCAATGCAGAGACCTGGGATTTATATAAAATAGACAACAACAAAAAACCGGTGCTGGTGGATACGGCCATCACCGCACTGCACGAATCCGGGAGATAAAAACTATGCTGATTACCGCAAGCAATTTAACCAAACAATTTGTGGAACGCACCTTATTTAACGGTGCGTCCTTTCATGTTGACGATAAAGACAAGGTTGGCTTTATCGGGCGCAATGGTGCAGGCAAAACCACTTTGTTTAAACTTTTACTCGGTTACGAGCGCTTCGACGACGGAGAACTGATTATCGGCAAAAATGTCAAAATCGGTTATCTGCCACAAAATGCAAGCTTAGATTCCGAAAAAACGGTATATGAAGAGGTTTTGGAAGTCTTTGCACAAACGGCGCAAATCGAAGCCGAACTGTCTGAAATTGCACGCCAAATCGAAACCGAAGGCGCAACCGATGCACGCATTCGCCGACAGAGTTTGCTTACTGACCAATTTGCCTCTGAAGGCGGATTTAACTACAAAAGTGTCGTTCGCTCTACCCTGCTCGGTCTGGGTTTTAGTGAACATGAATTAAACGGCAGTGTATCTGCACTTTCAGGCGGACAAAAAACGCGCGTACTGCTTGCCAAACTATTGCTTGGCGATTACACTTTGCTGCTTTTGGACGAGCCGACCAACCACTTAGACATTACCGCCATCGCATGGCTTGAAAATTTTTTGCGCGACTGGAAAGGCGCATTTATCGTCATTTCGCATGACCGCTATTTTCTGGACCGCATCACAAACAAAACGCTAGAATTAAAGCACTGCAAACTTAAAATCTATAACGGCAACTATACCGCCTATAAAAAACAGCGTGCTGTCAGTGATTTAACCGAGCAGCGCATCTACGAAAATACCATGCGCGAAATTGAGCGCATCGAAGGCATCATTGCCCAACAACGACAATGGAACCGTGAACGCAACATCAAGACCGCAGAAAGCAAACAAAAAGTCATTGACCGTCTGGCACAGGATTTGGTAAAACCCGAATCCGCCGAGAAAAATATAAATTTCAAATTCACCATTGAAAAAAGCGGTGCAAATGAAGTTTTGCGTGTAGAAAATTTAGCCTGCGCCTACGGCATCAAGACCATTTTTCAAAATCTGCAACTGCTCATTCGCCGTAAGGAACGAGTGTTTTTGCTCGGCGACAACGGATGCGGAAAGACAACACTTTTTAAAGCCGTCACCGGTGCGCTTCGCCCGATTGACGGGCAAATCATCATCGGCAGCAGCATAGATGTCGGCTATTACGCACAAAACCGAGACGATTTGGACGCAAGCAAAACGGTATTTGACGAAGTCTATGATGCCTACCCCACCTTAACCGTAACCGAAATTCGCAACGCACTTGCCGCCTTTCTTTTTACAGCAGAAGATGTATTTAAACCGATTGAAATTTTAAGCGGCGGCGAAAAGGCACGCATTTCTATGCTCAAACTGATGCTCTCGGGTGCAAACTTTTTGCTCCTCGACGAGCCAACCAACCACTTAGACATTGAGTCGCGCGAAGCCCTTGAGCAGGCGCTTCGTGATTACGAAGGCACGATTTTCGCCGTTTCGCATGACCGTTATTTTATCAATGCACTTGCAGACTCTATTGTCTATATGAACCAAGACGGTCTTTTGCGCTACGACGGGAAGTATGACGACTTTGTTTCAAAATACGGCGATGCCGCACAGGAAGGTACAAGCGAAAAAAAGCCTGCCGCCAAAGAAAGTTATCAGATGCGAAAACAGGCAGAAGCCAAGAAAAGGAAGATGGAAAACACCTTAAAGCGCGCACAAGATGCCATTGATATGTTGGAAACGCAAATTGAAGAAAAAAAGCATCTTTCCGAATCGGAGGCGTATGCCACCGATTATATCAAAGCCGGCGCACTTTTAGAGGAAATTGACGATTTGGAGGCGCAACTTTTACAGCAGTATGAACTGTGGGAAAGCACCGAGAAAGAACTGACGGAATTTTTAAAAGAATTTTAAGTCAAGCCCTTGCATTTTTGAAAGAATAGTATTATAATAAACGCGAAGTACAGAGTAGAGTTTTTAGCGTTAAGTGCCTGCGGGACGGGGAGTTGCCTGCGGGACGAAAATGCTTTGCATTGCGGTTAAAAACTCGCATCCCGCTGGAACATATTCGAGCCAATCCCTCCTATATGTAATCGGTGGAATCAACCAATACTGTAGGAGGTCTTTTTATGTTTAAAAGCAAATTCAGGTTAGAAAAACTCAGTGCAAAAAAGTTATGCGTGCTCGCCATGCTGACTGCGCTGACCGCACTTTTGGCAATCTATGGTACACTGCGCGTCGGCAATATGATTAAAATTCCGACGAAATTTATCACCGTATTTATAACCGCAGCTATCTACGGTCCGATATGGGGTGGTGTGGTTGGAGCGCTCGGCGACCTGCTCAATTCCTTTTTGATGCCGGTCGGCCCGTGGCTTGCCCAAATTACCGCCGTAGAATTTCTGTGCGGCTTTGTATTTGGTCTGTTTTTTTACAAGCAAACAAACAACGGATACATTTTAAGAGCGATTTTGTGTGCGCTTGCATTGACACTTATAGATTTGTTTTTAATGTCTGCTCTGCTTACGCAGGTCGGCTACTTTCCGGACTTTATAACAGCAGTGACCATCCGCGCAGTTGCATCTGCGCTCAAATGCTCACTCTACATTGTCGTATGCCTGCTGCTCAAAAAGCACCTTGCATCCTTCGAAAGGTTGATGAACCAATGAGCAAACCAAACTTTACCGCTTTTGCAAACAGTTTTCAGGCGATTGCAAAGCCAGGCCTTGCCAACATCCGTGCACTTTGCAGTGCACTCGGCAATCCGCAAAATGATTTAAAATACATCCACATTGCCGGCACAAACGGCAAAGGCTCTGTCTGTGCATTTTTAGAAACTATGCTGACGAAGGCAGGTTACCGCACAGGCAAATACACCTCACCCAATCTCGTGCGTGTAAACGAGCGCATCTGCGTAAACCGTGCCGAAATTTCCGATGCGGATTTGGCGCGCATACTTTCAAAGGTGGAAATCGCCTGCAAACAGGCCAAAGCCGAAACGGGCGCACACCCTACTCAGTTCGAAATCTGGACGGCAGCGGCGTTTTGCTATTTCAAAGAACAAAACTGCGACTATGTTGTGTTGGAAACCGGTCTCGGCGGCGAAAAAGATGCTACAAATGTTGTGGAAAACACCGAGGTTGCCGTGCTTACGCACATCGCCGTTGACCATACGGAGTATTTGGGCAACACACTCACCCAGATTGCACGGGCAAAAGCAGGTATTATCAAACCAAACTGCAAGGTAATCAGCGCACCGCAGGCAGATGAAGTCTGCGCCGTTTTTGATGCGGTTTGTCAGGCAAAAAGATGCACCTGCACCTATACACCAGAAATACCGCTCTCCCGGTTTGAGGGCGCATACGAATATTTGCAAGACATAAAACTTGCGCTCGGCGGCATCAACCAACTTGAAAATGCCGCACTCGCCAAAGCAGCGGCGCAGGTACTCGGTTTAAATTCTGCTTGCATTACCTATGGCTTGCAAAATGCCGTTCACCCGGCACGCTTTGAAAAAATTACGGACACGCTCTACTACGACGGCGCACACAATCCGGACGGCATTCACATGCTTTTGCAAAATATAAATCGCTATTTTCCGGATAAGCAAATCGCCTTTGTCATGGCAACGATGGCGGATAAGGACATCCGCGCCTCACTTAAAATGTTAAAACCGCACGCTACGCTGCTTTGCACCGTAGCGGTTAAGGACAATCCGCGTGCCATGAAGGCAGCTGAATTTGCAGACATTGCAGGCAAACTCGGCATAAACGCCCTTGCCTGCGCCAGCCTTCCCGATGCTGCCCGCGCTGCACAAAAAGCGGCAGACATCGTTATCATCTGCGGCTCTTTGTATTTGTATAAAGATTTTGACGAGTGCAGAAATGAGATAGAAAACCAATAATAAACGCAAAAAATCCCATCCGTTCGGATGGGATTTTCTTATAAAATACTTTTTAAGAACTGCTGTGTTTTCGGGCTCTTCGGATGATTAAAAATCTCCTCCGGTGTACCGATTTCTTCGATTTCGCCATCATACATAAAGATAACGCGGTCGGCAACTTCCTTGGCAAATCCCATTTCATGCGTTACGCACACCATGGTCATACCCTCTTTTGCCAAATCCTGCATAACCGCCAGCACCTCGCCGACCATTTCCGGGTCAAGTGCACTCGTTGGCTCGTCAAAGAGCATTACATCGGGATTCATACACAATGCGCGAACAATCGCCACTCTCTGCTTTTGTCCGCCGGAAAGTTGCGACGGATACGCACTTGCTCTGTCTTTCAAACCGACTCTGTCCAAAAGTTCCAACGCCATTTTTTCAGCTTCCGCCTTCGGCATCTTTTTAAGTTGCATCGGTGCAAGCGTCAAGTTTTTGAGCACCGTCATGTGTGGAAACAAATTAAACTGCTGAAAAACCATACCCATCTTCTGCCGGTGGATATTGATGTTTACCTTCGGGTCGGTAATATCCGTTCCCTCAAAGAACACCTTGCCGCTCGTCGCACTCTCCAAAAGATTGAGTGAACGCAAAAATGTCGATTTACCGCTGCCGGATGGTCCGATGATGACAACCACTTCGCCGCGCTCGATTTCCGCAGTAACATTATGAAGGGCATGAATATTCTCCCCGTAGTATTTGCACAGATTTTCTGTGGAAATGATAACATTATCGCTCACTTCTTCGCAACCTCCTTTCGAGAATGCCAACAAGCCATGTAAAGAACACAACCATAATTAAGTAAACAGCGGCAATCGCCATGAGCGGCCAGAAACTCTGATAAGTAATACCGCGGATGATGTTTGCGCCGCGCGTTAAATCGGTTACTCCCACATAGCCCGCAATCGCCGTTTCCTTTAAAAGCACAATAAACTCATTTGCCAGCGCCGGCAAAATATTTTTAATCGTCTGCGGCAAAACAATGTGATACATCGTCTGGATATAATTGAGGCCCAAACTGCGCCCCGCCTCCGTCTGTCCGATGTCAATACTCATAATACCGCCACGGATAATCTCTGCAACATATGCACCGGAATTGATACCAAAGGCGATAATACCGCAAAGCATTTTATTGTCGGAACTTGCCATAATAACAAAGAAAATAATCAAAATTTGCACCATGGCAGGCGTACCGCGGATGACCGTCAAATACACTTTGGCAATCCAGTTGCCGATCGCCAAAAACACCTTAGCAATCGGATTGTGAATGTCATTATACTGCTTGTCGTATGTCGTACGGATTGCCGCAATTAAGATGCCGAGAACTACGCCCAAAATCAATGCAAAGAAGGTTAAAATCAGCGTATTGCCGATACCCTCCACCAAATATTTCCAACGGTTATCCTCAATAAATGCCGCTTCAAAATCTTTTGCTAATTTTAAAATCCATTCAGGCATTTTTTTAATTCCTTTCTTTTAAAAAGAAAAGGCTGTGTCAAGAAACACAGCCCCTTGCCTTTAGTTCTTGCTTATTTCTCAGCCGGAATATACTTTTCGATAATCTCAGCCACTTTACCGTCAGCGATGAGTTCGCCGAGTGCCTTATCAATATCTGCTAAAAGTTGCTCGTTGTTTTTGGAAACAGCCGCTGCATAATCTTCCGTGATGTACTCGGTGTCGAGAATCTTCAAGCCCGGGTTCTGCTCAACAAATACCTTTGCCGGCTCGTTGTCAATAACAACGCAGTCTACCTTGCCGGAGTTGAGTGCCATAACGGCATCTGCGCCCTTATTGTAACGCTCTACGGTACCGAGGCCTTCATCTTCGATATCCCATGTGCAGTACAAATCGCCTGTGGTTGCAAGCTGAACGCCGATTTTTGCATTTGTACCCTCAGCAAAGAGGTCGTCAGCTGTTGTAATCTTGGAGCCTTCCTTAACAATGATTACCTGCACGCCTGTTGCATAGGTCTGTGTGAAGTTTACCTGCTCAAGTCTGTCTTCCGTTACGGTCATACCTGCCATAACGAAATCATACTTACCGCTCTGTACACCCGGAATCAAGGAATCAAAATCCACATTCTCAATCTTAAGTTCCTTGCCGAGCTTTTCAGCGATAGCCTGTGCGATTTCTGCATCGATACCAACAATCTTACCATCTTCCATATATTCATACGGCGGGAATTCAGCGTTGGTAGCCATTGTGATTGTGTTGTCTTCTGTGTTGCCGCAAGATGCAAGCGCAAATACCATTACGCAAGCGAGCAACAATGCGAATACTTTTTTCATTTTATTACTCCCCTTTTTACATATAATTTAGGTACAAGTTATCATACACCATATTTTTTCATTTGTCAACCGATAATGTATAAATATTTGTAGGATTGTATTTTTTTACAACACAATCGGCGAACGCAGATAGTCCACATTTCCTGTGCGCTTTGCGGTTTGCTTTGCCGATGCATAATACATGTCGCTCGCACGCAAATCCAGCGAAAACAGTTCGTCTTTTTCAAAATCTGCAGTCTTTGTAACAATCGGCAGGCTTGCACAGTCTTTGATTTTACGAAGCGCCGTCTTGCCCGTTTCATTCATTGCAAGTACACGCAGATAGGTCGGCTCTATATCATAGCCCAAATTCGGCACACCCAAAAAGCAGTTCCAGATAATTCTGCGTACACGGGAAGCCGTATACTGCTTCACCATACAAAGCGAAATCAACTCCGCCACACTGCCTGCCTTATTTGCCATCTCAGAGATGCGGTTTTCAAATCCGGCAGACGGCATATCCGCAATGCCGCACAAAAATTCATCCGGCAACCGCCGCAAAACAGACAAAAGCGCATTGTCAAACTGCTTTTCTGAAACCGGAAAATCTTTGTGTTGATATGCATCTTTATACACCTGCGCCACAGCCGGCGGCATATAAACGCTCCAGTTCTCCCCTGCTTCAAGCATTTTGCGAAGTGCACTCGCCGATACAAAGCCGCCTTTTGCCTGCATATCGTGATACCCTGCGCCTTGCCTCTGGATACACACAGGCTCTATACTGCTGCGCTCACGCGCAAGCACCTTGTAATACTCTAATGCCAACATATTGTTTGGTGCACTGATAATATCTGCGCCAATGCCGCACTCCGCCTCCACCGCTTTGGCATAAGCAACCGGATACGGCATCCCCGGAGTAAGCATATTTTGCAAACGGCCTTCTATAAACCATGACCGCTCCACCACGGTTTCGGCAATTTTTAAAAAATCCTCCGTTTCCGTGCCAAACGACAAATAGTCCACCGCACCCGTATACATCAGACTTTTAACCGCACCGCAAGCAAAAAGTTGCGCGGTCGCATGTGCATAGTATGTCGGCAGTTCAAACACAATGTCCGCACCGCCGTCCACCGCCGCATGTGCACGCGTCCACTTATCTGCAACCGCCGGGCCGCCACGCTGCACAAAATTACCGCTCATCATCACCGCTACCGCATCGGCACCGGTGCGCTCGCGCGTCTGCCGTATGTGATAATCGTGCCCTGTATGAAACGGATTATATTCTGCTATAATGCCTGCAATTTTCATCGTTTTCACTCCGTTTTTCTTCTTTAATAATTATATTAACATAAAATTTATGAAATTACTATTGTAAATTTGAAATTTTTGCTATATAATACCTATGTTATACTGAAATTCTGGGAGGATATGTATCATGAGTAACTTTTTGGAGAGAATTAAAGAAAGAGCAAAGGCCGACAAAAAGACAATTATTTTGCCGGAGTCCATGGATGCGCGTACCTTTGAAGCCGCTGAAAAGGTTTTAAAAGAGGATATCGCAAACATTATCATCATCGGCACACCGGAAGAAATTGAAAAGTACGGCAAGGGCTATGATATTTCCAAGGCAACAATTATCAACCCGTTTACATACGAAAAGACAGAGGAATACCTCAACTTGTTCGTTGAACTGCGTAAGTCCAAAGGCCTTACTTACGAACAGGCAAAAGAGCAGGCGCTCGGCGATTATATGTACTACGCTTGTCTGATGGTAAAAGCCGGCGATGCCGACGGCGTTGTATCCGGTGCATGCCACTCTACCGCAAACACGCTTCGCCCATCTTTGCAGATTGTAAAGACCAAGCCGGGCGTAAAACTCGTTTCTGCATTCTTCGTAATGGTTGTGCCAAATTGTGAATACGGAGCAAATGGTACATTCATTTTTGCAGACAGTGGTCTTGAGCAAAATCCGGACCCGGAAAAACTTGCAGCAATCGCAGCATGCTCTGCAGAGTCTTTTGAACTTTTGGCTGAAACCGAAGCGTATGTTGCAATGCTCTCCCACTCTACTATGGGCAGCGCAAAGCATGCAGATGTAGACAAGGTTGTGGAAGCAACCAGAATTTGTAAAGAAGCAAATCCGCACCTCAATGTAGACGGCGAACTCCAACTCGATGCCGCTATCGTTCCGAGTGTTGGTGAATCCAAGGCTCCGGGTTCTTTAGTTGCAGGTAAGGCAAATGTGCTCGTTTTCCCGGACCTCGATGCAGGTAACATCGGCTACAAACTCGTACAGCGTCTTGCAAAAGCAGAGGCGTACGGTCCGATTACCCAGGGTATTGCAATGCCGATTAATGACCTGTCCCGCGGTTGCAGCGCCGACGATATCGTTGGTGTATGTGCAATCACTGCCGTACAGGCACAGGCAATGAACAAATAATTTAAGCCGCGAGGATTCGGCTAAAAGGAGATAGAAAGATGAAAGTATTAGTTATTAATGCAGGCAGTTCTTCTTTGAAGTATCAGCTCATCAACACAGACAATAACGATGTAATCGCAAAAGGTCTTTGCGAAAGAATCGGTATTGATGGCTCTAAGCTGACCCATCAGCCGGCAGGCGCAGATAAGATTGTCATCGAAACACCGATGAACAATCACGCAGATGCCATTAAACTCGTACTTGGTGCACTCACCGATGCTGACCACGGCGTAATCGCTTCGATGGACGAAATCGGCGCAGTAGGACACAGAGTTGTACATGGCGGCGAATTGTTTGCAAACAGTGTATTGATTACAGACGAAGTAAAGAAAGCCATTGAGCAGTGTTGCGAACTCGCACCGCTCCACAATCCGGCAAACTTAATTGGTATCAACGCTTGTGAAGAAGCAATGCCGGGTGTACCGCAGGTTGCCGTGTTTGACACCGCTTTCCATCAGACCATGCCGAAGAAGGCATATATGTATGGTCTGCCGTACGAAATGTACGAAAAGTACAAAATCAGAAAGTACGGCTTCCACGGCACAAGCCACAAGTATGTATCCCAAAGAGCTGCGGCTATGCTCGGTAAGGAAATCAAGGACCTCAAAATCATCACCTTCCACCTCGGCAACGGCTCGTCCATTACAGCGGTTGACGGCGGCAAGAGCGTGGATACAACTATGGGCTTTACCCCGCTTGCAGGTATCTTAATGGGTACGCGTTGCGGAGATATTGATCCGGCGATTGTTCCGTTTATTATGGAAAAAGAAGGCATTTCCGCTGCAGAAGTGGATGCTTTGATGAATAAAAAGTCCGGTGTTACGGGTATTTCTGAACTCTCCAGCGACTTCCGTGATTTAGGCGCCGCTGCAAAAGAGGGCAACGAAAAAGCAAAACTTGCTCTGGATATGTTTGCATACCAGGCAAAGCGTTACCTCGGCTACTTCGCTTCCGCTATGGGCGGTGTGGATGCGATTGTCTTTACAGCGGGTGTCGGCGAAAATGACGGTGCAATGCGTGCACAAATTCTCGAAGGTGCTCAGTTCCTTGGCATTAAGATTGATGCTGAGAAGAATAAACAGCGCGGCTGCGAACTCGACATTTCCGCTGCAGATGCAACCGTAAAGACTCTGGTAATCCCGACCAACGAAGAATTGATGATTGCACTCGATACAAAAGCAATCGTTGAAGGCTAATGATTCACCCAAAAACCACAAAAAGCACTTGCAAATTTTGCAAGTGCTTTTCTTCATATTATACATAGCATTTAATATACGGGTAACGGCACAAACTGATTTTCCACCATACTGATAGCACTGTCGCGACCGACAATGATATGGTCAACGAGCACAATGTCCACGCTTTCCAGGGCCTTTTTAATTTCGAGCGTTGCCTGAATATCCAAATCGGATGGTTTCATAATCCCGCTCGGATGATTATGGCACAAAATCGCTTTCTTACCGTTGGAGCGGAAAATCGTTTCCAGCACAACGCGCGGATAAAAACTGACTTCATCAATGGTGCCCTCACAGATTTTCTTGGTGTTGAGCACCTTATTTTTATTATCTAAACTGATGACATAAAACGCTTCATTTTTCAGGCCGGATAAAAGTACGCGGCAGTATTCTTTTGCAAGTTCCGATGTGTTAAGAATGGTGCGTGTACGCAAAAGGTCTGCCTGATAGGCGCGTTGCAATTTCGGCATCATGGAAAGCAGCGTTGCGGCATGTTGACCAACACCTTCAACCTGCATCAAATCCTCCACGCTTGCATCCAGCACGCCGGAAAACGAACCAAATTCATCTATAAGCTTGTGTGCCAACGGATTCGTATCCCGTTGCGGAATAGCATAATAGAGCAAAAGCTCCAAAATCTCATGTCCTGCCATACCGTCAAATCCGGTGGCAATATAGCGTTCTTTCATTCGCTTTCTGTGCCCGCCGTGCACCTGCTTTAGTTTTGCCATGTTTCATTCCTCCATGTATCAGTAATTCTATTTTATAGGAAATTCACCCTAATATCAAGTCCTATATGAACTTTTCTTTCAGAATAAATTTTTCATTGAAAATTGAGATTTTTTCTTGACACGAAGCCTATCGTCTGTTATACTTATATTGCTTTTTGAAAAAAAGTCTTTTTTTTGTGTGTACAAAAAGATTCAGAAACCAAGAGAAAGCACTTGTTTTTTCGCAAAATTTGCACTGGATGTTCTACATACTGCAGCGGATTTTGTAAAATCATAATAAGAGCAAATCGTACAAACGGAGGTGCACAGCGCATGAGAGTCAAAATTACTTTGGCATGCAGCGAATGCAAGCAGAGAAACTACAACACAATGAAGGATAAGAAGAACACGCCTGACAGATTAGAGCTCAACAAGTACTGCAGATTCTGCAAGAAACATACGCTCCATAAAGAAACAAAATAGTAGCGCGCGTGGTTTACATCTGATTTTGAGAGGAGAATGAAACATGGGCGATACCACAAAGAAAACCAGAAAAGGTCCGATCGCATTTTTGCGTGAGGTAAAAGGTGAAATGAAGAAGGTTATGTGGCCGAGTTGGTCCCAGACCGTGAATCACACCTTGATTGTTATTGCTTTTATTGCAATTGTTGCAATCTTTTTAGCAGTTGTAGACACAATCTTCGGCGTTGGTGTAAGAGGTTTTATCATCGGCGATTTCAAGGCTGCATTTTTGCAGTTGTTTTCCTTGAAATAATCCGAATCATCACAAAGGAGCGGTGTCGAAATGGCTGAAGCAGCAAAATGGTATGTGGTGCATACCTATTCAGGCTACGAAAATAAGGTAAAATCCACAATTGAAAAAACCGTCGAGAACAGAGGCATTCAGGATTTGATTCAGGAAATCGTAATCCCGATGGAAGAAGTTGTTGAAACCAAAGAAAACGATGAAGGCACAGCAGAGCGCAAAACTGTTTTGCGTAAGGTGCTGCCGGGCTATGTAATTGTAAAAATGGTAATGACCGATGTCAGCTGGTTTGTTGTAAGAAACACCCGTGGTGTTACAAGCTTCGTTGGCCCCGGCTCAAAACCGGTTCCGCTTACGGATAAAGAAGTAATCGAACTCGGCATCGAAAAGCTCGTTGTCGATGTTGACTTTGAAGTTGGCGACAGCGTAAAGATTTGTTCCGGTCCGCTTGACGGCTTTATCGGTGTGGTTGAAGAAATCAATGTGGAAAAGCAAAAGCTTCGCATTTGCGTTTCCATGTTTGGTCACGACACACCGGTTGAACTTGATTTCTATCAAGTTCAGACATTAGATTGATAAATAGGGCCTGTTCCCTGTTTATAGATTCAGAATGCGGCGCATTCTGAGTGGGAGGATATTGTAAAATCCGCCATTACCACATTTTTTTAAGGAGGTGCTCTCAAGATGGCACAGAAAGTAATCGGTTACATCAAGCTCCAGATCGGCGCTGGTAAAGCCACTCCGGCTCCCCCGGTTGGTCCGGCTCTCGGTCAGCACGGTGTAAACATCATGCAATTCTGTAAGGAGTTTAACGAAAAGACTGCAAAGGACGCAGGTTTGATTATTCCGGTAGTTATTACCGTATACGCAGACCGTTCCTTCTCGTTTATCACAAAGACTCCGCCGGCTGCAGTTCTGCTTAAGAAGGCATGCAAAATCGAATCCGGCTCCGGTGTTCCGAACAAGACAAAGGTAGCTACGATTTCCAAGGATGCTTTAAAACAAATCGCAGAACAGAAGATGCCGGACCTGAATGCTGCAAGTGTGGAAGCTGCTATGAGTATGATTGCAGGTACTGCACGAAGCATGGGTATCGTGGTAGAAGACTGATTTGTGTAAGACAAATCGCAAATTCGTGGGAGAAATATAAATTTTGAGTATATTTCGTTTTAACCACATAAGGAGGAAAGGTTAATATGTTTAGAGGTAAAAACTACTCTGACAGTGTAAAGCTGTTCGACAAGTCTAAATTATATGAGCCTGCAGAAGCTTTGGATTTGGCTGTAAAGACCTCCAAAGCAAAGTTTGACGAAACTGTAGAGCTTCATATTAAACTCGGTGTTGACTCCAGACACGCAGACCAGCAGGTTCGTGGCGCAGTTGTTCTGCCGCACGGTACCGGTAAGGTTGCTCGCGTTCTCGTATTCGCAAAAGGCGATAAGGTTGCTGAAGCAGAAGCTGCAGGCGCTGATTTCGTTGGCGGCGAGGAGCTCATCCCGAAAATTCAAAACGACAACTGGTTCGAGTTCGATGTAGTTGTTGCAACCCCGGATATGATGGGCGTTGTTGGTCGTCTCGGTAAGGTTCTCGGTCCGAAGGGTCTCATGCCGAGCCCGAAGGCCGGTACTGTTACACCGGATGTAACCAAGGCAGTATCCGAAATCAAGTCCGGTAAAATCGAGTACAGACTCGACAAGACAAACATCATCCACTGCCCGATTGGTAAGGCTTCCTTTGGTGTAGAAAAGCTCACTGAGAACTATGCAAGCCTCATGAGCGCTATCATCAAGGCTAAGCCGGCGGCTGCAAAAGGTCAGTACCTTAAAAGTGTTGCTGTTGCGTCCACAATGGGCCCTGGTATTAAAATCAACCCGTCTAAGGCAGAAATCTAATTTTTCTAAATTAGGGTTGACAAGCACGCTTTTGTGTGCTATACTTATTTAGTACTTAAAACTAAATAGTTTCTTCCGAAGACAGCAGGTGCACATTCGTGCGTAATAAGTTTTCTTTCCTGCCGAGGTGAGCGTTGATTTTATATCCGATGTTGAATTCGGCTCTCCTGTCTTTGGAGAGCCGTTTTTTAGTGAATGGTAAAATGATCAGGAGGTGAAACTTTATGCCAAGCGCAAAGGCTTTAGAACAAAAGAAAGCAGTTGTTGCAGAGCTCGTTGAAACTTTGAAAAACGCGCAAGCCGGTGTTTTATTCGACTACCGTGGTCTTACCGTTGAAGAAGATACTCAGCTCCGTAACGAATTAAGAGCAGCAGGCGTTTCCTATCAGGTTGTTAAAAACACTCTGACAAGATTTGCCGCAAATGAAGTTGGTCTCAGCGAACTCGATCCGATCTTAAACGGTCCGACCGCTCTCGCAGTTTCCACAGACGATGCAGTTGCTCCGGCAAGAGTTCTTTCCAAGTTTGCAAAGGATCATGAAGTTGTCAGCATTAAAGCAGGTTTCATGGATGGTAAGGTTCTTTCCGTTAGCGAAGTTGAAATGTACGCTAGCATTCCGTCCAAGGAAGTTCTTATCGCAAAAATGCTCGGCAGCTTGCAAGCACCTATCAGCAAGCTTGTTAGAACACTCGATGCAGTTGCAAACAAGGACGAAGCTGCCGCTGAGTAATGCAGCGTAGTTTCAAAACAAAGAAAAAAATTTCAGTAAACTGAAAGTATTTAGAATTATGGAGGATTATTAAAATGGCTGATGTAATGAAGTTAGTTGAAGAAATCAAAACCCTTACACTTTTAGAAGTAAATGACCTGGTAAAGGCTCTCGAAGAAGAGTTTGGCGTATCCGCTGCTGCTCCGGTTATGGTTGCTGGCGGTGCTGCTCCGGCAGAAGCTGCTGCTGAGAAGACCGATTTCGAAGTTGTTCTCGCTGAAGCTGGCGCTGAAAAGGTTAAGGTTATCAAGGTTGTTCGTGAAATCACCGGTCTCGGTCTGAAGGAAGCTAAGGACCTCGTTGACGGTGCTCCGAAGACCATCAAGGAAGGCGTAGAAAAAGCTGCTGCTGAAGAAATCAAGACTAAGCTTGAAGAAGTTGGCGCAAAGGTAGAATTGAAGTAATTTCAGTTTCACAACTTCAAAAACACCGTATGCAATCGCATACGGTGTTTTTTTGTGTTTTGATTTATATGTGATCTCACCTGCATCCGCCTCCCTTGTGTAAAGGGAGGTGTTACGGTATCCGCTGTGACGAAGGGATTGTTATTGTCCTGGCGGACGGGCCTGCTTTTGAATGCAAAAGTAGCAAAACATAGGAGCGTTCCGATTCTCCCCTATAACCCCCTTAAAACGGCGTAAGGGGACTTGCCGTCCCCTTAAGAATCCCCTGCATCAAATCAGATTATATTATCCAATTATATACCGTCTTCACTTCACCATTTTCGCCGACAAAAAGAGGAAAATCGGATGCAGTACAAGGCAAAAAGGCTGACACAGTAAGCTTTACGGGTAACATCCACTCTTACAAAACCACCACAAAAAGAGGAAATTTTGCTGTAAGACGCGACGCAGGCCTGAGCACAGTACGCTTGTACGGGCTCAGGCCTGCAACAAAGTATTACACAAAATTTACCTTTTTGAACTACTCAGCGCGTTTTTCGCGCCCCATAAGTTCCGCCGCCGCATCCTTTGCAGAAAGCGTCCCTTTTAGGATTCTATACATACAGTTTACAATCGGCATATCTACGCCCATTTGCTTTGCCAAATCATAGGCAACATAACAAGCACCGACGCCTTCAACAACCATGTGTACCTTTTCTTTTGCAGCCTCCAAGCTCATGCCCTCACCGAGCAGAACACCGCAGGTACGATTACGACTATGACGGCTCATGCAAGTCACCATCAAATCACCGATGCCGGCAAGACCTGCAAAGGTGTCTCGTTGCGCGCCAAGCGCAATGCCCAGACGGGCAATTTCTGCAATACCTCTTGTCATCAATGCCGCAAGTGCATTATCACCACATCCAAGCCCTACTGCAACGCCTGCTGCAAGCGCTATAACATTTTTTAGCGCGCCGCCAAGCTCTACGCCGGCTACATCTTCGCTTGTATATACACGAAAATACGGCACCATAAAGGTATCTTGAATAAACTGCGCCGTTTGTAGATCTTCGGATGCCACTACATTTAAGGTTTCAAGACCCCTGCCCACTTCTTCTGCATGGGACGGGCCACTCATTACTGCAATTTTTGCCTGCGGAATTTCCGATGCGATTACCTGCGAAAGGCGCAGATGTGTCCCCTCCTCTAAGCCTTTGGAAATATTGACAATTCTCTGCCCTTCCTGTACATACGGCGCAATGATTTTTGCAGTACTACGCATCGCATGTGAGGGTGCTGCCGTTACAATCAAATCTGCGTTTTTCACGCAGTCCTTTGCACTATGCGAGAAGGTAACATTTTTATCGAGCTTAACGCCCGGCAAAAACTCTTTATTTTCCTTGTCTTTCTTCAAACGCTCTGTTTCTTCTTCTTTCCATGACCAGAGCCATACATCAAATCCCTTTGATGCGAGCAGACTCGTAATTGCACTTCCCCAACTACCTGAACCAATTACCGCTACTTTCATCGAGTTACGCCTCCTTCTTTTTGCCAAGTTTGGATTCCGTACCTTTTGCAAGGCGCACCAGATTCGCGCGATGGCGCCAAACTGCAAGCGCACACATAATCACAGAAGTTCCAAACACCAGCCAGTTGTTGTCCTTGTCAACTAAAAATGTAAAAACGGCAATGAATATCGGGAATGTAAATGCACCGACAACTGAGCCGAGCGAAACATATTTGCTGATTGCCATCGTGGCAAGTGCGGCAAATAACACAATCAGTCCAACACGCCAATCAAGCATAAAAATGACTGCGGCAGAAGTTGCGATACCCTTGCCGCCTTTAAACTTAAAAAACACAGGGAAATTATGACCGACCACAACAAACAAACCTGACACACAACGCATCGCATGATAATACATAGTATCAGCGCCAAAACCGGCATAAGCCAATATTAAGTTTGCAACCAATACCGCCAAAACACCCTTGAAAGCATCAAACAAAAGCGCTGCAACGGCAAGTTTTTTGCCGTAGGTGCGAAGCATATTGGTTGCACCGGCATTGCCGCTGCCATGCTTACGGATGTCCGAGCCTTTTAAATTCGAAATAATAATGGAGGCATTTAAACTGCCAAGCAAATAGGCGGCAACGAGTGCAACAAGCAATCCCACTGTCAAAAAAACATTCAGCATTTTCTCCTCATCTCCTGCAAGTCATTATTTTGCTTTTTCACTTCTCTCACGGATGATAAACCGAATCGGCGTTCCCTCGAAGCCAAACGCTGCTCTGAGTTGATTTTCAATATAGCGCAAATACGAAAAATGGAACAATTCCTTATCATTTACAAAAATAACGAATGTCGGCGGTTTTGTGGACGGCTGGGTTGCATAGTAAATCTTGAGTCGCTTACCCTTGTCGGAGGGCGGCTGTACCTTTGCTGTTGCCTCTGCAATGACATCATTGAGCATGCCCGTCGGGATACGGCGCGCATTTTGCTGGGCCACCGCATCAATGATTTCATACATCTTATCCACGCGCGAACCTGTTTTTGCCGACATAAAATGAATCGGGGCATACTGCATAAATGCAAGCGTGTCCATTATATCCTGCTTATAGTGATGCATGGTGTTTGTTTCTTTCTCCACCAAATCCCACTTATTAACGATAACCACACTCGCCTTACCGCTCTCATGTACAAAACCGGCAATCTTGGAATCCTGCTCCGTGATGCCCTCTGCACCGTCAATCATAATGATGCACACATCGCTGCGCTCAATCGCCGCATAAGCACGCACAACACTGTATTTTTCAATCTGCTCATCCACACGCGCTTTTCTACGAATTCCCGCCGTGTCGATAAACATATATTTTTTACCGTCTTTTTCAAAATAGGTATCAATGGCATCGCGCGTTGTACCGGCAATATCGCTGACAATCACACGCTCTTCGCCTAAAATGCGGTTAATCAGCGACGACTTGCCGGCGTTCGGCTTGCCCACCACCGCAACTTTTAATACATCTTCATCCTCCTCGGCGAGCGCTTCGGCATCTATGTGCTCAAATGCGGCATCCAAAAGATCGCCCACGCCAAGTCCGTGCGTAGAGGAAATGGCAATCGGGTCGCCGAGACCGAGGTTGTAAAACTCATAAAAATCCATCGGCGGCGCACCGGCATTGTCTACTTTATTTACCGCAAGGATAACCGGTTTTTTCGACTTTTGCAGCATGGCAGCAACATCGGCATCTGCGGCGGTAAGACCGTCACGCACATTCACCATAAAAATGACCACATGCGCCATATCAATGGCGAGTTCAGCCTGCAAGCGCATCTGCTTTAAAATCGTATCGTCCGCTTTCGGCTCGATACCCCCCGTATCAATGAGGGTAAAAGCCTTGCCGAGCCATTCACACTCAGCAAAAATACGGTCACGCGTTACGCCGGGCGTATCATCTACAATGCTGACACGAGAACCGAATATTTTATTAAACAATGTGGACTTGCCGACATTCGGTCTGCCCACAATGGCTATGGTCGGTTTCAAAGCGATTCCTCCAATCCCAATATCTTTTCTATAAACTGTACGCCGTCATTGTCTATGGGACATACCGGCACACTGAGCGCATCGGAAAGTTTCCCAAGCGAAACATCATCCAAAAATACATCATCATCCGCACGGAGCATGGACGACGGAATAAACAGGCGTTTGCCCAACTTTTTGCCTTGCAGTTGCGCCTGAATATCCCCTGCAACCACCAGTCCGCTGACATTGACGCCACCGCCAAAAAAGTCGTTGCGAATCGGAAATACCTGAACATTTAATCCCTGCACGCGCGCCATCAGCGCATCGGCAAGTTCGCATATAAAATCTGCTGCCGCCTCGCCCGTAGCGATGCTGACAGTGCGGTTTAATTTATCGACCTTTACAGCATCCAGCGCCTCATAAAATTCCTCTTTCATCGAGGAAATCAGACCGACGCCGTTTTCAATTTGGTAAAACTCCTCGTACTCCGATGCCGGCGGTAACGGCTTGTCCGCCATCAAATAAAACTCATCCGATAAAAAGACAATGCGTTTGCCGTACTTTTCTAAAAACACACGCTGATATGCTTCCACCTGCTCTATCACTTGCACACTGCGCGCACTATCAAACGGTTTTAGCGGATAAAGTCCCTCTCTGTATCTTGTCAATCCCACCGGAACGACGGATATACTGTTGACATACGGCGAAAGCGCCGCAAGTTCCGTAAGCGTTTTGTCCAGATGCACCCCGTCATTTATGTCGGGACAAAGCACAATCTGACAGTTCATCATAATCTGATGTGCCGCCAGTTTCTGCATTATTTTATACACATTGCCGGCAAAGCGGTTATGAAGCATCATTGCGCGAAGCTGCGGCTCCGTCGCGTGCACGGATACATTGACCGGAGAAATACGCATGCGTATAATGCGCTCCACATCCTTATCAGAAAGATTGGTCAGCGTGATATAGTTGCCTTGCAAAAAGGACAAGCGTGCATCATCATCTTTAAAATACACTGTCTCGCGCATGCCCTTCGGCAACTGGTCGATAAAACAGAATATGCACTTATTATGGCAACTTTTCGGCGTGTCCATAAGCGAATTTTCAAAGACAATGCCGAGTTCGTCATAATCAGTTTCCACCTCAATAATCTCCGCTCGTCCATCCGCTTTTAATACCTCGATTTCCAGCGCCTCATCCGCGCTCAAAAACATATAATCGAGCACATCTAAAATCTTGGTGCCATTGATTTTTAAAATACAGTCCCCACGCTCAAGTCCGATTTCCTCGGCGATGCTGCCCGGTGCTACTGTGTAAATTTTTGCATGTTCCATATCCGATAATCTTTTCCGTTTCTAAAATTTCAAAATGCTTTTTGTATACCTTTTCCCAATTAAATGTTACCTTATAAAATTCGTCCTCAATTCAGCTGCCGCGAAATCATTTTACCAGGAGCAAAAATCTTTGCTCGCAAGGAGATTTTTGCGACGCCGTCCATTGACACAGTGCTCGAATGAGCACAAAAGAGCGTTAGCTCTTGAGAATTTTATGAAATAAAATTCTGTATGTGTCAATTATACCACAACTCAAAACTATTTTCTACTATTTTTATAAACTTTTACCTCTGAATTTCAAAATAACTTTCCGGAACATTGCCGACAATAACCGTCTGTGCAACGGGGATTCGTGTCTGCACTTCCATGCCCTTTCCGACAAAAGAATTTGCTAAAGCAAAATTGGCTTTTACCACAATATCAATCTGGTGTTTTGTCTGATTGATGCCCTCGGCAAGAAATGTGTTTTCAAAATCGACAATGCAGTACCCGTCCTGCTCAATATACACCGTAAGTTCAGGGCCGAAGCCAATCGCATTGTTGTCGCTTATCAAAGAAGCAATCGGTATTTGTATGGTCATTTTCCGCACCTGATTCACGCGCTTTTCCACCTCCAAGGCGACCTCTGCTTTTAAGCGATTGACCGTTACCGGATTGACGGCAAGCGACTGCACGCGCCCCGCATCATCGGTCTGCACCGTTACAAAATCACAATAGGCATAGTTGTATTTTAAAATTTGCACATCCACCGCCTCGTGAATTAGCCGCGTTGCCAGATTTCTCGCCTGGCGTTCCGCCTCCGATTGCATCACATCCTCTGCACGGCGCCATACCACAGTCGTTGTAATGCTCAAAATCAAAATAAGCACAAACAAAAGCAAAAGCGTATGCATATAAGAAAACTTCTGCCTTGTGTGCGCGGGAAAAACACGGATTCGCACGGATGGTCTGCGCCCCAGACGCATACAATGCACCTCCAAACAAAAAAATCGGTTTATACAGTATATGCATAAACCGATTATTTGTAACCAAGAACTACACGCTCTATACCTGCTAAATCCTTGATAATTTCGCAGCTTTTCCATCCGTTTTCCACAAGCAAGTCCCGCACCGTCTGCGCCTGCGTGTGCCCGACTTCGAGTGCCAAAAAACCACCCGCTTTTAAACTTTGGCGAAATTTGCGCGCAAAATGCAGATAGAACACAAGGCCGTCTTCACCGCCATCAAGCGCCATATGCGGCTCGTGCATACGCACCTCGGGTTGCAGGGTTGCCATTTGGTTTGTTTCAATATAGGGCGGATTGGATACGATAATATCATATACGCCTTCCAATGCAAACGCATCCCCTGTCTGCACCGAGGTATTGTCCGGCGCAAGCGTTGCGGCATTTTGCTTTGCCACCGCTACTGCCGCCTCGGATTTGTCTATCAGCGTTACACGCGATTGCGGCATAAAATGTGCAAGACTGATGCCGATGCAGCCGCTGCCGCAACATAAATCCAAAATTTGGGGATGATTATACACCTTCGCCCGCTCCAAAACTGCTTCGCATAAAATTTCCGTGTCCGGTCTGGGAATTAAAACCGCCGGAGAAACCGCAAATTCCAAAGACATAAATTCTTTTATCCCCAGAATATATGCCGTTGGTTCACCGGCGATACGGCGAGAGACAAAATCAATATACTGCATTTGAGTTTTAGCATCCAGCTCTTGATTTTGCATACGCAAAATCCGAATACGGTCTGTATGCAAAACCGCCTGCAGCAGCACATTTGCCTCAAGTCTCGGATTTTCAATCTCTGCCGCCTTGAGCCTTTGTGTTGCATCTAAAATTGCCTGCTCAATTACCATTTATCGTCCTCTCCGTCCGTCGGCAACACCGCTTTTAACGCCGTAATTGCAATCTCAATTTGTTCGTCGTCCGGTTCGTTGGTCGTCAGTTTTTGCAGTGCCAGACCCGGCTTGGTCAAAAAGCGTGCCACGCAGCCTTTACTGCGGCCGGCAAATTTAATTACCTCGTAAGAAACGCCTGCAACCACCGGCAAAAGCGCCAACCGCACCACAAGGCGCATGAGCGCATTGTCCCACGACAAAAACGAGAAAAACAAAATGCTGACTACCATAACAATGAGCAGAAAACTCGTGCCGCATCTGGGATGCAAACGGGAGTGCCTTCGCACATTTTCCACCGTCAACTCCTCACCCGCCTCGTAACAAGCAATAGATTTATGCTCGGCACCGTGATAGGCAAACACACGCTTCATATCCTTCATATACGAAACTGCATACATATACAAAAGGAAAATCACAATGCGGGTTACCGACTCAATAAGATTAAGCACAACGGTGCTAGAAAATGCTAAGACGATACTCTGTGGCAAAGCCGGATTGGTCAAAAGTGCTTTTATGCCACCTGCAAGCATGGTCGGCAAAAGCATAAACAAGCCTACTCCCAGCGCAAGCGCAAGTATAACCGCCACCCACATGATGACATCCATCATCTTATCGCCAAACACTTTTTCCAAAAACTTGTCGAATTTCGACTCGGTTTCCTCTTCTTCCACTTCTACAAATTCCGCCGAATACATCGTGTACTTTACGCCGATATACATACTGACAAAAAAGGACAAAAATCCTCGTAAAATCGGGATTTTATTGAGTTTGTACTTTGCCATAAATGACTTGTTTTCCTTGACATCGAGTACGATTTCGCCGTCCGCTTTTCGAATGGCTACCGCCGTTTTCGCCGGACCACGCATCATGACGCCCTCCAGTACCGCTTGTCCGCCGATACTGGTCATATGTTTATTTTTTGTCATAATTTTCTACCTTTCATTCATTACAATTTTAGGTCAATTTCAGTATATCACAAACAACACCCTCTCGCAAGTAGGCGTATGTGAATTTTTTATGAAAGTTTGTGCAGAATAAGTGACAAGGTGCGACCTCTGCACAATAACAATTCTGTAAAGATATTTTCGTTTTCATCTTTACTTGCAAATCAATTTGTGCTACAATGTGTATACCACACAAAAACTCAATATAAACATTAGTCAGAGGGCGCACTTTTCTCGGTAAAAGTGCGAGCTTCACTTTTCGCGTTCCCCTGATGAATGTTGTAAAAGAGTTTTTGTGTGGTGCAAAACGAAGTCTCGCATTTTTCGGTGTGTGTAACTTCGGTTGCACACACTTTTTTATTTCGGAGGAAAAACAATGTTTACAAAGAAAGTTGTTATGTTTTTACTGCTTACAACCGGCATCTTGTCTGTCATCCTATCCATGTTCGTCTTTAACCTTTCATTGCCTGCTTGGATAAACTACATAACATACGGCAGCGATGCCTATACAGACATCCAAAATGCAACCGCACAAGCAGCAAATAACATCAGAATATTAACCGATGCCGTGTCTTTCGGCTTCGGCTCTGTCCTCTTGGTCGTGGGATTAAGCATAATGTGTTCTTCGTGTTATATGCTCATTACGCTCTCAGAGAGCAATGCAAATACACCAAAAGAAATTCTCCGCGAGCACAATGAAGCTTCTGCTTCGGAAAAAATGGAAATTTTGTTGTGTGACAAAAATCCCACAAACTAAAAAGAGCAAATTCGGATGAAGTGCGAGGCGGCTGCGGTGGCATATCCATCCGGAGAAAGCGGAAATTTTGCGTAAGACGAGGCGAAGGCATGAACACAGTACTCTTTGTACGGGCTCATGCCTTCAACGAAGTATTACACAAAATTAACCTTTCTCCAAAAAAGGAAAAAGCGGCTGGGGACTAATCCCCGCCGCATATATTCCTTTTAATCCGCAATGTGATTAAACAGACGCAATTACGCCATCTTGATAACTTCCTTGCCGTTGTAATGGCCACAGTTACCGCATACTCTGTGCGGCATCTTAAGTTCCTGACAATTCGGGCACTTTACAAGATTCGGAGCTTCAAGCTTCCAGTTTGCGCGTCTCTTATCACGCCTTGCTTTGGATACTTTCCCCTTCGGTACTGCCACAGTACACACCTCCTAAATAAAATAGAGCAATGGTCTTATAGTAATGAATTACTACATTTACATTCTTCTTTATTAAGGTTTTTGCCGCATATCGGGCACAAACCTTTACAATCCGCTTTGCAGAAAAACTGCGACGGCAGATTTAAAAACACATTATCGGCTACGATTTTTTCAAGGTCGAGCATATGCGTTGTAAAAACAAACGCCCCGTCACGCTCTGCCTCGTACATAAAATCGGCTTCGGATTTATCAGATCCGTTTTTCATTCGTCGGTTCGGATGATGTATGAGCTCTTCTTCGATGCACAATTCCATCGGCATAACAACCGCTTCGCCACAAAGCGAACACTTCGCAAAGATGCGCCCCTGTATCTGTGCAGTTAAAAGAAAATGCTCGCCCTGATTGAAAATACTGCCCTGCACCGCAAAGGCTTCGGGAAATTCAATCTCCTCACCGAGCATACGCATCGGCGCTAAAAGCACCTTTTCTTCAAACGCAAGTTTCGCACCGTAACTTCTTAAAATTTTCGTTACATCCAACTGTGCCATCTGCGCCTCCAAAACAACGGCTTACGGTATTTATGTAAATTTATAAAATCTACAACACCGCAACACACGATATTATACCAAGAAAAAATCAAAAAGTCAATAACAAAATTCATTTATTTTAAAGGTTTTTACAAGTCTCAAAAGCCTTAAACCCGTTATCGGCGCAAAAAGTTTATATATGCCATCTTCTGCACCTTAAACGCGCACCGTCCGCCATACAAGGCAAAATCTGCATTTGGCATTGTCTTTCTTATTTATGATAACTTTCATTGTTGTTGATTTTAAACGCACGATAAATCTGCTCTAAAAGCACAACGCGCATAAGCATGTGCGGCAAAGTCATCATAGAAAAACTCAGGCGCATATCTGCGCTTTGTTTTACACGCATATCAAGCCCGAGCGAGCCACCGATGATAAAGCACACATCGCTTTTGCCCGAAAGCGCCAGTGCATCCAAACCTGCCGCAAAAGCCTCAGACGACTGCTGTTTTCCCTCTACGCACAGCGCATACACATAAGCGCCTTGCGGGATTTTTTCTAAAATTTTGTCCCCTTCGGCTTTAAGCACTGCGGCTTCCTCCGCTGCCGTTGCCCTATCTGGAATTTTTACATCCGGCAGCTGCACGATTTCAAGTTTTGCAAAACGGGACAGCCGCTTTTCGTACTCCGAAACCGCATCGGCTAAGTATTTTTCTTTTAATTTGCCGACGGCAATAATTTTAATATGCATGCTACACCTCATACAATCTGCTTTAAACACATCATTTTTGCCACGGACAACTGCACATCCGTTTCGGGATTTATACCTGTGTTTTGCAACGCTAAAAAAGTTTCTTTATAGGCAAGCTCGGGCAAATTATTGTCCTCGCTCAAATGCGCCAGTGTCAATGCCGTTGTTCCGTTTTGCACCAGTTCAACCGCAAACTTGGCGCAGTCCGGATTGGACAAATGCCCGACACCGCTTAAAATTCTCTGTTTAAGATGCGGCGGATACGCACCGTTTTTGAGCATTCGCAAATCGTGATTGGATTCGAGCATCACCGCATCACAGCCCAAAAGCGCCGCACGCGCCGTCTCTGTAACATGCCCCATATCCGTAGCAATCGCAACTTTCTTGTTGCCCACCTCAAAAGTGTATCCCACCGAAGATGCCGCATCGTGCGGCGTAGCAAAACTGCACACCCCGATATCCCCGACTTCAAACGGTCTTCCCGTATCAAAAACCAGCATGTGATTTTCTTTGATTGCACCTATGCTTTGCTCCATAGCCTCCCAGGTCGGACCATTGGCATACACCGCCGCATCTGCCATGCGCGCCGCTACACCGACACCGCATATATGGTCGCTGTGCTCATGCGTCACCAAAATCGCATCCAGGTCTTGCACCGACATATCCAAAAGTCCAAGCGCCTGCCCGAGTTTTTTTCCGCTCAGGCCACAATCAATTAAAATATTCGTTTTTTTGCTCGAAACGAGCATAGCATTGCCACGGCTGCCGCTCGATAAAGAATAAAACCGAACCATAATTTCTCCCAAAACAAAAGCGAGTATCTCACTCGCTTTTTGTCTTACTCAACTTCTATTACACGGCGAATATCTGCGCCGAGCGCCGTAAATTTCGCCTCTAAATTTTCATAACCTCGGTCAATGTGGCGAAGTTCATAAAGTTCTGTATTGCCCTTGGCCATCAAACCCGCAATGACCATCGCCGCACCTGCGCGCAAATCCGTTGCATGCAACGGCGCACCCGTCAACTCCTCCACGCCTTCGATAACGGCAATATTACCGTCCACGCGAACATTCGCGCCCATGCGCTTGAGTTCGTCTACATAACGGAAACGGCCCTCCCATACATTTTCCACAACGGTGCTTGTCCCGTTTACCATTAAAAGAAGGGTAACAATCTGGGGTTGCATATCCGTCGGAAAACCGGGGTACGGTTGTGTTTTTACATTGATTTTGTTTAACTTGGTTTCTTTAGCGCAGGATACACGCACGCTATCGTCAAATTCTTCAACCGTCACCCCCATTTCCTCCAGTTTGGAGGAGATGGACTCCAAATGCTTCGGAATCACATTTTTAATCAGCACATCACCGCGTGTCGCCGCCGCAGCCACCATAAATGTACCTGCCTCAATCTGGTCGGGAATAATGGAATATGTGCCGCCGGAAAGGCTTTTGACACCCTTGATTTTAATCACATCCGTGCCTGCGCCCTTAATGTTTGCACCCATCACATTCAGAAAGTTTGCCAAATCCACAATGTGCGGTTCACGCGCAGCATTTTCAATCGTTGTCGTACCCTCCGCTAAAACTGCCGCAAGCATAATATTCATCGTTGCTCCAACGCTGACAATGTCTAAGTACACATTACCGCCGACCAGTTTTTCCGTTTCGGCATAAATAACGCCGCCAACCACCTTGGTCTGCGCGCCAAGCGCTTCAAACCCTTTCTGATGCTGGTCAATCGGTCTCGGACCCAGATCACAGCCGCCGGGCATCGCAACCTCTGCTTTATTAAAACGGCCGAGCATCGCACCGATAAGATAATACGAAGCGCGCATCTTACGCACCAACTCATACGGCGCACTGCTGTACGCCAAATCGGTTGCATCCACTTCAAACACGCCGCCTTCAAACGACACCTTTGCTCCGAGTTTATCTAAAATATCCCTGATAATCAGCACATCCTGAATTTCGGGCACATTTTCAATCCTGCACTTACCGTTGACGAGCAGAGCTGCCGGAATAATTGCCACAGCCGCATTCTTTGCGCCGCTGATGGTCACTTCCCCCTTCAGGCATGCACCGCCGCGAATCACGAGTTTTTCCACAAAAGTTCCCTCCCCACGGGCACTTATTTCAAAAATATGGTAATAAAGGCGTAAAAATACAACACCTTGTAGTTTACTGTCCCTATTATAACACTATGTATAGTAAAATGCAAAAGATTTTTTTGCTTTTTTCCCAAGATTTTTAAAATTTACAATTATTTAATACTGTTTTAACTTTTTTGTGGTATACTGTAACTATAAAGCAGATAACGGAGGAAGTATTTTGAACCCTGAAGAAAAAATTGTCGGTTTTATGAAAACCGAAGCCTATATCCCTATGCGTGCAGACGAACTCGCCATTGTGCTCGATGTTCCGCACGCAGATTTGCCGCTCTATCACGCAATTATTGACAAACTGATTGCCGAAAATACGATTGTCGTAAACAAAAAAGGGCGTATGAAGCTATGCGGGCGCGAAACGCGCACCGGAAAATTTAAAGCCACACGCAACGGCGGCTTTGTCGATGGGCTAAACGGCGAAGAAAGTGTGTTTATTCCACTTGCCTATACCAAAGGTGCTATCGACGGCGATATCGTGCGTTTTTACATCGCAAACAAAAAAAAGAAAAAGCCAACCGATAAAGCCGAGGGCGAAATCACGGAGATTTTGCGCCATGCGCTCACGCATGTGGTCGGTACAATCGCACTCTACGGGCGTGCCGTCTATGTGGAGCCGGACAACTCGACGCTCGGTTTTGCCGTGCGTGTAAACGATTTAAACGGTGCGTGCGCCGGTGATAAGGTGATTGCAAAAATCGAAAAATATCCCACAAACGCCGCATATGCAACCGGGTCCGTGACGGAAATTCTGGGCAAAACCGGCAGCATCGATGCCGAACTTGCCGCCATTTCGCACAAGGCAGGGCTGTGCACCGAATTTGATGCAGATACGCTTATCCAAGCCGAAAAAGCGCAAAACGAACCCATTATCGCCAAAGGTCGCACGGATTTTCGCCAAAAATGCGTTATCACCATTGACGGAGAGGACTCCAAAGACTTCGATGATGCCGTAAGTGTGGAAAAAACCGATGACGGCTATATTTTGTATGTGCATATCGCAGATGTTACGCACTATGTAACCAAGGGCAGTCCGCTCGACCGTGAAGCCTACAAGCGTGGCACAAGTGTATACTATCCCGGCCGTGTGCTTCCGATGCTGCCCGAAGCACTCTCCAACGGTATTTGCAGTTTAAACGAAGGCGAGGACCGTTATACCCTCTCCGTCACCATGTATGTAAATCACACCGGCAATGTCACCGATTATAAAATCGAAAACGGCATCATCCGCTCTGCACACCGCATGACATACCGTATCGTCACCGCAATTTTAGAAGAAACCGACGGCGATGTCCAAACGCAGTATGCCGATATCTTGCCGATGCTCAAAGATATGCATGCGCTTGCACGCATACTGCACAAAAAGCGCAAGCAACGAGGCAGCATTGATTTTAACTTGCCCGAACCAAAAATCGCTTTGGGCGAAGACGGATTTCCGACCGCCGTTGCTGCATACGAAGTCGGCATTTCCAATCAGATTATCGAAGAGTTTATGTTGCTTGCCAATGAAACCGTAGCAAAATTTGCCGTGGAAAACAACCTGCCGTTTGTCTATCGGGTACACGAAGACCCGTCCGCAGACAAACTGGAAGCATTCAATGATTTTTTAGGCTATATAGGGCTACACGCTTTGCGAACGAAGGCCAAAGTAACACCGCAAGATTTCGGTACCGTACTTGCACAAGCACAGGAAACGGACAATCCTACCCTTGTATACACGGTGCTTTTGCGTTCCATGATGAAGGCGCGCTACTGCGAAGAAAATCTGGGGCACTTCGGTCTTGCAGCAACGCACTACTGCCACTTCACCTCCCCCATTCGCCGCTATCCTGACTTATTTATCCACCGTGTACTCAAAGCGCATATAAGCGGCAAACTGAGCGATGCGTACAAAGCACAACTTTTGGCTATGTCCAAACCAACTGCCGAAAATGCAAGTGAAACGGAAATTGCCGCCGTAGAGGCAGAGCGTGAGGCAGACAAGTATTTTATGTGTCTGTTTATGAAACAGTTTATCGGTTGTGAATTTACGGCCGTCATCTCCTCGATTACGGATTTCGGCATCTTTGTTACAATCAACGATGCCATCGACGGCATGATTGCACTCTCATCACTCGGAGACGATTATTATCGTTACGAGCCGGCGCAGTACTGTCTGCGCGGCGAGCGCACGGGAAATTGCTATGCGCTCGGAGACATGCTGCGTGTAAAACTCATCCGTGTTTCCGAGCAAGAGCGCAAAATTGATTTTGCACCCGTCTCCGTGCCCGTTCGCAGCAAAAAGCCATTTGCAAAAGTTTTATTGGCAGACAAAAACAAAAAAGTAAAATCTGCAAAAAAGAAGAAGGGCAATACAAGAAAGTTTGTCAAAAAGAAGGGAAAAAGATAATGCGTAAGAAGAGAAATCTGTCCGGCTGGTTAAACGGCTTTGTGCTGTTTTCCCTAGTCATTTCCATCATTTTTGTGACGGTGGAAATCTGCATAGCCCCGAGCATCCCAACCGCACAAAATCCGCATATGCGTTTAAAAAGCGACTATGTGCTGATTTTACTGCAATGTATCCTCGGCGCCATCGCAATGCTTCTACCGTCTGCCATCGGCAAACGCTGGAATTTAGAAATACCGCCGTATATGCTCACCGCCTATACCCTATTTTTGTATGCGGCCATCTTTTTGGGCGAAGTGCGGAATTTCTACTATGCCGTGCCGCATTGGGACACCATACTGCACACATTTTCGGGCATGATGCTCGGCGCGCTCGGTTTTTCCATAATTACCATTTTAAATAATACCGAAAAAATCCCACTCACCCTCAGCCCCGTCTTTGTGGCGATTTTCACCTTCTGCTTTGGCGTTACTTTGGGTGTGATTTGGGAATTTTATGAGTTTTTTGCCGACAGCATCCTGCTGACCAATATGCAAAAATATGCACTCGAAAACGGCATAGCGCTTACTGGACACGCGGCGCTGACCGATACAATGAAGGATTTGATTGTCGATGCTCTGGGTGCGACTTTCATTTCCCTTGTTGGTTACATATCTCTCAAATATAAAAAGGGATGGATTGAAAAATTGCTCTTAAAATGCGTAGCATCAAAAGAAGAAAAAAAGCATATACATAACCAAGACGATGCGCCGAAAGGAGTTATGTAATATGCTGCGCGGCGGTGATTTAAGACAAAAGGAAGTCATTAACATTGCAGACGGAAAACGCCTAGGCTTCGTCAGCGATGTGGAAATCAATTTCAGCGCCGGTTTTATTGATGCGATTATCGTTCCCGGACCGGGCAGGTTTTTAGGTCTGCTCGGCAAAGGCGCCGACTATATCATCCCCTGGAAAGATATCGTGCGTGTCGGTGATGATATTATTTTAGTTGAATACGAAAAAATGCCGTCAACCTGAACACCAGATTGACGGCATTTTAGTTATTTTCTGCCCAAAATATTTTTAAGCAGTGGCGGTAACGGAATACCAAGTGCATTTATGTTTTCAAATACAGATATAATTTCTGTGTAAACATAGTATGCCATCACGCCGTGTACTATCAGATGCTTTTCATCGTTTAAAAGTACGCCGAGCGCATACGATACCGCTACAACCATCAACACACCAAATTTTTTAAATCCGCCGTCACGCAGTTTGGAACTGACGATGCCGTCGGTTTTGTAGCCTTTTACGATGCCCGTAATTAAATCGACAACAATTAAAATGCACAGCGCATATCCTAAAAAACTTACATTGATAATATACCCGTCAAATAAACTTTGTAACTGTTGCATACCCTTCTCCTTTACTTAATAGCCGTAAATGTTTGAATAGATGCCCATATCAAAATCAGCTCTTTGCTGCGCGCGATTGTTTTCCTGCGCCTGGCGAACATACTGCCAGTATGTCGTGCCCATCGGAATACCGAGCGCCTGCTCCATCTGAGGCGTAATAACCTGTCCGACCGCCTTAAACAACTCAAAGGCGTTTTCAAATTCTTTATTGGAACTCTTTGTCGCAGATGCACTGCTCTGGCGGATATTCAATTCCCTGTTTTTGAGCGCCATTTCCTGTGCATGCCACTCCTCCTCACGACTGTAAGTTTTTTCTCTGAAAGCATTTTCCGCCTCATAGCCTAAGCGTTCCACCGTCTTTGTGCCGATCGGTAATCCTAGAATGTCCGCCTGTGCCTGCGTGGTAATTTCGCCCGTCTGTTTAAATGCCTGCAGAGCTGATGCATACACGGCCTCCTTTTCCGCCTTCGCTTCGTCAGCTGCACGGTCGGCGCGCTCGGCATCAAAGGTCTGATTCCATTGGTTTGCCTGGCGCTCCTGTGCACTTTTGTTTAGCTGATATGTGCGATCCGCATTGAATTGTTCCACCGTCTTATTCGCATAATCTGCCTCAATGGTATCCTTTTTGTTATTATAGTCACTGCGGCTTTGATCCATCGCATCCAGATAGCGTGCATAAAGTTCATCTTTTTGCTTCTGCGTCTGTTTTCTGGCATTGGCAAGTGCATTTTGATATTCCAAAAATGTCTCCATTCTGGTGCTTTCCGCGTAGCCGCTGGCGGGCATGCCGTTGCCTTTTCCCAGACCGATTGCCGCCAAAAGTTCTTCGTCGGCAAGCGTGCTGTGTCTGTACGCACCAAGCAACGCCCTTTGTGTGTCTTCGGCATCTGCATTCACACTGCGAATGCCGCCTTCATAATTGCGCTTATGTTGCTCTTCTGCCGCACGCAGATTTTCCACGGCGACCTGCTCACGCGCAGACTTGAATCTATCCAGATTTACCGTTGACTTTGTCTTTCGATTTGCAAGATAATCATTGGCCTGCTGCGTAAGCTCATCATTTTTATACTGCGCCATCTCGGCGCCGCCTGCATCAATCTTTCGGTTTCGCGCCTTCAAAAGACGCTCGACATCCTCATAACTCGCCCCTTGTGCAATCGCACGCTTCAAGGTGGCCGCTATATCTTTTTCATCGTAGTAATAACTCATAAATTTCCGCTCCCTTCCTTTTGTCTTATGTAGTGGAGTGCCTTTCTTGCAAGCCAGTAGAGTCTGCCGTTTCGGTCCGCTTCCATTTCTGACAACAGACCGCTCGCATCCAAAACGATGCCGCGATTTTGCAAATCCCATACAATATCATTCGGCTCCGTATATTCGACAATGTCGAGTTGTCTTTTAAACTGCTGCCATGTTGCCTCTTCCAACATAGGTGCCGGACATGACTTGCCCGTCACATCATAGTGGCGAAGCACATTTTCGACAGGAACATTATAGACTTGCATGAGATGGCGGAGCAGCACCGCCGCACTCGCAATCGTTTCTTTTTCAAAATACCAGCCGCGCTGCGCGTCATATTTGCAGCACAACTCAACGCCGATGGAATTGTCATTTCTGCAGTCCGGATGTGTGTAACGCCCGTTTTCACTTCCACAATGCCACGCACGGTATATGGGGTCCACGCTTTGATAAACCATGCCGTTTTCCGCTGCATGACCGACAAAAAAGTGTGCAGAATTGCCGACATATTCCCGATTATAGTACATCGCATTGTCCTTTGCTGCGCCGGTTGCGCCAACATAGTGCACCACGATATACTCGATTTTCCCCGTTCGCTTGCTGTAATTGTCCGCGCGGCACGGATACTCTTTATTGATTTCCATTAACCTTCTCCACTTCCTTTTCCACCGCCGCACGGTACCTTTCCGGTACCGCATCGATGGTGATTTTTCCGAGTTTTATCTGCAAAACATAAAACTTAACCATTTAATACCACCTCCGCAAGCTCTAAAATTGCCGCTTCCAGTGCTTCAATGCGCGCTTCGGCAGTAATTTCGGTTTCTGCACATTCCAACTCTGCTTTATATTGCAATTCCGCAATTTCTTGTTCTGTCGCATCTCTGTAAATGCCATTATCGCAAATTCTCATTTCTTCACCCTCCGTCCGTAAATTTCGTAGGTAAAACCGATTGGAAGTGTGATAGAGCTATAAATATCGGCAGTACGGATTGTAATTTTGTTAATAATTGCATCGTGTCTTAGTATGCTTCCATAACCATCGTATGCCAGATTCGTATACACTGTCGCAGTTCTGGCGTTTCCGACTGCGCTACAACAATCCCAAAATTTGCCCGTATAAACCGCATGAAAATTCTGTCTTATTCTCGCACCACTATTCACTACATTTCCGTGTGTCCTATGTACGAAATCACCATTGAAATCATATGCAAGATAGGAATCCGCATTATGTTGCGGACTATATGTGTATATATTAATCATGTCGCACAACTCAAATGGATTTCCGTCATTGTCTTTCGTAATCAGGATGGAATTAACCTCTTCTGTTATCTTGCCGCTTGCGATGAGTTCAAAACCATTCGTTTTTACATCCGCAAGCATTTCATCCGTATAGGCTTTTGCATCAGAAAGGGTAGATGTCTTCGCCTCAGCAATCTTTGCCGTTGTTTCATTTCTCAGAAAACTTGAATGATCGCCGATTACGCCAATCATGTAGTTTTCTGAGCTATTTATATTTTCCGCTGTTTGTTTTCTCAGCTCTATTATCCGTACAGCCGCATACTCTTTGCATTCGATTTCTGTGCTCGCTATATCTGCCTTTGTTTTTTCTTTCAGCGCATCTGTATAAGCCTTGCTTTCGGCAAGCACGGTGTTTTTTGCGCTCGCTATATCTTCCGCTGTTTGCTTTGCCGTAGCAAACACGCCGTCTTTGACAGAAAAGGTGTTATCTTTGCACACAAGTGTCTGTCCGTCTGCGTGGTATGTATCAATCGCGGCGCCGACCAGGTCGCCGACCGGTATGTTCAGTTCATCCCCATTGGCAAGCACTAAAACGATGTTTTGCTTGGCCGCATCATAGTGACCGCTCTCTACCAAAAGTTCAAGCGGCAAGTCAATGCAGACTTCCTCACCGCTCGCCGTTATAAAGGTAAGTTTACCGTCTGCGGCGGTGTATTGCACATCCGAAATGGTGTGCGCTGCAAAGCCAGAGAGCGCATCAATGAGCGCATTGAGTGCAACGCGCAGTTCCTCTGCCGAGCCGTCAAAATATTCTTTGAGCGCCTGTGCACTCATCTGCGGACGGTCGGCAAGTTTGCGGATGGCTTGTTTAAATTCCGTTATTTTATTTTCCGTAAACATCTTTTCACTCCTTTACTTGATATACTTCATTTGTATGTAGCGCACCGCCAACCCCGAAATGCACATACCTTCACCCGGCTCGGCGTTTTCCATTCGTGCACCGAATACGCGCACATGTTTCACCTTTGCCCTCGTGTTGATGCAAACCGGATAGTCGCTTGCAATAAAAGAAAATTTAGAAAAATCCAAAGCAGAAAAATCAAATCTGCTTACAGCTTCGCTGTGACGGTGTACATCTTTGCCATTGTCTGTCGTGTAATAAATTTTCAGACTGCTTGCTGATTGCGGCGCAAGGTAAACACACACATCTTCAATGTTTTTGGTGTGCATACCGCTGCCGAGCGTCGTTACCGGAACATCCCAGTATGCACGAATGGCACGCGCCTGTGTTTTGTCACCGTCTATGCCAATATTGTCATAGTACGCATCCGGCTCTTCGAGCGACATGAACCGATAAACACCGCCATCTTCTGCGCCAAAATACAAGGTATCTCCCTCGGTATACAAACAGCATATCTGTGGCAAGTCCGTGTAATAGTACCATTGCAGACTATTTTGCAAATCCAGAATATATATCTGCGATCCTATCGACAGGTAATATCGATTATCCAACACCGCGCACACCGCCTGTTCAAGCGGTTGTTTTGCAATACGCGCACGAACGGGATTGGACAAATACTTCAAGTTTGTCTGCGCTTCCACATCCGTTCCCTGTATTTCATACACGCCGTCCTTGCCTGCAAACAACATGCGGTCTCGGCAAGTTTTAAAGGTGGATGCTCCTTGCGCCGCAACACCCTGTGCACCCTGATGTATACTAAAAACAATTTTGCCGTCCTCAGAAAGTTGAAACGAGCGCAGATACTGCGTGGAATCAAAGTTTTTACCGTCCTTTAAAATCACCTGATAACCGCTGATTTTATGATACCCCACAATCTCCGAGCGGTCCGAGCCGACCACCGTATAACCCGTATCCGGAAAATAACTTGCATCGTAGAGTCCGCTTGCAAAATCGTAACCCGGAAAATCCGGATTACCGCTTAAAAACACACGCGTGTCATTTTTGCCGCCAAATATCCCAAACACCTTACAGTCATCCATTGCATAAGTCATTTCACCTAAAGCAGGTGCTTTCGTTTTGACATACTCTACGCGCACCTTGCAATCCTCAACCGGAAGTACGGTGTTTAACACATCGACATACTCACACTGATTCGGCCAAACAATGGGGGTATTCCCGCCGTCCGCATAGTGTGCGTAATCCTGCACAAGCTGTCCGTCGATATAAACGCGCATAACCCTGCCCAGTGTATTTTTCGGCTCTAAGCAAAAGCGAAGTCCGTTTCCACCTGCACGATTTGCTTTCGTCACATCAAACTCCACCGCGCGCAATGGTGCACACAGGTTGTAACCTTCCAAAAAGTCGCCGTCATAAAAACTCTCTCCCGAAACCGTAACATCATAAAAACTTTTTAAGATTGTCGGTCTTCTCGAAATCACATTGGTCGGTGCATAAACGAAATTGTTATAAGAAAACAGTACGCTCGGTTTGCAGTCAAGTCTGTCCGGTATATTCAATGTTTTGCGTTCGATAGACACATACAATCCTTTTTTATCCACGGATGCGGTGTAGTGCATCGGTTGAATGGGGACAACTGAACCGTCCGACCTTTCATAGCGCACCGATTCTATGCGTATCTTCTGTGCAAGCTGCGGCGGTGCAACATACAGTTTTAAGGGATAAGTAAAATCGTATATCTTGTGAAGATAGTCAATTTCTTTAAAACAACTTTGTGCATACATCACCTTGCTTTTAACACCGGAAAACGGCACTTTGCTCGCATCCTGTCCGGATATGACCTTTGAAATGTTTTCCGTATCGGTTTCCGCTTTGCTCAAAAGGCCGCAAACAAACATCCCGAAAGCCGTATCCCACATGATTTTGTAAAATCCCGCGCCTAAAATGTAGAGCGCACCACCGAATGCAAAACTTCGGCTTTTTGTATCTTTAAGCTCTTCACTAAGACACTCCCCCAAAGAAATACCTTCCCTCGTTAAATCGCACATATAAAGTTTTGTGCCAATATGGATAAAATATTGCGTTTTCGCCTCATTTTCCTGACGGTATTCAAAGCGGAACAAGCCGTTGACTCTGCCTTCTGCCTGCAAAAGTTTTTTGTAGCCCGTGCGCTTGCAAATGCGTCCGAGGTCATCGACATAAACATTTGCCATATCTGCTGCCGCGTGCAGAGCAAGCTCGGATTCGGGAACAGAAAAATCGGCACCCGAAAATCGCGTTACCTCTTTTGTGTGCAATTTTCTGGCACTTTTAAATCGCATCATATCCGTCATCCCTCCCCGTACATATCATAAATCGCATCTGAAAATACCTTGAGATACTTTTCGGCATTTTGCATGTGTATATTGCTATACACATTCGCTAAATCACGGTCCTCATCTACGGCAAACATCGCCGCCAACGCATACGGCAGACATTCGCGCACAAAATCCTCATCATAAGGCAACACCTCCGCATCCGAAGATATCAACGGGATATGTTCGAGCAGCGTTTGATTTTTAGAGCGGCGAATCCAGTTTTCCGTGGTGAAGTTTTGTGCCAAGACCAAGTTGATATACGGCATTTTAAGGCGCGGATAATCCTTGGCATCCGTATCCGTTTCGTTTAAAAGCGCCAACGCCGTGTTGTATAGTTCCAATACAGTCACTTCATTCACCTCCAAAAACTGCCGCAAGCCGTTTGGCCTGCGGCAGATAATTGTAACTTAAGCCTGTGCAACCGCAGATGTAAAGCCATCCGCCTTTGTTGCATACGCCCTTACCGTTTCACCGTCAGACAGCGCGAAATCGCCGCCATACTTTACGGCAGTATCCGAATATCTCGGGTCTGTTCCATCTGTGGTGTAGTAAATATCGGCATCCCCGCTTGCACAAGTGATTGTAACATTACCGCCAGAAATTTCCACCACCGGCGTTGCGGTTACTTCGCCCTCCAGCACTGCTGCATATACGCCGCCCGAGCGTGCACCTACGACAAAAGCATCAAAGTTGCTTCTGCCTTCCAAAAGCGCACCGGAAATACCCGGCGGGTCCTGATGCAGTTTTGCATCGCGAATCTTATATGGTACAAGCACCGCATTTTTATGTGTGAGTACAAAAAATGTATTCTTCGGCAGATAATCGGTCGGCACCTTTACAATCTTTGCGCCGAAAATTTCACCGACAATACCCTTGGCAAGTGCCTTTTCTCCAAGTGTTTCCAAGCCGAGGAACTCAGCGGAGGTACGCACAAGAGAATACATCTCACCGGACAGGTACAAATATCTGTCGCTTTGCGGTACGCGCGCATCATCGAGCGCCTGCGCCGCATCGGAAATTGCGGAAATAATACTTGTCTTGGTCGGCTTGGTAATGCCCTTTACCGTACCTGCAAATTTTACAAACTGTGCAAGTGCATATTTGTCTACCAGCGGCACCATGCGTTCGTTGGTCTGCAATTTAAGCATCTTGCCTGCGTTTTTGGTCATCGCCTGCTCGTTGTTGTTGCCCTTGTCAATGATGAGCGAAAAACTCTTGTCCTGACTCATGGACAATTCCTGAACCACATCCGCCATCTCTGCCGGCGTGCCGTAACGGCTGGTGCCGTTTCTCTGATAATCTACCGGTTCTACGGTCTGCGGTGTGTAAATCTTAACAGACTTTACACCGGAGAAATCCCATTCATTGGATGCCTTGTCCGCTACCAAAGAACCTAAAGTATACATATTTGCAATGTTTTCTGCGTATTTTGTTGCTAAATTGATTGCCATAATTTTTTAATCTCCTTTAATTTGTAAATTTTTTGGCTGTATCAGCCTAACAATCCCTCTAAAAACGGGTCTGTGTGTGCACTCGCTCCCGTATTTGCCAACGAGCCGATATGCGCCTTTGCATTTTTGTCGTTTTGCTCCATGGCACTGATTTGAGCACGCAAACGCTCATTTTCCGACTCGGTATAGGCGCCAATCAAATCGCCCGTCTGTGCAAACCTCTCCCATACCTGCGCCGAAATATCATCCGGCGCAATCTGCGGAAATTTACGGGCAAAAGCAAGGTATGGCGCATTTTGTGCATCCTTTTCCTCCGCCAGTGCCAAGCGCGCTTCCATATCCAGAAACTGCTTGGCAGCCGTCGCATTCATACCGTGCGACTGCAAGTCAGCAAGTCGGTTTGCATTTTCCTTTTCCAGAAAACGACTCGCACACGCCTCCATACTGATACCCTCCCGTTGTGCCATGCTTCGTAAACTCTTATAGAGCTGCGAATTCTTTATGCGTTCATTTTCCGACTTTACATGGTCATAATTCATTCCCATTTGCGCTCTGGTTTTGAGCTCATCTAAGGTAAGATTAACCTCTTTTCCATTGTACTTGACCGTATAAGTCTGCGGCGCAGTCGCTGTTTGCGCCTCCGCCTGCTCCGCTTGCACCGTTTCACTTTGCGTTTCAGCCCTCATTCCAATGGCTTCTTCAAAAGCATCAGCGCAAAACACTTCCTCAGATGCGTTTGTCTGATTGGTTTGTTCAAACATTTTCTCGCGTCTCCTTTCTTATTCCAAGGGAATTTGCGGCGTGGTTTGCGCCGCCTTTGTCTCCCGAATGGACTTTAATATCTTTTGTTTGTTTTTCACATAAGTTTCCGGAATAGACTCCAAATAAACCTCAGGGTCTGTGATGACACCCTTGGCAAACAGGTTGTCTGCCGTCTGCGTTTGGGTAATTTCCGACCAGTACGCACTTGCGCCGATATTGACCTCCAAATCAAATGTGAGCGCACGCAGGGTAGAAAAATCAAAATTTATGCCTATGCTCTGCGCGTTTTCATCGGTATACTCGACCAAACGCGTGCCGTAACAGGTCATAATTACATCCATCAAAATTCGCATATAGTCTTCTACAAACTGATAAAAAGACAGTTTGTTGATTTCCAGCGGCGCCGTTGTTGCCTTTTGCAAAGCAATGATGGCACTGGCATTGTCCGGTCGCATTGTACCGAGCGCAGCATCCGATGCACCCATATACTCCTTGGTATACGCCATTGTCTTTTCCACCAGCTCCATGACCTGATCGCTCATGTCCGGCATACGGAAGGCGTTGGTGATGGCATCGTTTACATTGCCGCTGACTTTGATAGCTTCGCCGATGCGGTTGGAAAAACCGTTCGGGAACTTATTGCCGTCATAAATGAGCTTGGGAAACGCCATCTTCTTAACATGGTCCATCCCCATCGCATAACACTTGTTGATAAAAATCTGGTTGGGCAGAAGTTCCGTTACCGCCGCTTGACCATGACAACTGTTTTTGACCTTTTCCCAACTCATATACGCAACCGGATACAAACTCAGATGCGTATCAAACGGGTACTTTACAAACGCCTTTTCAGTTGCCTTGGCGCAATGCACCGTGCCGTTTTCCTTCCAGAGTTTCACCAAAACGGTTACATTTTGTTCCTCCTCAAAACGCGTAAGTGCATTTTCGTCCGCATCGGGAGTGATTGCATCTATCTCCTCCTGCGACACTCCGTTTGCCAGTGCCTCACGGCGCACATCCTCTAAATGACAGCGCTGTGCAATCAGAATGTAGTTTTGCTTTTGTACATCACTGCAAGCGGTGTTTGAAAAATAAATGTTGGTGTTGTCAATGACATCCACCTGAGGCATGCCCATTGCAGTCTGACCGGTTTTTGCGTTGTCGTCAAAATAGATGTAAAAACAACTGTCGCCGTCCACGCAAGCATTTTTGATTGCTTCTCGATTTTTACTTTTCACTTTGGCATACTCCAACACCCTTGCAAGCTCTGTTTCCAAAATACTTGCCGCCACCTGTGCTTCGGGCGCCTTTGTGTACGGACGGATGCTCGCACCGATGTCGTCGGAAACAATGGAGGCAATAAACATATTGCACACACGCTTTAAGATGTTAAACACCGGTTTGTCAAGCTCCGGTGCATTGACGCCCTCCCATTGATTGCCGATATAAAAGTTCTGGTTTTTCTTTACGGTTTCATACAAGTCGATGCTCTGCTTGTAACTGACACCCTTTTTATACTGCGCGTAAATCTGCTCGGCAGTTTCATGCATCTTCATCGCCTCCCGCATTGCCCGTAAAGTTTAAAAGGTTTTGCCATTGCTGCGCCAGGCGGGCATCCTCTTGTTCCTCCTTCGACGGTGTGTACTCTCTTTCGGGCACACAAACTTGCACCGTTGGCGAAAACACATAAACGCAGGCTGCGCCTATACATACTCCGATAAATCCGATTAGTGCGTAAATCATACTGTTTCCTTTCCCGGCCGCAGCTGACGGCCGAAGCAAAATTTCCAAGCCACGTGTATTGGACGCTTTATATTATATAACAAAAAAAGGTGCTACTACTATCAACTTTGCCTGCGTGCTTTTTTTCTCAAATTCGGTTGCAATTACAAAAATTGTATAGTATACTGAGTATATATGCCCTATGAAAGGAAGTTGTAGTATGGGCCTTTTAATGAAAAAAACCACAGTACTTACCGCAAAAAAGAATACGGCGGATTCTCTTTTTGGCAAAAAGGGGCTGCGCCACTATATCAGCGCAAGCACAGAAACACTCGGCGGCTATTCTCTCAATGTGGAGAGTTACAAAACAAAATCAAGGAGCGGTAGAAAATACACCTCCTCCCCTTACATTCAGTTAGCCGAAATCGTAAATCAACTTTCGCGCCCGCGTCTGAACCAGTCAGAAAGAAATGCCTTGCTTGTCAACAAGCAAAAAACCTTTATTGATGTCATTAAGTCGCTCCATCGCGAACGCGAATGTAAAATTGACTGGCAGGCCATTCGCGACGCTGCCCCGCCGTTTATGCAGGGCGAAAAGGGATCGGCGCAACTCAAAGCGGAAGCAGCGCGCAAAAACTATAAACCATCGCTAATGGACAAGCTCTTTAACAAGATTGAAGAAAAAGAAAAGGCGCTCGACGCAGATATTCGTCTTGCCGCCAAGGAAGATGCCACTGACTACCGCGTGTGGGAAAATACCGTTACCCTCGCAGAAGGCATATTGTCTTTGGATGTTGACTGTTGGCTGATGGCGCTCGAAAACTTGCATTCTTTTGATGACCTAATCGAATTCGGTGTGCAAATCACCGTCGGTGCAAATAACGCAAAGTGTATCGAGGTGGAGGTAAATGCCAACACTGCAAACATTGTACCGCATCAAGTGTACATGCTGTCTCAGTCGGGCAAAGTTAGCCGTATGGATACCGACAAAGCTTCACATTATAATCTAATGCGCGACTATGTATGTTCGCTGGCAATGCGTATTTTAAGCGACATATTTGCCACCCTTCCGGCAGAAGGCATAATTTTAAATATTGTAGATGACCGTGCAGATGCCGAAACACAATCTGTATCACAAATCACCATCCTCTCCGTTGCAGCAGACAGGGAGAGTATTGAACGCTTAAACTTCGGCGTACTCAATCCGTGGCGTACGCTTTCGGATTTGTACTGTACGATGGATTTTAAGAAAACAGAAGCCCCCGGAGAAGTTAAACGCGTCGTAGAATGATATAAAAAAATTGAAAACAGGTAAGCACTCACTACCCATTTTCCTCGCACGCGCGTAACAGCACCTTTTTATTTGTTTAACTATGGTTATTTGACAGATGTTTTGTTGGGTTGTTTTGTTTGCTCACCGGAAAGAATGTGTAGTAAAAAGAGACTATGAAAAACTCGAAATATATGTAATGTAGCTCTTAATGGGCATCGAGTAAGAACAAATAAAAAAAGCATCTGTCCCCCGGACAGATGCTTTTTTTATTTACAACTCTTCCCTTCTGCCGTTTTTTGTGCTCAAATTGTTACAACACCGTAGAGGCGGGCCTGTGTACCCGCCCATTTTTTATACGCAAAAAAGTTGATAGTCGTGGACTTGTTTTTTATGTTATCCGAAGAAGTTTCTTAAAACAAAAAACACTTCTAAGGCCAAAGCGCCTTAGAAGTGTTTTAATTTTTGTTTACGCGACCGGGCAAACCCAACCGAATTTATCCTCTACCTTACCCCACTGAATACCGGTAAGTGTATCGTAGAGTTCCTGTGTGAGCGCACCGATTTCACCATTGTTGATGATGTAGTCGGTATCTTCGTATGTCAACTGACCAATCGGAGATACAACCGCTGCCGTACCGCAGCCCCACGCCTCTTTCATCGTGCCGCTTGCCAACGCCTCTTTAATTTCGTCTACGCTGAGTAGTCTTTCGGAAACCTTGTAGCCCTTATCCTTTAAGATTTCGATAATGGACTTTCTGGTAATACCCGGCAGGATAGAACCCGTAAGCGCCGGCGTTACAATTTCATCGCCGATTAAGAACATTACATTCATTGCGCCAACTTCTTCAACATACTTTCTTTCCACTCCGTCAAGCCAGAGCACCTGCGAAAAGCCCTTCGCTTCTGCCTTTGCACCCGCACGGTTACTTGCAGCATAGTTACCGCCGCACTTTGCATAGCCCGTACCGCCGCGCACCGCACGAACATCCTCGGACTCAATCATGATTTTTACCGGAGCAAGACCGGTCGCATAGTATGCGCCCACCGGAGATGCGATAATCAAAAACTGCGCCTTCTCTACGGCATGCACGCCCAAAAACGGGTCTGCGCCGAACAAAAACGGTCTTAAATACAAGGATGTACCATCCTCAGTCGGTACCCAATCCTTTTCGAGTTCTACAAAGGTTTTTAACGCTTCTACGCCAAACTCGGCATCAATCTGCGGCAGGCAAAGACGCTCAGCTGACCTGTTGAGTCTGTTCATATTCTCAATCGGGCGAAACATCTGAATGTTCCCCTCTGCCGTTCTGTAAGCCTTCAAGCCTTCAAAAATTTCCGCGCCGTAGTGAAATACGGTTGAAGCCGGATGCAGCACCAAATCTGCAAACGGAACAATTCTTGCATCGTGCCACCCTTTGTCCGGTGTATAATCCATCACAAACATGTGGTCCGTAAAATATTTACCGAAACCGAGCGGGCCTTGCGGCTTTGCTTTCGGTGCAGTTGTTTTGGTAATTTTAATTTCCATTTCAATACATTCCTTTCCAAAAATCCTATTTATGTATTGTACTCCCTTTTTTTCCGTTTGTCAAGGCTCTGTGAAATTTACCCCGCTCCCCATGTATACAAAAAACGCAGTTGCGAACGCACGCCACAACTGCGTTTTACATTTATGCCAGTTTATACTTTTCCAAATACATATTGTATGCTTTTTCGTAATCCGTATGTCCCGGCCTTTTCATATCGCTTAAATATTCATGTGTTTCAAAGTCAAACTTTTCTGCGCGAATCACGCAAACCGCAATATTGGAGCAATGGTCGGATACACGCTCAAAGTCGGAAAGCAAGTCGTTGTAAACAAATCCGTCTTTGATAGTGCATTGACCGTTTTCCAATCTTTCCAAATGGCCCGCTCTCGCCTCTTCAATAATCTTATCGATGACCTGCTCTAACGGCTCTACGAGTTTTGCAAGCGCTACATCTTCACCGCACAAAGACTGCATTGTATTTTGCAAAATTTCCTTGATGGCTGCCACAATCGTCTTTTTTGCCGCATTACCTGCCTCAGAAAACGCAATGCCTTTGCTCTGCATTTCACGGGCAAGGTACACAAGGTTTACCGCATGGTCGCCGATACGCTCGATATTACCGATACAGTGCTGCATAATGGAAACCTCTTTGCTGTTGGCATCCGACAAATCGCAACCCGAAAGTTTGATTAAATATGTACCGAGCTTATCTTCGTAGGTATCCAGCTTGTCCTCCTGCTCCACTACATATTCAGCCGTTTTCTCATCAAAGTCGCTAATCAGGTCCGCCGCCTTACAGAAAGTATCCTCTGCAATTCTCGCCATTTCAAATGTCAAATTTCGGCACTCCGCAATCGCCACGGACGGCGTTTTGAGCAAGCGTTCGTCGAGAAGGTTTGTGGTTTCTTCTTCCGTACCGCGAACGAAGAAATGCGCCATTTTTTCCAGTTGACGAATAAACGGAAACAACATAGCCGTTGTTACGGTATTAAAGATTGTATGCACCAAAGCGATACCAACCGGATTGATTGCGGCATCGGAAAATGCTAAATCAAACATCGCAGTTGCCACCAGATAAATCGCAAGACAAACAATCGTACCGATTAAGTTAAAACTGATATGCACCACCGAAACACGACGCGCATTTTTATTAACGCCAATACTGGAAATCAGCGCCGTTACGCAGGTACCAATATTCTGACCCATGATAATCGGAATTGCCATGCCGTAAGTAATCTGACCACCCAAAGAGAATGTTTGCAAGATACCCACAGATGCCGCCGAAGACTGAATGATACCCGTAAACAAA
Organism: Clostridia bacterium; assembly: GCA_045578865.1. Classification (GTDB taxonomy): domain Bacteria; phylum Bacillota; class Clostridia; order UBA1381; family UMGS1253; genus RGIG2041. Next base: position 2,331 of record JAZNLB010000023.1, on the reverse strand, counting down.
GCACCGATAAGCACGCCCAAAATCGGATTAGAAAATGCAACAAGCAGGTTCTTAAAGCCCTCATTTTCCTGCAAACTGCCTACCGAATCGCCCATCAGCTCCATGCCGAACATCAAAACGGCAAAACCGATTAAAATCTTACCGATGTCCTTTTTCTTTTCGGTTTTGGAAACCATCGTCATCACAATGCCGACAAAGGCAAACAGTGGCGCAAAGTTTTCCGGCTTTAAAAGGCGCAGGAAGAGGTTGCTTGACTCAATGCCCGAAAGGCTCAAAATCCATGGTGTCAGGGTTGTACCGATGTTGGATCCCATAATGACGCCAATCGTTTGACCAAGCTGCATAATACCGGAGTTTACCAAGCCGACCAGCATAACCGTCATCGCAGACGACGACTGGATGGCAATGGTAATCACCGCACCCAAAATCATACCTTTGAGGGGATGGTCAGTTGCCTTTTTCAGTATCAACTCAAACTTGCCACCCGCCACCTTTTCAAGCCCGGTGGACATTACACTCATGCCATACAGAAAAAACGCAAGACCGCCACACAGCATAATCAAGTTAAAAATCAAATCTGTCATACTCTCTTCTCCAATCTTTGTATTCACCCCAAAAGATACAAATTACCCCTTAAATTGCTTTTTTAAACCCTGAGGGATTCGACTCCCCTCGGCTTAATTTTTCTTTTCCTTTGTGGACATATTCAAAATGTATACACAAAGAATAATTACCGTAGTTACAATCAAAATACCTGCCATTCCCTTGCCCATGTACTGCAAGGAATCTATAAATGCATTTATGTTAAAACTCATTTCAATTCCTCCTCTACTGCTTACAAAACTCAGCCCAAGAAACTCAAAATCAGACCGCCGGCGATAACCGAAGCAATCTGACCGGATACATTTACACCGACAGTATGCATCAAAAGGAAGTTAGAACTGTCCTCTTTAAGACCCATCTTATGTACCACGCGTGCCGACATCGGGAATGCAGCAATACCTGCTGCACCAATCATCGGGTTAAGTTTTTTGCCCGGTTTTAAAAACAGGTTAAACAGTTTTGCTATCATAACACCGCCGAAGGTATCGAAGATGAACGCCACCAGACCAAGCCCCATAATAAGCAGCGTGCTTGGTGTTAAGAAAGAAGCGGCCTGCATCTTAAATGCAATCGTGATACCCAAAAACAGTGTGACAAGATTTGCAAGCACTTTCTGCGCTGTTTCGGAAAGATTGTCTAATACACCGCACTCACGGATTAAGTTACCGAACATCAAAAAGCCGATGAGCGCCACCGACATCGGCGCTACAAGTCCGGTGATGATGGTAATGACAATTGGAAACAGGATTCTCGTCAGCTTGGAAACCTCCATCGGCTTGTACTCCATCTTAATCCGGCGTTCTTTCTTAGTGGTAATGAGTTTGATGACTGGCGGCTGGATAATTGGCACAAGCGCCATATAGGAATACGCCGCCACCATAATTGCACCCAAGTACTGTGAATTCAGTACATTCGCCACAAAAATTGAAGTCGGACCGTCTGCTGCACCGATAATTGCAATCGAAGCCGCATCATTTAACTCAAAGCCTACCAACCTTGCCAGCGAAAGCGTAAAGAAAATACCAAACTGCGCCGCCGCACCGAAAATCATCAATTTCGGATTGGACAGAAGCGGACCAAAATCAATCATCGCACCGATACCGATAAACAAAATAAGCGGAAAAAGCTCATTTGCAATACCTGCATTAAAGAGCACCTCAATCGTTTCGATTGCGCCCGAAAACGGCAAGTTTACCAGAATTGCCCCAAAACCCATCGGCAACAAAAGTGTCGGCTCCATATCTTTTTTTATCGCAAGATAAATCAAAATGCCACCAATAATCCACATGACAACCTGTTGCCACTGAATTGCTAAAATATTTTCGTACAATACTTCCATCGTCTTTGTTTTCCCTTTCTTGATTTAATAATAACGGATCCCCAAAAATCTGCAGTATGATTATAGAATTCGTGCACAATTTAGATGCCGCAAAATCATTTTACCAGGAGTAAAAATGCTTGCTTGCAAGGGCATTTTTGCGACGCCGTCAATTGTTGCAGTGCTCGAAAGAGCACAAAAGAGCAACAGCTCTTAAGAATTTTATGTAATAAAATTCTGTATGCGACAATTATAGAATCAGTGAACAATTTAGATGCATGTTTTTAATGCTCTATTATTCTTGTTTCTTTCACAATTCCTGCATCAAATATAACATCGTATGTATAAGGGTCAATTATACTATCTCCAATATAATATTCATACCTATATTCTCCATAATCAGGAATGTT
>JAZNLB010000022.1:0-16112 GCA_045578865.1 Clostridia bacterium | reverse complement strand
ATACATAAACAAGTATGAATATATAATTTAGAAATAAATCTTTATTATTCTTATTACATTATAGCGTATTTACATAATTATTTCAAGTGATTTTTACTATTTATATAAAAGTTTTATAATAAAAAAGCATGATGAAAGACTTACAAAATTATCTGCATCATTCTTTCGTTTTACATCAGGCTTTTTTTGTCAATTTATCATAGTTTTATCTGCTTATTTAGGCGGCTGCATATATGATGTGCAGCCAGTAATTTGAGAAGATCCGGCAAAATGAAGGGCGTAACACAGAGGTTGAAAATATTTGTGGCACTGTGCTTTGCATAAAATACAGCATACCAAATTGTTCCGGTGGCATAGCAACCTACAAGACCGATAAACGCGCACGGAATAAAAATTTGTTTTGATTCCCTTAAAAATATTTCGCAAAACCACATAAGTAGCGGTGGGAGAAGAAAACCGAAAAGATAACCGCCGGTACTGCCCAACAAATATCCGAAGCCGCCGGCAAAACCGGAAAAGACGGGCAGGCCAATACAGCCGATTAGCAGGTAGAGAGCCACGGTGAAAAATGCGCGCTTGCCGCCTAAAAGACCCATAGAAACAAAGACGCCGAAACTCTGCAGAGTAACCGGTATCGGAAACGGCAATTTAAGCCAGGAGCATATCGCTAAAATTGCGGTAGATATAGCTATATATGATAAATCGCGCATTGGCATGATTTTGCCGGGCTTTATTTTAATATCCATTTTTTACACCTCGAAATTTATATTAACATCGTATTTGTTCATTGTCAATTCGTGCGGACAAACAGAATTTTAAAATTTTAGCATATACTTTAACATATATCTTTTTGGAGGTTGTTTAAATGTGGGCAGAATTGCTGAATCTGCTGTATCTATGGTTTAAAAATTTTTTTCTTGCCGGATATATGTCCGGTAGCATGGTATTTCCAAAACCACTATCGTCGCAAGAAGAGAGCGAGTTTATCCGAATGATGCATGAAGGAGATGCAAATGCACGCGATAAACTCATTGAGCATAACTTGCGGTTGGTAGCGCATGTCGTAAAAAAATACGCCGGTACCGAGCTGGACGCTGATGCAGAAGACCTGATTTCCATAGGTATAATCGGTCTGATTAAAGCGGTGGACAGTTTTGACGGTGAAAAACAAATTCGACTGGCAACCTATGCTGCTCGGTGTATACACAATGAGATTTTGATGCATTTTCGTGCGTTGAAAAACAAACGATGTGAAGTTTCTTTGGAGGAGTCCGTTGGAACGGATGCCGAAGGAAATGCACTGTCGTTTATAAATGTGATTGAGGATGAAAGCGAGAGAATTGAGGAATCTGTGCAATTTAAAAGTGATATAGAAAGGTTGTATCGGAGTTTGAACTCGTGTTTAACGCCGCGTGAGCGTGCAATTATGGTGATGCGTTATGGCTTAAACGGTGGGGATGCGCTCGCGCAAAGAGAGGTCGCGGCGAAAATGAACATTTCACGCTCGTATGTCTCGCGCATTGAAAAAAAGGCAATGCAGAAGTTGCGTGAACGAATACTAAGAAGGGAGGGGATGTTATGATTTTAAACATACAATTTGGTGACAGCGGCGCATATGTACAGTTGGTTCAACTTGCGCTTAAAAGAGCAGGGTTGGTTTTGGAGACAGATGGTTTTTTTGGAGAAAACACATTATCGGCACTACAAGCGTTTCAATTCGGAAATGGACTTGCGGCAAGCGGCAGGGTGGACGCACGGACGGCTGAAGTGTTAGAGGAGTATCTGAGAGGTTACAAAAATGTACGCATACAAAATGGTGATACATATTATTCGCTGGCACGCAGGTATGCAACGACTGTGTTTTCAATTCGAAGGGCCAATCCGCAGATAGACCCGCTGAACTTAACGGATGGCATGCAAATTATTGTGCCGCTTGGTTTCACGCTTGTTGCGACAGATGTTTCGTATACCTACTACTATTTGTCGCTAATTATGGATGGCCTTGCGAAGCGTTATCCAATTTGCAGGGTGGACAGTATAGGCAATAGCTTAGAGGGAAAAAATATATATTGTGCTCATATTGGTACTGGAAAGATGCAGCTGATGTATAACGCATCCCATCATGCTAACGAGTGGATTACTACGCCGCTTGTCATGAAATTCATGGAAGAATATCTGATTGCAATTTATGATGGAGGATTCATATTTGATTATAGCGCAAGACCATTGTATTTTAAGACACAACTTTCAGTTGTACCGATGGTAAATCCAGACGGCGTAGACTTGGTTGCCGGCGTAACACGAGGCGATGCATTAAATGACGCTCAACAAATTGCGGCTGCTTATCCCGAAATACCTTTTACGAGTGGCTGGAAGGCGAATATTCGAGGCGTGGATTTGAATTTAAATTATCCGGCGCAGTGGGAGCGCGCAAAAGAAATTAAATTTGCACAAGGTTTTGTCGAACCGGCGCCGCGTGATTATGTCGGGCCTAGTCCGTTATCGGAGCCGGAAAGCATAGCCATGGAGCGTTTTACGCGTCAAAATAATTTTTTACTGACGATTTCGTATCATACACAAGGTGAAGTAATTTATTGGCGTTTTGACGAATATTTGCCGCCGCGCTCGCGCGAAATCGGAGAAGCGTTTGCACAAGCGAGCGGTTATGGATTGGAAAACACGCCCATCGCCTCCGGTGCGGCAGGATATAAAGATTGGTATATTCAAACCTATAACAGACCGGGCTATACGATAGAAGTCGGACGAGGGCAAAACCCGCTTCCGTTGTCGCAATTCGATGAAATCTATCAAAATAATGTGGGTGTAATGGCACTCGGAATGTACTTGTTATAAAATTGCAATCTGAAAATTGATAAATTTTGAATTTTCCGCTTGCATATCCTTCAAAAATGTGCTAAAATACAGAAAGTTTGCAAAGAACAATGAAATTTCAGGAATGAAATGATGCAAAAACGGAGGATGTACAATGAGTTTTATAGCAGAAAAGGCGGCGAAAGTAAGTCCGTCATCCACGCTCGCGATAGATTCTAAAGCAAAAGCGATGAAGGCGCAGGGTATAGATGTAGTTGCGTTCGGTGCAGGTGAGCCGGATTTTGATACACCGAAACATATTATAGATGCTGCGATTGCAGCAATGTTGGACGGAAAAACAAAGTATACTCCCGCATCGGGAACGCCGGAGTTGAAAGCGGCAATTTGTCGAAAACTTAAAAGAGACAACGATTTGGAGTATTTGCCGGAAAATATTGTCGTATCTAATGGTGCAAAACATTCGCTGATGAATGTTTTTAATGCGATTTGTAATCCGGGGGATGAGGTGATTATTCCTGCGCCGTTTTGGGTGAGCTACCCTGAAATGGTAAAAATGGCTGACGGTGTTCCGGTGGTGCTGATGACGGTGGAAGAAAATGATTTTAAGTTTAATGCAGAGCAACTCGAAGCGGCAATTACCCCTAAAACGAGAGCGCTGATATTAAACTCACCGAGCAATCCGACCGGCATGGTTTATACCAAGGAAGAGCTGGAGGCAATCGCTAAGGTTTGTGTGCGACACGATTTATATGTTGTTTCCGATGAGATTTACGAACATTTGGTTTACGGCGAGTTTCCAACGAGTATTGCGGCACTGGGTGATGAGATTTATAAAAGAACGATCATCGTGAATGGTGTTTCCAAAACTTATGCGATGACGGGCTGGCGTATCGGTTATACGGCTTGTAGTGCCGAAATTGCCAAGGTGATGAGCAATATCCAAAGTCATGCTACATCCAACCCGAATTCCATCGCACAGGCGGCGGCAATTGCGGCATTGGATGGTCCGATGGATGAAATGCTCATGATGAAGGAAGCATTTAACGAGCGTCGTCAGTATATGGTTAAACGAATCAACAGTATTGATGCAGTTTCTTGCAAAGAACCAGAGGGTGCGTTTTATGTTATGATGAACATTTCGGCCTTGAAAGGCAAAACCTTGGGCGGAGTAAAAATCGAAACTTCTGATGATTTTGCGAATGCTTTTTTGGACAAAGCACTTGTAGCCGTAGTACCGGGCAGCGGTTTTGCAGCAGATGATTATGTGCGCTGGTCTTATGCTACGAGCATGGAAAACATTCAAAAAGGCCTTGACCGACTGGAAGCATTTTTAAAAGCATAATTGGATATAAAAAGCGAAGATGTCCATCTTCGCTTTTTTGTTGCAAAATTAAAATTTTTACGATAAAATATGTATGATTACATACGGAAGGAATATTACGGTGAAAAAATTAGCGATATTACAATTAATTAAATTTATTTTGTTTTCCATTTCAGCCGGAGTGATTCAAATGGCATCGTTTGCTGTTTTTGAAGAATTGCTGCATTGGCAGTATTGGCCGGCGTATTTAACTGCGCTTGTATTGTCTGTGATATGGAATTTTACATTAAACCGCCGCTACACATTTCAGTCAGCTGCCAATGTCCCGATTGCCATGGCAAAAGTTTTGGGGTTTTATGCAGTTTTTACACCGGCGTCCACCTATCTTGGTCACATTGCAGTGCAGATGGGGATCAATGACTATCTTGTCTTGGTTGCAACGATGCTTGCAAATTTTGTTTTGGAATTTTTGTTTTGTAAATTTATTGTTTACAGAAACCAGGAGTATACAAGAGACAAATAAAAGGTGCCAGAGGCACCTTTTATTTGTTAAAAAACATTTCTGCGAAATCCACATTTTTTACAGAAAAAGTTTTGTTGTTTAAATAGTTTAATATACCGGCATCGGTTGTAAAGTTGAATATAAGTTTATAAGAGCAAAGGGCCTGATATTTGCGCCTTGCGCGTTTGTTGTCTGCATTGTTTCCGTATTTACCGTCGCCGACGAGTGGGTGACCAATGTGGGCGAGATGCGCGCGAATCTGATGGGTTCTGCCCGTGAGTAAATCTATTTCCAAAAGAGAGATGCCGTCCTTGTATGCGAGTACTGTATATTTTGTGCGGATTTGTTTTGCGTTTGGAGTGTGCTTGTTTGTTACAGTTACCATTTTTGTTTGTTCATCTCTTGTCAAATACCCATCCAAAACGGCGCTCTTATTTTCCATGCGCCCGAATACAAGGCACAGGTAGAGTTTTGTTAACTCGCGGTCTTTGATTTTTTGGTTCATAATACGCAAAGTCTCTGCGTTTTTTGCACAAATAACAATTCCGGAGGTGTTGCGATCAATGCGATTGCATAGCGCCGGTGCAAAGGTTTGTTCTTCGTCGGGGTTGTAGATTCCCTGCTGATACAGATAGGCCTGCACTTGTGCAATCAAGGTGTTCGGCGTACCCGTTTCGTCCTCGTGTACCACAAGGCCTGCAGGTTTATTGACGAGTAAAATGTTTTCGTCTTCATATAGAATATCCAAGTGCGGCTTTACTTGCAAAAAGGCTTGGTGGGCAGGTTTTTCGTCAAAAAATTCATCTTTAATATAGAAACGAATTTCATCACCTTCGCTGAGTTTAAATCCTTCCTTTACATGTTTCCCGTTGACTTTGACACAATCTTTGCGAAGAGATTTATAAATCAGGCTTTGCGGCATGGAGACAAACATTTTGCTCATAAAGCGGTCAATGCGCTGTCCTGCATCATTTTTGTTTACAATAACAGTCCTCATGGCGCTCCTTTCAGATCACAGAATTATGGTTGTAATTATAAACTTTTTGCAAAAAACTGTCAAGTACGGGCGTTGACAAACTTATGTTAAATTTGCTATAATAAGCGCGTTGTTATATTAGATTGACACTTGGATGCTGGGGGTTATTTAATGGAATGGATGCAAGTCGGAATAGAAACACTTAACACGGGAATTGATCCGGTGTGTGGCATGCTGTATGCAATGGATATTACCGGCACTGAAATTGAAGATGCACAGGATTTTACGACTTTTTTAGAGGAAAATACACAGTATTGGGACTATGTGGATGATGCTCTTATGGAGCGCGCACATGCGCCGACGGTTGTAAAAGTATATTTAAAAGACAATGATCATGGAAGAGAGCAACTCAGACAAATAAAGAGTCGTCTTGCTGAAATGAAAGCGGCAGATGATCAAGGACTGCTCGGTAATTTAAGCGTGGTCATAAACAACATGAAAGAACAAGATTGGGGCGAAAACTGGAAACAGTTTTATAAACCGCTCAAACTTGGTAAAAAGATGCTCATATGTCCGGAGTGGGAAACGGTCGAAGATAAGGACGGCAGGATTGTATTTACAATCAATCCGGGCATGAGTTTCGGCACGGGAACGCATGAAAGTACGCAACTTTGTCTGGAGAGCCTGGAAAATTATTTGCAAGAAAACGACAGCGTTCTTGATTTGGGATGCGGAAGCGGTATTTTGTCTGTGATGGCAATGCTGCTTGGCGCAAAGGATGCCTTCGCCGTGGATATTGATCCCAATGCCGTTAAAATCGCTGAGGAAAATGCAAAAAAGAATAACATTGACAGTTGTTTATATGAAACGGCGGCGGGTAATGTATTGACAGACGACGATTTAATTAAAAAAATCAGTAAAAATAATTACGATATTGTTTTGGCAAATATCGTTGCGGATGTCATTATTGGTTTGTCGGACTTTGCGTTTGATGCTCTGCGTGAGGGTGGTATTATGATTACCTCCGGCATTATACATGCGCGCTTGGATGAGGTAGAGGCGAAACTGAAACAAAGTGGATTTACCGTATTGGAAATTCACAAAAAGGGAGAATGGGCAGCCATTGTTCTGAAAAAGTAGGGGGTATTATGCCAAAATTTTTTGCGGATAAAGAAAATATTACAGCGACAACCATTACGATAGATGGCGAAGAAGCAAAACATATTTTGCGTGTGCTTCGGATGCAGGTCGGTGATCGACTGACAGTGTGTGACGGGGGCGGCATGGATTATGAAGCGGAAATCGAAAAATGTGAAAAGAATTTTTTGATTGCACGAATTTTGGAAAAGAAAGAATCAGAGGCGGAAAGTGCCGTTAAAATCACACTTTTTCAATGTTTGCCCAAGGCTTCAAAGATGGAATATGTAATTCAAAAATGTACCGAACTGGGAATTTATAAAATTATTCCTTGCATTTCTGAGCGATGTGTTGTAAAATTAAATAGTGATGCGGATGCAAAGAAAAAAGTCGAACGATGGCAATCGGTTGCAAAAGCAGCCGCAAAACAGTCCGGTCGCGGTATTGTGCCGAAGATAGATATGCCGGTAAATTTTTCCGATGCGGTAAAGATGCTTGAAAATTATTCACTTGCTTTTATACCGTACGAAGAGGAATGTGAAGTCACGCTCAAGACACTTTTGCGCGACGCACAACAGGTAGAGGAAGTTGCGTTTATTATAGGACCTGAGGGCGGATTTGAGCCGGAAGAGATTAAACTTGCCTTGGAAAACGGAATTTGCTCTGTAACACTCGGCAAGCGTATATTACGCACGGAAACAGCCGGGGAATCGGTTTTGTCTATGATGAATTATGAGTTTGAATTATAAGCTGCAGTAACAGATATAGGAGGAAAGACCCAAATGAAAAAAACATTTTACAACTGTTCCAAGGCGGAACGACAGGAGAAAATCTCGAACAGAATGCTCATCAGTTTCGGCGGAGCGATGATTGGTCTTTTGTTGTGCTATTTTATGTATCGCATTGCCAGAGGTGAGCTTGGCGCTGCTGCGATTGTAAACTATAATCTGATTATGCTTATTGCCTTCATTTTGTTTGCGGTTTTAAGTATTGGGTGTTATGTGATTTCGCTGTTTGACCGTATTAAACCTGACGCTAAATTTGCAAGGTTGCAGGTAAGAGAGCGAGCAAGAAACTACGGTCATGCTTTCTTGGTTGCTGCAATTATCAGTTTCTATGTGAACTTTGCATTTTATACTCGCTGGTTGCCTATGGAAAGTGCACCGGTTGTAATCGGTTTTTTAAAAAACATTGTGAAGTCCTTTCATGTAGTATTTTGGGCATTGGGTATTTATGCAGTAGGTACGGTTGTATACCACATGTATTTGTACTACAGAAAAAAATGGTAAATAAAAAACATCCGAAACAAAGTTTCGGATGTTTTTTTACTTATTCGAGTTCGGTTCTTGAAAGCGTGATAATTGTGCGCTTTATCGAATCTTTTGCATTTTCCCAAGGCAAATCTTTGTTTCGATAGTCAAATTTTGCAATGAAGCGGTTTATGTCGCCCTTTAATTCATTTAAGTGTATTTGTTCAATGTTTGTTAGAATTTTTAAAAATTCCAGAGCATCTGAAGTGTCTAAAAATTTGACTGCGCTTTTGGCGAGCAGGCCGTAGTGTTCGAGGCAAAAACTTTTTGTTTTTGCAAATTTCTGCTTAAAACCATTGTCGTTTTTCCACATATAAAACATTGTGTCGATGTAGCGCGAAAAAGTGTCTTCTATATGACTGCAAATAACACAATTATCCGTTATGCCTTCGGTTGCACGCGAAAGCAGGAGTGCCGTTCCGTGCAGATTTATATCGTTCTTTTTAAACAATCTCTTCTTTTTTGAGATATCCGCCGGCAACTGTTCGGCCCGCGAAGAGAGATTTTGGATGATTTCTTCTAAATGTGTTTGCAAAATTAACGCAAGACTCAATTTGTTTTCTTGTGCAAACAGCATCTTATAGTGGCGTTTGCAAAAACCATCCTTGTTGGTGAGAATTCGGATATCCGGCTCCATCATGGCAGGACCGAGCATATATTTTACACGGGCGTCTTCGAGTTTGTGAATTATTGTGCAAAGCGGACAAGCGTCCGATTCATCAAAAGCTTCATTTACTGGTATCGTGTATATTTTTTCCATCATATTTTATCACCTGGCATCTATTTTATCATAAAAGAAGCTATAAAGCAAAGCAAAATAAAATAAAAGTGTATGAAAGGTTGATTTTAATTCATTTTTATGGTAAAATTTCGGGTGAATCTATTTTGGAGTTGAATAATTATGAGTGAAAGAAATGTTTATGATGTACTTTTAGAGCGCGGTTTGATTGCACAGACCACGCATGAAGCTGAAATCAGAGAACTTCTCGGCAAAGAGAAGGTGACTTTTTATATCGGCTTTGACCCGACGGCAGACAGTTTGCATGTCGGTCATTTTCTGCAGATGGTGGTTATGCGCCATATGCAACTGGCAGGGCATAAACCGATTGCACTCGTCGGCGGGGGCACGGGCATGATTGGCGATCCGTCCGGCAGAACGGATATGCGCCAGATGATGACAAAAGAAACTATCGAGCATAATTGTGAGTGCTTCAAAAAGCAACTTTCCAGCGTTGTGGATTTTTCGGAAGACAAAGCCATTATGGTGAATAATGCGGATTGGCTTCTGGATTTGAATTATGTTGAGTTTTTGCGTGATATCGGCGCTTGCTTTTCGGTGAATAAAATGCTGACGGCAGAATGCTTCAAGCAGAGACTCGAAAAGGGTCTTTCCTTTTTGGAATTCAACTATATGCTTATGCAAAGTTATGACTTTTTGATGCTTTCGCGCAAGTATGATTGTAAGATGGAACTTGGCGGTGATGACCAGTGGAGTAACATACTGGGTGGTATCGACCTTTGCAGACGCAAAGACCAAAAGCAGGTATATGGTATGACATTTACGCTTTTGACAAATAGCGAAGGTAAGAAGATGGGCAAAACGCAAAGTGGCGCCGTTTGGCTCGATCCTGCAAAGACCACTCCGTATGATTTTTACCAGTACTGGAGAAATGTCGATGATGCGGATGTAATTAAATGTTTAAAACTTCTTACATTTGTGCCAATGGATAAAATCAATGAACTTGCAAAACTCGAAGGTCAGGAACTCAACAAGGTTAAGAAACTTCTTGCGTATGAGGTAACGGCTCTTGTGCATGGCAATGAAGAAGCTGATAAAGTCAGCGCGGCAGCTGAAGCGGTTTTTGGCGGCGGTGATGCGGCAAATATGCCATCTACAGTACTTAGTGCAAATGTGGTTGGCGACAGCATCGGTGTTCTGGATTTGCTTTTGGCGGCGCAGTTAATTCCGTCTAAGGCTGAGGGCAGACGCCTGGTACAGCAGGGTGGCATCAGCATCGATGGCGAGAAAATTACGGATGCGGCATTGATGATTGAAGCGGCGCGTCTGACCGGTGAAGGCATTGTGGTTAAGAAAGGCAAGAAGGTATTTCAGAGAATTTCTTTGGAATAATCTACGAAAAGCGAGGGATTTATATGAGCAGAACGGATGAAATCTTTATCCGTATGTGTAAAGATGTATTGGAAAACGGCACGGACTGTAATGATAAAGTGCGCCCGCATTGGGAGGATGGCACGCCTGCGTATACAAGAAAGAAATTCTGTGTTGTAAACCGTTATGACTTGCAAAAGGAATTTCCGCTTTTAACCTTGCGCCCGATAAACTTAAAGGGTGCAATTGATGAGATTTTGTGGATTTGGCAGAAAAAATCCAACAATATTCATGATTTGGCAACGCATATTTGGGACAGTTGGGCAGATGAAAACGGCAGTATTGGCAAAGCCTACGGCTATCAACTTGGTGTGAAGCACAACTACAAGGAAGGCGAGTTTGACCAGGTGGATCGCGTGCTTTATGATTTAAAGCACAATCCGTCAAGTCGTCGTATCATGACAAATTTATACAACCATGCTGATTTGTCTGAAATGGCGCTTTATCCATGTGCATATTCTATGACATTTAATGTGGCAGATGGTAAACTGAATGCGATTTTAAATCAGCGTTCGCAGGATATTTTGGCAGCGAATGCTTGGAATGTTTGCCAGTATGCGGCGCTCGTTATGATGTTTGCACAGGTTTCTGATTTAGAACCCGGCGAATTTGTGCATGTGATTGCGGATGCACATATTTATGACAGACATATGCCGATTGTTGAAGAATTGATTACACGACCGACGCATCCGGCGCCCACACTGAAAATCAATCCGGATATTAAAAATTTCTATGATTTCACTGTGGATGATTTTGTGCTTGAAAATTATGAAACCGGAGAGAAAATCGGTAGAATTCCGGTTGCGATTTGAGGTTGGAAAATGAAACTGATTGTAGCTGCAGATAAAAATTTCGGCATAGGTAAAGACGGCGCGATTCCTTGGCGTTTGCGTGCGGATTTAATGTACTTTAAGGAAAAGACACTTGGACATGCGGTTATTATGGGACGAAAGACACTTGAATCCTTGCCGGGCGGCAAGCCGTTGAAAGATAGAATAAATATTGTGTTGACGCGCGATGAAACCTATGCGCCGGACAATGTTGTGGTTTGTCACAGTATAGACGAGGTGCTTGCTCTGCCTGAGGCTGCGGATGCGTTTGTGATTGGTGGCGAGAGTGTATACAAGGCGTTTTTGCCGTATTGTACAGAGGCGCTGATTACAAAGGTTGACGGCGTATTTGATGCGGATACCTATATGGAAAATCTGGATTTGCTTGCAAATTGGAAATTGACGGAAACGAGTGTCCGCATGGAAGAAAACGGTCTTGGTTACTGTTTTGCGGTCTATGAAAATACGGATATTCGACAACCGATGCGTACAGAGATAATTGACAATATCGCTTGCGTTCAACTCGGATGGTTTGCAGATGAGTTTGATGCGGATATCAAGCTTTCGCTTTTACGGTCGTGCGGGATTGTCGCCTTCAAACGCTTTAGCGGCTCGAGTGCGGTTGCAAAACTCGCTTGCGGCGGTTCAAATCTTGGTGTGTTTATCTATGTAAGTTCAACGCAGTATGCGGAGGCAAAAGCGATTTTAGAAGCACCTTTTGATGCAAATGAACTTGAGGGGGATGAGGCATGAAAGAAGTCTACCTCTATACAGACGGTGCGTGCAGCGGTAATCCGGGTCCCGGTGGATATGGCGCTATATTGGTTTATAACGGACATGAAAAAGTTTTGACGGCTGGATATAAAACCACTACGAATAACCGTATGGAGCTTATGGGCGTTATCGTAGGGTTGTCGGTTTTGAAAGAACCGTGCATAGTCCAACTATATACTGATTCTAAATATGTTTCTGATGCGATTGAAAAAGGTTGGGCACTGCAGTGGCGCAATAATGGCTGGCGAAAAAAAGACAAAAAACCGGCAAAAAATTCTGATTTGTGGGAAGAATTGTTATGCCTTCTTGAAAAGCATCATGTTTGTATCCATTGGCTCAAAGGACACGATGGGCACGAATTTAACGAGCGCTGTGATAAAATGGCAGTTGCAGCCTATATGGGCGATGTATTACTCGATGATGAAAATTATGCACAATAATTTAAAAGACCGAAACCCTGGCGATTTCGGTCTTTTGTTATGGTTTGCAAGCAGGAAATATTAGCCTCTTAATTTTTTAAAGAAATCTTTTAATAAATTGCGACAATCATCTTCCAACACGCCGCCAAAGACAACGGTTTCATGATTGAATAATCCGGGAGCAAACAAATCTGTTTTAGAGCCGCAAGCACCCGCTTTTTCGTCACGCGCGCCAAAATATAGATTCCGTATATGGCTTTGAATGATTGCGCCGGCACACATTGCACATGGTTCCAGAGTAACATACATATCACAGTTGTCTAATTGCCAACCTCCCAAATGTTTTGCGGCGGCCTCGAGCGCATTGATTTCTGCGTGACCGGAAATTTCATCTTTGGTTTCGCGCGTATTGTATCCGCGACCAATAATTTCGTTGTTGCATACGATTACTGCACCGACGGGGGTTTCTTTGCAGTCGCTTGCAATTCGTGCCTGTTCCAGGGCAGCAATCATAAAATTTTCGTTAAATGCCATATATAAACCCTACTTAATTAAATTATTTAGCTTTGTTGCAGTCGCTCATTGCATCCTGTATAATTACATCTAAGAAAATTCGCATTTTGAAAAGAAAAATCCCGGAAACTTTCGAAACCGGGATTTTATGGCGTGCCGCAGAAGATTCGAACTCCCGACCTTTTGATCCGTAGTCAAACGCTCTATCCAGCTGAGCTAGCGGCACATTTGTTTTGTCAACGAATGAAATTATAACACATAATAATGAGCTTGTCAATCATAAAAAACAGAAAAATTAATTAAAATTAACTATCATTTTTATATCTTTTATGGTATAATTGTATATGTATCTTTCCAGGGGAGGTGTTTTTGTGTCAGATTATCAATATAAAAGCGATTTTTTTGTAAATAAAGCATTCGTACGCGAACAAATGCTTTCACTCGATGAAGCAAGCCTAAAAGTGTATCTGTATGCGAAATGCCTCGCAGATGAAAACGGCGGAGAAGTTGCGTGCGATATTTTGTATGAAGTTTTTGGCGACAAAGCATATGTACAAGAAGCATTACGAAACTTGGTGCACAAGGGTTGCTTGCTTGTCTGCAAGAATTCGATTGTTACATTCAATACGGAAACAGATAAGCCTAAGTATACAAATGTTGATGTTACGCAGAATGTTCGGGCGGATACCCAACTTCAAATGTTGATGCAGGCGGCAGAGCAGGTGCTCGGAAAAATGCTCACTGCTTCGGCGGCGGAAACGCTTTACGGCATATATGACTGGCTCGGGATGCCGGTAGAAGTGATTTTAAAACTCTTGGAATACTGTGTTGGTATAAACAAAAAAAGTATAAGCTATATCGAGAAAGTTGCAATTACATGGCACAAACAAGGCATTTTAACATTACAGGACGCGCAGGAGTATATAGATAACGAAAACGCAAAAAGAAGTTATATTTATAGAGCAAAACAGATTTTTGGCATCGAAAATCGAAATTTGACTTCGAAAGAGGATGAGTTTATACGCAGATGGATGTCGATGGATGTAAACGAATCGTTGCTCGCTTTTGCTTTTGACTATACGGTGGACAACACCGGAAAACTTGCGCTGGCGTATATGGATAAGGTGCTTTGTGCATGGATTCAAGCCGGCATAAAGACACCGCAACAAGCACAAAAGTTTGTTGATGAGTACAAAAAAGAAAACGCAACAAATGCAAAAAATAAGACCGCGTTATCGAATAAAGGAAAACCGTCGGTCTTTAGTGGAGATAAATATGATTATGATGAAATAAGACGGAAAGCCAGAGAGAAAATCCGTCGAAAAATCGGGAAGGAGTAATCATGGCTTTTGACAGTGCTCTTTATGAAGAGGTATTAAAAGATTATGATGCTAAGCGTATGATGCTTAAGCGCGAGCGAGAACAACGTCTTACGCAAGTGTATGCTATGGATGCTCGATTAGAAGAAATAGATGAGCAGATACAAAGGGTTGGCGCGCAGTCTATGATGCTTATTTTGGAAAATGCGGGAGAAGCAAAAAGCATTACGGAAAGCATGAAGTCACAGATTGCAAAACTATCCCAAGAGCGCGAAAATCGACTTGTGGAGCTTGGATTTGCAAAGGATTATACAGATTTGCATTTTGATTGTAAAATGTGTGATGATACCGGATATAACGATGGCAAGATTTGTGAATGTGTGCGTAATGCTGTGTTACGCATGGCAAGGAAACGCGCAGATATTGCGCCCATTCTTACCAAGCAGGATTTTGCACATTTTGACCTGTCTTTGTTTACTGGTGACGAAAGAGAGCTTATGCAAGAAAACTTAACGCTTGCCAAAGAGTATGTTGATGAATTTTGCACTTGCGGCGGCAATTTGCTTTTTTGCGGAGATACTGGGAGTGGAAAGACTTATTTGTCTTCGTGCATCGCCAATGCGCTGCTAGAAAAGAATGTGAATGTTGTTTATAAAAGCGCAGTTCGGCTGTTTGCGGATTATATGGATTATGTGTTTAACCGTGCAGGTGCGATAAGTGTTAAAAATGAATTTGACCGTGTGATGCAGGCGCAACTATTGATTATCGACGATTTGGGAACAGAAGCGATTAATCAGCATACAATTTCTTATTTGTTTCAATTAATTAATGAACGAGGCATGCGAAAGCGTCCCACGATTATAAACACGAATTTGACGCTGGATGAAATTGGTGTCATGTATTCTAACCGAATCAGTTCGCGGTTGCTTGAACAGTATGTAATCGTAGATTTTGGGAAAGAAGATATCCGCTTAAAAAAACATGATGATATATAAATAGAGGCTGAAATGTGTAAATAATGAATCACTTAAGTGGCATAGCTATTTTGCTATGTATATTTTAGAAATTTTTATTAGATTAATCATTTGTATAAAGCTCAAATGTAATAGTTTAAAGTTATAGCTGTTTAGCGGCGATAGCAAATAACTTTCGCCGCTAAATTTTTTATTTAAAAAAGTTTAAAAAAGTATTGACAAACAATGCTTTCACTGTTATAATCTTATAGGTCGGTTGGTTTTGAAGACCGGATTGTTTTGTGCGGGTGTAGTTCAATGGCTAGAATCCCAGCCTTCCAAGCTGGTCGTGTGGGTTCGATTCCCATCACCCGCTCCAAAGCTTATGTGCCTGTAGCTCAGTCGGATAGAGCAACTGCCTTCTAAGCAGTAGGTCCGGGGTTCGAATCCCTGTAGGCACGCCACAAACGAGTGTCTCGACTCTTTTTATTCGGGACACATCGTTTGTTTATATATACAATATGGTGGGTATAGCTCAGTTGGTTAGAGCGCCAGATTGTGGCTCTGGAGGCCGTCGGTTCGAATCCGACTATCCACCCCACAAATTTTCTTTTGCGATGATGGGATGTAGCCAAGTCGGTAAGGCACCAGATTTTGATTCTGGCATTTCGTAGGTTCGAGTCCTGCCATCCCAACCAAACCCCTTATATATGGTCCATTAGCTCAGCCGGCAGAGCACTTGACTTTTAATCAAGGTGTCCCGCGTTCGAATCGCGGATGGATCACCAAAAATCGACATTCTTCGACAGAAGGATGTCGATTTTACTTATTACCTCTTCCTTATTCACTATTCCCTAAAAAGGCTTGTCGATTTTGAAGTAATAAGTAATAGTGAAAAGGGAAGAAGGAAACTTGGGAAACTTGTATAATAAAAATGGACTACCAAAAGAGTGAAAATATTGATATAATATTTTCAGGAGAGTGAACACAATGGAAAGAAAAGTGAATTACACAAAGGAGTTCAAAATCCAAGCATGTGAATTGGTAGTCAAAAAC
>JAZNLB010000021.1:0-15574 GCA_045578865.1 Clostridia bacterium | reverse complement strand
AGCGGCTCTATCTTTTTTGTTTTCGTAATAGATAGACTTGAACCCGAGGCACGGTAAGTGCCGGGCAGCAGCACTGATATTAAGAGAAGCAGGCGGAGTATAGAGGTTAAACATAAGGTATGCAAGCGCTGCAACCTTTGTGATTGCTTCTCCCAAATAGCATCCAAGAGAGAACAGAAAAGCATTGAGTTCTTCATCATCAGTTTCAATGTTTTTAATTATGTATTCCTGTCCTTCGGAAGCTTCGAGTAAATTCATAATTTGCACCTGTTTTCTAAATATATTCTATACCAGCATCGCAGTTAGTTACCGCTAACTCACTATCTTATAACCTTTTGCTTTGACAATTCTTTACTTTTATGATATGATTATAAAAAGATGCTACGGCTATCTTTATTTTCTCATATTATGAGGTAAGAAGTTATGAAAATTAAAGAATCTGCTGAAAACTATTTGGAAACAATTTTGATATTATCAAAGAAAATAGGCGCTGTCCGCAGCATAGATGTTGCCAATGAAATGAACTTTACGAAAGCAAGTATTTGTGTTGCAATGAAGCGCTTGCGTGAAGATGAATATATCATTATGGATGCTGACGGAAGTATCACTTTAACGGATAAGGGAAAAGAAATTGCAAGTATGGTATATGAAAGACACCAAACCATTGCTAAAATACTAATTGCTCTCGGTGTAAGCGAGGATACCGCTTATGAGGACAGCTGCAAAATCGAACATGATTTGAGTCAGGAAAGCTTTGAGAAAATCAAAGAATATTACAAAAAAAGAATGTAATATTTAAGGACACTGCAAATTGCGTTGCAGTGTCCTTTATGTTTTTTATAAAACCTTATATCCTTGTTCTTCGATTACTTTTTTCAGTTCTTCGTCAGCAATATTTTTTGACATCTTAATAACGGCGTTGCCCGCTGTGTGACTTGGCACAGCTTCAATCACGCCGTCCATTTCTTCAAGAACCTTTTTAACTCTTGCTTCACAATGCGGACACATCATACCTTCAATCTTTAAAATTTTCTCCATCTCTTTCATCTCCTTCGCTTTTATTTTTACTTTTTTATCATGCTTATCACTTCGTATATCAACAAGATTAAGTCTAAGTGCATTGGTGACAACGCAAAAACTTGAAAGACTCATTGCGAGTGCACCAAACATAGGATTCATTTCCCATCCGAGGAGTGATATATAACACCCTGCTGCAAGCGGTATTCCAATGATATTGTATATAAACGCCCAAAACAAATTTTGTTTTATGCCTCTGAGTGTTGCACGGCTAAGTCGTATTGCTGCCGGAACATCTGAAAGCGAACTGTTCACAAGCACTACATCCGCTGCATCAAGAGCCACATCTGTGCCTGCTCCGATTGCAATGCCGATATCTGCCCTTGTTAGTGCCGGAGCATCATTTATTCCATCACCAACCATGGCAGTTGTGCCTTTCTCAGAAAAACTGCGGACTACACCTTCTTTACCATCGGGGAGAACGCCTGCAATAACCTCATCGACACCCGATTGTCTGCCGATGGCTTCGGCCGTCTTTTGATTATCTCCCGTAAGCATTACAACACGGATGCCCATATTTTTAAGCTCTGATATAGCCGACGCACTATCGCTTTTTATGACATCTGCCACAGCAATAATTCCGCACAGCTTTTCATTATAAGAGAAAAACAAAGGTGTTTTTCCTTCAGATGAAAGTTTATCCGCTTGCAGCATCATTTCTTGTGGGACATCTGTTTTGGGGGCTATAAATGTATAATTTCCACCAAAGACAGTTTTGCCGTTTATATCAGCCTGCAATCCATTTCCGGGTAAAATTTGAAAATCAGCCGTATCTACGCATTTTATATTCAACTCAATTGATTTTTTAACAACAGCTTTAGCAAGCGGATGTTCGCTTTTGATTTCAAGAGAGTACGCAAGGGAAAGTAATTCGTTTTCTGTAAAATCATCGGTTGGTATAATATCTGTTACTTCAGGCTCTCCTCTTGTAATCGTTCCTGTTTTATCAAGAATTACAGTACTTACTTTTCCTGCGCTTTCAAGGGATTCCGCAGTTTTAAAGAGTATGCCGTTTTTAGCACCCATACCGCTACCAACCATAATTGCTACAGGTGTTGCAAGACCGAGCGCACAAGGACAACTTATAACAAGTACACAAATTCCTCTTGCAAGTGCAAATCCGATAGTTTCGCCAATGAAAAGCCACGCTATTGCCGTAATTACCGCAATAGAGATAACAACCGGAACAAAAACACCTGAAACCTTATCCGCAATTTTGGCAATAGGTGCCTTTGTTGCTGCAGCATCGCTGACCATTTTAATTATCTGCGAAAGCGTAGTATCTTCACCGACCCTTGTTGCTTCACATTCCATATATCCCGAAAGGTTTACTGTTGCGGCAGACACCAAAGAACCAACTTCTTTATCAACAGGTATGCTTTCACCTGTAAGAGCAGATTCATTTACGGAACTTGAACCCTTTATCACAACTCCGTCAACCGGGACGGCTTCTCCGGGACGAACTGCAAAAATATCTCCTATTTTAACTTGTTCTATATGAACCGTAGTTTCCTTACCGTCAATTATCAAGGTTGCGGTTTTAGGTGCAAGCTTCATAAGGCCTTTAAGCGCATCGGTTGTTTTTCCTTTTGAGCGAGCCTCAAGCATCTTACCAACCGTAATTAAAGCGAGAATCATTGCCGCCGATTCAAAATAGAATTCGTGCATATATTCTGCTGCCAATGCTATGTCAAAACTTTGATATGCTCGGGACAAAGCAAAAAGCGAACATGTGCTGTATATAAAAGCAGCAGCAGAACCGAGTGCAACCAATGTATCCATATTGGGTGATTGATGTATAATCCCTTTAAAGCCATTTATAAAAAATTTTTGATTGATGACCATGACTGTCGCAGACAATAGTAATTGTAAAATGCCCAGGCCTATATAGTTGTTTTCAAAAAATGCAGGGACAGGAAAACCAAACATTGTATGTCCCATAGAAAAATACATCAGTAGTACAACAAAACCAATAGACCATATCAGTCTTTTTTTAAGGACGGGAGTTTCTTTATCTTCAAGAGCGTCATTTGATTGAGCCAAGTTATCACTTGCCCCTTGAACAGATGCGCCATATCCGGCATCACAAACCGCTTTTATAACCTCTGCATCACTTGCTGTACCTTCAACACCCATTGAGTTTGTTAATAGGCTGACAGAGCACGATGTTACACCGCGAACAGAAGAAACGGCTTTTTCAACCCTTAAACTGCACGCAGCACAACTCATACCCGTTACATTATATTGTTTCATTCAATCCCTCCGTTCTTGCGACCGCAAACAAGGTATAATAACAATAGCATCCTTTGCTTAAATTTTAGGTTAGATATAACTAACCAACACGCATATTATAACCAAATTTTTTTAATTTGTCAATGGAATATGACAATTTTCAATGGTACATTTATTTTATAATGCACAACATAATACGGGCGGCGCATTTTTTGCAAAACAATATGCAATATCCATCTGCAACAGTATCATCTATTGCTTTTTTAGTAGCGGTTGCTAAACTCAAAATGAACAAAAAATAAATATTTTATGAATGTATGGACTAATCTCTTGTTAGGGTCCAATTTCTGTGCTATATTTTAAAGTAGGCAGAAATTTCTTTTTCCAAACTGAAAACATTTTCTTTCGTCTTATTTATTTTCAGTTTAGTTTTGCCTGATATGATAATTGTGAAGAATAAGAAAGAGGTTTTTTGAGTAAAAACGATTAGATTTATTTTTGTATTCCATAACAAAATAAGGCATAAATAATTAAAAGTAAAATTGTTATTTCATTAAAAAGCGAGAGGAATGTGCAATGAAAACAAAACAAAATCCAAAAATGTCAACATCTGCAATAAAAGAATTATCCCAAAAAGGGACATTCTTCCCTAAAAATTTCAAGGGATATTCTAAAAAGAAAACTATCCTGATTATAGGATGTACGATTGCTGTAATTGCCAGCATTGCTTTTGGATTGTCTGCAGGAAAAACCGAAAACGACTTTGCTGTTTCAGGGACAGAAAGCAAAGCCCAAAGACGAGATATAACATCCACAATCACGGGTTCTTCAGTGGTAAATCCCAAGGATCAATACTCTATCACAGCTCTTGTTTCCGGAGATGTTATTTTGGCAAATTTTGAGCAAGGAGATATTGTAACTGAAGGAGATATACTCTATCAGATAGACTCTTCCGACGCACAAAATTCAATTGAAAATGCTGATATTTCTTATCAACGCTCTCTGATGGATTATGATAAAGCACAAAAGAATTATAACGATTTAACTATAAAAGCTCCTTTTTCGGGCACAGTGAGAAATCTCTATGTAAAAGTAGGCGATTCAATATCAGTTGGAACAAAAATTGCAGATATATATGACGATTCCAAACTCACGCTCACAGTTCCTTTTTATGATGCAGATGCACAGAACATTCTACCGGGTGATCGTGCTACAGTGAGAATTTCATCAAATGGTGAATTATTAGATGGAACCGTAATCGGAGTTGCTTCTTCAGGCTATGCTACCACAGGGAATATGATAGTACGCACCGTTAAAATAAAGGTTTCGAATCCCGGAGCCTTAACCACTACAGAAACGGCAACGGCAGAAATCGGCAATATTTCCAGCAGTGATAAGGGAATATTTGAATATGCCTCATCTAAAACAATTACATCGGAAACATCCGGTGAGATTGATAATGTTTATATTTTAGAAGGTGTCCAAGTTTCATCAGGTGATGCCATTGTTCATATTGATTCAGAGACCGTGTCTGACAATCTCACCTCATCGTCTTTATCCTTGCGTTCGTCTGCTTTATCCCGAGAAAACGCAATGGACAAACTTGATGATTACACAATCACAGCACCTATATCAGGAACCGTTGTTACCAAAAACATAAAAGCAGGTGATAAGCTTGACAATACAAATATGTCTACAGAAATGGCCGTAATTTTTGATATGTCCGGTTTGGAATGTGAACTCTCCGTAGATGAACTGGATATCAAAAATGTAGAGACAGGTCAAAGTGTTATCATCACATCCGACGCAGTTGACGGAAAAATCTATCACGGAGAAGTACAAAGTATATCTATAAACGGAACAACATCAAACGGCGTTACCACTTATCCTGTTACAATCTTGATAACCGATTTTGATGAAGATTTGCTTCCGGGAATGAATATAGATGTTGAAATTACGACCTCTCAGGCAAAAGATATTCTGACAATACCGCTCGCCGCTGTAAATCGTGGCAATATTGTTTATGTTAAAGGCGAAAAAACAGAAGATAACGACAACGCTCCAGAAGGATATAAATCCATCAGGGTTGAAACCGGAGTTTATAACAACGAATACATAGAAATTAAATCGGGTTTAAAAGAAGGCGACATAGTGTATACACCTCAAATTCAATCTTCTCATGAAGGCTCTGCAATGGAAGAAATGATGGGTGGTATGAGAGGTATGCCCGGCGGCAGCACAATACCCTCAGGCAACAGAATGCCAAGCGGCGGCGGCATGCCCGGTGGCATGCGCTAAAGGAGAAAATTATGAATCAAAAACCCTTAGTAGAATTTCAAAACATATATAAAATTTATAAAATGGGCGATGCAGAGGTGCGTGCATTAGACGGCGTTTCTTTTTCTGTATTCGATGGCGAATTTGTTGCTATCATAGGGCAATCAGGTAGCGGCAAATCAACCTGTATGAATATTATTGGCTGCCTTGATATTCCAACGCAAGGAACATATCTGTTAAACGGAGAGGATGTAAGCAAACTGACTGACGATGAGCAATCGGAAATCAGGAATAAAACATTGGGCTTTATTTTTCAGCAATATAATCTGCTTCCAAAATTAAATATTTTAGAAAATGTGAAACTCCCACTTATGTATAAAGGATTGAAGGAAGCTGAACAGACACAGCGCGCCATGGATGCATTAAAGCGTGTGGGGATAGCCGATAAATACCATCATAAACCTTCGCAATTATCGGGTGGTCAGCAACAACGCGCATCCATCGCGAGAGCTTTGGCAGGATCACCCTCGGTAATTTTGGCAGACGAACCTACAGGTGCGCTGGACTCTAAAACAAGTGCAGAAGTAATAGAGTTTTTGATCAATTTAAATTTACAGGGAAACACCATAATTCTTATTACGCATGACAACTCTATTGCGGCAAAGGCGAAGCGTGTACTCCGCATTCACGATGGAAAAATAATATATGACGGTATCCCGTCAGAAGATTCTATCATACGCTCAACAGTCCTTTTGCAGAAAGAGGGAACTATATGAAATTCTCGAAAACAGTTCAGCTTGCCTTTGGAAGCATAATGTCAAACAAGCTTCGTTCTCTTCTTACTATGCTTGGCATTATAATTGGTGTCGGTGCAGTGATAATTCTTGTCAGTATTATGGACGGTATTACAGGGCAAGTAACGGATGCTTTTGAAAGCTTCGGTATGAATAACATTACTGTTTCTATAACTTCCCGGGGCAGCACCCGATATATTGAACCTAACGATATGTATGAAATCATTGATGAAAATCCCGAGCTTTTTACATATTGCACACCAAATGTATCACTGATGGGAACGGTTAAAACAAAAACTGCTCCTGATAATGAATATGCTTCTGTTACGGGTATAGATGAAACATATGACAAAATAAATCAATTTCAGACGCAGCAAGGAAGATTTTTGCAATTTATAGACATCGAAAAGCAACTTAAAGTATGTGTTATAGGTACATATTACGAACAAGAGTTCTACGGAAAAGGTAAGGCTCTTGGCGAAACTTTGAAAATAAATGGCGAACCTTTCACTGTAGTAGGCGTTTTGGAGGAGCAAACCGACTCGTCTGAAAATTCTTCTGACCAGTGTATTTATATACCATATACCGTAGCTTCTAAAATGTCGCAAGACAGATTTATTTCTTCGTATACTGTTACACTTACTGATGCAAACAGATTGGATGAAGCCAAAGCAATTTTAGAAAATAGACTTACGAAAATCCTCGGCAGTAACGATTTTTATAACATCATCGCCACTAAGGAAATATTGGAAGAACTTAACAAGATTATTGGAACTATGAAAACAGCTCTTGTTTGTATTGCAGGTATTTCTCTTTTGGTTGGCGGCATTGGTATTATGAATATTATGCTTGTTACTGTGACTGAGCGCACCAAAGAAATTGGCATAAGAAAATCTTTGGGTGCAAAAAAGAAAAATATTCTTTCTCAATTTGTAGTGGAGGCTGCTACGATCAGCGGTGTCGGTGGGATACTTGGAATCCTATTTGGCGCGGTAATCTCATTTGCCGCCGGTAAACTTTTAGATATTACCATTGTTCCATCTTTGTTTGCAGTAGTACTCGCATTTTCAGTATCTGTAGCTATTGGTATAATATTTGGATTTTTACCTGCAAAAAATGCGGCTAATTTGAACCCTATTGATGCATTACGCTTTGAATAAATACGGAAAGGAGAATTTCTCAATGAAAAAAATATTGACGCTATTTATTACAGTCTTGATGATACTTTCAACGATAGGAACAACTGTTTTCGCATCATCAAGTTACGAAGCTGAGCTTTTATCGGATCTATCTATTATGCAAGGCGATCCTAATGGTAATATGAGGTATGGAGATAGAGTTTCCCGTGCAGAATGTGCAAAAATTGTTGTTGCTGCATCCAAATATCGTGATTCAGTAGATAAGAGCAGCAAGCGTTCACCTTTTAAAGATGTAACCTATGACCACTGGGCAGCACCTTATGTTACAACAGGTATCAAGAATGGTCTTTTCAAAGGTTATTTTGATGCTACCTTCCGTCCTTCAAATACAGTTACATATGAAGAAGCAATAACAATGCTCCTTCGTGTTCTGGATTATACAGACGAAGACATTGGTGATGATTGGCCCTATGATCAGATGGACATGGCAAAAAAGCTCGGTATGCTTGATGGCGTAAACAAATCTATTGGTCAGGAGCTCACCCGCAAAGATATTTCGAAAATGATTTACAATACACTAAATTCAAAAGCAAAAAACTCTCAGGAGAAATATCTGACCGCTTTTAGCAGAACGATTGGACCTATAACAGTCACCTCATCGAATTGGTATGAAGAATTGGGTGCAGATTCTTCAGTGAAGGTTGTGCGTGATGGAGTTAAAGCATCGATTTCTGCTGTCAGAACAAATGACATAGCGTATTATATGGTTGAGTATAACAAAGCTGTTGTATATTCAAAAAAAGTAACCGGCATTTATGAAGATGCCTCCCCAAATAAAGATGCCCCGGTTTCTGTAACAGTATCTGGTGTTACTTATAACATTGAAGGGGATGAAGCCTTTTCAAAACTTTCATCAAACGGAAATCTTAATTACGGTGACACCGTTACATTATTGTTGGGTAAATCGGGAGAGGTTGCCGGAGTTGCTACCAATCTGACGAATGATACAAAAATAACAGGCTTTTTATCTGGTGTAGGAACC
Source organism: Clostridia bacterium (assembly GCA_045578865.1). Classification (GTDB taxonomy): domain Bacteria; phylum Bacillota; class Clostridia; order UBA1381; family UMGS1253; genus RGIG2041. Next base: position 7,013 of record JAZNLB010000021.1, on the reverse strand, counting down.
AAGGATACCATTGTTTCGGGCACAACCATAACAAAGCATTACATTAAAATTGTTCTTCCAAGCGGAGAGACTTGTGAATATATTACAGAAAAAAACTATGAATCGTATCTTAACAGAGTTGTGACTGTAAAACTTACCGATGGTCTCGCAACAATAAATACCATTGCCCGAAATAACGATATATCAGGAAAAGTTGTATGGGATTCAGGTATAGGTAAACTAGGTTTGCACACGCTTGCATCCGATGTTAAAATCATTGAAACATCAACCACAGAGTCCTACGAAACAGCTACAGTTGCATCTGTATATCCGCAGCGATTAAATGGAGTCAATATATCAACAAATGATATTTTATATGTATCTAAGAATACAGCAGGAAATATTGACGAATTGATATTAGATGATGTTACAGGCGATATGCATACCTATGGTGTTATGGCGTATGCTAAAAATAACAGTACTGATATTCAGGCTGCAGGAAATTATGAATATATTGTCAATGGTACACAACATTCTATGAGTACAAACAAAAAAGCCTTCAGCGTTTCAACGGGTCAGGCTGTGAGGATTAAAAGCGACGGACTCGAAGTTACATCAATTACACCGCTTACTCAGATTAAAGCAACTAAAATCACAGATGTCAGTGGTTCTGCAATCACTATGAATAATAACAAATACATTATGTCTGACAAGGTGCAGATTTATGTAAAAAATTCATCATATGGTTATGTATACAGCATGATAACCATTGATGAATTGGCTGAAATTGCCGATGAATATACGGCATATGCTTATACAGACAAAGCCACTTCGTCCGGCGGGCGCGTACGGGTTATTATTTTACGCACAAACTAGACTTCCCAATAGGATAAAGCGAAAAAATGTCTTCTATAGCTTTTAAGAATAATTTTCGGATAACATCAATAAAGCATCAAAAGACCGAGTATTACAAAATGGCTCAAACATAATGTTTGAGCCATTTTCTTGTTTTTATCCGCAAAGCTGATTGAGCATCTCTTCCAGCTCCGCTGCCGAACGCAGTCCTGAAAACCGGTGCACAAGTTCACCGTGCTTAAAAAACATAAATGTCGGCACGGTGGAAATGTCGTATTCTTCTGCAAGCTCCATACAAGCATCCACATCAATCTTCCCGACAATTACCTTGCCGTCAAACAAATCCGCAAGTTCATCGACAATCGGTCCCATCATCTTGCACGGACCGCACCAGACTGCAAAAAAATCCGCTAAAACCGGTTTGCCCGAGGCGAGCGCCTCTTGAAAACTCCGTGTGTCAAAATGTACTGTCGCCATACTCATACCCTCCTTATATTTTCCCTATCTGAATTTTTTAATCTAAATCAAGATACTCCTGTTGTGCAGTTTGGCACACTGCACGCCCGTTGGATGCTTCACACATCGCCTTTATAAAACCTTGCGTTTCTTCGGTTTTAGTATACACATACATCTGCGCTTTATCCGTATAAGTTATTTCTTTTATGGTGTGCCCGAGCGATTCCGCCTCATAGCGCAACTTACCCAAAAGGGTGTAATCACAATGAATCTCCACCACATCACAAAGCACGCGCGTAATAATGCCGCCGGCATCTATCCCGAGTTTTGCGCTCGCACCATAGGCGCGCACCAAACCGCCGCCGCCAAGCAAAATACCTCCGAAATAGCGCGTTACTACAACACATAAGTTCGTCAGATTTTCCTTGCGGAGTACATCCAAGACCGGAATGCCTGCCGTACCGGACGGCTCGCCGTCATCGCTGTAACGGCAAATATTATTGTCGTCAATAATGTAGGCGTACACATTGTGTGTCGCATCGTAGTATTCAGAGCGCAAGGCGTTAATAAATGCAAGCGCCTCCTGCTCTGTCTGCACCGGCAAAACATGTGCAATAAAGCGAGATCGTCGCTCAATCATTTCCATGCTTGCACGGCTTCGAATGGTTTTATACTCTGTTTTCATCTTAATCCCTCAACACATAATTTCGAAGTTTAGCGTAGCAGATTTCATCCACCAATGCTTCAATGCGTGTACCGGTTTCGGTATATTCTTCCGAAAGAACCCTTTGGTCGGCATGCAGCATCGGCAAAAGTGCACCCTCGCTGTACGGAATAAGAAATACCGCCCTTTGCTTCCTGCCCGGAACAATCTCTTCTAAAACCTCTCTGAATTTTTCCATGCCGGCGCCCGTTTTTGCACTGATAAACACCGTCTTGTCTGCACCGTCCAGCGCTGCAGGCAACGCCTCCAGCTCTGTGCACAAATCCGTTTTGTTGAGCACCGCCAAAGTTGGTTTTCCCATTGCTTTTAACTCGGATAAAATCATATTCACAACTTCTATATGGCGACGAAACTCCGGATTGGAAGCGTCGATTACATGCACGAGCACATCGGCAAGCGCCGCCTCTTCAAGTGTAGATTTAAATGCTTTTACCAAATGATGTGGTAACTTTCGGATAAAGCCGACCGTATCCACCATCAGAAGTTCACGATTGTCCGACAAGGTTAAATTCCTCTGCGTCGGGTCAAGCGTTGCAAACAATTTATTTTCTGCCAGCACATCCGCATCGGTTAAAAGATTTAAGAGGGTGGACTTGCCGGCGTTGGTATAGCCGACAATAGCCGCCACGGTCTGCCCGTCTTTTTTTCTGCGACTGCGAAGCAAATCGCGATGTTTCTGAATTTCAGAAAGTTCATCGGTTAAATACTCAATTCTGCGGCGAATGTGACGGCGGTCTGTTTCCAACTTCGTTTCACCCGGACCACGCGTACCGATACCGCCACCCAATCGTGACAACGCACTTCCCATACCCGTCAAACGCGGCAACATATATTTAAGTTGTGCCAGTTCCACCTGGATTTTGCCTTCCTTGGTTTTGGCTCTTTCTGCAAAAATATCTAAAATCAGCGCCGTGCGGTCAATCACTTTCAATTCGGTTGCATCAGAAATATTCCTGACCTGTACCGGAGAAAGTTCGTCATCAAAAACTACCGTCTGCACTCCCATTTCCGACGCAGCCGCTTTTAATTCGTCAATCTTACCCTCGCCTAAATAGGTTGCATTGTCCGGCGCAGGTCGATTTTGCACGAGCACCCCTGCCACTTCGGCACCTGCTGTTTTGGCGAGTTGTGCAAGTTCATCAAGGGATTCTTCGGTTGTATCTTCGAGCACATCTAAACTGCCGGTGTGCACACCGGCTAAAATGACGCGTTCCTTCTTTTCTTCATTTTCAAACATAATATCACCTATGGATAGTATACCACATAAATTTGCGCTAGCCTATACTTTTTTGGTAAAAATTCAAAAAAGACTTGCAAACCTCGTAAAATGTGGTATACTTATTAGGTACTATATTTGAAACTTTTGTTTACTTTTAGGAGGTATTTTTAATGGAAATCGCTAGAAATATAGTTATGGTACTTCATATTATTGCTTCTTTGGTGCTTATCGTGGTTGTATTGATGCAGTCCGGTAAATCCGCAGGTCTGTCCGGCACGATTGCCGGCGGCGCAGAAACATTTTTTGGTAAGAACAAGGGCAAGACCATCGATGCAATTTTGCGTAAGTGGACAGCGGCCTTCGCTGTAATCTTTCTTGCAACCAGTATCGCACTTTCCGTTATCGTTATGACGATGACAAGCGCACCGGAAACCAACAATGCTGAAGCTGATGTGAATATGGACGCTTTGATGGAAATGGTGCCGTCTGCAGAAGAAACGAAAGCAGAGTAATTTAAACAAAGCACAAGACAGCATGAATAATCATGCTGTCTTTTTTTGTCTTTTTTCACCCTTTTTTGCGAATGAACATACTATAAAGTAAGAAAACGCAAAGGAGGTGGAAATATGTATATCTCTGATAGCGAAACGACCCGTGTACGCGAAGAGACTCGCACCTGCGGCTGCAGTGCAAGAAACCTCATTGGGTGTGGTTGCGGCTACACAATCGTGCTGGCGCTTCTGGCAGCACTCTTTGCGGTTGCACTCGGTCTCATTTTCGGCATTGTTTATGCCGAAACCTTGTTTACATCGCTCGCACTCATTATTGCGGCAGCGGTACTGTTTGCCATTCTGCTCATCATTTTCCTGCTCTTGCGGGCATGCTTTTGCAGGCGGAACTGATGTAGCGTAAAGAAGGGCACACCCCACGAAAAGAAAGGCACCCCCAGCTCATAGCCTTGCGGGTGCCTTTTAATCTTCGCATGCTTAATTTTCCATATGTCTTGCAAAAAAGTTCGCCGCCGCTTGTGCCAGTTTTTCCTCCGCCTCTCCGCAAACCGCTTTTTCATCAGAAAAAAATACCACACTTCCCAAACAGTCACCGTCTGCCACAATCGGACACACCACGCTGGCAAAATGTTTGTCACTTCCGTCAATGAGTGAAACAAGTTTTGTTTCGCCCACTTTTTTTGCGTATGCCGTCTTATTAGCCATCAAGCGCTCAAGCTCCACGCTGACCGGCTTTTCTAAAATCTCTCGTTTGGACGCACCGCTGACAGCAATAATGGTATCACGGTCGGTGATGCAGGCGGGCAGATTACTCGTTTTCGCGAGCGACTCGGCATATTGTCCGGCAAAATCTCCAAGCTCGCCAATGGGCGAATATTTTTTAAAAATCACCTCGCCGTCCCGATTGGTAAAAATCTCCAGCGGGTCTCCCTCGCGAATTCTCATAGTTCTTCTTATTTCCTTTGGTATAACAACACGACCGAGGTCATCAATTCTTCTTACAATTCCCGTTGCTTTCATTGATAAATCTCCTTTTGGTTTAATTTACAGTGTTATTGTGTGCAAGCAAGGAATTATTATGTAAAGAAAATCTTGGTATTTACTTTTTAAAGCAAGCATAATGCAATATCTGAAAAGGCAAGGCCGTTGATACTTTCACTATTTACTTTTTTGTGCTTTATGATATAATGTACTAGTCGAAACATTCCCTTTTCTACACATAATCTTTTTGTGGGGTGAAAATATGTCTTTAAAAAGCGAAACGCTTTTTTGGAAAAAGAAAGAGTTTATTTCCTTTTTGCTGAGTATTCTTGTTTTTTTCATTCATTCAAATTTTTCTCAGAATATGAGCAACGACAATCTTATTTCTGTTGTTAATTATAAAGTATCTTACTTTTTTTCCCGTTCCATCACTCAGTTTGCCGTCCCTATGTTTTTTATGATGTCCGGGATAACTTTTTTCAAAGATTATAACAATAAAAAATACGCACAAAAAATAAAAACACGCATATTTACACTGGTGATACCCTTTTTGCTTTGGAATACAATCTGGATGCTTTGGGAAATTTTCACCTCCCATTCCTTTATTGCACAGTTTTCTGAAAGTGAACCCTATCCTTTAACCATAATCAGCATACTAAAAGGTGTATTTTTCTACGGCTGCAATCCTCCCTTTTGGTTTGTCTTTGATTTAATTATATTTTCCTTTGCAGCGCCGCTTGTGTTTTTAATTATAAAAAACAGATATGTCGGCATAATTTCTGTTATCTTTTTATCCATTGTATCGTTATTTGCAATACACTTGCCAATAAATGTATTCTATTACCCTATGTCCATTGTTTTCTATTTATTGGGCGCCATTATCGGATATCATTACTTCGATTTTGCTTCCAAAAAATCATCAAAACCGATGCAGATTGCTTCCTTTATTTTTCTTGCTGCATATATTCTTGCTAAAAATATTGCTCCGCAAAAAATACATATTGACAACTATTTGACACAAACCATCGTATATACGCTTTCGGCATTTGCTCTGTGGAACATTACGGACAGCTTCATTGAACGAATGAAACCAAAAGCAATCTATCGCCGTTCCTTTGCCATTTATGCAATGCATCTGCCCATCGCAATCGTTATGCTTAAAATATTTGCTTTTTGCACTCCGCAAAACCAGTGGCTTGAAATTCCGAAATTTATAATCATGGTGATTTTAACGCTGGTGATTATCAATTCCGTGTGTGCTTTTCTTGAAAAGTTCGCCCCGAAATTGTATGCAACGCTTATGGGAAACCGAATAAAAAAATAACCTCTCTGCCCGGTGCATCCATTCGGTATTCGATACCGGTTGCTTTCATATAAAATATTCTTCTCCAATTACAAATCTTGTGTTCGTATTTATCAACAAAGTTTGCAATTCTGCACACAAGTTTGCAAAGAAACACCTGCAGATTTGTCAAAAATTTTTTACAATATTTTTTGACAAATTTTTTAATTTGTGGTAAACTTTAGGTAAGGCAACTACTGAAATGAGTACACAAGAGTAGCGGGGGATGACAGCATGTCTTACAAAATTGGTGACAGAATTTTATATCCGATGCACGGAGCCGGTACGATTGAAGGCATTGAAGAGCAGAAAATTCTCGGTGAAAAGCATTCATACTATGTATTGCGCTTGCCTGCAGGAGACATGAAAGTAATGCTCCCTATCAAAAAGTTAAGCGAAATTGGTGTGCGCGATATCATAACGCCGGAGGAAGGCAAGAAGGTATTGGAAGCCATTTATGGTGCGTTTCAGACAGACGATGCCAACTGGAACAAGCGTTACCGCGATAATATGGACCTTTTGCGTAGCGGCGATATATACAAGGCGCTTGATGTAGTCAAAAGCCTGATGCTCCGCGATAAAATTAAGGGTTTGTCCACGGGCGAGCGCAAGATGCTCTCCAATTCCAAACAAATTTTAATCAGTGAGCTCGTGCTTTCCGGCACGGCGCAGGCAGACGACATAGAAAAAAAGCTCGACGATGCCGTTTCCAAGGCCACTGCAACCGTATAAAAAACCAATCCGCATTATACGCGCGTATAATGCGGATTTTTATTTTGGTTACGCCTTTGCATATGAGATTAAATCAGCAATCGCCGCTCTGTCCGTAAAATCACCGCTCTCATCACAAAGTTTGATAAGCAATTTCTCCATCTCGCTCGGATTTTCTTTGCCGGCCATAATTTTTTTTAAAGCCACAATCGCCGCCTTATGCGGCAAAGAAAGTTC
>JAZNLB010000020.1:0-43084 GCA_045578865.1 Clostridia bacterium | reverse complement strand
GGCCTCCGACTTCAAAACCGTCGTTATGTACGGCATGGGCAACGGCGCTGATAAAATTCTCGGCGTATGCGAAAAAAAGGGGATAGAAATTGCCGATTTCTTCGCGAGTGACGGCTTTGTGCGCGGTCACAGCTTTCACGGTAAAACCGTGCCCTTTACAGAGTACCAACATACCCCTGACCCTTCACGCAGGTCTTGCGTCCGTGCATTTAACACAGCCCTCAGCAGTCCATATTACGCAGGCGTTCTTTGCGGAACTCACACCGTAATCCGCTCGCTCTTAAAGCCCGAGTCTGCCTTTTTTCTGCTTCAATGGTTTATTTGTATTTGTAAACATTATACAACCGTCATCCACATTTGTCAACCTGAAACTTTCGATTGTTAATTTTGCTTGTAAGGCACGCGTGCAGACGGTACAAGTTTCGATGCCGGCTCAGTATGCACAGCCTGGTCATCAAAGAAAATATTTGCGCCGAATGCTTTAAGAACATCCGCTTTTTTAATACCGCCTAAGAAGAACACCTCATCAATGCGTACATTCCATGCACGAAGCGTACGCACTACGCGTTCATGTGCAGGCGCATTCCTGGCTGTAACCAACGCGGTGCGAATGGGTACCTCATTTTCGGGAAACTTTTGCTGCAACAAGGATAGTGTTTTCAAAAATTTTGCAAACGGACCTTCCGGCAACGGATTTTGTGCATTATTTTTCTCATGCTCGGCAAAAGCCTGCAAACCCTCCGTCTGATAAATACGCTCGGCTTCGTCCGAGAAAATCACCGCATCACCATCAAATGCAATTCGAATTTGCGCTACGCTATCTTGTGGCTGAATCGGCAATTTAGCATGGTCACAAATAATACCTGCCGCTATATTGGCATTGACCGCCTCCTGCACATCCTCCTCGTTTGCAGATAAAAACAAGTCTGTTTTAAAAGCATCCAGATACGGCGCAATCGAATAGCCACTCACTAACGCCGCACGACTGATATTCAATCCGTAATGTTCAATAGAATTAAAGATTCGTAAACTGGTATCTGCACTGTTTTTAGACATAATGATAATTTCTGTCAAGTATCTTCCGTCCGCATTTAGTTTTTGCAGTGCCTTAACAAGCGGGAATGCCATGCCCGGCTTTAATATGTCCTTTTCGTGCTCCAGCTGGTGCTTGGCATATGCCTCCAGCCCCTCTTTTTCAAAAATCTCGTTTTCTGCCTCCAGATCAAACAACGCTCTGGACGAAACACCAATCACAAGTTTATCCGTTAAGTCAATCGCCACTTAAAATCACCCATCCTTCATTCTATCGTAGTATTCTACCATATCGTTTCGTCTTCGTCAACACGACCAACAGTTCCAAATTAGAACGACGCAAACCATTATGACAACACATTCCAGATTGCCATTTCATAAAACAAACAAAAAATCTCCGACAAAAAATGTCAGAGATTTCATTTAAACTCAATCTTTCGGATTAACAATATCACGCCACGCCAAGTCACCGCGCTCCACGCCATGAATTAAAACTTCTGCTGTTGCCACATTGGTCGCCAGCGGAATGTTATGTACATCGCAAAGTCTAAACAGTGCAGATACATCCGGCTCGTGCGGTTGTGCGGTCAGCGGATCACGGAAAAACAGCACCAAGTCAATTTCATTGTAGGCAATTCTGGCGCCGATTTGCTGATCACCGCCTTGCGGACCGGACAAAAATCTGTGAATATCCAACCCTGTTGCCTCAATCACCATACTCCCCGTCGTACCCGTGGCAAATAAATTATGCTTTGCCAATATACCTTTATATGCAATACAAAACTCAACCATAAGTTCTTTCTTTTTATCATGTGCAATCAATGCTATATTCATTTGTGCATCCATCCTTTCTGGTCTCTTGCATCTTCTGCACAAATAATTATATGCGATTTGGTACATTTTTGCAATACATTTTGCAATTTGTCACGAAATTGTCAAATCCGCCTCCAGCGTATAATGTATACTTCCGCTCTTTTGTCCCTCCGCTATGCGAAAGCACAACTCATTAACCGCAAAATAGTTCTCCAATACCGCGCCGAGTTCCGCCGCAAGCTTTCTTGTGGCGCTGCATCGCACGAGCGCTCTGTCGCAGGAAAGCACACTACGCAAGCGCAACGCTGCACATTGTGCAGTCCGTCGTCTTTCCAGCGCATTTTGCAACCATGCAAGAAATGTCACATATTTCATATGCCACTCTCCTTTCGCTGTCCTTTGCGTGGTGTCGCATTGAGCCCAAACAGTTTAGCCGCCACAGAGCGCTTAGTGCACAAAAGCGGTACACGCGCACCTTCCAGGCGTTCACATATATTTTTGTACGCTCTGCCCGCCGCCGATCGTCTTTTGAGCACTGCCGTTTCGCCGCGATTTGTCGACATAATCACATATTCGTCGTCTTGTACTACACCCAAAACGCCAACAGACAAAATGTCTGCCACCTCCTGCGGTGAAAGCATATTTCCCTTTTCCACCATTTTCGGTCGCACACGGTTTATGATTAAGCGGATACATTCCTCCGGCATTCCGCTATTGATAAGCAAACCAACTACACGGTCAGCATCCCGCACGGATGCAAACTCCGGTGTCACGACCACGATTGCTTCTGAAGCACCACATACCGCTGTTTTAAATCCTTGCTCAATGCCTGCCGGACAGTCAATGAGCACATAATCAAACTGTGCACAAAGTGCTTTTGTAAGTGTAAGCATCTGCTCAGGCGAAATGGCAGTTTTATCACAGACTTGAGATGCGGCAATCAGATACAAATCCGCAAAACGCACATCCCGAATTAGTGCCTGCTCAATGCTACATTTCCCTTCCGCCAAATCTGCCAGGTCATAGAGTATACGGTGTTCCAAACCCAAAACCACATCTAGATTCCGCAAGCCGACATCAGCATCAACCATCACCACTCGCCGCCCCTTTTGTGCAAGCCCTGCACCTAAATTGGCAACGGAAGTCGTTTTTCCCACTCCGCCCTTTCCGGATGTTACAACGATTACTTTTCCCATGACTTTTCCTCCCGTACAAACAGGAAAAGCAACAAAAAAATTTACCGAAAACCAGTATATCTGATTTTCAGTAAATAGTTTGTCATATCTTGTCATGGTAATTTAGTAAATATAATTTTTTCTTCGCACAATCGTGCCAACATCGGTGCGTCCGATGCTTTTACACCAACGCGCGCAACATCTGCCTTTGCAATGCACAACATCTGCGGTTGCATCTGCCACGCCGCCACAACCGCATTTTCAGCGCCGTGAACACCTGCAAAAACGCTCCCTTGCAATTTCCCGAAAACGAATATGCTGCCGCCCGCTTCCAATCTCGCACCGGGGTGTACATCCCCTATCACGGTTAAATCCGCCTCTGCACATAAATACATTCCTCCGCGAAGCGTTCCAATATGCACAAGGCTTTGCGGCTGTTTCGCCTTGCGTTTACGCATCTGTACGCAAACTTCTTGGTCTAAAATTTCTCCCAATCGTTGCTCCAATGCAATGCGTTCCATTTCACCAAGGTTAACGCCCTCGATATACACGATTGCACTCTTCTTTAAAAGCGGCGAAAGCAATTTGATTTTTTCTTCCACTGCTACACAAACATACGCACCTAACTTTTGCCTGTCCGTCTGCGCGCATAAATCAAAGCGAAATAAAATCCCATCTCGCACACCGCATACTGTATATGTCGGTTCACTATTTTTCACTTTTCCGTTGTTGTCTATCAAATCCGTCCACATCCTTGGTGTCTTATCTTAAAAGTGTCTTTGTATAATTTGCAGCGCTGCTAGGCGTTTCTACTTCAAAATACGCATCCATTACTGCTTTGGCAATCGGCGCAACATCCGAACCGGAATTGCCGTGTTCCACAACAACGGCAATGGCAATTTCAGGTTTATCAAACGGTGCAAATCCTGTAAATACACCATTGTCCGAACCGCGCGGAACCTGTGCAGAACCTGTTTTACCACCGACGCGAACCGGATAGCCGTCGAACACACTGCTAGCCGTTCCGTCCTCCGTCACCGCAAGCATACCATTTAGCACCGCACGAATATTTTCGCTCTTCATTTCTACTTTTTCCACCACAACCGGCTCACTTGCATAAACAATACTACCGTCTACCGGCGAGCGTACACTCTTGACCAAATGTGGCTCATAGCGAACACCGCCATTGACCAATGTACAGATATAATTTGCAAGTTGTAAGGGCGTTACCAGATTGTCCGACTGCCCGATGGCCGCCTGCAAAGTATCCCCCGGTTGCCATCTTCCACCGCCGTTTTTCTCTCGATCTTCAGGCCCCGCCAGCCTACCTGCCGTTTCTTCCGCAGAAAGTTCAATGCCCGTCTTCTGTCCAAAGCCGAACATCTTACCATATTGGTTGAGCGTTTCAATCCCCATCAGACGAGAAGCCTCATAATAGTAATAGTTACAGGAATTCTTAATTGCATCCGTCACAGTTTGTGCACCATGCGCCACGCCAAGACTTTTCCAAATCCAACAACGCGGCTGATAATCGGGATAAAACTTATACACACCCTCGTCCACAATTACCGTACTCGGTGTAACCGTTCCCGACTCCAATGCCGCAATAGATGTCAGCATCTTAAATGTCGAGCCGGGCGGATATGCTGCAGAAACCGAACGGTTCCACATCGGCATATTCTCGTCTTTTAAAAGGCGATTATAAATTTTGTTGAACTTAGATATATCATATGTCGGATACGATGCAATCGCCAAAACTTCACCGGTATGCACATCCATAACTACACCTGCGCCGCAGTACGCATCGCCACCCGATTTGTATTTAGGGTCACCACCACGCTCACGAATTTGATAAATCGTCGTAGCAAGCGACTTCTCCAAAGCCGCTTGCAACTTTGCATCCAGCGTCAATGTAACACAATTTCCTTGCACCGGCTGCACCGTAAGCTCCGACTGCATCTCAAAACCACTTTGCGTCTGCACAAGACTTGCCGAACCGTCCTCGCCGCGCAGATACTGTTCACACACTTTTTCAATACCCTGTTTGCCGACCATATCATTTAAGCCATAACCCTGCTTGGAAAGCGCAGCATACTCCGTATTGGAAATGCGTCCGATTCTGCCCAAAATATGAGCCGCCATCGTGCCGTTATTGTATTTTCGCACATATTCACTTGCAATATTTACACAGCGGTAAGCCGCCTGATTTTCGCGGATTTTTGTCACCAGCTCCATACTGACATCGCTTGCCATCACAAACGGTTGTGACACGGAAAATCCGCGTTTTTCCATTTCATAACGCACACCGGCGATGCGGCGCACCTCCTGCGGCGTATAAGTATCCTCAATTTTATAACGAGTTTTAAGTTTTTCAATCACCTGCGGTGCGGTAATGTCTTGATCAAAATCCATCTGTGTTTTAAATCGCGACTCCGCCGCCTTGATATCCTCTATATCGTCATAGTTTTCAGAAAAGTTAAAGGAAAACGGTTCATCAGAAATCGGCAAAGAATCCGAAACCGCCGCACCGTCTTGTTCAATCATATCATAAAGGTCTATCAATACGGCATTGAGCTGTTTAGCATCCATGCCGATGCGCTGAATCTGAACGCAATAACCAACATCGTTTGTAATCAACGGCACGCCGTAGCGGTCGTAAATCTCTCCGCGCGGCGCCGTGATGGTTACACGGCGCATCTGCTTTTGTTCTGCGCTTTTTAAAAATTCATCGCCACGAATAAGTTGCATATAAAACAGGCGCAGCACAAACACCGCACAGATCAAAACGACCAGTGTGATTAAAATGGTTAGTCTAGGTTTTTTATCCATGCTGCACCTCCTTTTTATGTTTCATCACGCTCTATTTCTGCACAACAAACTGTTCGGCAATATGACGCATCGCCGGCATCAAAAGCACACCACTGACCGCACACAAAATTGCCGAAGGCAGAACCGATGTAATCAAAACCTGCCAATAATCGGACTGTTGCCACAATCCGTAACAAAGCACATAATAGAAAAATTCATAAACAAGCGAAGTCAATAACAAAAACAAAAGGGTCGCCGCAAATTTAGCTTTAAACACACGCGGCCCGACCATTGTAATCAGCGCACTGCAAACGCAGCACAAAAGAGTCGCCACACCAAATAGGGAGCCGGAAGTATAATCTAAAAGAATGCCGCACACTGCACCGAAAATCGCAGAATGCAGATAATTGTTTTCCCGAATGCCAAAGCAAACCGCTGCTGCCAAAATCAGATTCGGTGCAAAATCACCAAGCGTAAACTTTAAAATTGTCGTCTGCAAAAGCAACAGCCCCAAAAGGAGCACTGCCGACTTTACATACTTCATCTTATTCCTCCCGCAAAATCAAAACCGTTCTCGTATTTTCAAAATCCACCATCGGCGTCACCACTGCATACTGGTTAACACCCGTGGAGTCGGCATGTATTTCCGTAACGCGACCAATCGGTACACCTGCGGAGAACACGCCACCAAGTCCCGAAGTCTCCAGAAGGTCACCGACTACGAGTTCTGCCTGCTTATTGACAAAATTAAGTTTACAAAATCCGTCTTTACCAAGTTCGGTATCCCCGTCTAAAATGGCGATATCGTTCGTTCGGACAACACGCACACCGACCGTAAAATCCGCATTGATTACAGTATTCACTCTTGCCCAATTTAGCCCGACCTGTGTCACTTGCCCAACTAAGCCAAAATCCGTAACAACCATATCCTGCGGCTCTACACCGTCTAAACTACCCTTGTCTATCGTATAAACATTATACCAATTATCACTGCTCCATCCAATAACGCGCGCAGCCGTGGCATTATCCGTCGAATAGCGCTCTTCTTTAATTTCGAGCAATGCACGCAGTTGTTCGTTTTCAGCGCGAAAAGCATCCGATGTGCGATACTTTTGCTCCAAATCCGCTATTTGCTTGGTCAATTCATCATTAACCGCCTTATAATCACGCATCTCAAATACAAATTCAAAAAAGCCTCTGACGCCGTCCGTCACACCGCTCACCAGTTTTTGCACCGGCGAAAAAAGCGTGTTAAATGCATTTTCAAAAATGGAGGTTCTGTTGCCGTGCAAAGTGGAAAGTGCCATAAAAATGCTGATGACAAGCACAATACAACCTAGCAATATTAACTTTTTTTGCTTTTCAAAGTTCATAGTCGCACCCTTTTATCATTTCTTCAAATAACCAGAGCGGAAAACCGATGACATTGTTCAAATCGCCCTCCGTTTTTTCCACCAATGCACCGCCGATGCCTTGAATGGCATATGCACCTGCTTTATCATCACACTCACCGGTTGCAACATAGGCATCAATTTCCTGCTCGCTAAGTTTGCGAAAAGTCACATGTGTCACATCGCTGCGACTCGTCGCACTGCCGTCGGCTGTCGAAAGCACACAAACGCCGGTATATACCTGATGAACATTGCCTGACAGCGCCGTAATCATGCGCTTTGCATCCGTTCTATTCATCGGTTTACCCATAATTTCACCGTTGAAACTAACCACGGTATCTGCGCCGACTACAATCGCATTCCCATGCACTTTTTTACCTACTGCCACTGCCTTCAAAAGTGCAAGTTCACGCACAAGCAATTCCGGGTCACGCACGCCGATATCTTCGTTTACATCCGCAGTCTGTATTTCAAACGCATACCCCGCCGCCGACAGAATTTCTTTTCTGCGCGGTGAGGCGGAAGCCAAAATCAGTCTCATAATTATCTCACCTCATATAACGCACGGCAAACTTTGCCGCAAATCCCGTAAACACACCGCAAACCACCGCTAAAACAAGCAATGGCGGTAAATATGTATACAAAAGCACGCTCGACAAAAGCACACTTGCCACGCACACTTGTGCTGCTGAGTGCATACACGCACCAAGCACACTCACGCCGACAATGCTAAGCTTCGTTAATCTGCTTTTCGCAAATCCCATCACCGCAAGCGATACGATGCTTCCTGTAAAACTGTACAACAGCCCGACAACGCCGCCAAACAAAAGCGACCCAAGTATACTACGCATAACCGCAACCACCGCCGCCTCTCGCAGGCCGTATATATACAAAACCAAAAGCACTGCAACATTCGCAAGCCCGAGTTTACCGCCGGGTAAATTCACCACAAACGGCAGCATGTTTTCAAACAACTGAAGCGCAATTCCCAGAGCCGTCAGCATCGAAAGCATCACGAGTTTTTTAGTAAGCGCCGATGTCCGCATCACTATGCCCTCCCACAATACGCACAATTAAACGGTTGGGCAGACACACCAAGGCAGTATTTGCCTTGTAAATTCTCCCCTGCTTTACCTCTATTTTGTCTGCACAGTCGCTTGCTGCAACATAAGCGCCTTTGCTGTCAATCACTATTTTATTATAGCCGTACTGCGTATCGCACTCATACTCCACCGCTTCTGTAAGCGCACGAAAATTGTATCCTGCCTGCAACTGCCCATCTATGTAGATTTCAACACGCTCACCGCTTTTGCCGAAAGCAAACACTTCAAAAAGCACCATCGCCGTAAGGCTGAACACCACAATCGCGACAACTAAAATTTTATCCCATTTGTTCAATTCACTTCATCCTATTGTACACCGCGGTAAAAATGACCGCGCGTAAATGTATTTTGTGCAGGGGGGATTGGCACGCCCGTCAGGTAATCCTCCATAACTGTGCGCGTCTGCGCCGCATCCTCAATCGTAAAGTCAAGCCGTAGCGTGCGTACGCCTGCCGCCATCAAATCGGTCAGTTTGTCCGCCATATAGGTCGGTTTGGCATTGTAGAGTACATTCACACACGCTTCAGGTCTGCATAATACGCAAAACTCCGCATTCGTCCTATCTCGCAGTATAAATCTTCCCTCTGCCTTGCGGCAAGTACCGCAATACGAACGCATCAGGCAATTTTGCATCACCATCAGCGGCAACCTGCCATAGGCAACCACACTTGCCTTCTCCAGCACTGTCGTGCCAAGTGCGGCAATTTCCTGCAAATTCAGCTCCGGAGAAACCGTTATGCGCTCTGCGCCCATTTCAAACAGACGCATCGCCGTTTGAGCATTGTATACACCAATGCGAAAATCGATGTGTATCTGCTTTTCCTCATGTAAGGCATCCATGCCGCAAGCAAGCACCGTATCGGTCCGCACCCTTTTCCATATTTCAGACTTTTTGTCATCCGTTATGATTTCCGGAAGAACACTCACAAACTGCGTAGTTTCAGTGGCATCAAGTTGTTCCAACACCAAGGCCGGAGCATACAAAATCTGCGGTGCATATTCCAATACAACTTTTGCTTGCTCAAGTGTCTGTACATACACATTAAAAGCAAGTGCATTGGTGCGCCTTGCGCGTTTCGGCATTTCAATTTGTAAAGGCGAAATCGCCTTGCACACCGCACAGCGCTTTTGCTCCAATTGTTCCAACGCCAAGCGACGAAGCGCATTTGTCGCCGCAACCGGCATAAATACATCGCCATAAATTTTCACATCAACTTTACGAGCAACAAATACGGTTGCCCCTGTTTTTTCCAATCGCACGCGGATTTCGTCCTCGGTTGCCGGTCGATTTTCCGCCGCCTGCACCACATCTCCGGTTACTTCTACACTATAACCATCTGCATCACGCACGAATAGCTGCGCCGGATGCGACGGCGCGAGCGTGCAAACCATATCCACCGCAACACGACGCAGATTTGCATTTTCCGCACAACGCGACAAAGCTTCTTGAGAAAAACGCTCCTCCGACACATTGGAAGGATTGTCCACGCTCATCATTTCTATGCCGCGCCGACCGCGAAAATACGCATCCGTAAACCCGCTGCGGTTAAAAGCGTCCAGCAAAGTCTGATAGTCCTTTTCATCCGCACATTTACCGCTATCAAGCAAGTCACGATACACCTTCGTCACCGTTGCCACATATGCGGGCTTTTTTAATCTGCCCTCAATTTTAAGTGAGGCAATCGGCATCCTACGCATCGTTTGTAAGTCATCTATAAGCGCCAAATCCTTCGGACTCATCAAATAGCCCGACTTAATTTTTTTCCCATCCTTTGTCAGCAAAGTGTACGGCAAACGGCAAGGTTGTGCACAACGGCCACGATTGCCGCTTCTGCCGCCGAGCACACTGGAGAGCAGACATTGTCCTGAATAAGAAAAACATAGCGCTCCGTGCACAAAAACTTCCAGCTCCGCTTTGCAATTTTTTGCAATATAAGCCATTTGTTTTTCCGAAAGTTCACGCGCTAAAACAACACGCGTAAATCCTAGGTTTTCCAAAGCGCGCACGCCCTCTAAATTGTGTACCGTCATCTGCGTGGACGCGTGCAAAGGAAAGTCCGGCATCGCACGAGCAATCGCTCGCGCAAGTCCCAAATCCTGCAAAATGAGCGCATCTACACCGATTTCATACAAAAAAGCGGCATAGCGCACCGCTTCTTCCAGTTCGCTTTGCTTTATCAATGTATTTTGTGTTACATAGAGTTTTACGCCGCGCAAATGACAATACTGCACTGCCCTTCGCATTGCCGATGCATCAAAATTACTTGCCGATGCACGCGCAGAAAACCGACTGCCGCCGACATAGACTGCATCCGCTCCGCTCTGTACCGCGGCACAAAGTGCAGCCTCCGAGCCGGCAGGCGCAAGAATTTCAGGTTTGTTCATAATTTCCCTCGGCTTATCCGCGTGCCGCCAAAGCACGGTTTTTTCGTTCCAATTCGGATTTGAGCACCTCAATTTGTGCCTGCAAGCGCTTTTTATCCTGCTCTGCTTCTTCGAGTTTTGCATCGTAGCTCATAACTTGTCCGCGCAGTTCACTTTCTGTTTTCTGTGCCTTAAAATGCAAATCCGCCAGATTAAGCGCAGTCAATACCGCCGCCATATCCATGCTGAGTCTCGGATTATAATCCATAATCTCGCCGAGTTTTTTGTCCAGATATGCACAAATCTTGAATATGTACTCCTCCGGCTCCTGTGCGGAAATCGTATACTGTCTACCGCGAATCCGTACATCAATCTTGTTTTTCTCACCCATGGTATACACCACCTTTATTTTCGATGTAAAACTTCGTCTTCAAAACGCCGATAGCCGTCTTTGCATCACAAATCTCACCGCGCATCACCATCTGCGTCAAAGTATCCAGCGGATATGTCAAAACTTCTACAAATTCATCTTCATCCGGTGCGGCACACCCTTGTGTCAAATCCGTCGCAAGATAAATGTGAATTTTCTCCGTACAAAAGCCCGGACTGACATAATCGGCGCCGAGATATATGTAGTTCTTTGCTTCCAGACCTGTTTCCTCTCTAAGTTCACGGACGGCACAAGTCAAACTGTCTTCGCCAGGCTCTTTCTTTCCTGCCGGTAGTTCCAGTAAAAAGTCATCGAGCGGACGGCGATACTGGCGCACCAACACGATTTCATTATTATCATTGAGCGCCACAATACACACGCCTTCACAATGCTCTACAATTTCTCTTTTTGCGGTATTTCCATTTTGCACTTGTACCGTTTCCACACGCAACTCAACCACTTTGCCGCGATATAAATATTTGGATTCCAAACATTTTTCTTTCTCTAACATACCGCAATTCTCCTTTTTTGCATACATATAGTTTATTATATATTTTTTTCTCATAAATAGCAAGGAAAACTTTAGAAATTCCAACGACAAAAGCCGCACCAAAACGCCATTGTGCGGCTCAACTCGAAAAATCCTCCAAAATTTTTATAAGCTCTTCTTCCGTGTGCAAGACAATGCCCGCATTGAGTTTGTCTCTATCATACGGCGGAAGCGCAGGAATATGCACCTGTAAAAGTTTTACAATAGCGCGCGTACCGTCCGGATAGACACGATAGACTGCAAGGGCATCTACATATGTTTTCAGCACATAATATCCTCCACCCTCCAGGCTTTCTTCTGCCTCACCAACGGTGAAGGCACTTTGTACCGGCTCCTCCGGCAAATTTATATACGGAAGCGCTCTCTGCGGCATATCAGGACTTCGCACCGAATTGATATGATATAACAATCCGGCACCAAATAAAACAAGCGTACAAGCCACAAAACAAACAGCAAATTTTTGTCGCATACACGACACCCTTTCCGGTTTCTTTGCCGTTATTGTTACCGCATAATTTAACCTTTATACCTCTTTTGCAAATGGTAAATTGCATCAGCCGCTTTTTTTACATCACGCATTGTATTAAAATGCCCAAATGAAAAACGCACCGTTCCCGCCGGAAATGTGCCCAAAGTTCGATGTGCCAACGGTGCACAATGCAAACCGCTTCGCACTAAGATGCCGTAATCACGCTCCAAAAGCATTGCGACCTCCGTCGGTGCAAGTGCACCTATATTTAAACTCACCACGCCGCTTGCGGCAGGCGTACCGTACAAATGCACATTGTCCATCTCACACAGCCGCGCACAAAAATCCTGTGCAAGCGCGCGTTCATGTAATAACAGAGCACCACGCCCAAGCTCCTCGACATATCGTATTGCACGACCGAGTGCGGCAATCGCAGGTGCATTGGCTGTGCCGCTGACGAGCAAATCCGGCATTACGGTCGGCTGATGTATATTCTCAGATGCACTGCCGCTACCCCCTTGCATTAACGGCGATAAATGAATATGCGGTGCAACATACAAACCGCCGGTTCCAAGTGGCCCCATCAATCCTTTATGCCCCGCAAATGCAAAAAGGTCTATCCCATCACGCACAACATCTATATCAGCAATCCCGGCACTCTGTGCTCCGTCAACCAACAAAACTGCACCGCCATCGTGTGCCACGCGCGCAATATCCGCAATCGGCTGAATTTGTCCGCAAACATTGGATATGTGATTGACAATGACCAGTTTCGTATCTTTTTGCATCGCAAGTGCTACGGCATCGGCAGATACATACCCGTTTTCATCCGCCTTGGCTACTGTATATCTACACCCAGAATGCACCACAGGGCGCAGAACGGAATTGTGCTCTATACTCGTAATGACCACATGAATATCAGGCGTACAAATTCCGTGAATTGCCATGTTGAGCGCCATGGTTGTATTGTGCGTAAAGGCAATCTGTTCCGGTACGGCAATCCCGAATAAATCTGCCGCTGCCTGTGCCGCATCCGCTATTTTTGCTGCGGCATCAAGCGCATAACGATGACCGCCGCGCCCTGCATTTGCACTGCCGTGGCGCACTGCATCAAAATAAGTTTTATAAACAATCGACGGCTTTCGAAGCGTCGTTGCCGCATTGTCAAGATAAATCATAAACCGTATACACCTTCCCGTCCGTCGCTTGCTCCACTTCAAACACAGCCTTAACGGCAAGTTCGTGCGCCTTCGCATGTGCAACAACTGCTTCGAGTTGTTCTGCATCACATTCCAAGCCGTAACTGCAACCCTGCAGTCCCAAATCAGATGGCAGCTGCACCACCTGCACACGAATATTGTCTCTTTTCAGCAGTTTTTTTGCGCGGTGCACCACGGAGGCACTGTTGTATACCACCACACACTTTTTCATTTTTACACCTCTTTTCGCAGATACATTTCTGTATCATACTATGCAAGAGGTTGCACATTTGCCCCTAGCGCTCCAGTTGACTTGTCTCTCCCTCCACGCGCTGCCCTTTGTGTGTTTTTTCAAAATATGTTTCTATGCCATCGGCAATCGCCTCCGCAAGCAAAACCTGATAATTTTCTGTTTTCAATTTCGCACACTCCTCGATATTCGACAAAAAACCACATTCCACAATTACGGATGGTACGCGCGGTGTTTTGAGCAAATACAACGAAGACGGCGCCGCCATCGGCACACGCTTGTTGTCGGCATCCGCGCTGTCTCGAATTGCATTTTGAATACAGAGTGCCGCTTGCCGTGCTTGCGGATTTTGCGTGTCATAAATCACCTGTGCTCCATGATATTTTTCCTGGGAAAAACTGTTCATATGCACACTGACAAACAAGTTTGCCCCTGATGTATCCCGCAGTTCTCTGCGCCGACGCATATCTGCCTTTTTTTGATTGGAAATCCCCTGTGTTTCTCCATGCAACCCATTTTCATCTTCTCGCGTAAGCTCCACTGCAAACCCGCGTGAAGCAAGTATTTTTTCTAGCCGTTTACACATCTGCAGATTTAAAATTGCCTCCTGTGTACCGTCCGCCGCAACGCATCCGCCATCCGGCGCTCCGTGTCCTGCATCAAGCAAAATACAAATCTGTTTTGTTGTCGTTTTTTGTGCCTCTCCAACCACTGCGATAAAAACCAAACTTAAAATTAAAATGCACAAAAGCAAAAGAGCACTGCCGCGCCGAATGAAAATCAGCATATCTGCCTCCAAAATCTTTTTTGTAAAAGTATATACATTTTTTTGTGTGCAAAGAACAAAAAAACAGTCGGAATCAATACTTTTCCATTGATCCCGACTGCACAATTTACTGCATCAAGTTAAAATTATTCTTCCTCTTTTTTTGCCTTAGGCTCTTCCGGCTTAGACTTTTGCTCTTTTTCAAAATACACACCGTCAATATACACATCGACAGCAAGTACTTCCAGACCGGTCATACTCTCAACTGCTTTTTTCACTTTCTGCTGAAGCTGCGAGGAAACCTCCGTGATTTTTGCGCCATAGCAAACTGTGATGTGCACACCAACGCTTACCTTGCCGTCAGCAATATCCGCTTTGACGCCCTTCGCTACATTCTTTTTTCCAAGAATATCTGCAATACCGCCAACAATACCGCCGCTCATCGAATAGATACCTTCAACCTCCGATGCCGCCGCCCCTGCAATTACACCGACAACTTCTTCAGAAATAACTACATTGCCGATTTCCATATTTTTATTTTCCATGGTTTAATTCTCCTTTCAAGATGTCTCTTATGTATATAGTATACCACATTTTTTACTGGACTTCAACAATTTTTATATTTTTTATGGAAACTGCAGTCTGTGCGGCAACAATATCCTGAATTTTTGCAACATCTGCCTGCGTAAGCGCGGTCGCTTTGACCGTTACACTCGCCGTATCCCCTGTAACATAGACTACGACATCTAAAAAACCCTTTGCCTTAATCATATTCTCTGCCGCCGCCTCTTTATCAGACACATTGGCAATCGCAAGCAAATCCTTTTGTGCCTGCGCCTTGGTTTCCATATCTACATTTTCATTTTCCAAAATAGCATTTAATCTCGAAAGCGTTGTACTTCTTGCGCTTTCGCGACTCACACGCGCCTGACTAAAATACTCCTGCACCGGCGCACTGACGAGTTGCGCCTCGCCGAGTTTCCCTGTCGGCGTACTTTCCGTTTCGCCTTGTTCGGCTGCTTCACTGCTTGCCTGCTCTGCCGGCGGCATAACATCTTCACCAGCGTAGTTGAAGTTGATAAACGCCGCCACACCGATGAGCAAAATCAATGCACCGATTAAAACTTCCTTTCTTTTCATCACCATCATCATACTTCTTCCTCCTCACATTAATATTGCTATTTTACAAAGACGCCAATGCGGTGTTCCTCCACATCCAATGCCGCCTTGATTGCCATAAATACCTGTTCTCTCACGGCCGTGTTGTCTGCGCCTTCGCACACCGCAACCACACCGCGCACCTTCGGGTAAACTTCTTTTTCAATTACCGGATTGTCCTTGGGCAATACGGCTGTATAATTTTCACTCATGTTGCTTTTATTTTCCTCCCTTTGCTGGCTACGGCTTACATCCGTTAAATACTCGCGTTGGCCCGTACCGTCATAGGTAATCATCACACGAACCGCGCCTACGCCCTTGATTTCAGATAAAATCCGCTCCAGGCGCCGCTCTGTTTCCGCATAAGGTTGCCCGTCCGGCAATTGTGTATCTTGATTTGATGCATTCTCCTTTTTAGGCGTTCCACCTAACACCAAAAGCAGAATGCCTGTAAATAATATGATGCCAATCCTCAAAATATGTTTGTTTTGTAAAAATTTATTCCACTGTATTTTTTCCATTATTGCTCACCTTGTTTCACCTGCGGCACAATTCCAAATTGCGTCTGCACATAATTTTCTATAGCCGTCCTATGGGTATCGGGCGCTGAAACCACCATGTTGGTTACTGTCAAAACACCTTCTTTATGAATAACCTGCGCCTGCGCTTTGACGCTGATGCCCAAATTTTGTGCAAGACCGCTCTCCACCGCCTCCGTTAATGCTGCTTCAAACGCTTGCACTACTGCATCTGCCTCCGTTTGCGTATGGTGGTTTGTCTGCTCAGGTATAATCAATTCAGAAAAATCAAGTGAGCGCACCTGCAAAAACGCACTGACCAGCACAAGCGAAACCACCAATCCTGTCACACATGCCGTATATTTGTCGAGCGGTCCGTCCATACTGAGTGCTTCTAAAAAAAAGCACACGACCGTAATCACGAGTACACTCACCGTAAAGTTATATAAGATACCCATATTAACCAATCCTCATAAGCATCGATATACATATGACCAACATCACAAACACCGCACACAGCACGCCGAGCATCAGCGCAATCACCTCTCCGACCGATGAAACCACACTAAAAACCCTACGGTCTGCGACCGGCTCCATCACCGCGGCCGCCAGTTGAAACAAAAGCGATGTCAGTCCCAGCCTGACAACCGGCACAATGCAGATACCAAACAGCGCCACCAAACCTGCAACTCCCGTCGCAGTACGCACTGCCCGCGCACTCATCGTAAGCGCATCTAATGTATCCGACAAAAGACCACCCACAACGGGCACGGCATTTGAAACTACATACCGCGCGGTTTTCGCCTGCAAAGCACTCATCGCACCTGCGCCAAATCCCTGCACCGCCAAAAGACCGCTAAATGCTGCCAAAAGCAGACAAAGCCCCCATTTGACTATCTTTTTTACAAACGCAGCCAAAGCATTGACAGAAACGGTTTTGCTTACACCGCTGACCATACTGAGCACGGCTACACAATACAAAAGCGGAACGATAAAAAAGCGCACCACATTAGACAAAAGTACGCATCCGGTCAGTACCACAGGCTCCACTGCCGCCGCAACCATGCCTTTGCCACCCGTAATCAGCAACCCGCACAAAATCGGAACACTGCCGTTGATAAAGACCAGCGCGCTGTCTACCGCAGATTCAAAACTGTGCATCACAGAACCAAACGCCTCTGCGAGCAATCCGGAAATAACCAAATAGCCTACAAAAAACACCGCATCACGCACACGCTCTGCGCCAAAACTGTGTTGCATCTCCGTCAGTACGGCAAACAATATCCCGACCGCTACAACTTTTAAAAGCAGCCGCACAGTATCAGTTCCATATGTACGCACATACTCCATGAGTTTAGAAAACAGACCTTCAAAGGCAAAATTCGTCTCCCCCGTGAGAATACGCCGTGTATTTTCACGAAAGCTCCCATCCGGCTGTGCAACCTCATAATCATATTGCTCCAAAAGCATTTGCGTTTGTGTTTGTGTTTGTGTTTGCGCCGAAACAGACTGGCAGAAAAAAAACAGAAAAACCAAGAAGAACCATACAAGTTTTTTCATATGTGCCCCTTTCGCAGGAAAACGCTCATGCAAGCATCCCCGTCAGCGTATCTATCAGTTTGGCGGCAATCGGCAAAGCCTGCACCAGAATCAAGAGCTTGCCGAACAGTTCCACCTGCACACCAACGGAGGCCTGTCCCGCATCCCTGCACAGTTGCGAAGCAAGTGTGCAAACATAACCGATACCGATGACCTTAAATACCACCTGCAGATAACCATCCGCCAAATCATAACGCACAGCCAAACGCTCAATATAATCCATAACGAGCCTGACCAGATTTAAAGAATATAGCATCAAAACGGCACATGTAAGAAAAGCGGCCGCCGGAAAAAGAGAGGACTGCATATTTTTAAGCAGTACGCATACCATCAAACCGCAAAACGCAATGCCGACAAACTGCGTCAGCCCAATCATAGGTTAAACACCGTCTTGATGGTGTCAAACAGTGTGCTGATTTGCCCGATTAAAATAAATAAAACCACAATCAAGCCTGCCAGCGTCGTCATCAGTGCCTGCTCCTCGCGTCCAGAACGGATGAGCAGTTGGTTGAGCACTGAAACAATGATGCCGATGGCGGCGATCTGGAAAATCAAATCCACGCCCATTGCGTTTCCTCCTACCAAAGTAAAATTACTAAAAGCAAACTGCCAAGTACCCCTGCGCCTACGCACAAACGCCCATTATTTTGCAAAGTTTCTCTCGCCTTTGCCGTCTGCATTTCCATTCGTTTGACAGCGCTGTCAATGTGTCGCTTTTGCGCTTCAATATCACTGCAACCCAGACCTCCGGCAATCTGCACAAGCAGTTGCACATCCTCTGTATTCAAGGCACTGTTATTTTTTACTGCTGTCTGCATAGCGGATTGCGGCAAGGCTCCAGTACACAGACGCTTTGCAAAATCATGCAGCAGCTCACAATCCGTTTGCCTTGAAACCTTCTGAGCCGCCTGTGGCAAAGGTGTCTGCAAAAATGCAATTTCCGTATTTAAAAGTTCCAATGCCGTTGTAAATTTTGAAAGCAACTGTGCTCGTCTTTGCATGCGCTTCCAAATCTCAATCCCCACATAACCCCCCACCCCCAATACCAGCAATGCACCACAGAATTCAAGCACGCGTATATACCTCCTTTAGTGTACCCGGTCCGTTTTTTCTGCCCAGGGTGACATACACCTCAAAAGGCGTGTCCTGCGTAAGCATTTGCCGCCCTGCACCGTGCATAGTGCTCACCACACTACAACCGCACGCAGCCGCAGCAGACATGGCAGCAAACTGCACATCACCCCAAAGTTCATCGGTTACAATCACCTGAGGCGACAGCGTCCGTATTGCAAGCGATACGCCGGCTTCTTTTGGGCAAAGGCGAAGCACATCCGTGTTGACACCAATATCAAATGCCGGAAGGCCGGAATGCATGCCACAGATTTCATCTCGCTCATCTATCACACACACTTTCAATCCCCGTGCGGAAATCGAGCGCACCAAATCGCGCAAAATCGTCGTTTTTCCGCATCCGGGCGGCGAAATCAGCAGCGTATTTTTTACTTGTCCGTTTTGCAGGATGTGGGACAAAAGTTTGTCCGCACAACCCGTAATTTCACGGGGCACGCGAAAATTCAGTCCCGTAAACTCCTTTATATTCTCAATTTCACCCGCACATGAAAGCACACATCCTGAAAGTCCGACGCGCACGCCGCCCGGTAAAAGCAAAAATCCGTTTTTGATTTGCTCCATTGCCGCATAGACAGAATGATTGCAAATACGCATTACCGTCTGCTCAATCTCTTGTGGCGTCACAGTACTTGCTTGCAACACTGCACTCTGTCCGCCACGCACCAGCATCATCGGTGCGCCCGCACGCAAGCGAAGTTCCTCGGCATACAGCAAATCTTTTTCCGAAATCACTTCACGAAGAGTCTGGGGCAAACAGCGCAAAATATGCCTCGGTGCATTTTGCAAATGCACACTTCTCATTTGCATCTCCTCCGTTTCTGCTTTCATGCTATGCGCCACATTTTCCATTTATGCAAAATTTTCTTTCGCAAATTTATTGACAGTTGTGCATGATTATAATAAAATATGTGTATATTAAATTTTGCAAGGAGATACAAAATGGCTGATATGGAAAACACAATCACTTTATATGACGAAGACGGAAAGGAAATCGAGTTTGAACATCTCGATACTATTTCCTACAATGACAATCTCTATGTTGTCCTTTTAGAAGTCTTGGACAGCGGCGAAGAAAATGATGAAGTTGTAATTTTCAGAATTGAACAATCCGATGACGATGAGGACTCTTTGGTTGTCATCGAAGATGAAGCCGAATTGCAGGCTGTGTTTGAAGAATTCCAAAATCGTTTGGAAGACGAATAATAAAACAGAATATTCCCTGCGGTGTGCGTATGTATACCATTTATTTTACCAACACTTAAAATATGGGATTCTATGCTCTATGTGCGGATTGCAGGCCTCCCTAAATGGAAGAGGAAGCGCGAAACACAAGGCGGTTGCCCACCTGCATTGGCAGGTCAAATAAAGGTATTAGATTACGGCACAGCGGGGATTTTTCTATTTATACGGAGGGTTAGCATGAAACCGACGACAAAACTTTTACTCGCTTTAAACAAAATGTTTAAAGCGCCCGTGCATCCGTTCAATCTGCAAAACGAAGGCGTAAAATCCTACGCAATGTGGCAGTTTGAAAAAGGCGCACAGACCATCAGCTTTTATACGAAGCGATATACAACCAAAGAAATGTTTGAAGATAAAACCGTAGTGGACATCGGTTGCGGTGCGGCCGGAAAATCTCTCTACTACGCTTCCTGCGGTGCAAAAAAAGTCATCGGCGTGGAAATCCTGGAAAAATATCGCGCAGAAGCTCAATCGCTTGCAGCAAATCTCGGTTTGTCAGACAAATTTGAATTTGTCTGTGCAGATGCCGCGAAACTGCCATTTGATACAGATAGCATTGATACAATCATCATGAATGATGCCATGGAGCATGTGGACAACCCCGAAACCGTTTTGCAAGAATGTTTGCGTGTTTTAAAGAAAGGCGGCAAAATTTTCATCAATTTCCCTCCATACTATCATCCGTTTGGTGCACATTTAAGCGATGCAATTTTCATACCGTGGGTACATATGTTCTTTAGCGAATCCACGCTCATCGAAGCGTACCGCCACTTAGCGATGCAGTATCCGGACGGCGAAGCGCGCCTTGCATTCCGCATTTCGGAAAACGCGCTGGGAAAGTCTTATTTTTCCTATATCAATCATATGACGATTCGCCGATATAAAAAGATACTCAGCGCATTGGATATCGTGCCTGCTTATTATAAAGAAGAACCTTTGCGTGCACCACTTGCGCCGCTCGCAAAATTGCCGTTTTTGAAAGAAATTTTTGTAAAAATGGCTGTTTGTGTCATAGAAAAATAATAGTCTTTTCCAAAGGGGTGTAAAAACTGATTTTTTACACCCCTCTTTTTGTATATTCCCATACATTTTCGGCAAAAATAACAGCATCCAAATAAAGAAAGGCTGGTATTTATATGTCCGAAAACAAAAATAAATTCACACAATGGCTCAAAGCGCGGCGCTACTACATAGTGCTTGCGCTATGTATCCTCACCGTTTCTGTAACATACTTGCTCTTGCAATTTGCACCAACCATCCAAAAAGACGCTCCTCCGTCCGATGTTACGCATTACAGCGCAAGTCAACAAGACGAGCCTTTGCCGGATTTAGCAGACTACTTTCCGCCGGAACTGGAACCGGACACAATAGAAAAAAATCGCCGCGAAACCTCGGAGGATGCTGATACGCAATCGAACACCTCCCTGCCCGCCTCCGCAGTTGCAACGGAAATTGAAGAAGAATACATGGTTTATCAGTTTCCCGTGGACGGCCAACTGCAAAAACCTTATTCCGGCAACACTTTGGTCTTCTCCGAAACCATGTCAGATTGGCGCATTCATTCCGGTGTGGATTTCAGCGCAGAACCGGGAAGCGATGTCGTGGCTTGTGCCGCCGGCATTGTTGAAGAAGTTTATACAGACGAGCGCCACGGCATCACCATTGTGCTTGACCATAAAAACGGCGTCAAAAGCATATACGCAAACCTCGCAAACGGCATGCTCGTTGAAAAAGGTCAAAACATAAGCGCAGGTGAAATCATTAGCGCCGTCGGCAACTCCGCTCTGTACGAAGCTGCTCAAGAAAGTCATCTGCATTTTGAAATGCTTAGAAACGGCGAACACATTGACCCACTCACAATGCTCGAATAATCTAAACAGTCTGCCTTAATTTTTAGGCAGGCTGTTTTCTTGACTTAAATGCGTTTTTATGGCATAATAGTATTGATTACAACTCAGGGAGTAATACATATGAATCACTTGTTATTTAGAATTTTTATAAAAGACAGCGAAAATACCGCCAACGAAAGAGTACGCCGTCAATACGGTATGCTCAGCGGTGCGGTAGGCATTGCGCTAAATCTGCTTTTGTTTGCCGCTAAGATGATAGCAGGTTTTTTTAGTGCTTCCATTGCGATGATTGCAGATGCGTTTAACAATCTCTCCGATGCCGGCGCTTCCGTTGTTTCGCTCATTGGTTTTAAAATGTCCGGAAAGCCGGCAGACAATGACCATCCGTTCGGCCATGGACGCATTGAGTACATCAGCGCTCTGTTCGTCTCCATAATTATTCTTCTGATGGGCATTGAATTGCTCAAATCCTCTTTCGAGAAAATCGCTTCAGGTGCAAGTGCACAGATAAACCTTCTTTCCGTTATACTTTTGGTTCTCTCCATTTTAGCGAAACTCTGGATGTACTTTTTTAACCGCACTATCGGTAAAAAAATCAATTCCGCTACCTGCATGGCAACCGCCAAAGACTCCCTGTCCGACGCAGCGGCAACCACTGTTATCCTACTGGGTACATTCACCGCTAAAATGACGAAACTGCCTATGGACGGCTATCTGGGTGCGCTGGTTTCCCTTGTGATTTTATATGCGGGTTTTTCCGCCATCAAAGATGCGCTTTCGCCCCTGCTCGGCACACCGCCGGAAAAAGAATTTGTGGAAGAAATCGAAAACCTTGTCCTGTCGCACGACGGTATTTTGGGTATCCATGATTTAATCATCCACAATTACGGGCCGACACGATTTATGCTGTCTTTGCACGCAGAAGTTTCCTCAGCAGGCGATGTATTGGCACTGCACGACACAATTGATTTGATTGAAAAAACCCTTTGCAATAAATTAGGCTGCGACGCAGTCATTCATATGGATCCGGTCGAGACCGATAATGAACTGATTTCATCAACAAAAAAACTGACCGGAGAAATTTTACATTCCATTTCGGAAGAACTGAGCATGCATGATTTTCGCATGGTAACCGGGCCAACGCACACCAACCTGATTTTCGATGTGGTTGTTCCGTATAACTTCCACATAAAAAATGACGAACTCACAAATCTAATTCAGCAAAAGCTACTCGATTACAACGACACCTACTGCGTTGTAATCAAGTTTGACAATAAATATATTTAAATTGAGGAAAAAATCATGCGTATTGAGCAAAAAAAATATATCTGTCTTATACTGGTGCTACTCTTTTGTCTGAGCGCTTTTTCAGGCTTCGCTGCAGTGCCTTCCGCGCGTTTCAGTTTCGCTTTAATTGACTATGATGGCGAAATTTTAGATGCACTTCCCTGCAGTAACGGGATGTTCGCTTCCAAAAACGAGACCTTCAAATCCGGCTTCATCGGAAAAGACGGCAAGGTAAAAATCGGCTTTGACTATGTTGATGCTCTCTCATTTGCCGAAGGGCTGGCACCTGTGACACGCACCGGCGGCACATACGGCTACATCAATACCGACAATCTGTTTGTAATCCCGCCCACCTTTGACAATGCCGGCGAGTTTCAAGACGGACTTGCACTGGTGGAAAAAAACACAAAAAGTTTTTATATAGATAAAACGGGCAACGCTCTTTTATTTGCAGATAAAGCAGAATATTATCCTGTCAGCTCTTACGCAAACGGCGTGTGTTGGGTCGTTACAGCAGACGGTACTTATCGCCTGCTCGGCGCAGACGGCAACTTTGTAAAGGATACAAACTATATCTGGGTTTCATCTTTTAACGATGATGTATGCTGGGTCAGCACAAACTACGGCGAGGACTTTTTGGATTTTGAAATGCAGCTTATAGATGCGAAAGGAACTACATTAATTCCAAGCGGACAATATACAAGCGCAGGCGCATTTAACGACGGCGTTTGCTGGGCAAAACGCAGTTTAGACAACACATTGGTGCTGATAGACAAAAACGGAAACGAACTGTTTTCTGCCCCCGACACCGAGGGGATCCCCACCCCGTACAATAACGGCATCAGCGTCGGATTCGAAAACGGACTGTTTATCGTACGCGACTTGAAGGGTACCATTATCTTTTCTTCGCTCAACTACCGCGCCATTAGTTACGGCGGTTTCTCCGAAGGCTGTATGCTTGTACAGGATATGCGAAACGGGAAGTACTACATCATGCTAGACAACAACTACACCGCACCCGTCCAAACGCAACCGACACACAACTTTGCCTATGCGCCTGTACAGACAAGCGAGGACCTTTTTGAAATCGCACTTCTCATCGACTCGCCAAATGCACTTGTAAACGGTATAAAAACGCATATTGACGAAGACAATCTCGATATAAAAACCTTTACTGCCCAGGATCGCACACTGGTACCGATGCGCTTTTTATCTGAGAATTTGCCCGGCTGGTCCATCACATGGGATTCTTTGAGTACAAGCGCCATTTTAAAAAGCGACCATCTGCATGCGGCATTTCGTGAAAACGAAGAACAATTAAATTATTTAAAATTCAACACCGAAACCAAACAATATGAAAACTGCTCAAAAAGCTTAGATCAGCCTCCAATACTTTCAAACGGGCGCATGTTTTTACCTGTTCGCGCGCTCAGCGAAGTTATGGATGTGAATGTGTTTTACGATGCGCGCGGTCTGGTCGTATTTTCCAACACGCGCGAAACATTAACGCAAACGGATGCGACTATGCTTTTAGAGCAACTTAATTAAGCTATGATTCAGATACCAAACTATGTAAAATTTATATTAGATACAATAACATCAAACGGCTACGAAGCCTATATTGTTGGCGGTAGCGTGCGCGATGCGCTTTGCGGTCATACCCCCGATGACTTTGATGTAACCACAAATGCCGCACCGGAAACACTGCAGCGCCTCTTTGACGGCTTGTGCAAGATGATATTAACCGGATTAAAGCACGGAACGGTAACACTGATGTGCGAAGGTAACCCCGTGGAAGTAACCACTTTCCGCACAGACGGTGATTACAAAGACAACCGCCACCCCGAAAATGTTACCTTCGTAAAAAATCTCGATGCAGATTTGGCAAGGCGCGATTTTACCATAAATGCAATGGCCTTCTCGCCTGCGAGCGGACTTGTGGATTTATATGGCGGCAAGGCGGATTTAGAGCAAAAAATTCTGCGTTGCGTAGGCGATGCAGATACGCGATTTCACGAAGATGCCCTTCGCATTTTGCGTGCACTGCGTTTTGCTGCAGTGCTGGGCTTTGATATTGAAAAGAACACTGCAGAAGCCATTATAAAAAATCGAAAACTTTTACTGAATGTATCCGCCGAACGCATTCGGACAGAGTTGTTTAAACTCTTGTGCGGCAAGGATGCCGTGCGTATTTTAAAGATTTTTGCAGATGTGTTTTTTACTATCGTTCCCGCATGGAATACCAAGGATTTTGCATCTCAATTACTTAAATTATCAGCACTGCCCAAAGTTGCACCCCTGCGCTTTGCTGCACTTCTTTTGCCAAACGCAAACCATCTTGATCTCTGCAATGCGGCAATCGCCGCCTTAAAAACGGACAAGCATACTGCCCGTGTTATAGAGTTTTCGATGCGTCACGCACATGTGGTCTTTTCTGCAGACGACGCCGAATTACAGCGTGCACTCTACCGTTTTGGTGAAACGCATCTGCGCTTTTTACTGTGCCTGCAACAAAATACAGATGCGCTCTACGCTTTGGATGCAATCATTGCAAACAAACGCCCGTATCGTATCTCAGATTTAAACATCTGCGGTGACGATGTCGCCACCCTCGGCTATACCGGAGAGCAAATCGGCGAAGTGCTCACCTCGCTTTTGATGCAGGTCATCGACGGAAAACTTGAAAACAAAAAAGAAAATTTACTTGCAAGCGCAAAAAAAGGATGTGTATAAAACATACACATCCTTTTTAATGTAAAAATCAAACGCCGAACATCAAATCATCATAGGTCGGATATGGCCAATACTTCGAGCCGGTCATACTCTGAATGGTGTCTGCTGTTGCTCGCAACGCATCCATGCACGGCAAAACCTTGTCTTTGTACGCAGGTGCCTGTGCCGCATCGTCCGGCGTACGCAAAACTTCTGTCAGAGCCGCATCAAGCGCCTGAGTATTGTCATGTAAACGCGTAATCAGCGCCGAAAGTTTCTTTGACAAAATCAACTCTGCATCTTTTTTTGTCGCGATACCGATTTGTGCTTTTGCACGCTGCGTTTCCGCCAGGTCGCGCATATACAAAACTGCCGCCGGCATAATGTCCTTTCTGGCCATATTCAGCATGGTCAGTGCCTCAATATGACGCACTTTCGAATAATTTTCCATCATACTTTCGTATCTGGATTGCATTTCAGTTTTGGTAAAAATACCGTATTTTTCAAAAAGTGCAATATTTTTGTCCGCTACAAACGCAGGCAGAGCCTCCGGCGTGGTCTTTAAATTCAAAAGCCCGCGTCTTTTTGCTTCCTTCGCCCATTCGTCAGAATAATTATTTCCGTTAAACACAATGCGCTTATGTGCAATATATGTTCTTCGAATCAAATCACGCATCGCCGCTTCATCGCACACCTTTAAACTTTCCAGTTCTGTTGCCATTTCATCGAGCGCTTCTGCTACAATCGTATTGAGCACGATGTTAGAATCGGAAATCGAAAAAGACGAGCCAACCATACGAAACTCAAACTTATTTCCCGTAAACGCAAACGGAGAGGTACGGTTTCTGTCCGTCGTGTCTTTTCTGAAATTCGGAAGCACATCCACGCCGCTTTCAAAGCGCGCCGCAGAATGCTGCTCGTATGTAACGCCCTTTTCAATCGCATCAAGCACGCCTTCTAGCTCATCACCAACATACATTGAAACAATTGCCGGCGGCGCTTCGTGCCCACCCAGACGGCAGTCATTTCCTGCACTTGCCACGGAAGCACGCAACAAGTCCTGATACTTGTCCACCGCCTTAATCACGGCAGTTAAAAATAACAAAAACTGCGTATTTTCATACGGGCGCTTCGTCGGATTGAGCAAATTCTCACCGGTATCTGTATTGAGTGACCAGTTATTGTGCTTACCGCTTCCGTTTACGCCGGCAAACGGTTTTTCGTGCAAAAGGCAAACTAATCCGTGCTTTAACGCAACTTTTTTCATAACCTCCATCGTAAGTTGGTTATGGTCGGTTGCAATATTTGCGGTATTGTAAATCGGCGCCATCTCGTGCTGTGCCGGTGCAACCTCATTGTGTTTAGTTTTTGAAAGAACACCGAGCTTCCAGAGTTCCTCGTCAAGTTCTTTCATATAGGCAGATACACGCGGTTTAATATTTCCGTAGTAGTGGTCTTCAAGTTCCTGTCCTTTCGGTGCCGGTGCGCCAAAGAGTGTTCTTCCCGCAAAAATCAGGTCTTTCCTTTTGTCATAATATTTTTTATCCACCAAAAAGTATTCCTGCTCCGCCCCAACCGTCGTAATTACGCGGTGCACCTCGGTTTTCCCGAGCAACGCCAAAATACGCAGCGCCTGTCTGTTGATTAACTCTACCGAGCGCAAAAGCGGTGTCTTTTTATCCAGCACTTCGCCGCTGTACGAGCAAAACGCCGTTGGAATACAAAGCGTGCCGTCCTTAATAAACGCATAAGAAGTCGGGTCCCACACCGTATAACCGCGCGCTTCAAATGTCGCACGAATACCGCGGGACGGAAAACTGGAGGCATCGGACTCACCCTTGATTAACGCTTTGCCCTTAAATTCCATAATGACGCCGTCTTCCTCGGCAGGCTCAATAAAGCTGTCATGCTTCTCCGCAGTAATGCCCGTCATCGGCTGAAACCAGTGCGTGTAATGCGTTGCACCTTTTTCAATCGCCCAATCTTTCATGGCGTTTGCAACCACATCTGCCACATCCACAGAAAGCGGCTCGCCGTCCTTAATTGTCTTTTGCAATTCAGCATAAATATCCGCCGGTAGCCTTTCTTTCATTACCTTTGTATTAAACACCATAGAACCAAAAATTTCGGGAACGGAACTCATAATCTACCTCCGATTTTTCTGTATAAAAACCTAAAAAACACCTAAATATTATACATCACACCCATTTTAATGTCAACTTCTTTTCCAACCGGTAATAAAAAAGAAATGATTTTTTTATTGTATCATGCGCGCTTTTGTGATAAAATAACGATATCATAATACAGGAGATTTTCAACATGCGTATTTTTGCTTTTTCCGACACGCACAGACATACAGAACTTTGTATTCGTTTTTTGGAAAACATGCACAGTCAAACGGATGCCGTTTTGCACGCAGGTGATGTTGCCGAGGATGTTGAAACCATAAAAAAAGCCTTCCCCAAATTGGCAATTTATGGCGTACGCGGCAACAATGATTACTTTGCAAACACTAATTTACCTGCTGATCTGGTTTTGGATTTTAGCGGCGTAAAACTGTTTTTGACCCACGGACACCGTTACAATGTAAAAGAAACTTACGAAAACCTTGCCGATGCTGCCGGACAGCATGGTGCAAGCGTTGCGGTGTTCGGGCATACGCATCAATCCTGCACACGCACGGAAAACGGCATATTGATATTAAACCCCGGCAGCGCAAGCGGCATATGGCCGACCTGCGCCGTCCTGGAAATTGAAAATGGAGAAGTAAAAACCGATATACTTGGCCTGAGGTGATAAAATGATTATTGTAATTGATGTTGGTAACACAAATATTGTTGTCGGTGCATTTGAAGGCAACGAACTCATCCGCAGTTGGAGAATGTCGACAGATTTTCAGCGCAGTTCAGATGAAACAGGTATTTTCTTTTCGCAACTTTTAGCGCACAGTGGTCTGCAAATCTGCGATATCGAAGCGGTTGTGGTTTCCTCTGTTGTGCCGCAGATTATGTTTTCTTTAGAGCGCGCCATTAAGCGCTATTTAAAACATACACCGATTATTATCGGCAAAGATGTAAATACCGGCCTTCGCATTTTAACAGACAATCCGAGCGAAGTCGGCGCTGACCGCATCGTAAATGCCGTAGCCGTACATAACCTCTATCCCGGCGACAGCATCATCATCGATTTCGGTACGGCGACTACATTTTGTGCACTCAAAGCAAACGGAGACTATCTCGGCGGCGTCATTTGTCCCGGTATCAAAATTGCACTCGATGCCTTGATTGAGAAAACGGCAAAATTGCCGAAAATCGAACTGATCCGACCGGAAAATGTCATCGGTACAAACACCGTAAATTCGATGCAATCCGGCGCAATTTACGGTTATGCGGGACAAATCGAGAGCATCGTCAGCCGTATGCATAAGCAAATGGGTCCTGCACAAGTCATCGCTACCGGCGGTGTAGCTTCGTTAGTTAAAGAAGCAACTGATGTCATTGACATCTTAGATCCGAACTTAACGCTCAAAGGCTTAAAGTTGCTCTATGATATGAATCAATAAATTGAAAGGAGCCTAGGCTCCTTTTTTGATTGCCATACAACGATTTAAAAGCGCTCCAATCAATACGCAGTAGCCAAACAGATAAAGCCACAACATCACCACTACAATAGCGCCCAGAGAGCCGTAAAGCACCGAAAAACGCACGGACAGTCGCACATAGATACCGACACCGGCACTGATTATATGCAAAAGCACGACACACAACAACCCACCGGGCCATACATGAGCGATACGCTGGTGCGGACTAGGTGCAAGACTGTAAAAGGTAATTAAAATCAAAAACACAACCGCAACACAGAGCAAATACACCGAAAAGCCGGAACCAAACAGCGCAGGAATACTGCCCAGCACGGAGGCAAAAATCAACAAAATCAGTAAAACTGCTCCCATGCCGGC
Source organism: Clostridia bacterium (assembly GCA_045578865.1). Lineage (GTDB taxonomy): Bacteria > Bacillota > Clostridia > UBA1381 > UMGS1253 > RGIG2041. The sequence goes on along the minus strand of JAZNLB010000020.1, from coordinate 13,279 downwards.
AGTAAATAAAACAGACCAAATCAGCCTTTTTAAAAAATTTTTTTCGCTCTTTCCGGCATACATTTTTTGTATACCCTGCACCAAAGCACCGATGGCGCGAGATGCAGAATACAAACTCAGTCCCAAACCAATGAGCAGGGAATGCACATTAGACACCGATGTAAGGTAAGTATAATAACCAAACACCGTATCGGCGACCGTATCCGACAGCAGGGTGCTCAGCACTAAGGCAAATGCTTCTGTCTGTAAATTTAACAAACCCAACAAGGCTGCCAAAAACATTAAAAACGGAAAAATCGACAAAGTAAAATAATATGCGATTCCCGCCGATACCAGAGAAAGTTCATATTTATTTGCAATCATGCCGCACCAAAGGCATAAACGCACAATCTTAATTTTTTTTATCTTCTCTTTCATACTTTCTCCAAATGGAAAATTGGGCATCTGTCAGAATTGACACATGCCCAATTTTGCTCGATTTTCGTTTCTTACTTCATGTTCTGCTCGTAAGAGCTAATCATCTTCTTTACCATCTGACCGCCTACGCTGCCTGCCTGCTTGCTGGTCAAGTCACCGTTGTAACCTTCTTTGAGGTTTACACCAACTTCACTTGCTGCTTCCATCTTAAATCTGTTCAACGCTTCACGCGCTTCCGGAACAAGGTTCTGCTTATTTCTAGCCATTTCTTTTTCACCTCCTCATCTGGTTTACACTCATAATTTGTGCAAATCAGATTTTTTTATAAGGTGTAAAAAATGGCTTTTTCTCTATTTTTTAATTTATAAGCCTCGTCGAAAGATTCTGTATTTGTGTACGGATTTGGTCGTGCTGTACCATTTGAAGTTGCGGGTCAATCGAAAGCACGCGCTCCACCGCCGCCTGTGCAAGTTTTAAAATTTGTGCATCTGTAAACAGATTGGCAATCTTCATGCTCGGTAGACCATGCTGGCGTACGCCGAAAAAGTCACCCGGACCGCGAAGTTTTAAGTCTTCCTGCGAAATATAAAATCCGTCATTGGAAGCACACATTACTTGCATGCGTTTTTTTGCAGTTTCTCCGGAGGAGCGATTTAACAGCACGCAATAACTTTGTTCTGCCCCGCGCCCTACACGGCCGCGCAACTGATGCAGTTGGCTAAGGCCAAAGCGTTCTGCATTTTCGATGATCATCAAATTAGCATTAGGTACATCTACGCCTACTTCAATGACCGTTGTAGAAATCAAAATTTGTATTTCGCCCGATTTAAACCGGCGCATAATCTCATCCTTTTGTGCCGGTTTCATTCGCCCGTGTAAAAATGCGACCGTATACTCTTTAAAGACATCCGTCTGCAGCTTTTCTGCATAGTCCGTTACATTTTTAAGTTCGGATAAATCCACCGCTTCACTTTCGGATTCTTCCACCAACGGGCAGACAATATATACCTGTCGCCCTGCATCTACCTGCTGACGGACAAAATTGTACATGCGCTCACGCTTGTCTTCATCAATACAATAAGTTTCAATCTTTTTTCTGCCCGGCGGCAATTCATCAATCACTGAAATGTCCAGATCGCCGTACAAAATCAGCGCCAGCGTTCTCGGAATCGGCGTTGCACTCATGACCACCGTATGCGGTTTATTGCCCTTCGCTTCCATTGCTTCGCGTTGCAATACGCCGAAACGGTGTTGTTCATCGGTAACAACCAAGGCAAGATTCGGTATGTCTACCTTGCTTTGAATCAGCGCATGCGTTCCGACAATAATATCATATTGCCCTGCCGCAATCTCTGCCTGCAATTTTTGCTTTTTAGCCGATGTAAGCGAGCCGGTTAACAGGCAAATCCTTTGCTTATCGCCTAAAAATTTTGTCAAGGTTTCATAATGCTGTAATGCTAAAATTTCCGTTGGTGCCATCATAGCCGAACAGTAACCCTGTGCGCCGACCGCAGCCATCGCCGCAGCAGCCACCACCGTCTTACCGGAGCCGACATCGCCTTGCACCAAGCGATTCGCCGGCGCACCGCTTTTAAAATCTTGCAAAATTTCCCCTACAACGCGCTTTTGTGCACCCGTAAGTTCAAACGGCAAACCTTCCACAAAATCACGCGTTGCCGACAAGCCATCAAACACATAGGTTGTTTTGCGCTTCGCCTGTGCTTTGATGCTGCTAAGCGCCATCTGCAACAAAAACAATTCCTCAAACACCAGTCGTTTTCGTGCAATCTGATAATCATGAAAACTCTGCGGAAAATGAATGTTCGTATACGCATAATTTTTATCGCAAAGTTCAAATTCACGGCGCAGATATTCCGGTATACACTCAGGTAACAAATCCACAAATTCCACTGCCTGCGCCATCAAAGTCTGCACAGATTTCTGCGTTAAATTGCCACTGAGCGGATAAATCGGTACAATCCGCCCCGTGCTTACACCTTTTTGTGCCGGTTCAAAAATCGGATTGTCCAGTTGCTTTTTGCCGCCGATTTTCTTTACCGTACCGTAAAAGGAATACCATTCGCCTTTTTTTAAACTGTTTTGTATATACTTATTGTTAAACCAAGTGGCGGTAATTTTTCCTGTTTCATCCACCAAATCGACACTGTAAAGCGACAAACCCTTGCGGATATGCCGTGCATACACAGGCGAAAAAACGGTGGCAATTATGCACACCGTTTCACCGTCATTTGCTTCAATGATTGTTTTAGTCGCACTTCTGTCTTCATAGTCACGCGGCAAATAGGTAAGTAAATCTTGCACCGTTTGAACGCCTACATGAGCAAAGTCTTTTGCCTTTGCCGGACCTACGCCTTTGAGTGCCGTTATGGGTTTTAAAAGCATGCCCATCACTCCACGGAAATGATATAGTAGTATAACGGCTGTTTACCGTTTTGAAGCATTACATCCAAATCCGGATACTTTTCTTCCAGTTTCTCTGCAAGTTTTTCCGCTTCTTCATCGGTAACATCGCTGCCGTAGAATACAGAGATGACGCTCGATTCATCATCAACCATACCTTTAATGAGCTCGCGGCACACTTTTGACGGCTTTTCACCGACCGTTGTGATTTCACCTTCACAAATACCGATGATATCCCCTTCTGCAATCTCCTTGCCGGACACACTGGTATCACGCACTGCATATGTTACCTGCGCGGTCTTAACCATAGAAATCGCTTCTGTCATAGCTGCAGTATTGGTCGTTTCATCTAAATGCGGCAAAAACGCCATCATTGCGGCATAGCCCTGTGGCACGGTCTTTGTCGGCAGAACAACCACCTTCGTTTCGGCAAGTTCCGCAGCCTGCTGTGCCGCCAAAATAATATTTTTATTATTCGGCAATACATAGATGCAATCCGCATTGATTTTCTCAACCGCCGTCAGCACATCATTGGTGCTCGGATTCATCGTCTGTCCGCCTTCAATAATTTCATCTGCACCGTAATCTCGGAAAATGTCGGCAAGACCTTCTCCGGCAGTTACCGCTACAAAACCGTACGGCTTATGCGGTCTTTCTTCTTTTGCCGGCGCTGCTTCCTGCGCCGGTGCCTGCTCAGCTTCGAGAATACTCGAATGTTGCATACGCATATTATCAATCTTAATTTTAGAAAGTGCTCCGAGTTTTAAAGCTTCTTCCAAAACAAAGCCCGGATGATTGGTATGAATGTGCACCTTTACGATATCATCATCGTCAATAACGAGTTTGCAATCGCCCTTCGGATCAATAATCTCGCTAAATTTCGCCACATTCACCTCTGGATTCTTTTTATCAATGATAAATTCCGTGCAGTAGCCAAACTTGATATCTTCCGGACGAATAGAGGTCTGTGCCGCTTCCGGCGCCGCCATTTGCGGTGCCTGCGCGCCGGCTTCAAGTTCGACAACCTTACCGGTGGTAAGCGCAATATACGCACCCTCCAAAAGATAAATAAGACCTGCACCACCGGCATCTACAACACCGGCTTCTTTTAACACCGGCAACTGATTAGGCGTATTGGCAAGTGCTTGTCTGCCTGCTTCAAGCGCAACAGAAAACACCTTTTCAATGTCAGTTTCACTCTTTGCTGCTTCTACCGCAGCAGCTGCCGTCATACGCGCTACCGTCAGAATTGTGCCCTCGGTCGGACGCATAACCGCTTTATACGCCGTCTCCACGCCGTTTTGCAACGCCGCCGCAAAACCAACAGCGTCCACAGATGCCTTCCCTGCCAACGATTTGGAAATACCACGGCAAAGCTGGGACAAAATAACGCCGGAGTTACCGCGCGCACCGCGCAAAGATGCACTCGCAAGCGCCTTCCCAACCTCTTCAGCCGATGCAGTTACAAATTTTTTCACTTCGTCTGCCGCCGCTGTAAAAGTTAAGGACATATTGGTACCGGTATCGCCGTCCGGAACCGGAAATACATTTAAAGTATCGACTTCAACTTTATGATTATTTAAATGATTCGATGCGGAATGAATCATATTGGCAAAATGCATGCCGTCTATCGTAGTAAGAATAGGAATCGCCCCCATAAAACAATTTCGTATCGATTAGTCAGTTACTCTTGCACTTTCTACATTCACATTGACCTTGCCAACCTTAAATCCGGTCATGGACTCTACATTATATTTTACATCCTTAATGATAGACTCGCAGATTGCTGCGATATTTACACCATACTCTACCATAATGTGTAACTCAATGGCAAGTTTCGCATCCTCCGTTGTTGTAACGGATACACCTTTCGCCATAGAATCTCCGAACAAAAGATTTACAAGACCGGTTGTCTTTTTGCGCGTTACCATGCCTACAACACCGTAGCAATGGGTTGCCGCAATACCGGCTATTTTTGCTAATACATCGTTTTGAATGATAATTGCACCATTTTCATTTTCTGTCTTTAAAGCCATAAGTATGCCTCCTTTAAACACAAATTCGTCTTATTATACCATAAAAATTTCAATTCGTCCACTAATTTTTTACAATTCGATGTCATTTGTTTCATCGAGCAAACGGCTGCTCTCCGATGCAGGCAACTGTGTCACGCTTTTAAGCGCACGCTGAATTTGGCGTGTACGCGTGCCGACAAGTTTTTCAAGTTCACGATTTGCTTGGTCGAGCCTGCCCTGCGTTGCCTCAAGAACAGAACCGAATTTCTCAAACTCGGTTTTGACCGCGCCGAGCACATCCCAGACTTCGCTGGAATGCTTCTGAATCGCAAGGGTTCTAAAGCCCATCTGCAAACTGTTAAGCATTGCAGCCATCGTTGTGGGTCCTGCAATCGTAATTTTATAATCGCGCTGTAATACCTCTAAAAGTCCACGCTTTACAACCTCTGCATATAAGCCTTCAAACGGCAAAAACATAATTGCAAAATCCGTCGTCTGCGGCGGAGATACATATTTATCACGAATGGTTTTTGCCGAGAGCTTAATAAACTTATCCAGTTCGCGCAGTTGTACATTAATGAGGTCAGCGTTACCGCTCTCATACGCATCCATCAGCGCCGAGTATAAATCGCCCGGGAATTTTGAGTCAATCGGCAAATACACAAATCCGTCATCCGTCCCCGGCAGTTTAATGGCAAATTCCACGGGATCACGGCTGCCCGGCTTCGTTACAATGTTTAATTCATACTGCTCCGGCGAAAGGATTTGCTCTAAAATTGCACCGAGTTGCAACTCACCTAAAATACCGCGCGTTTTTACATTGGACAAAACTTTCTTTAAATCGCCCACGCCGGTGGCAAGTGTTTGCATTTCACCGAGGCCCTTGTATACCTGCTCTAACCTCTCGCTAACCACTTTAAACGATTCGCCAATGCGTTCATTTAAGGTCTTTTGCAGTTTTTCATCTACCGTACCGCGAATGGTTTCGAGTTGCTTTTCGTTATTCTCCTGCATCTCTTTTAATCGAATTTCCACCGTTCTTCGGATGTTTTCCAGTTTCTGCTCATTTTCCATAGACATAGAGCGAAATCTCTCTGAGAGTTCCGAAAGGCGCTTATCCTGTGCATCCGAAGTCTGTTTGAGCGTCTCATTTACAGACCTTGTCATCATTTCCATATTATCTTTTGCGTATTGTGCGTTCTCCATACGCGCATCACGCAAATCTTTTAAAATTTCCTCTTTGAGTTTTTCCACATCGCCCTGTGCGCTTTTGTTTTTCAAAAGCAAAATCAGATTGATAATACTTAAAACAAAAAGCAACACAAAAAACACAGGCATCAACGGCTCAAAATTCCATATTGTTGTCATGTTCCCACCCCATTTTAAATCAAATATTTTTTCAGATTTTATACAATCTATGTTACCGTAATTGAAAACATCAGACAATCTCTCTTTTGTTATTATTGCGATACATAAGGCTTAGATGCAAACCTTCAAAGGCTCCCTTGAGGCTCCCTTGTGTAAAGGGAGCTGTCAGCGAAGCTGACTGAGGGATTGATTCTTGCCGTAAAAAGTAAGGTCGCCTTATCCCTCCACCACCTTCGGTGGTCCCCCTCCCTTAATGCTACGCATCAAAGGAGGCAAGACGGGAGCTGTCAACGAAGTTGACTGAGGGATTGTTGTTACCTTTAATTTACAACCCCTCCGAGTTTGCTTCGCAAACCCACCTCCCCTTACACAGGGAAGGCTTTTTGATTTTGACAACATTCGACATCCATGTTGTTCAAATTAAGTTAATACAAAAAATCAAAAATAAGAAATGACAATATGAAAATATTGTCATTTCACTATTTGAATTCATATTTACATTTTATAAGTCGGGGTTTTCCATTTCGTCAAGTTCAATCCAAATCTTATTTGGTGTAATTTCAGTCCATTTTTCGTGTTTTCCGTCTTCTTTTCTTTCATAATCATGAGCATTTGTTGCCTCTAATACATTGTAATAATACCATTCAGAGCCATCCATATCTGTCCAAAGCTTTGTATCAGCATGAAGTCCTTCTTCATCAACATACCTTACAAGCATACGGTTTATAATCGTCATAACCTCTGCTCTAGTAATATACTTTTCAGGGCCAAACGAGCCATCTTCATAACCTTTTACCCAACCTGCATTTGCAGCTTTGTTGATATATTCTTCTGCCCAATGTCCATTAACATCTACAAAACTCAAATCTTTATTTTGTTCAAGCATAGCATATCTTGTTGCCATTGTTGCAAATTCAGCTCTTGTAATATATTGTTCAGGTCTAAAGTTGCCGTCTTCATAACCTTTAACATATCCACTATTCGCCATAGACAAGATTGCCTTGCATGACCATCTGTCTGCAGATATGTCCGTAAAACTGTTTTTATCATCTAAAAGTCCTATAGTCTTACTTTCACGCAAAAGTCTATAAAAGATAGTTGTTACCTCTTCCCTTGAAATATAGTTCGAGGGTCTTACCGTTCCGTCCGGATAACCAATTATATATGCAAAGTGGTCTTCCGAGTCAAGAGTATTACTTACAAAGTGTCCGTAAAGTACAACCTTTCCGTTAACATTAACATCGCCCTCAACCTTTTTAGTAAATGCACTGTCATAATACCAACCGTCAAATGTATATGCCGGTTTTGTAGGATAAGGTAATTCTTCGAATTTTACTAATTTCACATGGTTGATAGGAGGTATCAATTTTGTATTACCATCAATATTAAATACAAGTGATTTTGTACCAATGCCTGCCCCTGAACCAGATTTTGTCAAGTTAACAGTAGCACTTACCGTATCTTCCTCTGCAGGATTTACTCCCTTACCTTTATAAACAACTTCAAGGCCTTCTAAACCACTGTAATTAATTGTTTCTTCTGTCCAAATAGACCCGCTCAGTTTTCCTTCTACAGTATACGTTCCCGTTGCGGGGATAGTAACCCCCGTTGCTGTCAATGTAAGACTTTTAAGGTATGTATCTCTTTTTTGATAAAGATCGCCAACCTTAAGATCCGAAGAGCCTTCACCCTTTACTCCGATAGTAATTGTAATTGTATTAGTAATTTCATTATGGCTCCTATCTTTTTCATAAAAAATTATGTCTTCATAGTTAAAATTTGTTTCATCCAAAAATCCAAAGCCAAACATATTTCCACCATTGATAAAATTTTGTGGAACTATAAGTGCATCTGGATACATAATTTCTACTGTAAACTCTCCTTCAATTACGAGATTGTTTAATTTGTCTCTAAGCGCGTTCCCAAAATCTGTGCCCAAATTAGTTTCCAGACCGCCTATGATCTCTTCTGCCTTCTCGTACCAATCTTCAAAATTTTCTAATACAGAATCCATATAAAGTGTAGTCCTATAGTCTACAACGGCAGTATCTCCACTCAAATTAAGCGGACCATTTTCAAATGAACCTGCGCCGTTTTTTCTTACCTCCATGTCGATATTCGGAAAAACCCTATCTGCCGGCAATTCCTGTGCAGACACAACCCCTGCACATTGCACAAGCATAACTACTGTTATGAGCAAGCAAATTACTTTTTTCATTATAACAACTCCTTATTTTAAATACTTACTATATTTGCTAAGCAACTGTGATTTTTTAAGTTTCTTTTCAACTTCGTAATACTCACGCACATCAGATGCTATCCCAGTATCTTTTCCTAATCTTTTAAGCTCATTTTCAAGTTCTTTAACAAGGCTTTTCATTCTTGCATCGCATTCTTTTTCAAGCCCCACAGCTTTACTAGTATATTTTTCTGCAAGTGCGAGCTTTTCCGATATACTTATCTTTTGCTTTAAAGCCGCCTTTCCCTGTGCCCTGGCATCATTCTCAAGTGTTGACAACCTGCTAATATATTCAGCACGCAATAAATAGATCCTTGAAATAATATCATCTACTTTATCATCACTTTGCGGTTGTCCTTCTGGCATATTCATTATAACTTTAACTGCCTCTTCCTCGCTGAGTTCACCGCTTAAAAGCTTTTCTCTTTCTTCATCATTCAATTCACGCACATTTGCATCTGTCAACTCGTTTAGCACTTGATTTATATGCTCTTTGTTCACAGCAACCATTGTATCTATTGTTTCAGTAGTATATCTGACAGATGTGAATAACACCTTAATATTTCCCCATTGCCACACAACAAGCAAGGCCAAAACGATAGCAAAAATAAGTAAAATAATAGCTACAGTTTTTAATACTTTTTTCATAACATACCTCTTCGTATATCATCACATAATAATTGTACTCCTTTTGACTGTCAAAGTCAAGCAGAAAAAAAACTTTTTGCTAGTTTCTCATGTAGTGTATCAACTCACTAGTCTGATTGTGGTCGCAAAAGTCCCCATCAACATCACAAAGTTCAACAAGCAGTTTTTCCATAGCTCATTCTCCTTTGTTGTTTCGCCTATTTTAATTCCATTAAAACCGCCGAATTTTTGTTCCTCTTGGTCAGAATACCCTTTTGCATCCACTTTTAATCACCTTTTTAATTTTCCAAGTTTGCCTTAATTCCGCACAAACACTGGAAAATCTCTTTTTCATCTAAATTGTCTTTCCTTTAATTGCGACACATAAGGTTTAGATGCAAACCTTTCAAAGGCTTCTCCTTGAGGAGAGGCTCCGCCGTAGGCGGTGGTGAGGTGTAGATTGCGTAGCAATCGTTATTTTTTCCACCTCATCCGTCAGCTATCGCTGACACCTTCCCCTCAAGGGGAAGGCTTTTTTATTTCGACATCTTTCGACATATCCTTATTGTTCGTGTCAAGCCAGGAGAACAGTGAATAATAAGAACCATCACGGAATATAACGAAATCAAAGATTTCTATATTCCGGAGAACCTTGATACTCGCAAGCTCGTATTAGGACCTACTAACTTTTCCCTATTTTTTCAACTGATTTTCTTTTAACACTTTTTCTTAGAACCTGCGAGAATACTGGATTTTCTCGCATCCGATAGTGTATGTAAATATCAAAATCGGCAAACTATTCTTTAAATCGATACATTCCCAAACACCGCAGAACCATTTCATGTGTTGAACAATCAGGTTCTTCATCTGGTTCGCTCATACCCATTTATCGGACAATTTCTTTAAGTTTTGGAACTATTGTATCCTCATTCACATCTGTTATTACATCATACAGCTTATGTATTTCTTCAGTTACCGCACCTTGCTTTACCAAGTCTTTAATCAAGTCAATTAATGTATCATAAAAGCCATCAAGGTTTATCACAACAATCGGTACATCAATTCTTCTCAGGTATTTCAATGTCAACACCTGAAAGAACTCATCCATAGTTCCTATTCCGCCGGGAGCAATGAAGAATACATCTGCGTGCTTTTCCATAAGCGTCTTTCGCTCGGCCATTGTATCAACCATAACCTTATTATCGCAATCGAATATATCTTCAAAATCTCTGATAAAGTCAGGAGATATTCCCATTACAAATCCACCATTTTCTTTAACACCTCTTGCAACCGCACCCATACAGCCTGTAGCACCTGCACCATATACAAGCGAAAATCCGTTTGTTGCAATCAGTCTTCCTAATTCCTCTATTTTTTCTTTATGTTGGCTTGCAATTCCTTCATTTGCTCCGCCATATACACATGCAAAATATCTTTTTGACATATCTAATACTTCCCTTGCCTATGCTCTTGTTTTGATTTCCTTGCGTATTTATCACACAAATCGTTAATCTGATCCGTAAATTTAGCAAGCTCCTTGTTTGTCAGGTTACGGCTTAACTCTGCAACAGTTTTGAGTCTGTGGCAAGCTGCCATAAGTCTGTCAAATACAAGATTTGCTCTTCGTCTGCCTTCTGATACTTTAGTTAGTTTAACTATTCTTCCTCTTGCCACGCATTCGTCTGTTGCAAGGTCGTATTCATCACCGCTATACGGTGCTGTTGCTGTAAATTTAAGCTTGTTATATATTGTCTGTGAAAAAGCATCACACACCAAATCATCGCCATGATTTACAAACACCTTCTTTGGTGCTTTTTCCATACTTCCGAGCCATCCAAGAAGCATATCTTTATCTGCATGACCGCTGATACCCACTATCGACTCAATTCTTGCATTTACCTGAATATCTTCCCCAAACAACGAAACGTGCTTTGCACCGTTTATAAGCTTTCTTCCGAAGGTTCCTTCCGCCTGATATCCTACAAAAAGTATTGTACTGTTTTCTCTCCACAGATTGTGTTTCAGATGATGTCTTATGCGACCTGCTTCACACATACCCGATGCAGATATGATAACCTTTGGAATCAAATCGAAGTTGATTGCTTTTGATTCTTCCGATGTGACACTCAGTCTTAATCCGGGGAATGATATGGGATTAATTCCTTGCTTTACAAGTGCAAGTGTTTCTTCGTCATAATATCCCATCAGATTATCCTGATATATCTTTGTTGCCTCGACTGCAAGAGGTGAATCTACATACACAATAAAGTTTTCATGTCCTTTTACAAGCCCCTGTTCTTTAATTGTTCTGAACAGATATAAAAGCTCCTGTGTTCTTCCGATTGCAAAAGATGGTATAACAAGGTTTCCGCCTTTTGAAAAGGTTTCCTGCATTATTTTTGTGAGTTGTGCAATGTAGTCAGGTCTTTCTCCATGAACTCTATCACCATAAGTTGATTCTATAACCACATAATCAGCATACGGCGGATTTTGCGGATTTCTTATAAGCGGTCTGTCTATGTTTCCTAAATCTCCTGAGAATAAAACTGACCTTTCCTTGCCATCTTCATTTACTGTAATGTGGATACTTGACGATCCGAGCAGATGTCCTGCGTCACAGAAACTTATTGTTATGCCTTCAAAAATTTCAATCGGCTTATTATATCCGTGTCCTTTAAATAATCTCAGGGACTCCAATGCATCTGCCACAGTATATACAGGTACATATTGTTCATATCCTGAACGTTCTGCTTTTCTGTTCTGCCACTCAGCTTCCTGTTCCTGAATGTGAGCAGAATCCTGCAGCATTATATTGCATAGCCTATGTGTTGCTTCCGTACAGTACACAGGTCCTGCATATCCTTTTGCTACCATTGCCGGAATCATTCCGGAATGGTCTATATGTGCGTGAGTAAGGCAGATTGCATCTATCTCTGACGGAGCCACCGGGAGTTCGCAGTTTTCATATGTATCTCCGCCTTGTTCCATACCGCAGTCGATAAGTATGTGTTTACCACAAGCTTCAAGTAATGCGCAAGAGCCTGTAACCTCATGAGCTGCTCCTATAAATGTTAATTTCATATTCACTTACTCCTCTCTTAATATACTTATTAATTTTATTCCCTTGAATCTGTTTTGAAAATACCTGAAATACTCTCTTTCTTGCTCGTGTCAAGCCAGGTGAACAGTGAATAATAGGACCTACTATTTTTCACTGTTTTTTCTGTATCACTTTTCATCAGAACCCGCAGGAATATCAGATTTTCCTGCCCGATATGTAAATATTTATTATCGGCAAACTAATGTATTAAATTTTTGAAATCAGTCACAAGTAAAATACAATTGAATTCTTATCTTTGCAGTCATTTTACAATCACCACTTGTTGAGTTTCGGGTATCCAATCAACTGTAGCTCCTAAGTTTTCCACAATAAATCTAACAGGAGTGTACGTCCTTCCATTTTCAATAAAAGCAGGCGAATCTAAAATCACCTTTTTATCATTGACATATGCTGCACTCGAGTTTATGTAAATGATAATTTCACACTCCTCACTCTTTATAACTACCTTTTCTTCATTTGCATACCATGAAACTATAGCACCGAGTCTTTCTGCAACAAATCTGGCAGGCAACATGGTTCTACTGTTCCGTATTATCGGAGCGACATCATTAACAATTTTTTCTCCAAATACATTAGCTTCTTTTTCCCCAATTGTCAAAAGAATTCTTCCGTTTTTAGGTGGTTCATTCGGTTCTCTCGCCTCGTTTATTTCTGCCGATTTACCCGACTCTTCCAATAATATAGTATAGTTCCCAGCGTTACCTGAAATTTTAATAAAATATGTACCTGATTTATCAACAAAATGTTTCTTTACAGCTTTACCAGTTGAGTATATATTTGTTTTTAAAAGGCTCATATCTCTCTCGGAAAACATTTCTATTGCAATATGCGAAGAACTCTCATTTAACAAATTTACCTCTAAATCAAGTCCATTTTCCAAATATATCTTATACCAATCTACATCATTTGATGTTTCAAGACTATCCTGATGTTCATTATTCAATTCTATTAACTGGGATTTTTCCTTCACATCAGCAACCGCGTCAGATTTTTCATTTATAAGAACAGAATATTTACCTACATCTTCACTGTATAAACACAAATAATATGTTTTATCAGTTTCAAGTTTTG
>JAZNLB010000019.1:0-45714 GCA_045578865.1 Clostridia bacterium | reverse complement strand
ATGGCGCGCAGGATCGTATTGGTAAAATCCCCGGACAAGCGCATCTTTGAAGAGGCGATCTTCATCTTACGGGAGGATGCGCTGCGGGAGAGCGGTGTGACCGCAGAAGATATCCTGACGGAAGCCTGCCGCGTGGCGCGGCAATATACCCTGGGCCGCAAAACTCACGGCCTCTGGCGGCTTTTACCCTATGCCGCCACCGGACTCGCCATGGGAGCCCTGGGCTGGGGATTGGGAATGCTGCTTTGAAAAGTGGATAAAAAGCCCCTTTTTGCTTACCAAAATTGAGCCTGTTGCATTACAAAAGGGCACAAAAAAACAGCGTTCAGGAATTTCCCCTTACGCTGTCGGTTGATTTATTCAGTTTTTCTATGGGCTTATACATTGTGCAACTCTTGCCGTTATGACAACTCAAATACGGACAAAACGGATTCTTGCTATCAAGCAAATATGTATCTTGTCCTGTTTGACAAGTGGGGCAAAGTTGCCCGGTGTCCTTGTTCATAAAATATCTGTCCTCCGATTTCTTGACTATCTGAATGATTTATGGTATAATACTATTCAAGATAGCCGAAAGTTTTTAAGGCTTGTAAATGGTAAATTAAAAACATCACGACGGTTTTATCGTGATGTTTTCGGGGATAAATATTTTGTTTTTAGAGGATAAGTGCTTATTACGACTGTCTAAAACCCTATATTTTACGGCATTTGTAAATAAATCCTATAAGAACACCCGCACCACAAAAAAAGCTTACAGAATTTCATCTGTAAGCTTTTTTATGTGGTGGTGCTTTTATTCTTGTTTCAAAGCGAAGTCCGTATTCACCTTCAAAATCCAATAAATCATAAACGGTCAAGAATTCCAAAATCAGCATATTCAAAAATTCTTGCATCTTTATCAGGATTGATAGCAATAACCGTTGTGCTTCCTTCTATTGCACAGGTATGGTGTATCGCTCCCGAAATTCCGATGGCGATATAGATTTTAGGGCTAACAGTTTTGCCGGTTAATCCTATTTGCTTATCATAAGGCATCTTGTTCATATCAACAAGACCTCTTGATGCACCGATTTGGGCACCAAGTTTTTCTGCTAATTTGTAAAGTTCCTCAATGTTATCTGCAACACCTTTTCCACCTGAAACGACAATATCCGAACTTTTTGATTTCGTTCTTACTGTTGCCATCTGCGGTTTTGTGACACACTTAATTTTTGCCGTTATATTTCCGCCTTGTGCCGGACGATACATTATTAAATTTTCTCCGTCCGTCTCAAGTGCAGTACAATCAGCGCAAAGACCTGTATTAAGCATCGATGCAACAATCGGAGCATTTTTTCTGCCCCAGAGATCTGCATTCCATAAAATTACATCAGGCTTTTCATTTATTGCTTTTTTTGCTATCTCTTCGGGCGTTGTTTTATGGATAAAAACGACTTGTTGTGCAATTTCCTTTGCCTTTGGTACAACTTCTTCACCCACTGCCCAAACGCTTTTTAATTTTTCGCCATCCGTATTTTTCTTTTCCTCGCATCTTTCCTGCTTCATCAAGCTTTCCACAAGAGGTATCAGTTCATCTTTGGAAATAAATTTGCACTTTCTCCTTCCGCTTTCATTTTCAAAAGCCTCCAAAACTTTTGTGGGAGAACCATGAAGACCGCATCTGGATACATCGCAATTCAGTTTTGTATTATCAACGGTTTTAATTTCTCCAACTTTTGAAAAAATACTGGGAAACCTCAGCACATAGCCCCTCTCAACCGTAACCAAAGCCGGCATAATTGCGTTTTCTTCACCGGCTCTTGTCTGCGCTATAACTCTATCGTTTTCACAAGTTATCGCCATTGCATTCGTTATAACCGGGATAGATAGTTTTTCGGAAAGCATAGGCCCCACCTGAGCAGTATCTCCATCAACGCTCTGCCTGCCGCACAAAATCAAATCATAGTCCATTTGTTTTATTGCAGTCGACAATATATATGATGTTGCAAGTGTATCCGAGCCTGCATATACACTGTCGCTTATAACAACAACCTTGGCGCCGAGTCTTGTGAGCGGCAAAAGGGCTTCCTTGCAGCTATTAGGTCCCATGGATATTACTGTCACATCGTCACTAAGCTGAAGCGCACATTCTAACGCCGACTCGTCAAATGGATTTATTTCGCCTTTTATAACCTTAACGCATACCAGTATTTTCATTAGAATTCTCCGTTATATATCGGCTCTAACGCCCGCTGTACTGCCTTATACTTTTTGAAAACTTCTTTGTATTTTGCTGTGTTATCGCTGTTTGGCAGCGTTTCCGACACTACTGTATTGCAAATCTCAACAGCTTTTTGGGGACTTTCAAAGATACCTACAGCTACCCCCGCCAGCATTGCACTTCCAAAAGAAGAATCTGCATACTTCATTTCAACAAGCTTTAATCCAAGTGCATCTGACACGATCTGTCGCCACAGAGGACTCTTTCCTCCGCCGCCAATAATCACCGCACTATCCTGATGTTCAATGTTAAGACTTTCAAGTGCTATTTTACAATCCAGCATACTCATTGCAACACCTTCCAAAACGGCTCTCGTAAAGTGTGCCTTCGTGTGTGAAGCACGAACACCTACAAAATCAGCACAAAGTTTTGGATTTGCATAAGGAGTTAACTCACCATTTAAGTAAGGATGGAAAACAAGCCCGTCTGCTCCGATAGATACGCTCTCTGCCTGTTTGTCAAGCTCGGCATAATCTTCGCCGAATGTATCACGAAACCATCTGTACGATGCAGCACATGACTTTGTTGCAGTGCCCGGATAGAACATTCCGTCCAGAATATGTGAATAGTTAATTAAGTTCACATCGGGGTACGGCTGATCTGTAATAACACAAATTCTACCCGCTGTTGCAAGTTTTAGCGTCATCTGCCCTTTTGATACTGCGCCCGATGCAAAAACTTCCATAACTGTATCGGTTGTTCCGCAAAGAACAGGCGTACCCTCACAAAGTCCTGTAAGCTCGCTTGCTTTTTTTGTGATTTTGCCAACCATATCTGTCGGCTTCACGATTTCGGGCATCATTTTTGTATCTATACCAAGCACGCCGCAAAGTTCTTTACTCCACTGCATGGTATTGATATCAAACATCATGGAGCCTTCTGCTTCTATATAGTCTGTAACATAATCATCTGTAAGCTGATGTCTTACATAGTCTTTTGCAAACAGAATTTTCTTTACTTTTGACCAGTTTTCAGGCTCATTATTCTTGATCCACAAAAGTTCAGGCAAACTCCATATTGTATCGGCTTTGTGAAGTACCTGTTTTTCGATCATCTCAGAATAGTTTTCTTTAAGATAGGAAACTTCCTTTGTGCTTCTAGTATCTGTCCAGTAGATTGCAGGTCTTATAACATTAAAGTTCTCGTCCATGATTACAGCCGTATGCGTTGCTGCATCCAAAGAAACTGCACAGATTTCAGATGCACAAATTCCGCTTTTTTCAAGTACGCCTTTAATGTTTTCGCAAGTTGCCTTTACCCAATCGTCAGGATTCTGCTCGGCATAACCGGGCTTTGGGTAGTTGGTTGCATATTCTGTTGTATTGGTGGCACAAATTACACCCTCTTGCGAAAGGAGTGTTGCCTTCGATGCTCCGCCGCCGAAATCTATACCTAATAAATATCTCATAATAACATCCTTTTAATATTTAATTTTTCCAGACAAACACTCTGAGCTGAGGGCGGATTTTTCGCCCTTCAATTAAAAAATAATCGTATGTGTTGTTGTCTTTTCCTCTTTGCCCGAGAGCTGAATTATGCCTTTTTTATTTATAAAATCATAGTCGGAATCTACAAAATCCAGACATCCGCACCACGGTTCTATACAAATATACTTAGCATCCGGCTTCGTCCAAAGCAAAAGGACATCATGACCATCAAATTCTATTTTGACTTCGTCATTCGTTCTCCTGTTTTTTAACGAAAGCTTTCTGGATTTGAGCTGGAGAAACACAAGTGTATCCAGCTCAAAATATTCATATTTGAGCGGAAGTTCACAGGTGTTTTCACCGAAATTGATTGTTTTATAATCGAGCAATCTTCCATTTAAAACATTACTGTCAAAATTCTCGTTTTGCTCAAACAGAATGCTGTATTCTTCAATCCCCTCAGGACAATAATATCCCTCATGCGAGCCGATGGAATAATACATACATTTATCATCCAGATTTTTTACACAGTATGAAACCTTTAATGCAGTCTCTTTCAATGTATAGATAACTCTAAGTTCATAATGAAATGGATATTGCTTTATTGTTTCATCGCTTGAACGATGGAGGAATACAACCTCGTTATCGTTATGACGCTCAACATCAAATTCCATAAAACGAATATATCCATGTTTTTGCATGGTATATTCGGCGCCTTCATATATGTACTTATCGTCTTTAAGTGCACCGCAGATGGGAAAAAGAAAAGGTGTGTGAAAGCCCCAAACCGCAGGATCTCCAATCCAGATTTTTTCTTTCCCATCTTTTTTTACACTTATAAGTTCTGCCCCTTTGGTTGAAAACTCAGCTCGTATTATATCATTTGATAAAATTATTTGTTCAGCCATGCGTGATCCTCATCCGTAGTCATATAAAAACCTCTTACCGGTCCTGCCATGATCCACAACATATAGTTTTTGTAACCCGGCGCACTGTGGAACGGGTGATATCCTCTCGGAATTTCAACAAAATCACCTGACTTAACTGTATAAGTTTCGTCAATGTCACCTTCCATTGTATAAACCTTTTGAATACCAAAGCCCTGAGGCTTATCAAATTCGTAGTAGTAGATTTCCTCTGTGTTTGCTTCTGTTGGCATATTCGCATCATCATGCTTGTGCGGAGGATAACTTGACCATTGTCCACCCTCTATCCAGCACTCACCGATATATATCTGGTCTGCCTCTACTCTTTCATCCAAAACAAACATTGCATGTCTTTGCCAACCCGGTTTGCCTAAATCCTTGGCAATAACATCCTCAGGCTTTATAAGCACAGGTTTATGGTCTTTATTGGACGGACACTTGCTAACCGCTATGGAAACCTCACCAACACCGGTTATGGTGAACTGCGTGTTTCGCGGAACATATACGCAAGTTGCATTACCGTCAAAAACAGTTTCTCTCTCACCGATGTTTTCATAGCAAAAATCCTTGCCTGCAACGGTACACTTACCGCCCAAAATAAGCACGCCATACTCCTTGTCGATTTCCGAATATGTTTTGGTCTGTCCGTCGGCAAGCTTAATCATATCTATTTCGACATTCTGGCAGTAGCTATCTTCCTTCGTAAAAATTTCAGACTTCCCAAATTTTTTGCTCCAGCTTCTTTTATACATTTACGCCACGCTCCTTTAAAAATTTTATTGTTTCATCGTAAGTTGGTACGCCTTCTCTTGCACCAACCTTTGTGCATTTAAGTGCTGACACTGCACTTGAAAATACACAGGCTTCTTTATAGGACATATTTTGAGTTACCGCAAAGGCAAACGCACCATGAAATACATCGCCCGAACCATTTGAATCAACAGCGTCAACCAAAAAAGCAGGATATTTTTCTGCCTTTTCGCCATCAAAAATAATGCCGCCATCTTTTCCCTGTGTAATTACAACTACCTCGGGTGCATATTTTTTATAAAGAATTTTGGCTGCCTCTTGTGCAGTAGCAGCGCCGGTATGCCCAAGAGAAAATTCTTCTGATGGAATAAGAATATCTGCATAAGGAAGCAGATTTTCTACGCCCTCATAAAGACCACCCGCATCGTAAAGTACTTTCGTTCCATTACTTTTAGCGATTTTTGCACCTTCTATGGCAGCTTCCATATCGTTTCCGTCAACCATTAAAACTTCTGCATCCGCTATTGCTTTTTCCATGGCTGCATCAATTTGCGTAGGGGGAACAGTTCCTCTGAAAAACACACAGGTTCTTGAAGCCGTTTCCTTTGCAAGCCAAATGCAGGAGCAAAAAGTATCGTAGCCCGGTTTTATTTTGATGTACTCGGTATCCACACCATATTTTTCAAAATCTTCTTTAAGAAATTTTGCGCCGTTATCGTCACTTAAATTTCCGATAAAAGCACAGCTTTCACCAAGTTTTGAAGCGGCAACCAAGCCTGTTGCACATGGACCGCCACCACTTGTTTTAACTGCATTTGCACGCATTTTTGTATCTTCTGTCGGATATTTGTCTACTGTATAAAGCGTATCAAATACATTCGCGCCAATTCCAACAATTTTATTTTTTTTCATATTATCACCTGTTGCTTTATATTCAAAGATGAGTAAGCGCAGTTACTTACTCATCCTTGATCGTTTTTATGCTTTATTCTCTGCTCCGACTAACTTAATTCTTGTAATACAGAAATCCTTAACAGCTTCAATAGGCTTTTTCATGAAAGTATCAATCGCAATTGCTCTGTCAGGCTTTTGGAGCTCTTCATGACAAGTATCAAGAAAGGCATAGCAAATATCTGTAGCAAAATTCATTTTTCTGATACCTGCTTTTACTGCTTTTTTGATTTCCTCGTCCGGAACACCGCTTCCGCCATGCAGAACCAATGCCGTATTATTTGTCGCTTCACGAATCGCTTTAATTCTTTCTATATCAATCTTTGGAGGCTTTTTGTATCTGCCATGCGCTGTACCAACAGCAACTGCAAGACAAACAACACCCGTTTCCTCAACAAATTTCTTTGCATCTTCCGGCGTTGTGAACTCATCCATATCGTTATCCGATGTTGTACCAACATGTCCGAGTTCTCCCTCTACCTGCACATTCAAATAGGCGCAAGTTTCAGCCACTCTCTTTGTAAGAGCAATATTTTCTTCAAAAGGAAGAGTTGACCCGTCAAGCATAATACCTGTTGCACCATAACGCAATGAACGGGTTGTTTCAAGTTCCGATGGACCGTGGTCAAGATGGAAACATACAGGCACTAAAGCGCCTTCAGCCGCTGCTTTAATCACCGGGGAAAGGAAATATCCGGTTTCCTCTTTCATTAATCGCGGATAAACCTGCATAATAACGGGAGCCTTCATTTCTTCCGCAGCCTTTATGACACCCATAACGCTTTCCATGTTATAGACATTAAAAGCAGGAATGGCAAAGTTGCCTTTTTCAGCCAATGCTATTATTTCCTTGAGATTTATAAGCATTTAAGAACAGCCTCCTCAAGTGTAACAAGCTCGATATTCTCTGGCTTTGTTTTGGAAAGCATTATGTATTCTGCCGGTGCTGTTGTTACAACGGTTTTTGCGTCAACATTTTTAGCATTAATCCATCTGTTTTCGGCAACCTTTTCGATAACTTCAGGCATATACTCGTTCATAATGAGATGTCCTGCAAGCATTGTATATGCACGGTTAAGAAGCATTTCTTTAACCGTACCGCAAGCGGAGAGAATTTCTCTTACAGGCTCCGTTTCTTCCAAATCTCTTGCAAGAAGCGGGCTATCCTGCGGTGTGAACTCTGCGCCGGAATTTTTAACCTTGAGCTTGCCATCTTTAATCAAAGACGCAACAAACTCTGTAAATGTTACAACTTCTGCCTTAAGCTCAATTCCCCACTCTTTGTATTCACGCTTCATAACCTTTGCATCTGCAGGGTCATAGCATACAACAGTTTTGTAGTTGGAAAGAACCTTCGCACAGTTTTCCATAACTGCCTTTGTTTCTGCAGCAGCACCGAGCAAAAAGTCTAAGGAATATCCGCTATTAGGCTCATCTTTCAAAAGGGTGAAATCTACACCGGCTTTTTTAAGAAGTTCAACAGCATTTTTAGCGCAGCCTTTCGCTCTTACATCTTCGCCGAGGAAGAAAAGAATATCTCCACCTTTAATTTCGGGGATGTTTTCGTTCTTATCTGCTCCGTAGATGTTGCCTTTTTCCTGCAGGTTGTTTACCATAGCCAAGATGTATTCCGGAAGTTTGCCATCAAGAGCAGCACCAAGTCTTGCTTCTTTTGTAAACATCACCGGATCCCAGCCTGTAACACAGTCTGTCATACAGCCGCCGCAAAGTGAACATTCATATACATTGCTTATAATATCTTCAGAATACTCGATAGCATCACGAGCTACCAGGGAAAGTCCCAAAGCTCTCGCTCTTGCTGTATTTCTTTCCTGACCTGTTGCATTACCAATGGGGCACACATGGTGGCACATCCAGCAGAAACGACAGTTGTCTATATGTTCTTTTGATTTCTGTGTAAATTGCATTATACTTACCTCCCCTTATAATCCAAGCTTGAACGGATTCATAATACCGTTCGGGTCAAGTTGTTTCTTTATACCTTCAAATACCTGCATTGCGGGTCCGTACTGTTCCTTCATAAGTCTGCCGAGCTTAATACCTACGCCGTGATGGTCATTTACAACACCGCCGTTAGCGAGGGCTGTTCTTACACCGCAGTTCCAGATTTCCTGATGAAGTCTGAATGCTTCGTGCGGGTCCTGAGGAACATATTCACCGTCTACGATAAATCTGTCATAAATCATGCAGCCCCACTCATACCAATGAGAGAAGTGTGCAATAAATTTTGCAAAGGGGAAGTTTGTTTCGATCGCTTCCTTCATTGCCCAGTAGATTTTATCAATCTTACCATAAGGAGCTATTGTATCCATTGTACCGAAGCACTGCGGAAGATCCATCATGTGGCCCGGATAGAAGAATGTAATCTTTTCCTTCCACCACTTTTCACCGTATTCGCTTCCAAGATCTTCTGCCCCGTACTTATTAAAGGTTTCAAGAAGAATCTTCATTTCAAGGTCAGCGATTTCCTTAACACCCTCTACGGCAACATTCATGAATGCACCTTTCTTCTCTACACCGACAATCTTCTTGATGAGAGAAGCAGTTTCAGCTTCATCGTAAAGACGCATAACAGAAGGCTTGAATTTCTGGAGAAGTTCTTTACCTGCCTTGAATGCATCATCCATATTGTGGAAAAGGAATCCTCGGAACTGACGGGATTCGGGCTGGTCATAAATTCTCATCTGTGCCTTTGTCATAACGCCGAGAGTACCCTCAGAACCGATAAATATCTGGTTAAGGTCGGGGCCTGCAGCGTGCTTGGGAGCCGGAGAAGTTTCAATGATATCACCATTAGGAAGAACTACTTCCATCTGAAGTACCATATCGTCAATCTTACCGTATTTTGTAGAACATACACCAATACCGCGATGTGCAAGGAACCCGCCTACTGTGGAGCAGGTAAGTGATGAAGGATAATGCATTGTCGCATAACCCTTTTCATTTGCTGCCCATTCAACATGCTTATAGATAGAACCTGTGCCGCATTCTATGTACATTGCCTGCTCATTGATTTCGTGAATCTTATTCATTCTCTTGGTATCGAGAACTATACCGCCACATACGGGAAGTGCGCCACCCTGACTACCGCCGCCTGCGCCCCATGTTGTTACGGGAATCTTATAATAGTTTGCAATTTTTAAAACTGCGGAAACCTCCTTTGCATCCTTTGGTGCAACAATGAATTCACCCTCAGGCATACGAAGACCGCGGTCAGCCCACATTCTGGAAAGCCAGAAAAAGTCTACACTGTGTGTGAGCTTATCAATTGTTTTTGTGGAACAGTTTTCTTTGCCGACTGCATCTTCAAGCTCAGTTGCAATCACATCAAATAAAAAATCCGTCATTTTATTCTTCCTTTCTTACTTTACAACATTTCCGTTTAGTATTACATTGTGTATTTTATAATTCTCATCAAAGATAACAATGTCAGCTATGTATGATTTTTCTATTCTGCCCTTATCTTGAATACCTAAAATTCTCGCAGGTGTTTGCGTGAGCATTTTAACTGTATCCACGAGGGTAAGACCATAGTGGTTGATACCTCTTTCAAGAAGCCCTGCTGTTGTTGCTATGCTTCCCGCAAAGGAAGAACGGTCAGGTAATTTTGCCACTCCGTCTTCGATAATTACCCTGTTTTCAGGCGTTTTCTCACCAAGCCAGCTTTCTTTAACATCAGTTCCTGCAGGACGAAGTGCGTCGGTTACAAGAGCAACTTTGTCTGTACCCTTGATTTTGATCGCAAGCTTCAAAGCGTCCACAGCCGCGTGTTTTCCATCTGCAATAAGCTCAACACTTACATTGTCGTCGAGATACGCAGCTTCAACAACACCGGCTTTCACAACCTGATTTATTTTTCTTACGCTCGGTGTGGCGCTGTAAAGATGGGTAACATGTGAGAATCCTTGTTTAAACGCATCAAGTGCAATATCGCTTGTTGCAT
The DNA here is from genome assembly GCA_045578865.1 of Clostridia bacterium. Classification (GTDB taxonomy): domain Bacteria; phylum Bacillota; class Clostridia; order UBA1381; family UMGS1253; genus RGIG2041. Next base: position 35,436 of record JAZNLB010000019.1, on the reverse strand, counting down.
CGCTGTGTCCTACGGCAAGTGAAACTCCGTTTTCTACCATCTTCTTCGCAAAATATTCCATATTATCCAGCTCAGGTGCCGCCGTAATTCTTTTGATTACACCCTTGCCCTCGCTTATAAGAAGCTCCGTCTCTTCAACAGTGGGACTGTGAAGCAGATACTCTTTGTGCGCGCCTTTTTGATTTTTGGAAATGTACGGGCCTTCAAGATGAATTCCGTAAAAGTTCGGGCACAAATCAATTGCCTCTTTATAGGTCCGAACAAGATTTAGGATTTGGTCAAAAGTTGAGGATACCGCTGTGGGAACAAGGGTTGTTGTTCCGTTCAGAAGATGCGTTTTAGATATTTCGCAAAAAGCCTCAACGGTACAATCCATAAAGTCATATCCGCCGCCGCCATGAAGATGAAGATCTATAAAACCGGGCGAAACATATTTGTTTTGAGCATCAATGATCTGACAGCCGTTTGGAATTTCTCCCGAAAAATCTGTATCAATAATTTCGTTATCTTTTATAAGAATGTCTGTTTTGACAATTCTTTCACCTGTAATAACCTTACCGTTTTTTATCAGCAAATAACTCATTTGTTATACACCCTTATTTCAGGAATCGGAGATTGAAGAGCAACCTCAGCGGCATAAAGCATCGCATCCGGATGGTTCTGGAAAAGTGAACACGGAACTTTTGCGGTAACTTCTCCATGCAAAACCTTTCTGAGTGCACCTGCATTCCAGTCGCGCGGCATGCACATTCTCACTTTTTTAGCCATAAACATTTCTTTCATACCAACTGTAATACAGTACTTCGGAATAGCGTCCAAATCACCGCCGCAGTTCATAAATGAATTGATTGTTCTCGTTTCTCTCGAAACTTCCAAAACTCTTGTCGGGCGGTTTAAAAATTCTTCGTTGGAGCATTCTTCATCGCCATAGGGCGGTTCATTGAACGCATAATGTCCGTTAATACCAATACCGCCGAATACCATGTCAAGCTTGCCGTGTTTTTCTATAAGCTCCATAACCTTGCCCGGATTTTCCGGATCAGGGAAATGTCTGTTTTCAGGCAATACATTCAGTTCATCGTCAATCTGGCTGTAGAATATTCTTTCCATACCGCCTCTGAACGAGAGGGGATCACTTTTGTCTATGTACTTTTTGTCATCTGTGAGATATTCATCCATGTTAATAAATGTGCAGTTTTTAAGGCTTACTCTGTACTTGTTGACAAGATATACAAGTCTTGCGTAAGGGCCTATAGGTCCATAAGGAACTACCATGATTGTAGGCTCGCCTTTTTTGTTGTTTTCTTCGATCGTTTCTAAAACCTCAATAGCGACCTTCCAGTACATATCGACTTCGGCTTCGCAGACATTGAGCTTAATGTTCGAGCCCTTTCCCAAATCTTCTCTTTTGATTTTGTTGATTTCCATGCTTTTGCCTCCTAAAAAATTTTTTACCCCGGATGAATTGCGACGCATCATAAATCACGCCATTGTTGAAAATATTTTTAATTAAAAATTTTTTCCTCTAAGTATTATAACATATAACAAAAATGTTTTCAATAAGAAAAAGAAAAAAAGTTCACGAAATGAAAATCTACTTAGTGTTGCAGTAGAAAAGCTCTTTATCTGGATTTTGCAACAATCTTTGTCCATCATTTCATCGGCAAAAAGGACAAGGTTTACCAGCCTCGCTTGTTTTTTACACCGCAAATATATCCCAGCTGAAACCCTAAAGGTTCTTGCTGTTTTTACGCAACAAAATTAAAACTCTAAGCTGATTTCAAACTGCATCTATGCTGTCCGCGAAAGCAAGCAAAAAGACTTCACTCTAATACCGGCGCCCTTTTGCGCGCAAGGTCTTTTTTACTGCTTTCTTAATTCTACCGTGCCTTTTTCTGCATCCATAGATTCTACAATGGCAAGCGATTCGAGCGGATAACCGAGATTGCGAATCACCTTGCCGCCGATTTGAAATCCCTTTTCAACAGCAATGCCGATACCCTCAACCGTAGCACCCGCTTGCTCCACAATGGACACCAGCCCTTGCAGCGCACAGCCATTTGCCAAAAAGTCATCGATAATGAGCACATGGTCGTCTGCGGTCAAAAACCGTTTGGACACAATAACCTGATTGACATTTTTATGTGTAAAAGACTCCACGGTTGCCACATACATATCCCCGTCGATATTGACGCTCTTGTTCTTTTTTGCAAAGACCATCGGCACGCCGAAAATCCGTGCAACAGGATAGGCAATCGCAATGCCCGAGGCTTCAATCGTCAATATCTTTGTGATCGGCTTATCTTGAAATCGGCGGTGAAATTCTTTGCCCATTTCGTCGAGCAGTGCAATATCCATCTGGTGATTTAAAAAACTGTCCACCTTCAAAACATTGCCCGGCTTTACCACGCCGTCTTTTAAAATTCTCTCCTCCAAACAGTTCATGTCCATTCCCCCGAAACCTGATTTTTATTTATTTTAACACGCACAGAAACACTTGTCAATTCCACCTCCCGTGAATGTAGCACCCTGTGTTTCTCCGGCGAAGGAAACGGCACACAAAAACTTGCATCAAAACCGTCGGCATCCACAGTAGGACAGTGCATCTGCCCCCTTTTTATCTCGTTTTCTTTCAGCAAATTCTTTTCATTGTATCCGCTGTATTTCCCGCATAAAATCTAGTTTTCAAACACAAAAAAAGCATCAAGGGAGGTTCCCTTGATGCTTCTTTGTGCAAATGCACATAAATTACATGTTCTTGAGGTTTGCTTCAAGTGTATCGAGTTGTGCCTTGATTTCAGCCGGGAGCTTATCACCGAACTGTTCAAAGTACTTTTTGATACCTGTGCTCGGATCTTCAACATCCTCAATCCAGTTCTTCTTATCCACTGCGAGCAACGCTTCGATCTCTGCTTTGGACATACCAAGACCTTCCACATCGATATCTTCTACCTTCGGCACATAACCGATTGCAGTTTCGTCTGCATCAACCTTACCTGCACATCTGTCTAAAATCCAGAGCAGAACGCGCATGTTGTCGCCGAAGCCCGGCCACATAAAGTTGTCGTTTTCGTCTTTTCTAAACCAGTTAACATGGAAAATCTTCGGAGCCTTCTCGCCGAGCTTAGCGCCCATGTCGAGCCAGTGCTGCCAGTAGCTTGCCATGTTGTAACCAACAAACGGCTTCATCGCCATCGGGTCACGGCGAACAACGCCTACTGCACCTGCTGCCGCTGCAGTTGTTTCAGATGCCATTGTAGCACCTACAAATGTACCGTGGTTCCAATCTCTGGATTGATATACCAGCGGAGCGCACTTCGCACGACGGCCACCGAATACGATAGCATCAATCGGCACACCCTGCGGATTTTCAAATTCCGAAGAAATGCACGGGCAGTTTACAGCCGGAGCGGTAAATCTGGAGTTCGGGTGAGCCAGCTTGTTGCCTTCTGCGGTGTATTCCTTGCCGTTCACCTTTGCACCCTTCCACTCGGTTGCATTTTCCGGCGGGTTCTTATCAAGACCTTCCCACCATACAGTCATATCGTCATTGTTGATTGCAACATTTGTGAAGATGGTGTTCTTCTTTGTTGCAGCCAATGCGTTGAAGTTTGTCTTTTCGCTGGTACCCGGTGCTACGCCGAAGAAGCCTGCTTCCGGATTGATTGCGTAGAGTCTGCCGTCAGCGCCGATTCTCAGCCAAGCGATGTCATCGCCAACTGTCCATACTTTGTAGCCCTTTTCCTTAAGGTATTCCGGCGGAATAAGCATTGCCAGGTTGGTCTTACCGCAAGCGGACGGGAATGCAGCACAGATGTACTTAACTTCGCCCTTCGGATTTTCCAAACCGAGGATCAGCATATGCTCAGCCATCCAGCCTTCCTGCATACCGAGGTAGTAAGCGATACGGAGTGCAAAGCACTTCTTACCGAGCAGTACATTACCGCCGTAAGCGGAGTTGATAGACCAGATGGTCTTATCCTGCGGGAAGTGAACGATATATCTTTCGTCCGGATTTACATCCTTCTTTGCGTGCAAGCACTTAACGAAATCTGCATCATCACCGAGCGCATCAATTACGCTCTTGCCGATTCTGGTCATGATAGCCATGTTGAGAACAACATAGATGGAGTCTGTCAATTCGATACCGATTTTAGAGAACGGAGAACCAACCGGACCCATGGAGTACGGAATTACATACATAGTTCTGCCCATCATAGAGCCTGTGTAAAGCTTTGTCAGCTTTGCATACATTTCAGCCGGAGCCATCCAGTTGTTAACCGGACCTGCTTCTTCTTCAGTCTCTGTGCAGATGAAAGTTCTGTCTTCCACACGAGCAACATCGTTTTCCGCAGTTCTGTGGTAATAGCAACCCGGGAGTTTTTCTTCGTTGAGTTTAATCATTTCACCAGTAGCAACAGCCTCTGCTCTTAAAGCCTCGAGCTGTTCTTCGGAGCCGTCAATCCATACTACGGAATCCGGCTTTGTCATGGCTTTCATCTCTTCAAGCCACGCTAAAACGGCTTTGTTGGTTGTTAAAGCGTTCATAACAAATACCCCTTTCTGATTGTGCAAAAAAATTTTTGTTAAATGTGTGACAATTATAAAACCAATTCTCACCCACTATAATTGTTATACCTATTATACATCATTTTCCCCAAAATGCAAACCTTTTTTTAAAAAATCGCAATTTTACCAACTTTTTTTGATTTACTGTGCTTTTTATGTGAATTTTGCCTTGTTTTCATTCTTGTCCTTGATTAAATTTGAGTTTTGTGTTAAAATGAGCAAGACACGGCTATACTGAAAGAGGAGGTGAATGTATGGGCGAAGCAAAAAAAATAATTGCGCTCAATAAAAAAGCTCGCCATGACTATTTTGTTGAAGACACCTATGAAGCGGGCATTGCACTGTTCGGTACAGAAGTAAAATCCATCCGCGCAGGCAGCGTGAATTTAAAAGACGCCTATGCAAGCATCTCAAAAGAAGGAGAAATTTTCGTGCACGGTATGCACATCAGCCCCTATGAAAAGGGAAATGTGTTTAACCGCGATCCGATGCGACCAAAAAAACTTTTGATGCACAAGCGCGAAATTATGAAACTTTTGGGCACGGTGCAACAAAACGGATACGCACTCATTCCGCTCTCTTTGTATTTTAAAGGAAGTCATGTCAAGGTTGAACTCGGCGTTTGCAAGGGTAAAAAACTCTATGACAAGCGCGATGATGCCGCCAAGCGCGATGCCAAAAGAAATATGGACCGCGCCTTGCGCGAAAGAAACAGATAATTTCATATTTTATTTTTCGTACAAAACATTTACTTTGAAATTTGCTTGCGATCCGGATGAATTTTACCGACAAGCATGCTATGTACAAACGAACTTAGACACCAAAGAGATGGATTTGCGTGCGAGTTGTGCCGCGGAGGACGAGGCAAGGCTCGCGCCTGGCGAGGAATCCAAGGTGCAAATCGCCGCAAAGGCGCTCTTTTAGACAAGTGCGCTTGTACATGGCATGCTATATGGGGGCGTAATGGTTTCGACGGGGATGTTGCAGTACGGGAAGCGGGTAGTGGTGGGGCGCCACTTTAAAAGCTCTATTTTAAATTTAAACGCTAATAATAATTTAGCTTACGCTGCCTAATTAGGCGGCCGTCTGTCCCGGGAGGACCGCGACTCGGGAACAGGCGTCGAATAGCGGTGAACGTGATTTAGCTAAGCTTTGCGCTAAACATGACCAATGAAGCTACTAAGGCAGCAGGTTTGTTTGTGGACCTGCCGCTGAGGGAATGTTAACCACAAACTGCACCCGGAGATGCCTGTATGAATATGTTTTCGGACAGGGGTTCGACTCCCCTCGCCTCCACCATAATGGAAAAGAGTACCGTTAGGTGCTCTTTTTTATTTTGGGATGTGTTTTAAGGGAGTCGAACCCTGTGAGGGTTTTTGCGGTTAAGAAAACAGTCCGGTGGACTGTTTTTTAAATTGTAGTCAGCGAATACTATTTCACAAAGGGGCACGATTTTTATCAAAATCAGCGTCATTTCTCAATGACTTACATTTATTCTGTTCTGTTTTTTAACCTTGACTTCCTTCTTCCTCTCATGTTAGAATAGTTGCATGTGAAACTATTTTTTGTTTTCAGGTGATTGAATGGCTATGTTTATGAGAAAACTTAATTATATCGCTCGATGTGCAGTAGAATTTCGCACCAATCGGTCTGTAGCGGGTTTGCCCGGCATATACCATAGTTATGTCTTTGCCATCTGCCGCAATCCCGGCATGTCGCAAGATATGCTCGGTGCGGATTTGGGCATAAACAAAAGCAGCGTAACCCGGCATTTGGCATGGTTGGAGCAAAACGGCTATGTAGAAAGAAAGCCGAGCACGCAAGACAAGCGCGAAATGCTTGTATTTCCAACCGAAAAAATGCAGAATGTCCGCGAAGAGGTCGGTCAGATTGCACATGCGTGGAATGCGGCATTGAGCCAGAATATTGACGAAGAGGAAATGACAGTTTTTATGGAAGTCCTCGACAAAATATATGCAAAGGCAAAACAGTTGGGGGGCGACGGTCAATGAAAACAATGCTGTCTTATTTAAAGCCTTATTATAAAAAGATTGGGTTTGGATTTATCATCAAAACGCTCGCTACGCTCTCGGAACTGATGTTGCCGCTGATTTTGAGCCATGTGCTCAAAAATGTCATTGGCGGCACGGTAACGGATGTGGTATTGTGGGGTGTGCTGATGGTTTTATGTGCAGGCCTTGCGTGCATTTTAAACATATACGCAAACCAGATTGCAGCACGCACTTCCAGCAGTTTTGCGGAGGCGATGCGTAAAGATTTATTTAAAAAAACGCTTCGCTTATCTGCCGCACAGACGGATAAGTTTACCATTCCGTCTCTCGAATCACGCATCACATCGGACACCTACAATATTCACCGTTTTGTCGGCATGATTCAACGCATGGGCATCCGTGCACCGATTATGCTGTTCGGTGGCATCACCATCACACTCCTTATGGACGCCGCACTTTCCGCAATTATGATTGCGATTTTGCCTGTCACATTCTGCACAATTTTCTTTATTTCCAAAAGGGGTGTGCCGCTCTACTCTAAGGTGCAGGCTTCCGTAGACAAGATGGTGCGCGTGGTGCGTGAAGATGTACTCGGCATCCGTGTCATCAAGGCGCTGTCGAAAGCAGAGTATGAACACCGCCGATATGACAGCGTAAACCGCACACTTGTGAAAGACGAAACGCGCGCCGGCGTGATTATGGGTAGTGTGCATCCGATTATGACCTTATTGATGAATGTGGGTAGCGTTGCCGTGATTGCCGTAGCCGGCGGTCGCGTGCAAAACGGGCTGTCCGACCCGGAAACCATCATCGCATTTATGCAGTATTTTACGCAGATTTCCATGTCACTGATGGCGGTAACCCGTATGTTTACCATGTATACCAAATGCGCGGCATCGGCACAGCGCGTAGAGGAGGTTTTACTGTCAGACAGCGAAATTATCGTTGCCTCCAAGTCGAAATATCCCGATAAGCCAACCGATGCAAGCATCGTGTTTGACCATGTATCTTTTTCCTACAACGGCAAGAAAAACAATGTAAACGATATAAGTTTTTCCATCCCGAAAGGCGGTTCGCTCGGCATCATCGGTGCAACCGGCGCAGGCAAATCGACCATGATCAAACTGCTTTTGCGCTTCTATAATTTAGACTCCGGTGCAATTTACATCGGCGGCGAGGACATCCGCACCATCGAAAAAGAACGGTTTTATGCCCTCTTCGGTACGGCGCAACAGCATGATTTCCTCTATGCAGATACCATCGCCGAAAACATCCGTTTCGGGCGCGACATCTCCGACGAAGCGATGCAATCGGCGACTAAAATTGCACAGGCAGACGAATTTATCCAAAACCTGGATGCCGGTTTTGAGCATATGCTCGCCCAGCACGCCGCCAACATTTCCGGCGGGCAAAAGCAACGGCTGCTGATTTCCCGTGCGCTGGCAGGCAAACCGCAAATTCTGATTTTGGATGACAGTTCCTCTGCGCTCGATTATAAAACCGATGCCAACCTTCGCCGCGCACTTGCCGAGCAGATGCAGGATACGACCGTCATTACCGTAGCGCAGCGCGTAAGTTCCGTTAAAGATTGCAGTGTGATTTTAGTCATTGACGAGGGCAATATCATCGGGTTGGGCACACACGACGAACTGCTCGCCACCTGTGCCGAATACAAAGAAATCAGCGATTCACAGATGGGAGGTGCTTTCGTTGAGTAGAGGACCAATGGGCCCGCACGGCATGGGCGGAGAACCGCCGAAAAAAGGGCAGGCGTTTCATCCGCATCAAAAATTAGACCGCAAGACAGCAAAAGGCATTCTTCAGCGTCTGATGGGCTATGTACTGCATTACTGGTATTTATTTATCCCCGCCGTGTTGATGACCTTATTTTCCAACCAACTCGCCCTGCTCGGACCAAAATACTCGGGCGAGGCAATCGATGCGATTGCGCGAACAGGCGGCGTAGACTTCGATGCGGTTTGGTACAATGTAACACGGATGCTGCTTTGCTATGTGATTTCGGCAGTTCTTTCCTATATACTGTCCATTCTGATGTTGTTTTTAAGTCAGAAAATCGTGTACCGGATGCGTAAACAGCTCTTTGAAAAGCTTTCGCAGTTGCCGGTCGGCTACTTTGATATGCACGCAACGGGCGATATCATCAGCCGCATTTCCTACGACATAGATACATTAAATATGTCGCTCTCGCACGATTTTGTGCAGATTATGACCAGCATTTATACGGTAGTCGGCTCTCTGATTTTTATGTTCAACATTTCTAAGCCCCTCATCTTCGTATTTGCCATTACCGTACCGGCTGCCGTTTTGTTTACACGCTACCGTTCCAAAAAGGTGCGCCCTCTGTTTCAAAAACGCTCGCGCAAGTTGGGCGAGTTAAACGGATACGCTGAGGAAATGCTGTCGGGGCTGCGTACCATTGCCGCCTACGAACGGGAAGATGAAATCGGCGAGCGCTTTAACGCACGCAACACGGAGGCGATGGATGCCTACTTCGAATCCGATTATTACGGGTCTGTGATGGGGCCATCCGTCGGCTTTATCAACAACTTATCGCTCGCTCTGATTATGATGCTCGGCGGCATTTTGTATATGTTTTCGCAAAACGGCACCGCACCGGAGGGAACACTGTTTTTCATCACACTCGGCGGTGTAGCGCAGTTTGTGCAATACTCCAGAAAATTTGCCGGCCCGATTAACGAGTTTGCCAACATCTTAAATGAACTGCAGTCCGCATTTTCCGCGGCAGAGAGAGTCTTTCGTATCATCGACGAAAATCAGGAACCGGCAGACAGCGAAAATGCCACCAACTTAACGAAAACACGCGGCGAGGTGGAGTTTAAAGATGTTGTATTCGGCTACACGCCGGAAAAAACAATTCTGCACGGCATCTCCTTTAAGGCAGCGCCGGGCAAAACCATTGCCATCGTCGGGCCGACGGGCGCAGGCAAAACAACGATTATTAACCTTCTGATGCGCTTTTACGATATAAACAGCGGCTCCATTACCATAGACGGCACGGACATTCGCAAAATCACCAGAAGTTCCCTGCGCCATGCCTACACAATGGTATTGCAGGACACCTGGCTGTTTTATGGCACGATTTTTGACAACATCGCCTACGGACGAGAAAGCGCAACCCTCGAGGAAGTCAAGGCGGCGGCAAAAGCCGCACGCATCGACAGTTACATCGAAAGTCTGCCAAATGGTTACGATACGCTCCTGACCGATGACGGCATAAACATCTCCAAAGGTCAGCGCCAGCTCATCACCATCGCCCGTGCGATGATCTCGAATTCCGAGATGCTGATTTTAGACGAAGCGACCTCCAATGTCGATTCAAGAACCGAAATTAAAATCCAGGAAGCCATGAACGAACTGATGAAAAACCGCACCTGCTTCGTGATTGCACACCGCCTGTCCACCATTCAAAATGCCGACTGCATTTTGGTATTGCAGGACGGTAAAATTACCGAAAGCGGCACGCATGACGAACTCCTCGCCGAAGGCGGATTTTACAGCACTTTGTATAATTCTCAATTTAAATAAGTAATAAGCAAGACCGGAGCGCCATCCGGTCTTGCTTTTTGTCAAAATTTCTGCTATGATGTTAACCTATGAGGTGTAAACATGAAAAAACTTTTTTCTCTTTTGCTTGCAGCGGCATTTGTTTTCTGCGCCGCTTGTGATAAACGGACCGTACAAACCAATGCCCCTGCATCACCACAGGAGCCGACTGAAAGCCGCGTTTCCTTCTATGGCGTGGGCGACAATTTAATACACAATAGCCTGTACTGGCGTGCCGCAGAATATGCCGGCGGGAACGGCTATGATTTTTTGCCGATGTACGAATATGTCGCAGACGATGTCGCCAAGGCAGATTTGGCTTATATCAACCAGGAAACCCTGCTCGGCGGCAGCGAGCTTGGTCTTTCGTCCTACCCGCGCTTTAACTCGCCGCAAGAATGCGGACGGGATATGATAACGCTCGGCTTCGATGTTTTTTCTCTGGCAACCAATCATGTGTTTGATATGGGCGAGGCAGGTCTTGAAAATACATACGCCTTTTTTAAAGAAAATCCGTCCGTTACGGCAATAGGTCTTTACAAAAAAGACGAAGCGCAAATCAAAATTGTCGAAAAAAACGGCATTAAAATTGCCTTTTTAAACTATACGCATCCCACCAATGGACTAACTTTGCCCAAAGGCAGCGCCTATACCGTGCCTCTGGTAGATTACAAAAACGGTTGTGCAAATATGACGACAGAAATTCGGCGTGCAAAACAGCAAGCGGATTTTGTGGTCTGTTGCCTGCATTGGGGAAACGAATACCAAAGTACACCAAACGCAACGCAAAAGGAAATTGCAAACATTTTAGCCGATGCCGGTTGCGATGTTATTTTAGGCACGCACCCGCATACTGTCCAACCCGTTGAACACATCGGTGATACGCTGGTCGTGTACTCACTCGGCAATTTTATTTCTGCACAGCAAGCCGCCGTCAGCCAGGTGGGCGGTGCGATTCGGTTTGATTTTGTAAAAACGGGCGAGCAAACGCTTATTGAAAACATTACATTCGAACCGCTGATCAATCATTACAATCCGGGTTTTCGCAATATACGCATCGTTCCGTTTGCACAGTATACCGAGCAAATGGCGCAGACACACGGCGCAGGTGTAAGTTATACCTATTTGGAAAACCTGATTCAACAAACCATGACCATAGACGGAGAATGAAAGATGATTAGACACGCAAAGATAGAAGAATTAAGCAGAATTTTAGAAATTTATGATATTGCGCGCGCCTTTATGCGCGAAAACGGCAATTTGCATCAGTGGAACGGCCCCTATCCGGGCATAGAGGATTTGTCTAAAGATATCGAAGACGGCAATCTTTATGTCCTCGAAGAAGACGGGCACATCTGCGGTTGTTTTGTGCTGATTGCAGGCATCGACCCGACCTACGGCAGAATTGAGAGCGGCGCCTGGATATCGGATGCGCCATACGCCGCAATACACAAAGTCGCAAGCGATGGTACAACCAAGGGATTTTTTGCAAAATGTGTTGCCTTTGCCCGTGAACGCTACACGCACCTGCGTGTCGATACGCACCACGACAACCTTCCGATGCAACGCGTCATTTTAAAAAGCGGTTTTGAATACTGCGGAATCATTTTTCTTGCCAACGGCGAACCGCGAAAAGCCTATGAATGGATTGCACAATAACGAAAAAAGAGCCGAGCATCTCACAGATGTTCGGCTCTTTTTTGTAGGCAACTTTATTTCTTCAACACTTCACCAATCGTTGCAGAAAGCCCTGTAATCCCCTGCAGGTCCGACGGGATAATCAGTTTGGTCGCCTGACCGTCTGCCACCTTTTCCATCGCCTCCATTGAGCGAATGGCAAGCATCCCCTGCCCCGGATTTGCCTCGTTGATTAAGCGGATACCCTCCGCAGTTGCGCTTTGAATTTTCAAAATAGCCTCTGCTTCACCCTCCGCGCGTTTAATCTGAGCTTCCTTTTCGGCCTCCGCCTCTAAAATTGCCGCAGTCTTTCTTGCCTCGGCGCTTAAAATCATGGATTCCTTTTCACCTTCTGCCACCAAAATGGTCGAACGCTTTTCGCCTTCCGCCTTCAATATGCTTTCACGACGCTCACGCTCAGCCTTCATCTGCTTTTCCATCGCATCCTGAATGGCTTTCGGCGGCATGATGTTTTTAAGTTCCACACGGTTAATTTTAATGCCCCACGGGTCAGTTGCATCATCCAAAATCGCACGCATCTTTGTGTTGATGGTGTCGCGCGAGGTCAGCGTCTGGTCAAGTTCCAGGTCACCGATGATGTTACGAAGTGTCGTCGCCGTTAAATTTTCAATCGCAGACATCGGGTGGTCTACACCATAGGCATACATTTTCGGGTCTGTAATCTGAAAGTACACCACCGTGTCAATCTGCATCGTTACATTGTCCTTGGTAATCACTGGTTGCGGCGGAAAATCCACCACCTGCTCTTTTAAATTCACATGCTTTGCAATTCGGTCGATAAAAGGCATTTTCACATGCAAGCCGACATTCCATGTGTCTTTATACGCACCCAAACGCTCTACCACAAACGCGTGCGCCTGCGGCACAATTTTAATGTTGGAAATCACCAACACAAGTACAAACAATATGAACACCAATATAACCATACATCATTCTCCTCTCTTATACCTCTTTTTTTATAACGCGCGCCGTTACACCGCGAATTTCCACAATCGTAACTACGCTGCCCTCTTCAATAATACTTTTGTCCACGCTTGCCGCTTTCCATTCAAAACCGTAAATCGACACGCGCCCTGTATTGTTTATATTGCTAATGGTTTCGATGACAATGGCATCCTGGCCTACAAAACGGTCAGCATTTGTCCGCTCTTGTTTGCCCTGCATCAATTTTTTCACCAATTTACGGGTGGATGCAAGCAAAATGGCAGACACCGCAATAAATACAATCACCTGTACGGCTGTATTTGCCACAAAAAACGACAGCACCATTGTCGCCACTGCACCGATGGCAAACCAGATGCACACCAGCCCCGGCACCGCCGCCTCGACAACAAATAAAGCAATGGATACAACCAACCAAAACAGCTGCATATAATTCCTCCTTTGTAGTGGTATACTACATTTATCTTCGAAAATATTATACCATGCACGCACAAATTTCACAAGTATAAAATTAAAACTTGCAAATTCTCCAAAAACATTATATAATAACTCTTGAAATTTCTAGTAAGGAGGCATCTTGTATGAACACAATTTCTTTAGACTATCAAAAGGCGAAAATCTTCTTTTCGCAAGATGAAATCGATAATATGAGCGGTATGGTGAAAGCCTGCCACGAAATCCTGCACACCAAAAGCGGTGCAGGCAACGACTTTTTGGGCTGGCTCGAACTGCCTGAAAACTATGACAAAGCTGAATTTGACCGCATTAAGAAGGCTGCCGAAAAAATCAAGGCAGATTCCGATGTGCTCATCGTTGTGGGCATCGGCGGCTCGTACCTCGGCGCAAGAGCTGTAATCGAGGCGCTTCGCCACTCTTTTTACAACTGTATAGATAAGTCCGTAAGAAAAACACCGGAAATTTATTTTGCCGGCAACTCCATTTCTTCGACTTATCTTATGGATTTAATCGATGTCATCGGTGAGCGCGATTTCTCCATCAACATCATCTCTAAGTCCGGCACAACCACCGAACCGGCAGTTGCATTTCGCGTACTCAAAGCGCTGTGCGAAGAAAAGTACGGCAAAGAAGGCGCAAAACAAAGGATTTACGCAACCACCGACAAAGCGCGCGGTGCGCTTAAAAACCTATGCGATGAGGAAGGCTACGAAACCTTTGTAATCCCGGACGATGTCGGCGGCAGGTTCTCCGTTTTGACCGCAGTAGGTCTTTTGCCGATTGCCGTTTCCGGCGCAGACATCGATGCACTCATGGCAGGCGCAAAAGCAGGCATGGACGAATATGCGACTCCGGATTTGGACAAAAACTACTGCTATCAGTATGCTGCAATCCGCAATCTGTTATACAACAAGGGTAAGTGCATCGAAATGGTTGTAAACTACGAACCTTGCCTGCACTTTATGAGCGAGTGGTTTAAGCAGCTCTACGGAGAAAGCGAGGGCAAAGACCAAAAGGGCATTTTCCCGGCAGCTGCAGATTTTTCGACCGACTTACACTCCATGGGCCAGTACATTCAAGACGGCAGACGCATGCTTTTCGAAACGGTACTTAATGTAGAAAATCCGCGCCGTGATTTTCCGCTGGAAGCCGACGACAAAAATGTGGACGGCTTAAACTTTTTGGCGGGCAAGACGATGGATTTTGTAAACCAGAAAGCGTTTGAAGGCACCGTTCTTGCACACACAGACGGCGGCGTGCCGAATCTTATTTTAAATATTGAATCGTTAAACGAGTTCAATTTGGGCAAACTCATTTACTTCTTTGAAAAGGCATGTGCAATTTCCGGGTACCTTTTGGGTGTAAATCCGTTTAACCAGCCGGGTGTGGAAGCATACAAGAAAAACATGTTCGCACTGCTCGGAAAACCGGGATATGAGGCGCAAAAAGAAGAACTTGAGAAGCGCCTTGCCGAGTAAATGATACGAATCCTACAAAAGCTTTCTTGAAAAGTCATTCTTTTTTTAAGATTTGCTTGCACTTTTCATAAAAATATAGTATGCTATTAGTACGAAATAAAAACATCAAGGAGGCTTGATTCACATGATAAAAGTTTTAATTGGCAAAAAAGGTTCCGGCAAGACAAAAACACTCATTGCAAGTGTAACGGATGCCGCTGCAAATGCACAAGGTGATTTGTTGTTCATCAGCTCGGATACCAAGCGTCATATGTACGACATTCCGCACAAGGTTAGAATGGTAGATACCTCTGCTTTCGTGTTGAAAGTATATGATGAGTTCTACGGTTTTATCTGCGGTCTTTTGTCGAACAACTTTGACATTTCACATATGTACATTGACAGTATGTATAAAATCGTAGGCGACTACGAAAACGGTTTGGAAAAATTCTTTGCAGACATTGAATCGCTCTCCAACCAGTACAACATCGACTTTATGTTCACGATAAGCATGGACGAAGCAGATGCTCCGGAATTTATAAAGAAATATTTATAAAAATCATCCGAACGAGAGCGTACCCGCTCTCGTTCGATTTTGAATAACAGAGGAGATTTATTAATCATGCAGTATCAAAGCACCAGAGACAAGTCCATAAATGTGTCTTCCGCCGAGGCAATCAAAACAGGCCTTTCCCAAGAGGGTGGTCTTTTTGTACCGACACAGATTCCGCAAATTCCGGCATCGCAACTTCGTGCTTTTCCGAAAATGAGCTATACCGAGCGTGCCGTAGCTGTGCTCTCCAATTTCTTAACCGATTTTTCGGATGAAGAAATCGCACAGTGCGTCAATGCCGCTTATACCAAAGAAAAGTTTGAAACGGATACCATCGCACCGGTGTATAAATTAAATGATACACACTACTTTTTGGAACTTTGGCATGGTCCGACCTGTGCATTTAAAGATATGGCATTGCAGATTCTGCCGCACCTTTTAACAAAGTCCATTGAAAAGTGCGGTGCAACGGAAGAATGTGTCATCTTGGTTGCCACCTCCGGCGATACCGGCAAAGCCGCATTGGAAGGTTTTAAAGATGTTAAGGGCACACGCATTTTTGTATTCTACCCCGACAAGGGCGTAAGCGAAATTCAAAAGTTGCAAATGGTTACGCAGGAAGGCAATAATGTAGGCGTTGCCGCCGTAGAAGGCAATTTTGACGATGCTCAAACCGGCGTAAAGAAAATCTTTACGGACGAAGAATACAAGGCAATGCTGAAAGTAAACGGCTTTGCACTGTCGAGTGCAAATTCCATTAACTGGGGCCGCCTGGTACCGCAGATTGTATACTATTTCTCCGCCTATGCGGATTTGGTAAAAAACAAGGAAATCGAGTTTGGTGAGAAAATCAACTTCGCCGTACCGACGGGCAACTTCGGTAACATCTTAGCCGGTTACTATGCGATGAGAATGGGGCTTCCGGTAAATAAATTTATCTGTGCTTCGAATGAAAATAATGTGCTCACCGATTTTATCAATACGGGTATATACGACAGAAATCGTAAGTTTTATACGACGATTTCTCCGTCGATGGATATTTTGGTTTCCAGTAACCTCGAGCGTTTACTCTTTGATATTACGGACAGAGACGACAACAAGGTCGCAGGTTATATGACGGCACTCATGCGCGATGGCAAGTACGAAATTTCCGCAGCGGATAAGCAAAAAATTCAGTCTTTGTTCTATGCTGCTTGCTGTGATGACGAGCAAACGAAAAAGACGATTGCCGAAGTGCACAAACAGTATGCCTATGTGATGGATACGCACACCGCTGTTGCAAAGTTCGTGTCCGACCGTTACATGGAGCAAACGGGTGACACGACCAAGACGGTGATTGCTTCTACCGCAAGCCCGTTTAAGTTTAACCAGAGCGTATTAATCGCGCTCGAAGGTCTTGCAAGTGTGGCAGGTAAGGATGAGTTTGCACTGTTAGAGGCGCTTTCCGAGGCAAGCACCATGCCGATTCCGGCATCGCTTTCCGCACTGAAAACCAAGCCGAAACTGTTTAATCTCAAATGCGAAAAGACACAGCTTAGCCAGGTTGTAAGCGAGTTTTTGCAGGTATAATCTTTTGTGTAAGTTTTATACAAATGGTTTTATTTTATGACGACAAATATAAATATATGCTTTCTCAAAATACTGTAAAAAGACATTCGATATTACTCAAAAAAGAGCGATGATGGTGCATCATCGCTCTTTTTGTTACAACGATTTAAATGTATATCCCTGCGCCTGCAAATCCGTAATGATGCGCTCGAGCACATCGGCATTGTCCTTAGAAACGGCGTGCAATAATATCACTGCGCCGTCGTGGATGTAAGGCATAATGCAATCATAGGCATACTGTGCGCCGTACACCGCATCTTTTTGCCAGTCCACATATGCAAAACTCCACAAAACCGTTTTCAAACCCAAGTCCCGTGTCACCGCTAAACTGCGTTCTGAAAATTCTCCCATGGGTGGCCTGAGAAGCGTCATTTGCTTGCCCGTCAGCTCCGTATAGGCTTGCGAAAGCGTCAAAATATCGCTTGCCAATGCCTTAGGGTCTTCTATGCTCGGCATGGACGGATGCTTGTAGGTATGATTGCCTACATTGTGTCCCTCCTCTGCCATGCGCTTGACCAGTTCGGGTTGCGTTTTCAAATAATCGCCCGTTATAAAAAAAGCCGCCGGCACACCTGTTTTTTTGAGCACATCCAAAATCTTCTCCGTATAGCCGTTTTCATAGCCTTCATCAAAGGTAAGATAGAGCGTTTTTTCCTCGTCCGTTTTGTATACGCCGCCATAGTTTTTTAGCAGCTGCGCCGCCGCTTGGTCCACCTGGGGAGCACTGCCTTTATTTTTCTTCATTCCCCATTCCTTTTTATCATTGGGCAAGTTCGTATACTGCGCCGTGTCACGCAGACCAAACTGCTTGAAATTGCCTTTTAGACTGACAAGTTGTGCATTCTCCGGCGGCACTTTTGCACAGCCGCACATCAGCATAAAAAATCCCAACAAAATTGCAAAGTACTTTTTATACATAAAAAATCCCTCCAACACAAACTATGCCGGAGGGATGATTTTTAAAACCTGTTTTCATATTCAATAACAATTTTGCCTTGTCGAACTGCAGAAGATGTTTCTTCCAGCCGCTCCTTTATCACTTCCACGCCGTCTATCTGCAAAAGTTTATCTAAATCGGAGGCGTTTATAATCGTCGGTTCGTCAACGCCTTCCATACGCAAACCGGAAAGCGTCCGTAAAAATGCTTCTCTTGCCTGCTCACGCACGGAAAAGGTAAGAACACGAGTTGTATATACCTCCGCTGCGGCACCATTTTGTTTTACATTTTCATGACCAAATGGAGTTGCGCCGCTCTCCGAAATGTCGAAGGTCTGATCGGCATATGGCACCTCGGCCGTGCGAGCCATCCTCGGCACAGATGCCATTTCCTCTTTCGCAACATTTTCCTCTACCGTAGGTTTTAACGCACCATTTTGCGTGCCTGCAAGCACGCCGATGACCAGTACAAAGCAAGCTGCCGCTGCGCCCAAACAACGCATCCATGTTTTTTTGTAAAGCGGCAGGACAGACGGTTTTTCTTCTATGCCTTTCCACACAAAATCGTCCGTGTTTTCCAATTTAAGTGCACGAATTTGCATGCGAAGACTTTGATAAGCCGCAAGTTCGGCGCGGCAATGTGCACAGTCTTTCAGATGCGCTTCCAGTTGCGCCGCAAGTTCATTTGGCAGGCAGCCGTCAACATATTCAGATAAGTATTGTTTTACTTCGCTACAATCCATGCGTGCACCTCCTTTTTGCCTCACTACTATACTAAACGCCTATTTTTCTAAAATGTTCCGTAATTTTTCTCTCGCTCTGCTCAAGCGCGATTTCACCGTACCTACGCTGATGCCGAGCGCCTGTGCAATCTGCTCATAATCCAAATCCTCAAACTCGCGCAAAATCAGCACGCTCCTGTATTTTTCGCTCAAACGGGATATCGCCCCCAGAATTTCACGCCGCCGCTCATTAGACAGGATTACATTTTCGGGAGAAGAAGTTTCATCCGCAATCGGCAAGGTATATTCTTCCTCCGCATCCGACTGCGCTTGAAGCGGCACCGTACGCACCCGTCTGCCACGCTTACGAAGTTCGTCCAAACTTGCGTTCACCGTGATACGATAAATCCATGTATCCAGCGCGGCACTGCCGGTAAAACTTTCGATTTTTCTGTAAAGTTTTACAAAAACCTCTTGGGCAACATCATAAGCATCTTCACGGTCTTGAAGCATACCGTATGCAATATTGATAATTTTATTTTGATACATGCGTATCAGCGCATCAAATGCTTGTGCATCATGATTTTTGCATCTTTGCAATAGTTCTTCCTTGGTCATACGGCACGCGCGCCCCCTCTCCGTGTATTTTTTGTTGTGGCTAGTTCAAACTAATCCTCTTTTTAAGTTGTTTCATATTGTCTGCGCCAAAGCAGTCAAGCACTGCTTTCGCAAGTTCAAATGCAACTACACTTTCGCAAACAATACTGCAAGCCGTTATCGCACAAATATCGCTGCGCTCCACGGTTGCAAGCGCCTTCTCGTTCGTGCGAATATCCACGCTTTCCAGCGGTGTATACAATGTCGGAATCGGTTTCATCGCCGCTTTCATTACAATGGTTTCTCCGTTAGACATACCGCCTTCAATGCCGCCCGCATTGTTCGTTTGTCGTGCATAACCGTTGTTATAAACAATCGAATCATGTACCTTCGAACCCTGCAATTTAGCCGCCGCAAAGCCCATGCCAAACTCCACGCCCTTGATGGCTTGTACGCTCATCAATGCACCTGCGAGCGCACCATCGAGTTTACGGTCATAATGAACATAACTGCCCAGTCCCGGCATGACGCCCTCTGCAATAATTTCTACGACACCGCCAAGGGATTCGCCTGCCTCTTTTGCCTCATCTATATATTTTACGGCAAGCGCCTGCGCCTCTTCATCGTACATTCGCATCTCCGATGCGTTCACCTTCTCTTTCAAATCCGGCATCGTATATGGCGTTTTGTCAACCGCATCCGCCACGCGTACCACACGGCCCGTCACCGTGATACCGATTTCTTCCAGAAGGCACATACAAAGTGCGCCGACCGCCGTGCGAATTGCCGTTTCTCTTGCGCTTGCACGCTCCAGCACATTTCTCATATCCACATGTGCATATTTGATTGCTCCGGTCAAGTCCGCATGCCCTGGGCGTGCAACATAAACCGCTCGGTCATCCGTGGCCTCTAAATCACCCATAATTTTTTCCCAATTTTTATAATCCCGATTTTCAATACGCAGGGCAATCGGACTTCCAAGTGTCTTTCCGCCACGCACCCCACTTAAAATTTCCACACGGTCCGTCTCAATTTTCATGCGACCGCCGCGACCGTATCCGCCTTGTCTGCGCGCAAGTTT
Source organism: Clostridia bacterium (assembly GCA_045578865.1). Lineage (GTDB taxonomy): Bacteria > Bacillota > Clostridia > UBA1381 > UMGS1253 > RGIG2041. Next base: position 15,220 of record JAZNLB010000019.1, on the reverse strand, counting down.
ATCATTAATTTTTTCTACATCTACTTTTAAGTTTGACGGAAGTCCCTCCACAATCGCAACCAGACATTTTCCGTGTGTCTCTCCCGCATCCAAAAATCTGAGCATACCGCTCCCTCCTTTTATTACAACACCTTTATTTTATCACAGTCTGCTCTGCTACGCAAGCAACCCCTTAAAAATGATTTGAAATTTCTATAATTTTCTCTTAAAGCCCCTTCAATAAAAACAGCGTCTCCAAAGGGAGACGCTGTAAGACACTTTCATTTAAGGTGCTCATGCTTTATCTGAGTGCAAGTGCGTTATTGAGAAGTGAGGTCGAATACATAAAAAGTACATCATCTGCATTTTCAAAATCCACAAAATTGCCTACAAAACTGCTTTGAATATAACGAATATCCACCACCGTGATTTTACTGTAACCCTGTGCCAGAAGCGGCGCAAGACTGGAGCCGAACGAGTCTCTAAACAACACCAGTTCTCTCTTTTCCGTCGCGTTTGGATTTTCAATGGTTACAAGCGCCGTCGTACCGGACAAAAACATCTCATACGGGTCTTTGCCGTAGGCCTTTTCCATGTTGTAGAGCACATCTTCAACCGGCTTGCCCGTATCGTAATGCGTTACCTTGCAGTCGTCTAAAACCGGATTGGTCAGATAATAGATTGTGTCGGGCGCAATCGCTAACGGCAGTTGCCCTGCATACACCCCGTAAAACGGATTGTCGAGTTTGTTTACATTGTAGGTCGCCTCTGCATCCGTGCCCATCTGCGTAGCAATATACGCAGCAATGTCGGTAATATTTTCTTGTCGCCAATGCGTATCGGTTGTATAGTAATCCTCTAAATCCAGCAGCGGAAAAACATCAATATACTCCATGTCTTCTACGCGCGAAAGCATCTGGGAAACCAGGAGTTCATAATCCAAACTCGTATAGCCGTTCGGCTTGGCAAGCAGATAATTTTTATCCGGCACAATGCTCAAATATACTTTGGCATCTGTATCCTTTAAATAGGTTTTTTGTAAATACGAAAACCGCTCTGCTGCATGGTCGAGCATCGCTGCGTTTAGTTCGCCATCCAGTTTTGAAACATGTCCGTCTGCCGTAAACAAGTCGTTTGTGTCTTTTTTGGCAAACACATACTTGTTTATAAGCGCCTTAAAACCGCGCAAACGGTCACGCAAAGGAAACTGGTCTGCCGTATAAGCTTCAAATTTTCCAGTAAATTCACCGCTTATAATACTTTCGATGCTGATTTCGGGCAGCCCTGCCAGTTCACGGCGCTCCGCATCCGAAAAGGCATCTGCCGGTTTTAAAATACAGGCCAGCGAAACGCTAAGCAAAATCACTGCGAACAACACAACCGTAAAAACACTTTTTTTGTTTTTCATTTCGCCACCTCCTAAAATCTGAAATACAAAAACGGATTAAATGACCCGTCTGCCAAAAAGGCGGTTACTGCAAGCAATACAAATAACAGATACGGAATTTCCATAAGGCGGACCGCTGCACCGCCAACCTTCGTTTTGCCTATATACTCTATCGCCTTCTTCGGAAGCGGTGTCGCCGAAACAACGCCGACCAAAATCAGCCAACCGTAATTTGCAAGTTGATAAAGCGCCGTTTCGGAAATGAGCGGAATACCGCCCGCGCCAAACAAACCGCCCACACGCGAAAACGCCTCGCCGAGATTATTTGCCGAAAAGATTACAAAACTGATGGCCACCAAAAACAGCACATAAATATGGCGCACACCTTTCATTTTATCCAGCACATCTATAAGGAAAAACTTTTCGACCAAAAGAAGCACGCCGAAAAATACGCCCCAAATAATAAAATTCCATTCTGCACCGTGCCAAAACCCCGTCAAAAACCACACCGTAAAGATGTTGAGCACAAATCTGCCTTTGCTTACACGGTTACCGCCCATTGGAATGTAGACATAATCACGAAACCATGTGCCCAGCGACATATGCCAGCGGCGCCAGAAATCCGTAATGCTTTTGGCAATAAACGGATAATTAAAGTTTTCCAGAAAGTCAAATCCGAAGATTTTACCAAGGCCGATTGCCATATCGCTGTAACCGGAAAAATCAAAGTAAATCTGCAACATATATGCGATTGCAAACAGCCAGAAAAACAACACAGATGTGTCGCTCGTAGTATAAAACACATCGCAAAGCTCACCTAAGGTATTGGCAAGCAGGATTTTTTTGCCCATACCGAAAATAAAACGGCGAATACCCTCGGCGCACTTTTCAAAACTGTGTGTGCGTCCGGTTAATTGCTTTTCCACATCAGCGTAGCGTACAATCGGTCCTGCAATAAGTTGCGGAAACAACGCCACATACGCCGCAAGGTTAATCGGGTTTTTCTGCGCCGCCACATTGCCGCGATATACATCAATCGTGTAGCTTAAAATCTGGAAGGTGTAAAAACTGATGCCAATTGGCAATGCGAGATTTAAAAACTTTACCGAAAGTCCTGTCACGCGCGCAAAGTTGGCGATGAAGAAATCCGCATACTTAAAGTAGCCTAAAATCGCCAGAAATGCAACGACGGATATAAGCATAAACACCTTCGATGCTATTTTTCCCCGATAACGCTCAATGAGCAGACCGAGCACATAGCCCGAAAGCACGGTTGCCAGCATCAAAAATACATACACCGGCTCGCCCCACGCATAAAACACAAGGCTAAACAATAAAAGTACGGTGTTTTTTAACTGCCGCGGCGCCATAAAATACAAGATGAGCACACATGGCAAAAAATAATACAAAAACGGAATACTCGAAAACAGCATTGTTTATCTCCCCTGCTAAGAAAAAACGGGCACAAAGCCCGTGTTTTCTATGAAATTTCTTATGCTTCAAACTGCTTCGGACACATTACAAAGAACACCTTGTTACCGACATTGCCCGTTACCATTTCCTCTGCTTCCACGCAGATATTCCAGCGCAGGTTTGCATTCTTTTTAAGGTCTGCGATAAAATCAGCCGGATTTACGCCGTCTTCTAATTCAAACACATAACCGACAAATGCAATCGATCCCATCATCGGCATGAAAGTTGCGCCTTTCTGAAAGCCCTTTACCTCGTAGTTGTCAAAACCGGACAAAAGACCCTGCTCGACTTCCATTGCACCTGCCATAAACGGCAAAATGCTGCTTTGTGCAAGACTTTCTGCAATGGCAAGTGCATCTTTGCTGCCTGCCTGCGCCTTAAACTCACCCAGCAAAATGTTGCCTACGGTCTGTGCACTTTCCTCTTTTTTATCCTCGGCAGGCTTTTCTTCCGGCTTCTGCGCCGTTTCGTCCTTTGCCGGCGCCTTATCTTCCTGCGGCGCATCAACCTTTTCGTTTTCCTCCGCATTTTCCACGATTTCATCCGGGTTGATTTCCACATCTTCTGCCGGTTTTTCGCCGCAAGCGGCAAACGAAAGAAGCATACTGATTGCTAAAAGCATTGCAAGTATTTTTTTCATTTTTTGTTTCTCCTTTGTTCTTTTTTATTTTGCGTTACGCTGTAATAGACGCAATTCTGTTCAAAAAGTTCCGTCCTTTTCAAAAATATTATACTAAAAATCTTTTGTACTGTCAACGAAGGAAACACCGAGCCGGTAGGCGGCATTTTTAGCCAAAAAAAATAGTTTCAAAACAAATTTTTGTACATGTTGCCGAAATTGCGGATTTCCTTGACTTTAACATATACGCGTGTTAAAATATATAAGTAAAAAGTTTTTTGTAACTGACGGATGCGTGGAGATTACCACATGGGAACAAAAAACATAAAAATGTCGACCGTCTGGGCAGTCCTTTACATGTCAGGTGCATAGGATTGCCCTTTTTAGGTTTGTTAGAGAATTGGAGGACAAAAGATATGAAAAAAATCGGTATTATCATGGGTAGTGACAGCGATTTGCCCGTAGTGGAAAAGGCAATCAATCTTTTAGATTGTGTGGGCGTGCCGTATGAAGTGCATGTATTTTCCGCACACCGCACACCGGCAGAAGCTAAGGACTTTGCCGCAAATGCACGCAAAAACGGGTTTGGCGTACTCATCGCCGCCGCAGGCAAAGCCGCACATCTTGCAGGCGCAATCGCCGCAAATACAACCTTGCCGGTCATCGGTATTCCGATTAAGTCCTCAACGCTTGACGGACTTGATGCACTTTTATCGACCGTACAGATGCCCAACGATATCCCTGTAGCCACTGTTGCCATTGACGGTGCATACAACGCCGCACTGCTTGCCATGCAGATGCTCGGCATCGAAGATGCCCATGTGGCAGAAATTTTAGAAAACGCACGCGAGGGCGCTAAGGAAAGCGTTTTAGCAAAGAATGCTGCTATTGAAGCAAAATACAATAAATAATATACTCCGGAGGTAAACACAAATGGGCGGTTTTTTCGGTGCCGTAAGTAAACATGATGTAATATCCGATGTATTTTTCGGTACAGACTACCATTCCCACCTTGGCACAAGGCGCGGTGGTATGGCAGCCTACAGCCTGGAAATCGGATTGCAAAGAGAAATTCACAATATTGAAAATTCCCCGTTCCGAACGAAGTTTGACGATGTGTTTGACGAGATGCACGGCAATGCAGCCATCGGTTGTATCAGCGATTCTGACCCGCAACCGCTTTTGATCCGTTCCAACTTAGGTGTCTATGCCATCTGCACCGTCGGCATCATAAACAATGCTGAGGAACTGATTGGCAAGTATCTGTCGGAAGGCGGACACTTTTCTGCAATGACCGGCGGCAAAATCAATATGACGGATTTGGTCGCAGCACTTATCAACCAGAAAGGTTCTTTTGAGGAAGGCATCCAATTTGCACAAAGTGTAATCGAGGGTACGGCATCCATTTTGATTTTGAAAAATGACGGCAGCCTGATTGCAGCGCGTGACCGTTTGGGCCGTATACCGGTGCTTATCGGCAAAAATGAAGACGGCTACTGCGTATCCTTTGAGTCTTTCGCCTATTTAAAATTAGACTACGAGGACGAAAAGGAACTCGGCCCCGGCGAGATTGTGCATTTGACGGCAGATACAATGACACAGCTTGCACCTGCGGGTGATCAAATGTGCATATGCGCTTTTTTGTGGACATATTACGGCTACCCGAATTCCTGCTATGAGGGCGTAAATGTCGAGGTAATGCGTAATCGAAACGGTGCGATTATGGCACAAAACGATAAGGCGGCCGGTATTGATGCTCCAATCGACTATGTCAGCGGCGTTCCCGATTCGGGCACACCGCACGCCATCGGCTATGCAAACGAAAGTCACATCCCGTTTGCAAGACCGTTTATCAAATATACGCCGACCTGGGCAAGAAGTTTTACCCTGTCCAATCAAAGGGAAAGAAACCGCATCGCAAAAATGAAGCAGATTCCGACACACGATTTGATTGAGGGCAAAGATCTTTTGTTCGTAGATGACTCCATCGTGCGCGGCACACAACTCAAAGAAACGGTAGAATTTCTGTACGAAAACGGCGCAAAGAGCGTGCATATGCGTTCGGCCTGTCCGCCGATTATGTACAGTTGCAAATACTTAAACTTCTCCCGCAGCACGAGCGATATGGACTTGATTGCCAGACGCATAATTTTTGAGCTTGAAGGCGAAGAAGGCTTTAAGTATATAGATGAATACAGCGACGCACAGACAGAGCGTGGCAAAAAACTGCGAAAAACCATCTGCGACAAATTCAATTTCACATCGTTGGAATTCCAGTCTGTCGAAGGTGCCATCAAAGCTATCGGTCTTCCGGCGTGTAAATTATGCACCTATTGCTGGAACGGCAAAGGCTAAAAAGGTAAATTCGGCGCGCTACTTCGTTGCCGGATTGCCCGCATACAAAAGTATAGCGGTCAACCCGTCGCCTCGTATCGCATCCGAATTCCCACTTTTTAAACCCGAATAAAATTTTTCTCAAATAAAAAACAAAGAAAACAAAAAGGAGATAGAAAATATGCACAGCAATTCAAAATCCGACAGTTACGCAGCAGCAGGTGTAGACATTACCGCAGGTTATAAGGCGGTTGAGCTGATGAAGACACATATCGCAAGAACATTGACGAGCGGTGCAATGAGCGACATTGGCGGTTTCGGCGGTTTGTTTGAACTCGATTTGGAAGGCATTGAAAAACCGGTACTGGTTTCGGGTACGGACGGCGTTGGCACCAAATTAAAGATGGCATTTTTAATGGACAAGCATGACACGGTGGGTATTGACTGTGTGGCGATGTGCGTAAATGACATTATTTGCTGCGGTGCAAAGCCGCTGTTTTTCCTCGACTATGTTGCCGTAGGCAAGAATGTACCGGAAAGAGTAGCGCAGATTGTATCCGGCGTAGCAGAGGGTTGCGTGCAGTCCGGTGCGGCACTCATTGGCGGTGAAACTGCAGAGATGCCGGGCTTTTATCCGGTAGACGAATACGATTTGGCAGGTTTCAGCGTTGGCGTTGTTGACAAAAGCAAGGTACTCAACAACAAAACCATAACCGCAGGCGATGTCATCATCGCACTTCCGTCGAGCGGCGTACATTCCAATGGCTTTTCTTTGGTAAGAAAGGTGTTTGATGTTGAAAATACCGACATCAAATCTCCGGTAGCAGAACTCGGCGGCAAATCCATCGGCGAAACGCTGCTTACACCGACAAAAATTTATGTAAAACCGATGCTTGCACTGTTTGAAGAAGTTACGGTAAAGGCAGTTTCGCACATTACCGGCGGCGGTTTTTATGAAAATATTCCGAGAAGCATTCCGAAGGGTTACGGTGCAAAAATTGACAAAGCCTCGCTTCGCATTCTGCCGATTTTCGACTTGATTGCAAAAACAGGCAATATTCCTGAACGCGATATGTTTAACACCTTTAACATGGGTGTAGGCATGAGCATTGTGGTTGCAAAAGAAGATGCCGACAAGGCGCTTTCCGTACTGAAAGCAAACGGCGAAGATGCTTACATCATCGGCGAAATCATCGAATCGGATGAAGGTGTTGTAATATGTTAAAGGCAAAGATTGCCGTACTGGTTTCCGGCGGCGGCACAAATCTGCAAGCACTCATTGACAGTCAGGGCAGCGTACTCACAAGCGGCGAAATCGTGCTTGTAATTTCCAATAACGCAGATGCCTATGCATTAGAGCGCGCCAAAAACGCAGGCATAAAAAATGCGGTTGTTTCTAAAAAAGAATGTGGCTCACAAGAGGCGTTTGAAGATAAAATCTGCGCCCTGCTTTTGGAAAACGAAATCGACCTGATTGTGCTTGCCGGCTTTATGTGCATTTTAAGCGAGCGGTTTACCGCAAAGTTTGCAAATCGCATCTTAAATGTGCATCCATCGCTCATTCCGTCGTTTTGCGGCAAGGGTTTTTACGGATTGCATGTGCACGAAGCGGCACTTGAATACGGCGTTAAAGTAACGGGCGCCACTGTACATTTTGTAAACGAAATTCCGGACGGCGGCAAAATCATTTTGCAAAAAGCCGTAGAAATTTTACCGGACGATACGCCGGAGGTACTCCAAAAGCGCGTAATGCAACAGGCGGAGTGGAAAATTCTGCCTGAGGCAACCGAGTTGGTGTCCGCCTCTATACTATTGGAAAGGAACGAGTAATCATGGAAAAGATTTGTATTGAAAAAGAACTGCGCGAAAACGCATACCCAGGCAGAGGTATTATTCTCGGTAAGTCCGAAGACGGCAAAAGTGTAGTAGCCGCATATTTCATTATGGGCAGAAGTCAAAACAGCCGCAACCGCATTTTCGTAGAAGACGGCGCAGGCATCCGCACACAGGCTTTTGACGAATCCAAATTAGAAGACCCGAGCCTGATTATTTATGCACCGGTACGCGTACTCGGTAACAAGACGATTGTGACCAACGGCGACCAGACCGACACAATTTATGATTTGATGAATCAACAATTTACTTTTGAGCAGTCTCTGCGTACACGCGAGTTTGAGCCGGACGCGCCGAACTTCACGCCACGCATTTCCGGTATCATAAAACTGGAGGACGGCGAGGTAAATTATGCACTCTCCATTTTAAAAAGTGCAAACGGCAATCCGGAAAGTTGCCAGCGCTACACCTTCTCTTACACCGCACCGCTTGCAGGCAACGGTCATTTTATCCACACCTACAAGTGCGACGGAAATCCGTTGCCGAGTTTTGAAGGCGAGCCGAAACTCATATCCATTCCAAACTGTATCGACGAGTTTACCGACAAGCTTTGGAATGCATTAAACGAAGAAAACAAAGTTTCCCTGTTCGTGCGCTACATAGATATTGCCTCTGGCGAAACCAAAACCAAAATCGTAAACAAGAACAACTAATACAAGAGAGGATTTGCACGCTATGAAAGAATTTGAACTCAAATACGGCTGTAACCCAAATCAGAAGCCGGCAAAAATCTACATGAAAAACGGCGAAGAACTCCCGATTCAGATTTTAAACGGCAAACCGGGTTACATTAACTTTTTAGATGCTTTTAACTCCTGGCAACTCGTGCGTGAGATTAAAGCCGCGCTCGGTATGTGCGCCGCAACCAGTTTTAAGCATGTCAGCCCGACGAGCGCCGCTGTCGGCATCCCGATGAGCGCCGACTTAAAGAAAGCTTGCTTTGTAGATGATGTGGAAGGTTTAGACGAAAGCCCGCTCGCAACCGCATATGCAAGAGCGCGCGGCACGGACAGAATGTCCTCTTTCGGTGACTGGATTGCTCTTAGCGATATCTGCGATGTAACCACCGCAAAGTTGGTAGCGCGCGAAGTGTCTGACGGCATTATCGCCCCGGGCTACACTCCGGAGGCGCTGGAAATCTTAAAAGGCAAGCGCAAGGGCAGCTACAACATCGTGCAAATCGACCCGAATTATATCCCCGAAGTGCAGGAAACAAAAGATGTATTCGGCATCACTTTTGAGCAGGGCAGAAACAATTTTGAAATCAACAAAGCCCTTTTGTCCGAAATCGTAACGGACCATAAGGATTTGCCGGAGAGTGCCGTGCGTGATTTAATCATCGCACTCATTACACTCAAATACACCCAGTCGAACTCCGTATGCTTTGCAAAAGACGGTCAGGCCATCGGCGTAGGCGCAGGTCAGCAGTCGAGAATTCACTGCACACGCCTTGCCGGAAATAAAGCAGACATCTGGCATCTGCGCCAGCATGAAAAAGTATTAAACCTGCCTTTCTTAGACAGTGTCGGCAGACCGGACAGAGACAATACGATTGATATTTATATTTCCGACGATTACGAGGACATACTTGCAGACGGCGAATGGCAAAAATTCTTCTCCGTAAAGCCGGAGCCGCTTACCCGTGAAGAAAAGAAGGCATACCTTGCCTCCATCTCCGGCGTGGCACTTGGCTCGGATGCTTTCTTCCCGTTCGGCGACAACATTGAACGCGCGGCGAAGAGCGGTGTAACTTATGTGGCACAACCGGGCGGCTCAATTCGCGATGACAATGTGATTGAAGCCTGCAACAAGCATGGCATGACGATGGCGTTTACTAAGATGCGTCTCTTCCACCACTAATTTTTTAAAAGGTAAAATCGGCGCAATACTTCGTTAAAATGCTCGCCAATACACAAGTATTGGCTGCGCTTTTGCCTCATCTTGCATCCGATTCTCCGCTTTTAAATATCCTATGTAATGTTTATCTAAAACTCTAAAACAGAGAAAGGAATCAAAACTCCAATGAAAGTAATGGTTGTCGGCGGTGGCGGCAGAGAGCACGCCATCATCAAAAAATTAAAAGAAAGCAAGAAAATCACCGAATTGTTCGCTCTGCCGGGCAACGGCGGTATCGCCGCAGATGCCACTTGTGTGAACATCGGTGCAAAAGAAATAGATAAAATTACCGCCTGGGCGGTGGAAAACAAGATTGACTTTGCGGTTGTTGCACCGGATGACCCGCTGGTGCTCGGTGCGGTAGATGCCTTAAATGCAGCTGGCATCCCGTGCTTTGGTCCGAAAGCCAATGCCGCCATCATTGAAGGCAGCAAGATTTTTTCCAAAAACTTAATGAAAAAATACAACATCCCGACTGCGGCATACGAAGTGTTTGACGATATGGACAAGGCTCTTGCCTACCTCGCGGATGCGCCGATTCCGACCGTAATCAAGGCAGACGGCCTTGCGCTCGGCAAGGGTGTTGTGATTGCCGAGACAAGAGAAGATGCGATGGATGCCGTGCGCTCCATGATGGCAGATAAAGTATTCGGCGAGTCCGGCTCGAAAATTGTTATTGAAGAATTTTTAACCGGACCGGAGGTTTCCGTTTTGGCATTTACCGATGCAAAGACGGTTGTGCCGATGGTATCGAGCATGGACCACAAGCGCGCCCTCGACGGCGACAACGGCTTAAACACCGGCGGTATGGGTACGGTGGCACCGAATCCGTACTACACTAAAGAAATCGCAGACGAATGTATGCAAACCATCTTTAAGCCGACCATCGATGCGATGAACGCAGAGGGCAGACCATTTTGCGGTTGTCTGTACTTCGGCTTGATGCTCACGCCAAACGGTCCGAAAGTGATTGAATACAACTGCCGCTTCGGCGATCCGGAAACACAAGTGGTTCTGCCACTTTTGGAAAGCGATTTGTTTGAAATCATGCAAAGCATTGCAGAAGGCAAACTTTCCGAGGCAGATGTGCGCTTTGCAGACAAAAACGCTTGTTGTGTCATTATGGCATCCGCAGGCTACCCGTCCGCATACGAAAAAGGTTTTGAAATCACCGTAGATGATGATTTTTCCGCCGAACTTTATGTTGCAGGTGCAACCTTAAAAGACGGCAAACTCTTAACCAACGGCGGTCGCGTACTCGGCGTAACGGCAACTGCGCCGACGCTCGAAGACGCAATTGCCGAAAGTTATAAAAATGTAGCAAAAGTACATTTTGACAATGCATACAGCCGTAGCGACATCGGCAAAAAAGCACTTGCCGCAAAATAAAACATAAGGAGTACAGATATGGTATACAGAATTTATGTAGAAAAAAAGCCGGGCCTTACACATGAGGCAACCGCGCTCAAAAATGACCTGTGCGGCCTTTTGCAGATTTCCGCACTCAAGGAAGTACGAATTTTAAACCGCTATGATGTAGAAAACATTGAAAAGGATTTGTTTGATGCCTGTAAAATGACCGTATTTGCAGAACCGCAACTTGATATGGTCAGCGATACTTTGCCGGAAGGCGCAGATTGTGTTTTCGCGGTAGAATTCCTGCCGGGTCAGTTTGACCAGCGTGCAGACTCCGCAGCACAGTGTATCCAGATTATATCCAAAAAGGACCGCCCGGATGTAAAAACCGCAAAGGTTTATCTGCTCTACGGCGACTTGTCCAAAGAAGAAATCGAAACCATCCAGAAATATGTTATCAACCCGGTGGAAAGCCGCCTCGCTTCCCTGGATACATACGCTACACTCAAAACGGAATATGAAATTCCGACCGAGGTACGCACCCTCGATGGTTTTATTGCGTTAGATGAAAAAGGTCTTGCGGATTTCGTAGTTGAAAACGGTCTTGCCATGGACAATGACGACATAGCATTCTGCCAAAGTTACTTTAAAAGTGAAGGCAGAAATCCGACCATCACGGAAATCAAAATGATTGATACCTACTGGTCCGACCATTGCCGTCACACCACATTCCTAACGACCATCGACTCTGTAAAATTCGAAGATGCACTTTTGCAGGCGGCGTACGATGAATACATCAAAACCCGTGCAGAACTCGGCAGAACAAAACCGATTAACTTAATGGATATAGCAACCCTCGCGGTAAAACATTTGCGAAAAAACGGCAAACTCGACCGTCTCGACGAATCCGAAGAAATCAATGCCTGCACCGTGAAAATTGATGTAGATGTTGAGGGTAAAACAGAAGAATGGCTTTTGTTGTTCAAAAACGAAACCCATAACCATCCGACGGAAATTGAGCCGTTCGGCGGCGCAGCAACCTGTATCGGCGGTGCCATCCGTGACCCGCTCTCCGGCCGCTCTTATGTATATGCGGCTATGCGTGTAACCGGCGCGGCTGACCCGTGTGTCAGCGTACAGGATACCTTGCCGGGCAAACTCCCGCAGCGCAAAATCGTAACCACTGCGGCTGCAGGTTATAGTTCCTACGGTAACCAGATTGGTCTGGCAACCGGTCAGGTAGATGAACTTTATCATCCGGGTTATGCGGCAAAGCGCATGGAAATCGGCGCAGTTATTGCGGCAGCTCCGGCAGAAAATGTGCGCCGCGAACGCCCCGTAGACAGCGACATCGTTATTTTGTTGGGCGGCAGAACCGGCCGTGACGGTTGCGGCGGCGCAACCGGCTCGTCCAAGTCGCACAACCTTCAGTCTCTGGAAAGTTGCGGTGCGGAGGTACAAAAAGGTAACGCACCGGAAGAAAGAAAACTGCAAAGACTGTTTAGAAATAAAGAAGCCTCCCTGCTCATCAAGCGTTGTAACGACTTTGGTGCAGGCGGCGTTTCCGTTGCCATCGGCGAGCTTGCTGACGGCCTTGAAATCAACTTAAATGCCGTACCGAAAAAGTACGACGGTCTCGACGGCACAGAACTTGCCATCAGCGAATCGCAGGAGCGCATGGCTGTTGTGGTTGCAAAAGAAGATGCGCCGCGCTTTATTGAACTTGCAGATGCGGAAAACCTTGAAGCCAGCATCGTAGCGACCGTAAAGGCAGAGCCGAGACTGATTATGCACTGGAACGGCAAGCAAATTGTAAATCTGTCCCGTGAGTTCTTAAACTCCAACGGCGCAGAAAAACATATCGATGTGCACGCAGCGGCGGCAACCTATAAAAAGCCGACCGTAAGCGGTAACTTTACAGAGAACTACAATGCACTTGTCAGCGACTTAAATATCTGCTCGAAGCGCGGTCTGTCCGAGCGTTTTGACTCGACCATCGGCGCAGGCACTGTCCTGATGCCGTTCGGCGGTAAAAACCAACTCACGCCGATTCAGGCAATGGTGCACAAGGTATCCGTAGAGCAAAAATACACCGATACCTGCTCGCTCATGGCATGGGGTTACAACCCGTATCTTTCCGAGCAAAGCCCGTACCACGGCGCTTACATGGCTGTGGTAGAGTCTGTTTCCAAACTGATTGCGGCAGGTGCAGACTTTAAAGAAGTTTACCTGACCTTCCAAGAATATTTTGAAAAACCGATGAAGGATGCAAAGCGCTGGGGTAAACCGCTTTCCGCTCTGCTCGGCGCATTTATGGCGCAAAAAGAACTCGAAATCGGCGCAATCGGCGGCAAGGACTCCATGAGTGGTAGTTTTGAAAAGTTAGATGTTCCGCCGACGCTTGTTTCCTTTGCCGTAACCACCGACAAGGTACAAAACATCGTCTCCGGCGAATTTAAGGGTGCAGACCGCAAGGTTGTGTATCTTGCACCTGCGTATGACAAAAACAATCTACCGGTTACAAAATCTTTGGTAGATACCTTTAACACCGTAACCAAACTGATGCGCGAGGGCAAAGTTTCTGCCGCTTATACCATCGGCTTTGGCGGTATTGCAGAGGCTATCTTTAAAATGGCAATCGGTAACGGCATCGGCTTTAAATATGACGATGCACTTACCGTGGAAGACATCTTTGCGCGCTATGCATACGGCAGTTTCATTTTAGAACTTACCGAAGATGTAAACATCGGTAAATTGCTCGGTTACACAACCGCCGCACAGGAAATTGCATTTAAGGGCGATACACTCAAACTCGATGCTCTCTTAAAGGGTTATGAAGACAAACTCGAAGGCATCTTCTCTTGCAATATTAAGACAGAAGAAAAAGAAATTCCGGCATTTAGTTACAACGCCGAAACAAGAGTTGCACCGGCAATAAAAGCAGCAAAACCGCGCGTGCTGATTCCGGTATTCCCGGGCACAAACTGTGAATTTGATACCGCAAAGGTTCTTAGAAAAGCAGGCGCAGAGCCGGAAATCTTTGTAATTCGCAACTTAACCTCGCAGGCGATTGGAGAATCTGTAAACGCATTTGCCGAAAAGGTAAAAGAGTCGCAAATCATTTTCATTCCGGGCGGCTTTTCCGGCGGCGACGAACCGGACGGCTCCGGTAAGTTTATTACGGCGTTCTTCAGAAATGCACAGATTAAAGATGCTGTAAGCGATTTATTAGACAACCGCTACGGTTTGATGTGCGGTATCTGTAACGGCTTCCAGGCACTTATCAAACTCGGTCTTGTGCCGTACGGCAAAATCATAGACACCGATGAAAACTGCCCGACACTGACATTTAACACAATTTCGCGCCACCAGTCGAGACTCGTTCGCACGCGCATCGCATCCAACAAGTCTCCGTGGCTTGCAAACACCAATGTTGGCGATATCTACACTGTGCCGATTTCGCATGGCGAAGGCCGCTTCCTTGCAGACGAAGCGCTCATCCGCCAACTTGCAGACAACGGTCAGATTATTACGCAGTATGTTGACCTTGCAGGCAACCCGACTACGGACATTCACTTTAACCCGAACGGCTCTATCCTTGCAGTAGAGGGTATCACTTCGCCGGACGGCCGTGTCCTCGGTAAAATGGGTCACTCCGAGCGTATCGGCGACGGTCTGTATAAAAATGTGGACGGTGCCTACGATATGGGCATGTTTGAAAGTGCAGTAAAATATTTTAAATAAGAAGAAACACATAAAAACGCTTGTGCAATCGCACAAGCGTTTTTTTGTATTCATAGCAAATCTATTTGCACTCCGGCGCATTTTACGCCTCTTTTTGAGGAAATAGGAAAAATGTGTCGGAATGGACAAACCGCATCGGCTTGCCGATTGGCCCGAAGGCGTACACCGGTACGCCGAGGGTGAGGTTTGTGCATAGCAAATCCATTTGCGCTCCGGCGCATTTTTACATTTCCTCACTCTTTAATCATGCCGGGGAGGACGATTTCATGCATTCCCTTTTCCGGCATTTTATTTTCACACATCAGCGTGCCAAAGGTCGTGACTTCTCGACCGAATTTTTCTTTGAGTTCATCCATAACGCCCTCAATGGCACGGCGCGCAATCGGATGCTTGCCGTCCGTAACGGTAAGTTGACTGTACTGCTGCTGCGTCAAAGCAAATGCACGCACCGACAATGCTCGCACCGGATATGCCCAGTCATACTGCGCCCGAAACATCGCCATCGCCTGCTTGGCAAGCGCATCCGCTGTCTGAACCGG
>JAZNLB010000018.1:0-1775 GCA_045578865.1 Clostridia bacterium | reverse complement strand
GTGCTGCTGCCCGGCACTTACCGTGCCTCGGGTTCAAGTCTATCTATTACGAAAACAAAAAAGATAGAGCCGCTGATGCGACTCTATCTTTCATTTTGGCAGGGGCAGAAGGACTTGAAGTGCTACGCACCCCGGTTTGCGGTGCCCGACATATCTCTGCGGCGATAAATCGCCTTGTGCTCTGTCGACCGCTACACCAGCCGCCCCTCGCTGCATCCGCCACCGGCGGCGCTCGGTGCTGCTGCCCGGCACTTACCGTGCCTCGGGTTCAAGTCTATCTATACGAAAACAAAAAAATAGAGCCGCTGATGCGACTCTATCTTTTGTTTTGGCAGGGGCAGAAGGACTTGAACCCTCGGCACGTGGTTTTGGAGACCACTGCTCTACCAACTGAGCTATACCCCTTTATGAATTACTTACATATTATACTAATATGCAGAAAGATTGTCAAGATGTATTTAACTTTTTTGCAAATATTTTTGTGCGGAATTGGTGGCAAAATGCTGAAAACTTGACAACGGCGCGGAAAAATGATATAATGTGCAATGTATTGCTAAAAATAACGCTGTTTTTTCTTATTTTAAATCCGGAAAAAACAAATGCGGGAAATGAGGATTTTATGAAAAAGTTGATCCTTTCGCTATGCTTATGCGTTGCGATGCTTCTGCCGTATCATACATCCGCGCAGGCAATTTACAATGACAACAATATGCCGTTGGACCTCGTCTTAAACGATACTTATGTAACGCTCAGTCTGCCGCTTATTGAATACCAGAGCACGGTATATGCACCGGTGCGTTCGCTTTGCGAACTCTTTGGCGCAACAAAGTACTCATGGAATGATAAAAAGGCAATGTTGACCTTGGAGTACGAAGGCCGAAAGGTAAAGGTGACGGAAGGGGAAGCGGAATATACCATCGACAACAAAAAGCATCGTTTATCGACAGAGCCGTGGACGGTGGACGGAAGACTTTATGTGCCGATTCGTTTTGTACAGACGGTATTTGATGCGGTTGTCGGTTGGGATGCCAACTATTATAATGTCGTATTAAAAAAGCCGGGCTACGAAGTGCCTTCGGCGAATGTGTGCTATTATCAGCATGACAGTATTTTCTGGCTGGCGCGTATTGTCCATGCGGAGAGCCGTGGTGAATCTGATGCCGGTAAACTGGCGGTTGCCAATGTCATTATGAACCGTGTGAAGAGTTCACAGTATCCGAACACAATCTTTGAAGTGATTTTTGACCGTCGTTTCGGTGTGCAGTATACACCTTCGGTGGATGGCTCTATTTACAACATACCGGCGTATGCGTCCGTCATTGCGGCAAAGCGTGCGTTGCATGGTGAAAACAATATCGGAAACAGTTTGTTTTTCTACAATCCGCGTATTGCAGGCACGAACTGGATTGCCCGAAACCGCAAATATTATACCACCATCGGTAATCACGCATTTTATTTATAAAACAAGAAAAAATGCTCTGTTTAAAAAGCAGAGCATTTTTTTGTTTAATATCAAGTTATATCAGCCAAAAACTCGCGTTTTCAAAAAACCTTTCACATCACCGAAAACCCTGTAAAATAAGGGATTTTCGAGGGCTTTGGTTGCTTATTCCCACTCGATTGTGCCGATCGGCTTTGGTGTGAGGTCGAGCAGTACGCGGTTGATGCCCGGTACTTCTTTGGTGATTCTGTCGGTGATGCGGTGGAGCACATCGTAGGGAATTTCCTCGATGGTTGCGCTCATAGCGTCTACGGTATTGACTGCGCGGATGATT
>JAZNLB010000017.1:0-102317 GCA_045578865.1 Clostridia bacterium | reverse complement strand
TGTCGATTTTTGGAAAGTAATAAGTAATAGTGAATAAGGAAGAAGTAAGGATCAAACTCGCAAAGCGAGTTTGATTAAAAGGAGAAAACTTATGGAAAGTCCGTTGCTTACAAAATCAAAACAGTTTGCATTAGATATAATTAAAGTTTGTAATAAGGTGAAAAGTGAAAAACGAGAAAGTGTACTTACAAATCAACTTATTCGTAGCGGAACGAGTATTGGCGCAAACATTAGAGAAGCATTTTACGGGCACGGTAAAAATGACTTCATTGCAAAACTGCAAATTGCTTTAAAAGAAGGCACTGAAAGCGAATATTGGATTGAATTGCTTATTGAGAGTGGATATTATGAAGATAAAACGATTCTTGATAGGTGCATTGAATTAAAGAAAATTCTTATTTCATCAATAAATACAGCAAAGAAAAACAATAAATGAATGCATCATTATTGTTCTATCTTGCCAG
Source organism: Clostridia bacterium (assembly GCA_045578865.1). Classification (GTDB taxonomy): domain Bacteria; phylum Bacillota; class Clostridia; order UBA1381; family UMGS1253; genus RGIG2041. Next base: position 101,853 of record JAZNLB010000017.1, on the reverse strand, counting down.
AAAAAAGACATCCAGTAGGATGTCTTTTTTTAAGTTATATTTGCCTGCGGCAAGTTATATTGCTACGCAGCTATATTCGGCTTACGCCGAGTGATATTGTGCTTCGCACAGTTTAAGGGCAAATATAATATCACTGAAACCAAAGGTTTCAATATCACTTTTGATTTATCAAAAATATCACTCCATCGAAGATGGAATATCACTAAAAACCTATTCCCTAAAAAACTTGTCGATTTTGAAAAGCAAGGCGTAATAGTAAATAGGAAAGAAGTTACAAAAACACGGGACTGCACAGGTCATTCTCCCTTGACACGGGGGCTAAAAAAAAGTATAATTACATATTATATATTTGTAGAGACTCGAAAAGGAGGTGGCATAGATGGCATTGGATGCGATTGCCGTGCGCGCGCTTGCTCTGGAGTTTTCTGAAAAACTTGTGGAGGCAAAGGTTGACAAGGTGTATCAGCCGGAGCGCGATGAACTGGCGTTGATTTTCCGCACAAAAACGGAAAATATCCGCATGCTTTTATCTGCAAGTTCTTCAAATCCGAGAGCGCACATCACCGTGCATACAAAGGAAAACCCGAAAAGCGCACCGATGTTTTGTATGTTGCTTCGAAAGCACCTTTGCGGCGGCAGACTCCTTGCTGTAAAGCAACCGGAGTTTGAGCGTGTGCTGGATTTTTGTATTGAATCGTACACCGAACTCGGCGATTTAACCGTAAAGCATTTAATTATTGAAATTATGGGGCGCCACTCCAATATTATTTTGACCGATGACGGCGGCAGGATACTCGATGCGATTAAGCATATTGATTTTACTGTCAGCGCCGTGCGCCAGATTTTGCCCGGCATGCGCTATGAAGGCCCGCCGCCGCAGGAAAAATTAAATCCGCTGACGGCTGAGGAAATTCAGGTGCGTACTGCTATAGAGTCAAGCGAAGAAAAAACTGTGGACAAATTGATTTTAAATGCGTTTGAGGGCATCAGCCCGCTTGTAGCGAGAGAAATTTGTTATAATGTATTTGACTGCACGGATTTTCCGGTCGCCGATTTGACAGAGGCGCTGAAAATGCGCCTGTGCAATCGTATTTGTGCGGTGTTTGCGCTGGTGTGTGAAAACAAATTTGCACCTTGTCTGATTTGTGATTTGCAAAACAAACCGATTGAGTTTTGTGCCTTGCCGACAAAGCAATACCAAAATGCCGCCGAGGTGGTTACCTGCACGCAGATGAGCGAAGTTGTAGATGGATATTACCATATCCGCGACACGGCGGAGAGGCAGAAACAGAAAAGTGCGGTGATTTTAAAAATCGTTGCAAACAATATCATGCGCTGTGCTAAAAAGATTGTGCTTTTGGAAAAAACAGTGGCCGATGCACAGAACATGGATAAATACAAACTCTACGGGGAGTTGATTACCGCCAACTTGTACCGTATCCGAAACGGAGACAAACTGGCGGTTGTGGAAAATTTTTACGCAGAGGATATGGAACAGATTTCCATACCGTTAGACTCTGCGCTCACGCCGCAGAAAAATGCACAGAAATATTATAAGAAATATAACAAGGCGAAAACGGCGCTTGTGGAAGCGACCAAGCAACTTGCGCTGGCGCGAGAGGAACTTGCGTACCTGCAAAGCGTGGAGCAAAACTGCAATATGGCGGCAAACGAAGCGGAGTTAAATGAAATCCGCGCTGAACTTGCCGAGTACGGCTATATCGTGCGTGCCGTAAAGAAGAAAGGAAAAGCGGAGGCGCAAAAGATGTCCGCACCGCTGCATTTTATCAGCAGTGACGGCTTTGACATCTATTGCGGAAAGAACAACGCACAAAATGATTACCTGACGCTGCGTTTTGCAAATAATGCGGACTGGTGGTTTCACACCAAAAATTTTCCGGGCGCACATACCATTATTAAACTGGGTGTAAATAAAGATGTACCTGAAAGAACGCTGCGTGAAGCGGCCGTGCTGGCGGCAACTTTTTCAAGCGCAAAAAGTTCGGCGCAGGTGCCTGTGGATTATACGCAAATCAAAAATGTGAAAAAACCGTCGGGAGCAAGGGCCGGCAGGGTAATTTATGATGTATACAACACCGTTTATATTACCCCGAATGAAGCGCTGGCAGAGAAACTAAAGGAGAGATAACTATGGCAATCAGAATTGGTATTTTTGGATACGGCAATTTGGGCCGCGGCGTAGAATGTGCAATTCGTCAAAATCCGGATATGGAATTGGTGGCGGTATTTACACGCCGTCCGCCGGAGCGTGTAAAAATTTTAAGCAAAGGCGTTTCGGTTTTGCATGCGGATGCGGCGGAAAGCATGAAAGATGAAATTGATGTTATGATTTTGTGCGGCGGCAGTGCAACGGATTTGCCGGTGCAAACGCCGGCGCTTGCAAAACTTTTCCATGTGGTGGACAGTTTTGATACACATGCAAAAATTCCGGAGCATTTTGCGGCGGTGGATACCGTAGCAAAGGCATCCGGCAAGGTCGGTATCATTTCCGTCGGCTGGGATCCGGGCATGTTTTCTTTAAATCGCCTCTATGCGAGTGCGATTTTGCCGGACGGTAAGGATTATACATTCTGGGGCAAGGGTGTCAGCCAGGGGCACTCCGATGCAATTCGCCGTATTGAAGGCGTTTTGGATGCCAAGCAGTACACCATTCCGGTACCTGCCGCACTCGATGCAGTCCGCAGTGGCGTAAATCCGCAGCTGTCTACCAGACAAAAGCATTTGCGTGAGTGTTTTGTTGTAGCAAAGGAAGGCGCGGACAAGGCAAGAATTGAAGAAGAAATCAAAACAATGCCGAACTACTTTGCAGATTACGATACAACTGTGCACTTTATTACAAAGGAAGAACTTGTGCGTGACCACAGCGGTATTCCACACGGCGGTTTTGTGATTCGTACGGGTAAGACGGGGGCAAACGGTGAACACAAGCATGTGATAGAATACAGTTTGAAACTTGATTCCAACCCGGAATTTACTGCATCGGTGATTGTGGCATATGCACGCGCGGCTTACCGTCTCGGCGCGGAAGGTGTAAGAGGTTGTAAAACCGTATTTGATATTGCACCGGCCTACCTTTCGGTAAAAGATGGAGCAACATTGAGAAAAGAAATGTTATAATGGTTTACAAAATTCGTTCATGGAGATGGGGAGAACTCGATCGGATTTAAAAATATTCTCATTAAAAAAGGGGCGAAGGTTGTGGAAATGTTACAATTTGAAATTGGGATGCTTTTGGAAATTTGCATCCGTCTGGTAGCGGCTGTGCTGCTCGGTGGCTTGATTGGTTTGGAAAGAGCGGGTTCCAACCACGATGCGGGTCTTCGCACACACATCATCGTGTGTCTCGGTGCGGCGACCATCATGGTGGTCAGCGAACTGGCGGCGGCGAAATTTTTGATTCCGACCGAGATGTTACGCATGGGCGCTCAGATTATCAGCGGTATCGGTTTTCTCGGTGCGGGCAGTATTTTGATTGACGGTAACCGTATCCGTGGGATCACCACGGCGGCCGGTATTTGGACAACAGCGTGTGTCGGTATTGCCATCGGCATCGGGTGCTACATTGTGGCGGCGGTTGTGGTGCTTTTGATGCTTTTTACCATGATTGCACTGCGTAAGGTTTCGACAAAATTGCAGTTGCACGCAAATCAGTATGCCGTAAAGTTTACCTTGGAAGATAAAGATGCGATGAAAAGTGTGCTGACAGTTTTGGCAGCGGAAGGTGTTTCGGTAAAGCAAATCAAAACTTCCACAGACGATGACAATGCAATGCTTTTGAAGGTGCTTATCGTTTTGCCGCTTGACAAGGAAATCGGCGAACTCATGATTTCGCTTTCTGCTTGTGATGGCGTTTCGTCTTTAAAAATTGCATGAAAAAAGGAGTCAGCCGACTCCTTTTTTATTTTGAAATTTAATCTTCTATGGGCAATTCCGCCTTGCTCAGCAATACAACTGCATGGGTACTGATGCCCTCACCGCGCCCCTCGAAGCCGAGTTTTTCTGTGGTGGTGGCTTTTACATTGATGTCGCAAATATCCGTGCCGCACACATCGGCGATGTTTTCGCGCATGGCAGATATGTATGGTGCCAGTTTCGGCTTTTGTGCGATAATTGTGATATCCGCATTGACCAGTGCGTAGCCCAAGTCTTCAATGAGTTCGCAAACCTCGCGCAGAAGCTCCAAACTGTCTGCGCCTTTGTATTGCTCGTCCGTATCCGGAAAATGCTGACCGATATCGCCGAGCGCCGCCGCACCTAAGATAGCATCCATCAGCGCGTGCACGCAAACATCTGCATCCGAATGTCCTAAAAGGCCTAGTTCGTACGGAATTTTTACGCCGCCTAAAATGAGGTCTCTGCCCTCTGTCAGCCGATGTACATCATATCCGTGTCCGATTCGCATCATAGTTAATTCTCCTTTGTAATGAGGAAGTGAGCGTAATCCATATCTTCCTCCGTCGTAATTTTTATATTGGTATAATCGCCTTCTACAAGCAAAATTTTGCCGCCGCAGTATTCGGCAATCATGCAATCGTCCGTACCGGCATAGCCTTCTGCGGTAGCTTTTTTATGGAACGAGACAATATCTTCGGTGTAAAAGCCCTGTGGGGTCTGGATGTTATAGACATCCTCGCGTGAAAGGCTTTCTTTTACAATGCCATCGGCACCTGCGCGTTTTAAGGAATCTTTTGCCTTTACGGCAACCGTTACGCCTGCGGCTTTTCCGCTGAGCAACCCGTTGTAGACGCGTTCGATGAGGGTTGGCGTTACCAGGGCGCGTGCGCCGTCGTGGATTAAAACAATTTCGCTGTCCGCTTCGGCAAGACCGTTTGCTACGGAGGCCTGCCGTGTTGCGCCGCCGCAGACGATGCTTTTTACTTTTTTAAATTCAAATTCGCGTACCAGTGCAGACAACTCGGCAATATCCTCGCTTCGAGTCACCAAAACGATGCTGCCGATGCAGGCGGTCTGTTCAAAAGCGTGTACGGTGTGTGCCACAATCGGTACGCCTGCAATTTCACGAAAGACTTTGTTGACGGCAGTGCCGTCCTTTTTTTTAATTTGCTTCATGCGCGTGCCGCTTCCGGCACAAACAATCACCGCGCAGGCGGTCGGGTTCTTTGTCATCGACTTATTTCCCCCTTATTTTCTGCATCATATTTTCCGCAATATGGTCATACAAATCGCAAACCGCATTCGGCTTGCCCATGTTTTTGGTGGCAAGCGAAAGCATGTCCAATCTCCAGGGGTGCAGTAAAAGTTGATATACCGCTTCATCTATGGGGAAGGTCTTGCTTACGCGGATGGCAAGTCCGTTGTTTAATAAGAATTCCGTGTTTCTGTCCTCTTGTCCCGGGATGGGATTCAGCAAAATGGCAGGCAGCCCCTTGGCAAGAAATTCCGAGGTGGTCAGACCGCCCGGTTTGGTGATAAGCACATCCGCCGCATCCATTAAAAGTTCTACATTATCTACATAGCCGAGCGCCAGCACGGATTTTTTCCAAATTCGATTTTCAATACTGCGTTTTAACTGCTTGTTATTGCCGCAAACGCAAAGGATTTGAAAATCATGACCCATATTGTCGAGCTTTTCTAAACTGCCTTCGAGTTTGCCGTGCCCCATTGAACCCATCATCACTAAAACAGTCGGCTTGTTTTCAATGCCGAGCGCGGCTCTTGCGGCACGCTTTTCCGTTTTTACAGCGAATTTCGGTTCAATCGGGATGCCGAAAGGCAAGGCTTTGCGGCAGTCCAGCCCACGCTTTTCAAGTTGCAGATTTAATAGTCGGGACGCCGTAACATAGTAATCCATATCCACATCTTCCCAGAACGGATGCACCGTAAAATCGGTGATGATGCCGTACATCGGACAGGTAATATTGCACTTGCGCTTAAAATAGGTTGCGATTTGTGCGGCAAAAACATGCGTACATATAATCGCATCCGGCTCAAATTCCTGCACGAATTTGAGCAACTTCCCGGTAGTGATTTTATTGATGGTGTCGGAAAAAATATTCGGGTCGATTTTTTGTTTTTTCTCCGCCAGTCGATACATTTTACCCCACATCTTCGGCGTGAATTTGGTCGAAAGGAGGTAGCCCTGGTTAACGGATTCGGACAGAGCATGGTTTATATAGTCGAAGGTGTTAAGCATTTCGCATCTTGCGCCGCGGCTTTCAAAGTAATCGTGAATCGCCATGCCGGTTTTGTGATGGCCCATGCCTGCTTTGATGGATAAAATTAAAATGTTCATCTGCCCTGTCTCCGTTTCTTTTGTGTTTCTACCTTATATTTTATACTTATGCGGACAAAAAAACAACTGTTTTTTCACAAATGAAAAAAATGCAATTCCCTATTGACAGGACGGCTTGTTTTGGAGTATAATATGTAGTACATTTGTATACCTTGTCCATTTTGACGAGGTAAACACTATTATGTATATAGTAGTGAAGGGAGTGAAAGTAATGTCTGAAATCAGAGTAAAGGACAATGAGTCTTTAGATAATGCACTTCGCAGATTTAAGCGTCAATGCGCGAAATCCGGCGTTTTAACGGAGCTTAGAAAGAGAGAGCACTATGAAAAGCCGAGCGTAAAGCGTAAGAAGAAGTCTGAGGCTGCCCGCAAAAGAAAGTTTAAGTAATTGGGGGTATTCGTTATGGGACTCAAAGAACAACTTGCGGCAGATTTAAAAACAGCAATGAAGGAAAAGGATGTCATCCGTAAAAACACGGTGCAACTTGTCCGTTCTGCCATTCTGCAATACGAAAAAGACCACCTCACCGAATTGGATGAAAACGGCGTGATTGATGTCATAGCCAAGGAGCTCAAGCAGAGAAAAGATTCCCTGCCGGAATTTGAAAAAAGCGGCAGAGAGGATTTGGTTGAGAACTTAAAGCGTGAGATGGAAGTTTTGCTTGGTTATCTTCCGAAGCAACTTTCCGAAGAAGAACTTGAGCAAATCGTGCGTGAGGCAATCGCTAAAACCGGCGCCGCATCCGTAAAGGATATGGGCAAGGTTATGGGTATGGTTACCGCGCAGACCAAAGGTCGCGCAGACGGTAAAACCATCGGCGCAATTGCAAAAAAATTGTTGTCTTAAAGAAAAAGGAATCACGGATGTGATTCCTTTTTTGTTTGCGCCGCGGCACATAGGCATGCGCCCAAAAGTTGATAGTAGTACCCCTTTTTTCCTTGGTATAATATAAACATTCGCAAAACGCGGCTAATGCTGGACAAAAATGCGCGGAAAGCGTATAATGAGAAAAAAGGAAGTATTTTCGATGAGGACGGCATTGCAGATTCTGCGCTCAGTTATTTTTACAACGATGCAAACAAAATAAAAACGCAAAGCTTTCTCAAAAGCAACGGAAATATCCATATACATGTCGATGGAGAAAAAATATTTTTAAACACCGTGGATGATATTCAAGATTAATCAAAAGGAATTCGAAAAAGAGACAAAGTTGTCGATTGGATAAAGAAAGCTTTCCAGCTTTTTAATAAATTGACATAAAGAAAAGAGGATTTGTTTTGAATACTAAAAAAGTTACTTTGGAACTCAACTATACAAAAGAGGTTGTAAATGCAAAGAAAAATGTTTATAAAGGCGGGGTTGAACATCCTCAAAATATTAATGAGTTGTGTATAGATGTTTTTGAAAACTATCGTTTCAATCATTCTACTGATGAATTCGAGGCAGACAATCAATACAATATAGAAATCCAAGGTAGCAATAAAGCGCTTTATGAATTGGGAAAGTTTTTGGTGAATATTGCGTTATTCGAAACAGCGGATTCGGATTTTCATGTTCATATTGATGGAATTGCAAATAGTGAAGGTGAAGAAAAATTTAATTTGAAAATCAGAAAAATCCCGGAAGATTGAGAATTTCCGGCACAGCGACTTTTGTATATTCACCGCAAGGAGGTATTAAATATGTCTAAGGAAAAAAACAAGAAAAAAACGATTATAAAGGTAGTAATTGTGGCGGTATGCATTGCGATTTTGATTTTTGCTGCCGTTGCAGTTACCATGTTTTATGCGATACATGAAATGGGTAACGGCGAAGACCTTACCTGCAGTTATGACGGGAAATACGGGTATGTGCAGTTGAGTTCTCCGAAAAAGTGGATATGCACTGTAAACCTGTATGATATGGATCCAACGGGCGGATACAAACAAACCTTGCATAGATTTTACAGACAATGGGATATGGACGATATTTCGTGGGGCAATCAGAGCTATGATTTGTTCTTTTTAACAGATGAAGCCGGACCGTATCTTTATACTTATCTTCCTTCGGGACAGTGGTTGGGACCGTTATATTTGGCCGATGATGCGACGATTGAAAAGCAGCTTTCGGGAGATACGGAATCCTATTGTTTCGAAGTGGGCGTTGAAGCAAAAGATAAAGCGGCCCCCGAATATGGCTACGGAGATATTATTGTTATCAAAAAAGACACCATCCCGAAAAGTTTTTTGGAAAGAATAGATTCATATATCGACAAAAACTAAAACGAATGCAGGACGCACATTTTTGTTGACTTCTGCAAATTGCAAAACGCCCAATTCCGTAGGGGCGAGCCTGTGTGCTCGCCCGTTTTTTATGCACAGACAAGTTGAGAGTCGTAGCAAGCGGCCTATGTGCCGCTTACGCATTTTCTTGGTATAATACGCAGCAACACAATACAAATGAATTGCAAACGCAATTTATGTAGGGCATTGATTTATCGTTGCCGTTGTTTTTCGGGCCGAGTTTTCCCTACCTATTGTATATAATTCTCCCCTTTATCCCCTATCTGGTATAGGGGATTTTTTATTCAAAAAATGCTTGACAAACCTTGAAAATCCTAGTATACTATGCTAGTCTGGGTTTAGGTATGTGGGTGTAGTGCGCCCAAATACAGAAAAGTAAACAGTAGATGATTTGGAGGAAATGAGGAAATTATGTTAAACACTTTGAAGGATGCCGATGCCCGAGTCGGTATCAAGCAATCTAAAAAAGAGGTAGAAGCGGGTAATGTACAAACGGCGTTTATTGCAGAAGACGCCGATCCTCACGTCACCGAGCCCTTCGCTGCACTTTGCAAGCAGAAGGCGGTTGACATTGTCTATATAGACACAATGGAGAAGCTCGGTCACGCAGCGGGTATTCATGTCGGCGCGGCGGTGGCGGTCATCTTAAAATCGGTATAAGAGCAGATGCTTTTATATATAGAAGAAAAAGGGAAAGGAGGAATCACTTAAATGCCTACATTTAACCAGTTGGTAAGAAAAGGCAGAAAGGACAAGGAGTTTAAGTCTACAGCACCGGCGCTCCAGAAGGGTCTCAACTCTCTGAAGAAGAAGGCAACGGATCAAAGCGCACCGCAGAAGCGCGGCGTATGTACTTCCGTTAGAACAATGACTCCGAAAAAGCCGAACTCTGCACTTCGTAAGATTGCCAGAGTGCGTCTTACAAACGGCATCGAAGTAACAGCTTACATTCCGGGTATCGGTCACAACCTGCAGGAGCATAGCGTTGTATTGATCGAGGGCGGTCGTGTGCGTGACCTTCCGGGTACGCGTTACCACATCATCCGCGGTACTCTGGATGCACAGGGTGTTGCAAACCGTAACCAGGCCAGAAGCCGCTACGGTGCGAAGAAGCCGAAAGCAAAGTGATAATTCGAAATTAAAGGATTATGTAGCTTTGCCAAAAATCACAAATCTTAGTGCGTATGACGGACCTGTGCTTTTTAGCAAGGCTGTATAAATAGATGCGCGCTGACGGCGGATAGAGAGTGCCGCCGAGTACCTGTGATTATGATTAATCATGTAAGGAGGGAAGAAAAGTGCCAAGAAGAGGTTTTATTGCGAAGAGAGAAGTATTAGCAGATCCGCTTTACAACAGCGTAGTTGTAACAAAGTTGATCAACAACATTATGCTCGACGGCAAAAGAGGCGTAGCGCAGAGAATCGTGTATGACGCTTTTGAAATTGTTGGGGAAAAGACCGGTAAGAACCCGGTAGACGCATTTGCGGAGGCTATGGAGAACATCATGCCGGTATTGGAAGTAAAGGCTCGCCGTGTCGGCGGTGCAAACTACCAGGTGCCGATTGAAGTTCGTCCGGAGCGTCGTCAGACACTCGGTTTGCGCTGGCTCACCGCTTACGCAAGAGCGCGTGGTGAAAGAACAATGAAGGAAAGACTCGCAAACGAAATTCTGGATGCAATTAACAACACCGGTGGTGCGGTTAAGAAGCGTGAAGATACTCACAAGATGGCAGAAGCCAACAAGGCGTTTGCACATTTCCGCTGGTAGTCTGCATAGTTTTATAAAGACTGCTCAAACTATTTTGATGAACTTACGAAAAGTTTACATCTAAAAGTATGGCATATTTATGCCGCATTTTTAGAGAAAGGAGGAATTGCTTTGGCTAGACAATTTTCACTTGAAAAGACAAGAAATATAGGTATTATGGCCCATATCGATGCCGGTAAAACGACAACGACTGAGCGTATTTTGTACTATACAGGCCGCGTGTACAAGATTGGTGATACTCATGACGGTACAGCAACGATGGACTGGATGGCTCAGGAGCAGGAGCGTGGTATTACCATCACTTCTGCTGCTACAACCGCGCAGTGGAAAGGCCACAGAATCAATATTATCGACACTCCGGGACACGTTGACTTTACTGTAGAAGTTGAGCGTTCCCTGCGTGTACTTGACGGTTCCGTTACGGTTTTCTGTGCGAAGGGCGGCGTTGAGCCGCAGTCTGAAACCGTGTGGCGTCAGGCTGACAAGTATCGTGTACCGCGTATGGCGTTTGTAAACAAGATGGATATCATGGGTGCAGACTTCTACAATGTTGTTGACATGATGCTCGACAGATTAAAGTGTAATGCGGTTCCGCTTCAGCTCCCGATTGGTGCTGAAGCCGACTTCAAAGGTATCATCGACCTCATCACCATGAAGGCGTTTGTATACTACGATGACCTCGGAAAAGATGAGCGTGAAGAAGAGATTCCGGAAGACATGAAGGAACTGGCTCAAAAGTACAGAGACAACCTCGTTGAGAAGGTTGCTGAGTGCGACGAATCCTTGATGGAGAAATACTTCGAAGGTGAAGAACTCACCGAAGAAGAAATCCGCAAGACCATCCGTAAGGCAACAATCGCGAACGAGTTCGTTCCGGTGCTTTGCGGTACAGCATACAGAAACAAGGGCGTACAGCATTTGCTCGACGCTGTAATCGACTTCATGCCGTCCCCGCTCGACATCGATAACATTAAGGGTGTTGATCCGGATACAGGCGAAGAAGGCGAAAGAATTACAGGCGATAATCAGCCGTTCGCAGCACTTGCGTTCAAAATTGCTACAGACCCGTTTGTTGGTAAACTCTGCTTCTTCAGAGTATATTCCGGTACACTTTCCTCCGGTTCTTATGTGCTCAACGCATGCAAGGGCAACAAGGAAAGAATGGGCCGTATTCTGCAGATGCACGCAAACCACAGAGAGGATATCGACATTGTTTACTCCGGTGATATCGCTGCGGCAGTAGGTCTCAAAAACACTACAACAGGTGACACACTCTGTGATGAGGATCATCCGATTATCCTCGAGAGCATGGAGTTCCCGGAACCGGTTATCCGTGTTGCTATCGAGCCGAAGACCAAGGCAGGTCAGGAAAAGATGGGTATTGCTCTTGCAAAACTTGCAGAAGAAGACCCGACATTCAAGACTTATACCGATGAAGAAACAGGTCAGACCATTATCGCCGGCATGGGCGAGTTGCACCTTGAAATTATCGTTGACAGACTTTTGCGCGAATTCAAGGTAGAAGCAAATGTTGGTAATCCGCAGGTATCTTACAGAGAAACCATCACCAAGAGCGTGGACATCGACCACAAGTATGCAAGACAGTCCGGTGGTCGCGGTCAGTACGGTCATGTTGTTATCACAATGGAGCCGCTCGAAGCAGGTGCTGGTTACGAGTTCGTTAACGAAATCGTTGGTGGTGTTATTCCGAAGGAATACATCCCGGCTGTTGACCAGGGTATTCAGGGCGCAATGCTCAGCGGTGTACTGGCAGGTTACAATGTAGTTGATGTAAGAGTTCGCCTCACATACGGTTCTTACCATGAAGTCGACTCTTCAGAAATGGCGTTTAAGATTGCAGGTTCCATGGCGTTCAAAGAGGGTTGCAAAAAGGCAAACCCGGTACTCAAGGAGCCTATCATGAAGGTTGTTGTTATCGCACCGGAAGAATACATGGGCGATGTTATGGGTGACCTTAACTCCCGCCGTGGTATGATTCAGGGTATGGAAGCAAGAGCCGGCGCGCAGGCAATTACTGCACATGTTCCGCTTGCTGAAATGTTTGGTTACGCAACCGAACTTCGCTCCCGCACACAGGGCCGTGGCCAGTATACAATGGAGCCGAGCCACTACGAGCAGGTGCCGAAGAGTATTCAGGAAAAAATCATCTCCGACAGAGCGAAGAAAGACTGATTTTTGCGATAAATCTGCAAATTCAGGACTATTTTCAAAGAAAGACTTGATTTTTTCAAATAAAAAAGATACAATAATGTTATCATAAAATCTTTCTGTAAAGAAAAAGGAGGAAAATACAATGGCAAAAGAAAAATTTGAAAGAAGTAAACCGCACGTTAACATTGGTACTATCGGCCATGTTGACCACGGTAAGACTTCCCTTACAGCAGCAATCACAAAGGTTCTCGCTTTGCAAGGCAAGGCAAAGTTCGAAGCTTACGACATGATCGATAAGGCTCCGGAAGAAAGAGAAAGAGGTATCACCATTTCCACAGCACACGTTGAGTACGAAACTGACAACCGTCACTACGCTCACGTTGACTGCCCGGGACATGCCGACTATGTTAAGAACATGATCACCGGTGCTGCTCAGATGGACGGCGCTATCTTGGTTGTATCCGCTGCAGACGGCCCGATGCCGCAGACAAGAGAGCATATCCTTCTCTCCCGTCAGGTAGGCGTACCGTATATCGTAGTATTCATGAACAAGGCTGACCAGGTTGACGATCCGGAACTCCTCGAGCTCGTAGAAATGGAAATCAGAGAACTCCTCAACGAGTACGAATTCCCGGGTGATGACACTCCGATCGTTACAGGTTCTGCTCTCGCAGCACTCGAGTGCGATTCCAACGATTCGTCCGCTCCGGAATACGCTCCGATTCTCAAGCTCATGGACGAAGTTGACGCTTACATTCCGACCCCGGAAAGAAAAGCTGACCTTCCGTTCATCATGCCGATCGAGGATATCTTCTCCATCACAGGTCGTGGTACAGTTGCTACCGGCCGTGTTGAGAGAGGTCAGCTCAAGGTTGGTGAAGAAGTTGAAATCGTAGGTCTTACTGACGAGAAGAGAAAGGTTGTTGTAACCGGTATCGAAATGTTCAGAAAGCTCCTCGACTACGCTGAAGCAGGCGATAACATCGGTGCACTCCTCCGTGGTGTACAGAGAAATGAAATCGAAAGAGGTCAGGTTCTTGCAAAGCCGGATTCCATTCACCCGCACACCAAGTTCAGCGGTGAGGTTTATGTTCTGTCCAAGGAAGAAGGCGGCCGTCATACACCGTTCTTCAACAACTATCGTCCGCAGTTCTATTTCAGAACAACTGACGTTACAGGCGTAATCACACTTCCGGCTGGCGTTGAAATGTGCATGCCTGGTGATAATGTAACAATTTCTGTTGAACTTATCACTCCGATCGCTATCGAAGAAGGTCTGCGTTTCGCTATCCGTGAAGGTGGTAGAACCGTAGGTTCGGGCGTTGTATCCGCTATTGAAGCGTAATTATAACCCTAAATAATGAAACAGAGTCCCTCGGGACTCTGTTTTTTTGTTTTGTATAAAGAAAAACACTCTGTTATAGTGCCGCCACGGCATAAATTGTTGTGTACGCGGCTTTGTAAAATTATCCTTTCTTGCTTCTGTCTAAACTGCGATACTGTATAGCTTCTGCCAGATGTTTGACGGTTATAGCCTCGCTGCCGTCCAAATCGGCAATCGTGCGTGCCACTTTTAAGATGCCGTGGTGCGCTCTTGCGCTCAGGCCCAATCGGTCAAAGGCATTTTTCATCAAGGCGTGCTCCGCTTCGCCGAGCACACAGAATTTTTCTATCATTGCCGCACTTAGTTGTGCATTAGAATACACATTCGGATAATCCGCATAGCGTTTTTGCTGAATGGCTCTTGCCGCATCCACGCGGTTTTTAATATCCTTGGAGGTTTGTGTCGGTGCATCTTCGCGGAAAGATTCATAGGCAACAGGCGCTACGCTGATGTGCATATCTATGCGGTCAAGTAGCGGTCCGCTGATGCGCCCCATATACTGCTCTACCATATTCGGTGTGCAAGTGCAACGACCGGATGGATCGCCGTAATATCCACATTTGCAAGGATTCATTGCCGCTACAAACATGACATTAGAAGCATAATTTACGGTTGCGCTTACACGCGCAATAGTCACATCGCCGTCTTCAAGCGGTTGGCGAAGGACCTCCAAAGCTGATTTATTAAATTCCGGAAGTTCGTCTAAAAACAATACGCCGTTGTGCGCCAGACTGATTTCGCCCGGACGGGGAATACGCCCGCCGCCTGCGAGACCGATGGCGGAAATGGTGTGGTGAGGGCTGCGGAAAGGTCTGCGCGTTACAAGTGGCTTGTCCGACGGCAGTATCCCTGCCACGGAATGTATTTTGGTTACCTCTAAGGCTTCCTCAAAAGTCATATCGGGCAAGATGGTCGGCAGGCGTTTTGCCAGCATGGTTTTACCACTGCCCGGTGTACCAATCATTAAAATGTTATGATTGCCTGCGGCCGCAATCTCAAGGGCGCGTTTTACGCCCTCCTGCCCTTTTACATCCGAAAAATCCGGAGCATGCGCCTCTGTATATCGGAAGATGCCTTCCAAATCAACGGAGGTGCTTTCGATGGGAGCCTCCCCTGCGAAATGTGATTTGAGTGCCGAAAGAGTTTGAACCCCATAGACGGTTACGCCCTCTGCAACAGCGGCCTCTGCTGCGTTGACGGCGGGGACAAATACATTTTTGATGCCGTGTTCGCGTGCGGTCAGTACCATCGGCAAAATCCCTGTAACCGGGCGCACGGCACCGTCCAAAGACAGTTCGCCGAAAAACATACTTTCCTCGGCGTTGCCGATATTTAACTGGCCGGTTGCACAAAGATAGGCAACGCAAATCGGCAAATCGTACACACTGCCTTCTTTTTTGACATCTGCCGGAGCAAGATTTAAAATCACTCGTTTGGGCAACATCTGAAAGCCACTGTTGTTTACGGCAGAGCGTACACGCTCGCGCGCTTCTTTAACGGCTGTGTCGGGCAAACCGACAATATCAAAGGCCGGCAGACCGCCCGAAATGTCCGCCTCTACCTCCACAACAAAACCCGAAAGACCTTCAAGTCCGGCTGATTTTATTTTAGCGATCATACTTCCACCACCTTTGTCTTTCATTATACACTATTTTTTTGTTTGTGTACAACTAAATATATAAAAACTGTAATTTTTTTGTGCGTTAAGGTATATATAAGAACAAAGGAGGGACGAGCGATGCTGGGTGGCATTATTGTTTTTGCTAAGCAGGAGCGCGTGCCGGGCAGAAGGCGCATTACGGCCGAGCGTGTGAATTTGCCGATGCACGATGCGTATTGTCTGCGGTTTACTTTACCGTGTACACAAAAGACTTTTGAAAAGAAATCCTCTTCAGCGCAGCACCGGTTGATAAAACGCCTGGAGCACCGATTGTTGAAATTTGGTGTCGAATGTATCTATGCAAGTGCACCGCTGGAAAAATTTTTGTCCGACAAATTTTTCCTGCCCGACGGCAGGCGCATATTTTGTGCGTTTGCAGGACAAATAATAAAAAGGCATTATGATGCATTTTCATTTACGCCGCAAACGGCGCGCGTATGCGTATATGCAAATTCATTTGATGAAAATGCACTCGCGGCGGTGCAGTATATGACGGGCTACACCAATCGGCTCTGTCTGGTGAGCGCTGATGTGCCATCGGCGCAGCGCGCAGCAGAGTCGTTGTTTACAGAATTCGGATTAACCGTCAGTACGACGGAAAATGAAAAACAGTTAAACCGTGCGGAAATTGTACTTTTGCTATCGCCGCCGCAAACCGAAATTTGCACGCCCGGTCTGGTGCTGGATTTTAGCGGAAAATATCCTTATTCTGCGCGGCGAGAGGTGTATTTTGAAACGGCATTCGGATATGCGCCCTTATTAGATGATTTCGGGCGTGCCGCCTGCAAAAGTGCGGAATTTATACTGAATTGTTATAAGTTGGAGCACAAAAAAGACATTTGCGCTGCGCTTTTGTCTGTCGGATGGAAAAAGGCTTGACATTACAAAAAACAATGGTATAATAAAAGAGGTGTAAAAAATCCACAAGAATTAAACTTGTAGTTGTATCGCATTTGTAACTTTTGACCGCGGATTTTGAAATAATTATTGGAGGCTATATAGAAATGGCAGAGGCAAAAGAGCTGTTTATGACAGCGGAGGGTTTGGCAAAACTGGAGGCTGAACTCGATGAATTAAAACTGGTACGCCGTAAGGAAGTAGCAGAAAAAATCAAGCAAGCGCTCGCATTCGGCGACCTTTCGGAAAACTCCGAATACGATGAAGCGAAGAATGAGCAGGCGCAAGTGGAGGCAAGAATTGCCCAAGTGGAAGGTATGCTCAAAATTGCTCGCGTGGTCGATGAAGGTGCAATAGCAACGGATGCCGTTGGTGTCGGCGCAAAGGTAAAACTTTTGGATATTGAATTTGAGGAAGAGGAAGAATACAGCATTGTCGGTCCGACAGAAGCAAATCCTTCTCAAAACAAACTTTCCTATGAATCCCCGATTGGCAAGGCGCTCATCGGCAAGAAAGTTGGCGATACCGTGGATGTGCAAACACCGGGCGGCATCGTACAGTTCAAGATACTTGAAATTCACAAATAAACAAAAAAGGATGTAAAATTTATTTTTACATCCTTTTTTAATGCAATACCATGCCACGCTGGGCAAAGATTTGCTTTGCCGCAGCCATTTGTGATGCTGTCGGCGTCGGCGTATCCGCAAGAGAATATTTGTCTTTATCCCATTTGTGTTCGCCCATTTTATGAAACGGCAAAAGCTCCACACATTGGATGCAAGAGTAGTGCTTAATATGGTCGGCGAGTGCGGTCAGCGCCTCCGTATCTAAGGTAAGACCGGGCACAACCACATGGCGCAGCCATACGCTTTTGCCGCTGATTTCGCAGTAATCCAGCATGGCAAGTGCGCGCGTATTGGAATGGCCCGTAATTTGTCTGCACATTTCCTCGTCTATGGATTTAATATCCAGCATAATTAAATCCGCGGCATCTGCAATTTTTCTTTGCACCTGCTTGGAGGCAAAACCCGAAGTGTCTACCGCTGTGTGCAATCCTGCTTCACGGCAGGCATTAAGCAAGGCATGTGTAAACTCGTGCTGCAAAAGCGGTTCGCCACCCGAAATCGTTACGCCGCCGTCTTTGATAAAGCTTTTATAATGCAAAATATCCTCCATCGCTTTGCTTACGGTGATGGCCTTGCCGCCACCCGTCTGGATGGAGTCTGGATTGTGGCAGTATACACATCGCAAGGGACAGCCCTGCAAAAACAGCACATAGCGTACACCCGGACCGTCCACCGCGCCGAAGGTTTCGCGTTGGTGCATATAACCTATGATGTTTTCCAAGTCTGTCACCTCCCGAAAAATACTCAGGTTGGAAAAGTACAAGGGGATGCATTGCATCCCCTTTTGTTTTTTAGAAACGGTCGTGGAATGTTCTGCTGATGACTTCCAACTGTTGTTCGCGTGTCAGTTTTACAAAGTTTACGGCATAACCGGAAACGCGGATGGTCAACTGCGGATACAATTCCGGATGCTCCATCGCATCGTAGAGTGTTTCACGGTTTAACACATTGACATTGATATGATGTCCTTTTTCCACGAAATAGCCGTCTAAAAGGCTGATTAAGTTATCTTCTTGCTCTCCTACCGTCTTTCCGAGTGCATCCGGAATGATGGAGAAGGTATAGGAAATGCCGTCCTCGGAATCATCAAACGGCAGTTTGGATACGGACATCATAGATGCTACGCAGCCGTTCGTATCGCGGCCGTGCATCGGGTTTGCGCCCGGGGCAAACGGTTCTCCGAGCTTTCTGCCGTCCGGTGTAGCGCCGGTCTTTTTACCGTATACCACATTGGAGGTAATCGTCAGAATCGACATCGTCGGGATACTCTTTCTGTAAGTCTGCTGTGCGCCGAGTTTCTCCATAAACATCTTCACAACGCCGACAGCGATATCATCTACACGAGCATCGTCATTACCATATTTCGGGAAATCGCCTTCGATTTCAAAATCAATGGCAATGCCTTCTTCGTTGCGAATCGGGCGTACCTTTGCGTATTTAATGGCGGAAAGGCTGTCTGCCACAACGGACAGGCCTGCAATACCGCCCGCACAGGTGCGTACGATTTCTTCATCGTGAAGTGCCATTTCGAGTTTTTCGTAGCAATATTTGTCGTGCATATAGTGAATGACACTGAGCGTATTTACATACAGTCTTGCCAGCCAGTCGCAGGTCTGCACGAACTTTTTATATACATCTTCGTAGTTGAGGTATTCGCCTTGGGGCAAGTCCGTTTTCGGTGCGGTCTGTGTGCCGTAGCGTTCGTCTTTTCCGCCGTTGATGGCATACAAAAGCGCTTTTGCCAGATTGGCGCGTGCGCCAAAGAACTGCATTTGCTTGCCGATACGCATCGGGGATACGCAGCAGGCAATGCCGTAATCATCGCCGAATTTTTCGCGCATCAAATCGTCGTTTTCATACTGTATGGCGCTTGTTTTGGCAGAAACGCGTGCACAGTAGCGTTTGAAGTTATCCGGAAGCTTGATGCTCCAAAGCACCGTCATATTCGGTTCCGGAGCCGGACCGAGATTGGTTAAGGTGTGCAGGAAGCGAAACGACATCTTGGTAACCATATGTCTGCCGTCCTCGCCGATACCGCCAATGGATTCGGTTACCCAAGTCGGATCGCCGGAGAAGAGTTCATCATAGGCCGGTGTACGCAAAAAGCGCACAATACGCAGTTTCATAACGAAATGGTCCACCATTTCCTGAATTTCGCTTTCCGTGTATTTGCCGTCTTCCAAATCCTTAGTTGCGTAGATATCTAAAAATGTAGAAATTCTGCCGATAGACATTGCAGCGCCGTTTTGTTCTTTTACTGCGCCGAGGTAACCGAAATAGAGCCACTGGATGGCCTGTTTTGTATCGGTTGCCGGATTTGAAATGTCGAAGCCGTATTTTGCGGCCATCACTTTCAATTCTTCAAGGGCACGAATCTGCTCGGAGAGTTCTTCACGCTGGCGCATCACCTCTTCGCTCATGGTGCGACATTCCATTGCCTTTTTTGCTTCCTTTTTTTGCTCAATCAGGTAATCTGCACCGTAGAGCGCAACACGGCGATAGTCGCCGATGATGCGACCGCGTCCGTAAGCATCCGGAAGGCCTGTTATGATGCCGGTGTGGCGTGCGGCCTTCATTTCATCGGTGTACACATCAAAAACACCATCATTGTGTGTTTTGCGGTATTTAAATACATTTTGCACCTGTGGATCGAGTTCGCGGTTGTAAGCGGCAAGGGATGTGTTGACCATGCGAATGCCACCGAACGGCATGATTGCTCGTTTGAGAGCGCGGTCTGTTTGCAGACCGACGATGGTTTCTAGTTCCTTGTCGATGTAGCCTGCCTCGTGCGAAGAAACGGTGGAAATGGTGCTCGTGTCCACATCGTAAACGCCGCCGCGCGCCTTTTCTTCTTTCATATCTTCGCAAAGGATTGACCACAGTTTTTTTGTTGCTTCCGTCGGCGGTGCGAGAAAGGACTCATCGCCGTCGTAGGGGGTATAGTTTTCGTGGATAAAACCACGCACATCAATTTTTTTAAATTCTGTCATACATATCGCCTCTTTCTTCAGTGCAACCAGTCAAAGACTGTGAACTATAAAACATTATAGCAAAAAAGCGCAAAACCGTCAACCGTTTTGCTCGCTTCGACGGTTTTTCTGCATTCCAGACAAAAAAACCGGAGTAACGCAGATAATTATTAGGCATATAGTTATAAGGACCGGAATAAAGTTTAACAACTATGCTAAAGAGGGGCGATACAAAAATGGAATGCAAAGAAAATAATCAGGTAAAAGTTTCGGGGACGGTTTTGCGTGCTCCGTCTTACAGCCATACGGTCTATGCGGAGCGATTTTATGTATTTACGATGCTCATTTCGCGCCTGAGCGAAACGGACGACGAGGTAAACATTCTGGTCTCTGAACGGCTTTTAGATACCGGACCGGCGGTAGAAGAGGGACAGAACCTAACGGTGTCGGGACAGTTTCGGTCGTACAATAACTACACGGGCGAGGGAAATCGCCTGGTGTTGACAGTGTTTGCCAAAACACTTGCAGGCGCCGAAGCGAGCGATTTGGCGCAACCCAATTATATATATCTGGACGGCTACATCTGCAAACCGCCGGTTTACCGCACTACGCCATTCGGCAGGGAAATCACCGATATTTTGGTGGCGGTTAATCGTGCGTACAATAAATCCGACTATATTCCTGCAATCGCATGGGGCAGAAATGCTCGCTATTGCAAGGAATTGCCGGTCGGCACGCGCATCCGCATTGAAGGGCGAATTCAGTCGCGTGCGTACATAAAGCGCATAGATGAAGAAACGAGCGTGACCAAAATCGCTTATGAGGTATCTGTCGGCAAGTTGGAAGTGGTAGAGGAAGAAAGTCAAAAAGGTGAACTCGATTGAGTTCACCTTTTTGAGTGAAGCAGAAAGAATATAGAGCGGCCGAGTGTGTGTGCCCAGCACATGCCCATTTCCTCACCTTCCACTTCCTATTTTCAATTTAAAATATACACTTTCACCTGTCTTCTGCCGAAAGCAAGCGCTTCTGCCCGCGAACTCATAAACAAATCTACGCGATTGCCTTTGATAGCGCCTCCGGTGTCACCGGCAAAACTTTCGCCGTAGATATAGCTGCCGTCGGCGGTTTCAATGTAGAGTTTTGTGCCAAGCGGTATGACGCGTGGGTCTACTGCAACCGTGCCGACCGTCGGTGTTTTGCCGAGCGCGGTTTTTGGGTTGTGGTAGCCGAGCGTCTGATACGAGCCGTCGTAGGCAGTTGCCGTACAGGTAATGTATCTAGCGCCGGATGCTTTTAAGGCCGCGGCGTTTACCTTTGTGCCGACATGTACGACCTCAGTAACGGGCTTGCGCGTAACTTCGCGAAAAATCTCTGTGCGTTCTGTTTCGGCACCGTTAATTTTCTTAACGGAGTATGTTGCGGTTTCGGCACCATTGATGCCGGCGGTCGCCACCGCGCGTTCGCCCCAAAGCAGGGCAGCCGATTTCACCTCATCGGTTGCATAGGGAATCGGAATTTCTTCTAAAACCTTTTCATATACAACTCTTGTAATTACAATTTGACCGTTTTCAAAAACAGATTCGTTTGGCGCAGGTGTTACGGTATCGAATGGGTTTAATTTGATATCCGCTTCATCCAAAATGGCCTGCACATTTGTTTGTGAGGTGTTGACCAAAACGACATTGTTTCCGTCTAAAATGGAAATTTGTGCACTTGATGCAAAAACAACCGTATAAAAATAGGCGGTTACAGCCAGGGCGATTGTAAATGCAAGAAGTCCGACGGTTACAAACAGTTTCGGTCTCGGCTGAAAGAATTTCTTTACAGCGTTCATGATTTTCATCTCCTCGTTGCATTATTTTAACGGCAGCCGGCATATTTGTCAATACTTTTTTAATAATTTTGTAATAATTAAACATAAAGAAATGACAATTGAGCGCATAGCAAGGCCGTTTTTAACAAAAACAAATAAAAGTATTTACATTTTGCGAGAAAAAATTATTACAAGGATGTTAATAATATTTTATCCGAAATCTCATAATTTATGCCTGCAATGGAAAAAATGCCTATAAAACAGACTGAAATTGTAATCTTTTTGTTAGGTAATCCGCTTTACAAAGGGACTTTAAATGTAGTAAAATTAAAGGTAGCCTAGATATGTGTTTATAAATAAAAGGCAAAAAGGAGAATAAGCGTGGCTGAAAGAAATTCAGACAGAAGAAATACCTCTCCGCGCAGAAAGCGCGCGGCGGCAGGTGAAAATACAAAGGTGCAAAAAAGCGCGAAAAAGGAGGCGGCTGCATCGCAGAAGACAGGGTTGCTTGTCGGCGGCATTGTAGCAGTAATTTTGGTGCTCTTTTTAGCGGTGTCGAGCGTGACGATGTATGCGGGCAACCGCAACTTATCCAAAGACGGTATTACGGTAATGGGCATAGAGGTTGGCGGTAAAACACAGCAGGAAATTGCAAGTTTGCTTGCCGAAGGGAGCACATTAAAAACATTTGCCGTGACCTACACCTGTGAGGGTGTAACCAAAACCGTGACGGCGCAGGATGTGTCTTTGCAGGTGGATGTGGAAAAGACGGCGCACAAAGCGGCGGTACACGGCAGAAGCAATTTGTTTTCCGCGTTTACCTCGCTGTTTTCCGGCAAAGACATTGTGCCGGTATACACCTATGACCGACTGGCGCTCTCCGATATTTCGGTTGCGCTTTCCGAGCAGTGCGGCGGCAGTTTAAAGCAGCACGAAGTGAAAGTAGAGGATGCACAAATCCGCATCAGTGCCGGCAGCGCAGGTACGGGTGTAGAGTATGAGCAGATGCGAAAATATTTTGAAGAAGCCATTGTAAATGGCGGGGGCAGTTATAAACTTTCCATGGTAAAAACCCAGCCGGCGCAGATTGATATTGAAGAGTTATATGCATCGGTGCATTGCGAGCCTGCAGATGCACACTACTCCATCGAAGGCAAAGAGGTAATTATCACGCCTGAAATTATCGGGAAAGACTTTGATAAAAATGAGGCTGCGCGCGCTTTGGCGGGCTTTGGTGCAGACAGTGAGCCGGTAACGATTGCGCTCATGCTTACCCAGCCGCAGATCAAGGCAGAGGATATCAGTAAAACGCTGTTTGCAGATGTGCTCGGCAAATATCAAACCAAGTATGCGACTTCGAATCGTCCGCGCTCAAACAATGTAGAACTTTCTGCGAAATTCGTAGACGGCACAATTCTGCTCCCGGGCGATGAGTTTTCCTATAACAAAATTGTCGGAGAGCGCACCTATGAGCGTGGCTTCAAGGCAGCATCCGTATACGAAAACAATAAAATGGTTGACGGTCTCGGCGGCGGTATCTGTCAGACGAGTTCGACCATTTACGCCGCTGTGCTTTATGCGGATTTAGAGGTGACGGAGCGCCATGAGCATATGTTGGAGGTACACTATGCCCCGCTCGGTATGGATGCAACCGTAGCCTACGGTTCTTTGGACTTCCGTTTCAAAAACAACACCGATGCTCCGGTGAAAATCGTAACAAAAGCGGCGGCAGGCAAAGTGGATGTGCAGATTCTCGGCACAAACACCAATCCGAATAAGAAAGTGGAAATCATCTGCGACCGCATCAGTTATACCCCGTATGGTACCACCATTATAAATGATGAAAACTTAGAGCCGGGTACGGAGATTCAAGATGGCGAAGGATTTAACGGCGCTATCGTCAACACCTACAAAAAGATTACCGAAAACGGCAAAGAAATTTCCAACAAACTCCTCCACAAGAGTGTCTACCGCATGGTGAATCGCATCTTGCGTGTTGGCCCTGCGCTCGCAGACCCGAACGCACCTCTTGACCCGAGCATTCCGACCATAACCGACCCGTCTGCCGCCACCAGCGGCGATGTTGTCATCATCGAAGGAGATGCCGGCAGTGCACAGGAGATATATGATGAACTTCAAATCCCTGACGGCATCTAAAAGGTAAATTTGGCGAATTGCTTCGTTGTTTTTGTGGCGTATACACGCGTATTACGCCACAAAAGCCGCCTCGCACTTCATCCAAATTTCCACTTTTAGCAGACAAGGCGAATTCGGAGAAAACATCGTTGTTTTAATGGAGTATACACGCGTATTAGGGCGCAAAAGTCGCCTTGCACTTCATCTAAATTTTCACTTGTTGCAGGCGGCAGGAAAGAAATATTTACATCTAAAGAAATACCGATGATGCGTATCGGTTTTTCTTACATATAACAATGAGGTGACAAAAATGAAAGCAGTGATTACAGTTCTTGGTTCTGATAGAATCGGTATTATTGCGGCCGTTACAAATGTGCTTGCAAAGGCGAATGTAAACATCCTCGATATTTCACAGACCATTATGGAAAAAATTTTTACCATGGTTATGCTTGTGGATGTCAGTGCGGCGAAAGTACCGTTTGGCGAAGTGTCCAAAGCGCTCGATGAAATCGGCGCCGAACTCGGCGTTTCCATCCGTATTCAACATGAGGACATCTTCAATTCCATGCACAGAATTTAAGGAGAGAAAACAATGTTAAATCCTTTTGAGATTATAGAAACTATAAAAATGCTCGACCGTGAGCATCTGGATATTCGTACCATTACAATGGGTATTTCTCTGCGTGACTGCTCCGATCCGGATATAGATAAAATGTGCGAAAAGGTGTATACCAAGATTACCACCTATGCAAAAGATTTGGTGCGTGTAGGCGAAGAGATTGAAATGGAGTATGGTATTCCGATTATCAACAAGCGTATCTCTGTTACACCGATTTCGATTTTGTGTGAGCATGCAAATTCCGTGGAGGACTGCGTAAAGATTGCAGAGGCGTTAGACCGCGCAGCGATTGCTACTGGCGTAAACTTTATCGGCGGTTACAGCGCATTGGTACATAAGCACTATACCAAGGGAGATGAAATGCTCATCAAATCCATTGGGCAAGCACTCGCGCGTACGCAGAGAGTGTGTGCATCTGTCAATGTGGCAACCACGCGTGCGGGCATCAATATGGATGCTGTAAAGCAGATGGGTGAGATTATAAAGGAAGCGGCAGAGTTAACCAAGGACAGCGGCGGTTTTGCGTGTGCGAAACTGGTTGTATTCGCCAACGCCGTAGAGGATAATCCGTTTATGGCGGGTGCGTTTCACGGTATCGGCGAGGGCGAGTGTGTTATCAATGTCGGCGTAAGCGGCCCGGGTGTTGTAAAATGTGCACTTGAGAAAATCGGTCCGCAGGCAGATTTCGGTCTGGTGGCGGAAACCATCAAAAAGACAGCATTTAAAATCACCCGTATGGGACAACTTGTAGCGCAGGAGGCTTCCAGGCGTCTGAGTGTACCGTACGGCATTGTGGATTTGTCTTTGGCACCGACGCCGGCGGTTGGCGACTCGGTGGCTTATATTTTGGAAGAAATGGGCGTGGAAAAGTGCGGAACGCACGGCACCACTGCTGCGCTTGCGATGCTCAATGATGCGGTTAAAAAAGGCGGCGTTATGGCATCGGGCTATGTCGGAGGTCTTTCGGGTGCGTTTATTCCGGTCAGCGAGGATGCAGGTATGATCGCGGCAGTAAAATGCGGTGCGCTTACCTTGGAAAAACTTGAAGCAATGACATGCGTATGCTCGGTTGGTCTAGATATGATTGTTGTGCCGGGCGAAACGAGTGCGGCGACAATTTCAGCAATTATTGCAGATGAGTCTGCCATCGGCGTTGTAAACAACAAAACGACGGCGGTGCGTATAATTCCTGCGCCGGACAAAAAAGTTGGTGACACGGTAGAGTTCGGCGGTCTTTTAGGCAGTGGTCCGGTACAATCGGTCAACCCGTACGGCTCGGAAGGATTTGTAAATCGTGGCGGACGCATTCCGGCACCGCTGCATAGCTTGAGGAACTGATTATGGCAAATGTATATGTATATGAATATTTTGCAGAGGAAAATCACGAAGGTTTTTTGTATGTAAACTTAACAAACAAATGCACCAACCGTTGTACATTTTGTATCCGCAACAACGAAAACGGTGTCGGTGGCGATGCGGATTTGTGGCTTGACCATGAGCCGACAGCGGCAGAGGTGATTTCGGCGCTGGAGCGTTTTGATGTGGACAGTTACAAAGAGCTGGTATTTTGCGGTTACGGCGAGCCGACAATGCGTCTAGACACGCTTTTGGAAATTGCGACCTATGTAAAAGCAAATCATACTTGCAGTGTGCGTATCAATACTAATGGGCATGCAAATGCCATTTATAAAGCGGATATTACGCCGCGACTTGCGGGCGTGATTGATACTTTGTCCATCAGTTTGAATGCCCCCGATGCAAAATCGTACAATGAGATTTGCAAGTGTTGTTATGGAGAGAGCGGCTTTGATTATATGCTGGATTTTGCACGCCTGGCAACAAAGCATGTGCCACAGGTACTTTTAAGCATCGTGGATATTATGCCGGATGAGGATATTGAGCGTTGCAGAAAACTTGCCGCGCAAGTGGGTTGTACCCTGCGCGTGAGACACTTTGTAGAAAATTAAAACCGCAGGGAAGGCAAAGATTTGCCTTCCCTGCGGTTTTGTAATAATTTGGGTTGAAATCGGAAAAAATCAGTAGTATAATAAGAAGGTACTGGGGGGTTGTTGCATTATGATTGGGAAAATTGGCTTTGATAATGAAAAGTATATACAGATGCAGTCGAAATATATCGGCGAGCGCGTATTGGAATTTGGCGACAAGTTGTATTTAGAGCTTGGCGGCAAACTTTTTGACGACCATCACGCCTCCCGTGTGCTGCCGGGTTTTGAGCCGGACAGTAAGATCAAGATGTTGATGTCTTTAAAAGACAAACTCGAAATCGTGATTGCCATCAGCGCCATTGACATCGTAAAAAACAAAGTCAACAGCAACCACAACCTCACCTATGATTTGGACACCATCCGTTTAATCAATGCCTTCCGTGATTTGGGGCTTTTGGTCGGCAGCATTGTAATTACGCAGTATAGCGGGCAGCCGGCGGCGGACACATTTAAAAAGCGTCTGGAAAATATGGGTATCAAGGTGTTTTTGCACTATCCGATTCCGGGGTATCCATCGAATGTAGAATATATCGTGAGCGATGAGGGCTTTGGTAAAAACGATTATATTGAAACGGAAAAACAAATTGTAGTTGTAACCGCACCGGGTCCGGGCAGCGGCAAAATGGCGACTTGCCTTTCCCAACTTTATCACGAAAACAAACGAGGCATCAAAGCCGGTTATGCAAAATTTGAAACCTTCCCGATCTGGAATTTGCCTTTAAAGCACCATGTTAACCTCGCCTACGAGGCGGCAACGGTGGATTTAAATGATGTAAATATGATAGACCCGTTCCATCTGGAAGCGCATGGCGAAATGGCGGTTAACTATAACCGAGATATCGAAGTGTTCCCTGTGCTCAATGCGATTCTGGGTAAAATTTTGGGCGAAAGTCCGTATAAATCGCCGACGGATATGGGCGTGAATATGGCGGGCAACTGCATTGTGAATGATGCGGTTTGTGTTCAGGCATCGAAAGAGGAAATCGTGCGCCGTTACTATCAGGTATTAAAAGACAAAATGAATGGCAAGTGTGACGAAGATGTCCTTTTGAAGATGCAACTGATTATGAAGCAGGCGGGTGTGGACGCACAGCATCGTGCGGTTGTCGGCGCAGCACTGGAAAAATCGAAGCATACGGGACATACGGCTTGCGCCATTCAGTTATCGGATGGGCGTATGGTGACGGGAAAGACCTCCGATTTGCTCGGTGCATCGAGTGCGGCACTTTTAAATGCGCTCAAAGAGGTTACCGGTATTGCCGATGAAATCCACTTAATTTCGCCTGAGGTTATTGAGCCGTTACAAGGATTGAAGCTCAACCATTTCGGCAGTAAAAATCCGCGTTTGCACATGGACGAAACCTTAATTGCGCTTTCGATTTGCGCGGCAAGTGATGCCGTTGCGAAAAAAGCATTGGAAGGGCTTTCCGCTCTGCGTGACGCGCAAGCACATTCTACTGTACTTTTGTCGCCGGTGGACGAGCGTGTGTTTAAAAAACTCGGCATGCATTTAACATGCGAGGCAACCTATAAATAAGAAAAAAGGGATGTAAATTTTTTAATTTACATCCCTTTTGTGTGTTGTGTGCATCCATTGCAAATTTTAACAAACTCGTGTGATTTCGGTATACCTGTTTTTTGATTTATTGTTCAGAGTGAAACATATGATTTGCCTTCGGCATGAATTCTGTAATTTGCATTTTCAATTTAAATACCGCCATTTCATGCAAACAAGGTTGCAATTTATAAAAAAAGAGGCAGTTTACTCAAACTGCCTCTTTACTTTAATGCGTATAGTTGTCTAGGTCCCACAGCACAGTTTCGGTGCCGTCTTTTTCAATGTAAATTGCATCTCGAATTAAATCAGACCAAAATCTTATTTTCAAACTCCCGCCATCCGCAAGTTCATATGTAAGAAAACTTGTTGGCAAACCATGATCATATGAAAACTCCGGACCGAAATAACCGATAATATCAAACAAGTCCAGTCCGGGTTCCCACACCGAAATATCCTTGGGTTGTTTTATGGGTTCAAATACATAGGAATCATCAATTTCCCACTCTAAAAACTCGAGATTTATACAAGTTGCCATCATGACAACTTTGTTATCACGAATCCAAATGAACTTCTCCTCTGCTTCGAGTTGATTGACTAAATAACCAAAGATGTCATAGCCAAGGCCCAGTTTGTAATGTGGTTTTCCCGCCTTTTCTACCACTTGCTTTTCCGTGTCACCAAGCTGTATTGCATACACATCCGCTGTGGGTTCCTGCGGTGCACACGCCGATAAACCCAGGATAGTCATACATAAAATTAAATAGTAGCAAACAAAGCGCTTCATTGCAAATCACCTTTCGTTTAAGCTTTGCTTTCGTTTTAAGAAACATCTTCGGATGCAATAAAAAATCAACATGCCCAATGTCGCTATAAGCATGGGGAAAACTGTCCCTTCATATATAGCAGCCATGATGGTTTCGCTGTCCGGATTCAATAACAGTCCGGAGCTTAATCCCCAATCAATATATCTCAGCAAAGCATTAGAAAAAATAACCAGACACATAGTTAAAATGCAAGTGCCGATTTTTTTCTTTTTTTTGTTGACTGCAATTATGTTCAAAACAAGCAAATAAATCGGCACGAAAAATACGATAAATGTAAACTGTATGTCGTATAAATCAAATTTACATATTGCAATTTCGTGCCCATAATTGCAAAGTAACGGCAAGGCAAGAATGTTTATTAAAAACGGTGTAAAATTCAACAGATAATACATATAAATACCTCCTAAAAATTGTGAATTGGCAACCGAAAGATATGTATCCGAATGGCGCGTTATTCTAAAACGCGTGTCCCATCTTTCTTTAACACGCCCGTTTGCCATAAAATCGATTCTTCACCATTTCTATTTACGAATATAGCACTTTCCAGTTGCATAGCCGAAAATGTAACCTTCAACCAGCTTTCGTTTTCCAGGGCATAAGTGTAAGTTGTATTCATAATACCGAAGCCGGAGTGTTCAACCGAATCGTAGACAAATCCTAAATAACTTATTAAGTCATAAGGGGCCATCTTCTCATTCCAGAAAGAAAAATTTTGCACTTCCGCAAGCGATTTGAAAGAATATGTCGGCGAAACTGACCACTGCGTAAATACACCGTCGCTCATAGAGGCAATAATGCATACTTTACCCTCGCAAAACCACAAAAACTTATATTGTGTCGGTTGTTCATTCGTATGGTAAAAATAAACATCTTCCTCTGAACCAACATACCCGTCCGGATAACCGGCTTTTGCAATGACTTGTTTTTCCGTATCACCAAGCTGTATTGCATGCACATCCGCCGTTGGTTCCTGCGGTGCACATGCCGATAAACCCAGGATAGTCATACATAAAATTAAACAGTAGCAAACAATGCGTTTCATTGCAAATCACCTTTCGTTTTTATTTAGGACCGATAATGAAATATCCGCAGAATACATTATAATTTACACCCTTATACTTTCTATCGGCAGTTTCCGGATTTGTTATAATATTTCCGGATGCGTCAAGTTGTGTTGCTTGATTATGACCAGGTTTATGCGACCATGTTCCATCAAGGTCTTGTCTGTAGAAATGATATTGTTGTCCAGGGGCAATTGCAATTGCAATTTTCCATTTGCCTTCAGGCACAGGTGTATCAAGTGTTGCACTTTCCATCGTCCATCCAAGTTCTTCAACATCATATCGCACCAATGCTAAGGTGTTTCCTCTTGAGATTTGATTTTCTTTCAAAACTCCCGCACAAATCATACCGACCGGCAAACCAAAGTCCGCTGTTATCCCATTGCCAAAATTCTTATCCGTCCTTGGATTTACTCTTAAATTCAAAGCATATGCATAACAATTTGTTCTTTCCTGATAAAAACTATTATTCCAATAATAACGATCTTCCCATCTCGGCGGTGCAACTTCGTATGTGCGTTGCCATGGCCAAAAACCGGTTTTTTTCCATGTGCCATCAGGCCCAGAACCAATAGCCGGCAATGAGTTTTCCGGCTTATTTGTGCTATACGCACCAACTTTTAATGTTGAAGCAACCGTTTTGCTGTCGGCATACTTTGGTCTGTCGTATTCCTTATCGAAATCTTGAATGGCAGTATGTCCAATTTCATCATTTGTAGTATCCGCAAAGCGGCGGACAGCCGGCTTTATCTCCTCTGTGCTTTTGCTGATTGGCAAGACTGATTTTAGCCCGCTCTCGAACGGCGAGCCTTGGAACGCATTATACAAATCGCTCTGTCTTTGGCTTGCATTAGCCAACATCTTTTGGTATTCGCGATCGCCTTCTTCGTCGCCGTATATACCTTGCAAAAATCCAAGGTCGAGTTTGGTAACATTGGGATTTAATGTGTTTTTCGCGGTGCTTTTCAGCAAATCTCGGATTTGTTTTTGTTCTTTCGCTGCACCATACAACTGTTGATTTTGTGCTCGTTGCTGCGCCGTTGGAAATCCGTTGCTTTTAAGAAAGTCTTGCGTTTTTATTTTGTTTGCATCGTTGTAGAGATAACTAAGCGCAGAGTCTGCAATGTCGTCCTCATCGAAAATACTTCCTTTTTTCTCATTATACTCTTTTCTCGCATTTTTGTCCAGCATTAGCCGCGTTTTTGCGGATTCGGTATAATAATTTTTCTGATACATAATTGTTCCTCCCGTTAATATAAATTTTCGCTTTTGCGAATGTTTATATTATACCAAGGAAAAAAGGGCTACGACTATCAACTTTTCGTAAGCGACACATAGGTCGCTTGTTGCGACGAATGATTTGCCTTGCGGCATGATTTAAAAATGGAAAATGAAAAAAGGGTGTAAAATCTAAATTTTACACCCATACAAGCTTGGTTTAATTCAATTATGCCGTTGCCGTAAAGCATTGCACCTTTGGCGCAGGCGAGGTTTTTGGGATCTCTTCTCCGGCGGTTAAATCCTCCACGATGCCGGAAAGCGATACCGGAAATGTGTGTGTGTTTGCCAAAAGTTCGGCAAACGAAAGTGCCTGCTGCTTGTCCGTAAACAAAAAACTTGCGCGGGAGGCTTCGATTTGCAAACGGCTTTTAAGCACAATCTCCACGCCGTAGGAAATTACCGAAAGGCTGTCGCCGAGCGGCATTTCATCCTCTGTTATGTAGTATTCAAGCAGAAAGGTTTTTTCGTCTTCTTCGGCTGTTACTTTTTTTGTCGTATACAATTCTTTGTCCATGATGTCACCTTTTCTTCCTATGTGTTTTCTATGATTAAATTTTAGCACAAAATAGTGGATTTGCCAAGCAAAAGCGAGCGCACAATTCGACCTTTGACCACAATATATGGTATATATTTTAAAAATGAAAAGTATATTTTGCGATATGTGCGATGTGTGTAAATCTATGCGGCAGAAAACATCATTTTTCTTTATAGGTTTCCACCGAAACTCCCGTATAATATGTTTTTAAAATTTCTTCGTAGGTTTTTCCCTGATTTGCAAGATAGTTTGCGCCGTACTGGCTCAGGCCTACGCCGTGTCCGTTACCCGTGACGGTCATGGTAATGGAGTTTGCACTTTGCGTAAACTC
The DNA here is from genome assembly GCA_045578865.1 of Clostridia bacterium. GTDB lineage: Bacteria > Bacillota > Clostridia > UBA1381 > UMGS1253 > RGIG2041. The sequence continues at coordinate 69,655 of JAZNLB010000017.1, read as the reverse complement.
AATATTGGTACTGCACAGGCCATAGAGATTGCGAAACTGTGTGCCGGTCAAACGGACTCCGCCCGTCTGAATTTCTTTGATACCGCCTGCGGCAGAACGCAGAATTTCTCCGACGAGCGCATCGCCGTCGGCAAACTGTGCTTCGGGGTATACACTTTGCAGCTTTTGTTTATATTCTTCCGCGCTTAAGGATACCTTGGAGGAAAATCGAGGGGACAGCTCGTCTCCGTAACTGGCAACGCTGACGAGATAGGGCACATCGCCGCCCCACACATCCTTGGCGCTTTCTGTTCGACCGGAAGAAGTGGAGTGAAACACGGCGTTGACCAGTTCACCGTCATAAGTAAGTACGATACCGGCGGTATCTTCTACTGCGGCAGCAATTTTTTGCATATGCACTTCGTAGTCAGCGCCCCAGGCGTTGCGAAGCTCGTCCGGGCTTTTCCACGCTTTGCAGTGGGCACTGTCGGTGCACGCCAATGCACCATGGTGTGCTTCGGGGATGCCGTCACGCAAGTATCCGTTGCGGCGGTACAGGACATAACTGCGTGCGGCGACCGCTTGTGCACGCAGGGCCTCCGTATGAAATGAAGCCGGCATTTCTGCGGCGACAACACCCTTTAAATATTCGGAAAAGTCGAGTGTTTGCACTGCGTCTTCTGCAGCGACATAGGTGGTAATGGAATCCAGCGGCTCGGTGCTTTTTTTGATTTCCGGCTTTGCGCGCAGCAAAAGCACAAGCAAAATCGGTACGCCGAGCACAATAAAGGTATAAAGTAAAAACAGGCCAAGCAGTTTTTTCATCGGAAGCCCTCATTTTTTGAGTAGTAAATATAAAAGCGACGCCGCAAGCGGCAAGTCGATGTTTTCTTTTTCCTCGCCGAGCAGCAAAAGCAGCAAAAGGCCTGCCAGTATCAGGTCATCTTTTGCCATGCCGGACAGAAAATCCTGTGCAATGGCAGGCAGCGGAGGTTGCGGCTTTGGCGGCGGCGCGGGTGGTTGCGGTGGTATGCGCCGTTGTCCCGGCGTAGGGTCGTTGTATTTGTAGTAGCGTCTGTACATATCAGTTCAGTTCCTTTAATAGCGGCATCAATTTTAAAATTGTCAGAAGGCGGATGGCCAAATCCACTTCGCCTTTGCGTGTTTCGCGCATAAACGGGCGCACCGCACGCAGAAGTGTTACACGGCGGTCGTCTTCTTTGCCGAGAGATTTGTATGCATCCATAACCTTAGCGAGCATTTGCGGTGAAAAACCCAGTGTATCCTCTTCTTGTTTTTCTGCGCCCGGCAGTCCAAAGCCGGAGAGCATGGCAGATATGTTTTGCGCCGCATCCGGACTGTTTAAGATTTCTTTTAATGTATCGATTGCGCTGTCTAATCCGTCTGCCATACTGTTCACCCCTTTATTTGAGTTTGTCTAGAAAGTCGTTGTTTTCCATGGCCTTGCGTATTTGCTTAGCATCGAGGTTTTTGAGGCGTGCTTCCACGGTGGCTTTATCCAGCGAAGAAAATGCCTTCATCAATTTATTCGGGTCAAGACCTGCCAGTTTTTTGCGTAGGGAAACGCCTTCCCGCGTAGCGGCAAAGTCACGCATTTCACGCAGAGTTTTTTCTTCAATGCCCGACAGGTTGGGTTTGTTTTTATCCGGCATAGTGTCACCTCCCGTCCAAACTATCTGTTTTATCGTATGCGCCGTGTGCTTTTCAGATGCAAAAAATGCAAAATTTGTCATACAGACTTAACAAAAAACCTATTTACATACAAACATTTTATGGTATAATAAATATAGCAAGCCTTGCGTGGCAAGGCTTTGCGACTTCGTCGCAAATGTACGAAGTACATTCTGTAATATTGACGGCTGCGTAAAAATGCCCTTGCAAGAAAGCATTTTTACTTATGGTATAAAAAATCAATAAAACAAAGAGAAAACACCATATAGAGATTTTAACAAGGAGGCAGAAAGCGATGAAAAAAGTTTTGTTGGCAATGCTTGCTATGCTGATGGCATTTGCGGTGGTTGCACAGGCGGCATCTTTTCCGGACATGGAGGACGCGCGTTGGGATTGGGCGCGTGAAACCGTAGAGGAATTGGTCGGCGAGGGCATTATCAAGGGCTATAGTGATGGTACATATAAGCCGGAAAACTCCGTGACCAACGAGGAAGCATTTACATTGTTTGCGCGAGTGATTGGTGTAAATGATACAAAAAATGCACAAGCGGTTTTAGATGCACAGAAGCTGTATGCGGATGTAGCAGAAAAATATGAAACTTATGCGGTAAAAGAATTGTGCTTTCTGTTATACAGAGGAATTTTGGATACAGAAGACCTAGATGAATATCTGGCAACGGATGTGCAGGATGTACCGATGAAGCGCCATGAGGCGGCAAAACTGATTACCAAGATTTTAGACGGTGAGCAGGAAGTTGCCGATGCGGTGATGTTCGTATTTGACTATACGGATACAGATACATTTTTGAATTCCGCAAAGGGCTATATCTCTTATGTGACTGAAAAGGGTATCATGACCGGTATGGGAGATGGTACATTTTCGCCGGATATGGGTGTAACCCGTGCACAGATTGCCATTATGCTCAAACGCACCATCAATATGCTTGCAATAAAGACGGTTAGCGGCGAGGCTTCGGCTGTGACCGAAACCGGACTGAGCGTAAACGGTGAGGCTTACAATGTTAGCGAAAAGACGATTATCCACAAAGACGGCGCAGCTGCAACACTCGCAGATATCAAAGATGGCGATGATGTACTTGCAACGATGACATACAAAGGCCTTTTGGCGCTGGATGCCGTAACGACTGATGCGAGCGAAAAAGTGCCTGAAACAAAAGTGGTAGAGGGTATTTACAGCGGCTCCGTTACCCAAGAGGACGGCACATACATTAAGGTGTATGACAAAAACGGCGGCATTGCAACTGTTCAATCCTACAAACTGGCAGGCAAGGTTTCCTATATTGTAAATGAAGAAACAAAGCCGTCACTGACCTCTATTAAGGCAACTGACTATGTATATCTTACTTTTGAGGGAGATGAAGTTGTCGGCATCGTGGCTGAAACGAAAACGCTGACAGTAGAAGCTGCAAGCGTTGAAGCGATTGCCTATGAAAACGGCATCAATCTTCTGACGGTTGCACACAGCGATAAAAAGTTTGACGGAAAGCAGTGGCCGCTTTCCGAAAAGGTGGTTGTAATGCGAAACAAGGAGGAAGCAACTCCGGCGGACTTGCTTGTCGGCGATACGGTGAAGCTTACGATTGTTTATGGCGAAATCACCAGAATTACAGCGACATCCAAAACGGAAACCTTGATGGGTACGATCACCGAAATTCATATTTCTCGAACAGATTCGTATATTGCAATTAAGGCGATGGACGGCGAGATTAAAAAACTATATCTGACGCTGGATACCGTGATTATGCTCGATACGATTGAGGGTACAATTTACGATTTGGAACTTGGCTATGATGTAAAAGTTTCTGCAGAGAGCAGTGCGGCAAACAGAATTTCTGTAACCAGTGCGCCGAAGGCAACCAATTTGAGCGGTATAATTACGGAGAAGAATGAGGCGCTTGGCTACATTATGCTTAGCGTCCGTAATGAAGATGGTACGCGTGAAGAAAAGAAAATTCATTTGACGGACAAGACCAATATTCGTGCAGGCTCAACGGGATTGCTTGTGAAGTTTGAAAACATTGAAGTTGGCGAAGAACTTTTTGCAACCATAACGGAGAAGAACGGAGCGTATACCGCTGCAACGATTCTGGTGATTAACAGATAATAAAACAAACAACAAAAGCCGCCATGGGCGGCTTTTGTTTTCGGAGAAATTATGAGAGAGCAAACATGTTTTTTTACGGGGCACAGGCAGATTCCCGAAGCGGAGGCGGCACAGATTTATGAAAAGACGCTCTTGCTTTGTGAAAGCCTTGCAGAAAAATTAAATATACGCACCTTTATTTGCGGCGGCGCACTCGGATTTGATACGCTGGCGGCGCGCGCGGTGCTGGCATTGCGTAAAAAACGCGCCGATGTGTGCCTGCACCTGTGCCTGCCCTGCAAGGCTCAGGCGACAAAGTGGTCAGCAACGGACCGCACGGTGTATGAGGAAATTTTATCTGCTGCCGATATTGTGGAATATGTATCGGAGGCCTATACGCCGTATTGCATGCATGCGCGCAATCGCGCTATGGTCGATGCAAGTGCCTGCGGGGTCGTGTTTTTTCGAAAAAACGGTGGCGGTACGGGGTATACGGTTCGGTATGCTCTTTCGCAAGGAGTGAAACTGTATTCCGTAGACAGAGTTGCGAAAAAAGAGCAAGGTTGACAAAAACAAAAACACGGTGTAAAATAAAAGCACAAAAGCATCCTGACGTTGAAAATGCGTTTTGAGACGGAAGGTTCGGCATAAATGTAAGATAGGCCTGCAAAGGCTTTGTTTTGCCGCACCTTCGGGTGCGGCCTTTCATTTTATACGGGGAGAAGATGGAAAATGGAAACAAGAATTGCGGTCATCGGTATTGTGGTGGAAAATGAAGCTTCGGTAGAGCGGCTCAATGAGGTTTTGCACCAGTACCGCGATTATATAATCGGGCGCATGGGTATCCCGTATCGTGCAAAGAACATGAGCATCATCAGCATTGCAATGGATGCGCCGGCGGATGCCATCAGTGCGTTGACGGGGAAAATAGGTAAACTCGACGGCGTAAGTTCGAAAACGGCTTACGCAAAGGCATAAGCGAATACGACAGTCTTGCGAGAACGACAATGACAAAGGGCGCTAATTTAGCAAGTATAGGGACTAAGGAGGAATAGAAATGTATAATCCGAAATCATTAAAAGCGGAAGAGTTTATTTCCCATGAGGAAATTTTGCGTACACTTGCGTATGCGGAAGAAAACAAAGACAATTTAGAGTTGGTAGATAAAATTATTGCCAAGGCAGAACAAAGAAAGGGACTTACGCACGAGGAAGCGAGTGTGCTTCTGGCGTGTGAGGATGAGAGCCGTATCCGTAGAATTTACGATTTGGCGGAACAGATTAAAAAGGATTTTTATGGCAACCGAATCGTTATGTTTGCGCCGCTGTATCTGTCCAATTACTGTGTGAACGGCTGTGTGTACTGTCCGTATCACTTAAAAAACAAGCACATAGCCAGAAAAAAACTTACGCAGGAGGAAGTGCGCCGTGAGGTCATTGCCCTACAGGATATGGGGCACAAACGCCTGGCGATTGAGGCCGGAGAAGACCCGGTGAACAATCCGATTGAATATATTTTAGAGAGCATCAAAACGATATATTCCATCCAGCATAAAAATGGTGCAATTCGCCGTGTGAATGTCAATATTGCGGCGACTACGGTGGAAAACTACCGCAAGTTAAAGCAAGCGGGAATCGGCACATATATATTGTTTCAGGAAACATATCACAAAGAAAGTTACGAACAACTGCATCCGACGGGACCGAAGCACGATTATGCATATCATACCGAGGCGATGGATCGTGCAATGCAGGGCGGAATTGACGATGTTGGTCTTGGTGTTCTGTTCGGTCTGGAATTATATAAGTACGAGTTTGCAGGTCTTTTGATGCACGCCGAACATCTGGAGGCTGTGCATGGTGTAGGACCGCACACCATCAGCGTACCGAGGCTTAAAAAGGCGGACGATATCGACCCGACACAGTTTGACAATGGTATTAGCGATGAGATTTTTGCAAAGTTGTGTGCGCTTATCCGTATAAGTGTCCCGTATACGGGTATGATTATTTCCACGCGCGAAAGCAAAGAAGTGCGGGAAAAAGTAATCCGCCTCGGCGTTTCGCAAATCAGCGGTGCATCCCGTACCAGTGTGGGCGGTTATTGTGAGCCGGAGCCGGAGGATGAAAACTCCGAACAGTTTGATGTCAGCGACAAGCGTACACTAGACGAAGTTGTGCGCTGGCTGATGGAGATTGGATATATTCCGAGTTTCTGTACGGCTTGTTATCGTGAGGGCAGAACGGGCGACCGTTTTATGACCTTGCTTAAAGACGGGCAGATTCAAAATTGTTGTCATCCGAATGCGCTGATGACGCTGATGGAATATTTGCAGGACTATGCAAGTGATGAAACTAAAAAAATCGGCGAAGCGTTGATTGCGAAAGAAATCCATAATGTTGCGAGCGATAAGGTTCGAGAGATTGCCATCACCAATCTGGAAAAAATCAAAAACGGAAGCAGAGATTTCCGCTTTTAGGGAGGCGGTTTTATGAGTTTACAAAGTACGCCTTCGGGCGAGAGAGTGCATATCGGATTTTTTGGCAGAACGAATGCAGGCAAGTCGAGTCTCGTGAATGCCATTACCAATCAGGAGCTTTCCGTAGTGTCCGAAGTGAAAGGAACAACTACGGACCCTGTGTCCAAGGCGATGGAGCTTTTGCCGCTCGGTCCGGTGGTTATTATTGATACGCCGGGCTTTGACGATGCGGGAGTCTTGGGCGAAAAGCGTATACAAAAAACCAAGCAGGTTTTAAATCGTGTGGATATCGCGGTGCTGGTGGTCGATGCTACTGAGGGAAAAACTAAAGCGGATGTGCAGTTGATTTCGCTGTTTGAAGAAAAAAACATTCCGTATCTGACGGTGTATAACAAAACAGACCTTGCCGTGCGGGTTTGTGCGGAAAATGAAATTTGTGTCAGTGCGCTCAAAAAAGAAAATACGGAAGAGCTGAAAAACCGCTTAGCGACCATTCTTAAAACCGATGCGCCACATAAATCTTTGGTGGCGGATTTTATCCGTTCGGGTGATGTGGTAGTGTTGGTTACGCCCATAGATGCCTCTGCGCCGAAAGGCAGGCTCATCCTACCGCAGCAGATGGCGATTCGTGATATTTTAGATGCGGGCGCGATTGCGGTGGTATGCAAAGAAACCGAATTGGAGCAAGCCCTTTTGAAACTGTCTGCGCCGCCTGCGTTGGTGGTGACGGATTCGCAGGTGTTCGATTTTGTAAGCAAGATTGTATCGCCGTCGGTGAAATTGACTTCTTTTTCCATTTTGATGGCAAGATATAAAGGTTTTTTGGAAACGGCGGTGCGTGGCGCGGCAGCCATCGGAAAATTAAAAGACGGAGACACTGTTTTGATTTCGGAGGGGTGCACGCATCATAGACAGTGCGGCGACATCGGATCGGTGAAACTACCGGCGTGGCTAAAAAAGACGACAGGAGCAAATTTAAATATTGAAACCTCTTCGGGCATGTCTTTTCCGGAGGATTTGTCCAAATATGCACTCGTCATTCATTGTGGCGGATGTATGCTAAATGAACGCGAAGTAACTTACAGACGAAAGTGCGCCGAAGATATGGGCGTACCGTTTACCAATTACGGTACGGCGATTGCATATATGCACGGCATCTTAAAGCGCTCGCTTGCGCTGATGGCAGAGATAGAAAGGTTGTTGGATTAAATCAAAAGCGAAGTCAAAAAAATTGACTTCGCTTTTGGTATTATTTGTTGGAATTTTTGCTTGCCTTTGCATAGTATTCAACGCATCGTCACACAATTCTTCATTCAAATATACGATGGTGCTGTCTGTTTTTTTAGTGCGGATACTACCGTCCGTATATTTTTGGCGGAGGCTTATCTTATTTAACAAAATTAAGCAACTCTGCCGGTTTGTCAATGATGGCGTCGGCGCCGTTTTCTTCCAATTCATCTCTTTTACGAAAACCCCAGCTTACACCGATGGTAAACAGGCCGGCGTTTTTTCCGGTTTGCATATCCGTGCCGCTATCACCGACATAGAGAACATCGTCTTTGTCCAAGCCGAAGGTTTCCAAAATTTCATATACCCCGTCCGGTGCCGGCTTACAAACCCCATCATCTTTTACGCCGCGGCACAACAAGATGCGGTCGCCAAACAAGTCCTCGATAATCTTGCAGGCGGTTGCGTGGGGTTTATTGGTCAGCACCGCCGTTTTGATGCCTTTTGTTTTGAGCGTATCAAGCATCTGGGTGATGCCGTCATACGGACGGGTTAAAAACATAAAATCCTTGTCGTATGCTTCTACATAGAAAGGAAAGACCTCGTCAAACTTTTCTGCCGGTGCGCCGGTGGTTTTGAGCATGCGCTCAACGAGCACCTTGGCACCGTCGCCGACAAGGTATTTATATTTCTCTGTTTCAATCGGTTCAAATCCGAAATGTTCGAGTGTCAGATTGCAAAAGTAGGCGATGGTATCAATGGTGTTGGAAAGCGTGCCATCCAGATCAAAAATAATTGCTTTGTTCATTTACTAACCCCTCCGGAAAAACATAAAAAAGTCAAGGAAAAAATTTTAGAAAACCCCTTGACTTCGCCATTTGTTTATTATATAATCATATGTTGTATTATAAGGTAAAATGAGCGAAAAATGCCCCTTGGACTTTTCAGCTTGTTTGCATTATAACACAGCAAACAGAAAAATGCAAGTAGTATGTGAAAAAATTTTTTCCACAAAATGTTGTGTTTTTCTAAGCGAAATTTGTAAATTGTGAAAGCAAAGCACTCCGACGGCGCGGTTCGCAGATGCGCGGTTGGTTGTGTGTCTGCGATTTGCGACGGAAGCTGAGCTCAGGCCCCTTTCACTCCTGACAGACGAGCCCGCGCGATTAAGCAGGCAAATTGCCTTTCTGTTCTATTTAGGCAAAATTTCTGCAAAAATTTACGATGAGGTGATATGCAGATGCCACATGAAATAACTCTTGGTAAAAACAAACGCATGAGTTTTTCAAAAATCAAAGAGCCGATCGAAATGCCGAATCTAATTGAGATTCAGAAAAATTCGTATGACTGGTTCTTTGCAGAGGGCCTCAAGGAAGTCTTTGAGGATGTTTCCCCGATTACCGATTATACCGGAAATCTGGTGCTTGAATTTATCGACTATACCCTCGATCCCACACCGAAGTACTCCGTAGAGGAGTGCAAGGAGCGCGATACCAACTATTCCGCGCCGCTTCGTGTAAAAGTTCGCCTGATTAACAAGGAAACGGGCGAAGTAAAAGAGCAGGACATCTATATGGGTGAGTTTCCGCTCATGACCGATCAGGGCACATTTATTATCAATGGTGCAGAGCGCGTCGTTGTCAGCCAGCTTGTTCGTTCTCCAGGCATGTATTACGGCATGGAACATGATAAGTCCGGTAAGGAGCTTTTTAACTCCACGATTATTCCGTACCGCGGTGCATGGCTTGAGTATGACATTGATGTAAATGATGTATTCTCCGTTCGTATTGACAGAACGAGAAAATTGCCGGTAACCACACTTTTGCGCGCAATGGGGCTGGAAACCAACACCCAGATTTTAGAACTTTTCGGCGACGATGAGCGATTGAAGGTTACGATGGAAAAGGATGTAACCAACAAAGAGGAAGCGCTTATTGAAATTTATAAGAAACTGCGTCCGGGCGAACCGGCAAATGTTGAGAGTGCTACATCGCTGATTATGAATATGTTTTTTGACCCGAAGCGTTACGATTTGGCAAAAGTCGGTCGTTTCAAGTTCAACCAGAAGGTTGCGCTTGCAAAGCGTATCAAGGGACAGAGGCTTGCTGAAAATGTTGTCAGTGAAGATGGCGAACTTTTGGCAAGTGCAGGCGATGTGCTGAGCGGCGAGACTGCATTGGCTATCGAAGATGCGGGTGTAAACCGCGTTATCCTCGATTTGGACGGCAAGCAGGTTGTTGTATTTGGCAACAACATGGTAAAACTCGGAAATTATGTGAAACTCGACAAGAAGGATAACGAAGGTTATCTTAAAAATCTCGGTTTCCATACGACAGTTTACAAGCCGGTACTCGATGAGATTTTTGCTGCTTTGGAAGCAGAAGGCAAGGCAAAAGACAAGAAGGCGATGGAAGAAGCGCTTGTTGCACGCCGCGCAGAGCTTATGCCGAAGCATATTTTGGTAGATGATATGTTTGCATCTATCAACTATTTTAACAACCTTTGCAACGGCATCGGCGGTCTCGATGATATCGACCACTTGGGCAACCGTCGTCTGCGTTGTGTAGGTGAACTTTTGCAAAATCAGTTCAGAATCGGTCTTTCCAGAATGGAGAGAGTGGTTCGTGAGCGTATGAACATTCAGGATCTGGATGTTGTGACGCCGCAGACGCTTATCAATATCCGTCCGGTATCGTCTACGATTAAAGAGTTCTTCGGTTCTTCCCAGTTGTCCCAGTTTATGGACCAGACAAATCCGCTTGCTGAACTGACACATAAAAGAAGACTTTCTGCGCTCGGTCCGGGCGGTCTTTCCAGAGAAAGAGCGGGCTTCGAAGTGCGTGACGTACACTATACGCACTATGGTCGTATGTGTCCGATTGAGTCCCCGGAAGGTCCGAATATCGGTCTTATTTCTTCGCTGTCTTCGTTTGCACGCATCAACGAGTATGGCTTTATTGAGTCGCCGTATCGCTATGTAGACAAGAAGACCGGCGTAGTATCCGATGAAGTTGTTTACATGACTGCGGATATGGAGGATGGGTTAGTTATCGCACAGGCAAACGAGCCGCTGGATGAAAACGGCAAGTTTGTTGATAAAAAGATTACAGCAAGATATTTGCACGACTTCGTAGAAGTATCTGCGTCCGAAATCGATTACATGGATGTATCCCCGAGACAGCTCGTATCTATTGCGACATCGATGATACCGTTTTTGGAAAACGACGACGCGAACCGTGCGCTCATGGGTTCGAACATGCAGCGTCAGGCTGTGCCTTTAATCCGTACCGAGTCCCCGATTGTCGGCACGGGTATGGAGTACAAGGCTGCCAAGGATTCCGGTGTAGTTGTACTTGCAAACAACGATGGTGTTGTTGAAAAGGTTAGCGCACAGGAAATTGTTATCAAGACAAAAGACGGCGAACTTGAACGCCACAAACTGCTCAAATTCCTGCGTTCCAATCAGGGTACTTGTATCAACCAACGCCCGATTGTTTGTGAAGGCGAAAAGGTGAAGAAGGGCGATATTATTGCGGACGGTCCGTCCACATCCAACGGTGAAATTTCCTTAGGTAAGAATGCCCTCATCGGCTTTATGACTTGGGAAGGTTACAACTACGAGGATGCTGTTCTCTTAAATGAAAGATTGGTAAGAGAAGATGTATACACATCTATTCATATTGAAGAGTATGAAGCAGATGCAAGAGATACAAAACTCGGACCGGAAGAAATCACACGCGACATCCCGAATGTCGGCGAAGATGCACTCCGCGACCTGGATGAGCGTGGTATCATTCGTATCGGTGCAGAGGTGCGCGCCGGAGATATTTTGGTCGGCAAGGTTACACCGAAGGGTGAAACCGAACTGACGGCGGAGGAGAGACTTCTTCGTGCTATTTTCGGCGAAAAAGCAAGAGAAGTTCGTGATACCTCTTTGCGTGTACCGCATGGTGAGGCAGGTATCATTGTAGATGTTAAGGTATTTACCCGTGATAACTGCGACGAATTGCCGCCGGGTGTAAATGAACTCGTGCGTTGCTACATTGCACAGAGAAGAAAGATCTCTGTCGGTGACAAGATGGCAGGTCGTCATGGTAATAAGGGTGTTATTTCCCGTATTCTTCCGGAAGAGGATATGCCGTTCTTGCCGGATGGTACACCGCTCGATATCGTATTAAATCCGCTCGGCGTACCTTCGCGTATGAACATTGGTCAGGTGCTTGAAGTGCATTTGGGTTATGCGGCAAAGCAACTTGGCTCGAAGATTGCAACACCTGTATTTGACGGTGCAAACGAGGAAGATATCCGCAAGTGCCTCATTGATGCAGGTTATGATGCTGATGGTAAGACCGTGCTTTATGATGGCCGTACGGGTGAACCGTTTGACAACCGCGTAACGGTTGGCTATATGTATTATTTGAAACTTCATCACTTGGTAGACGATAAGATTCATGCCCGTTCCACCGGTCCGTACTCGCTTGTAACGCAGCAGCCGCTCGGCGGTAAAGCACAGTTCGGCGGTCAGAGATTCGGTGAAATGGAAGTTTGGGCGCTCGAAGCATACGGTGCGGCATACACGCTTCAGGAAATCCTGACCGTGAAGTCGGACGATGTTGTCGGCCGCGTTAAGACTTACGAATCGATTGTCAAGGGCGAAAATGTGCCGGAGCCGGGCATTCCGGAATCCTTTAAGGTGCTCATCAAGGAGTTGCAGAGCCTTGCACTCGATGTCAATGTATTGGACAGAGACGGCAATGAAGTTGACCTTGGACAGTACTCCGATGATGAAGACGGCGTAGCGCCGCTCTCCGTTAATATCGAGGGCAATGAGGACAGTGCAAATCCGAATGCGGCTTCTTCTTCCGCATACAATTCGGAGAGCGCAGACTTAGACGAAGAAGCAGCATTTGAGTTTGAAGAAGCAGACGATGATGGTGTAAGCCCGCTCGATTTAGACGATGACGATTTGGATTTATTAGACGACCTCGATGATGATGTTCTCGAGTCGGAGCCGGTAGAAGAATTTGACGATGATATCGTTGAAGACTTAGACGCGCTCGCAGATGATGACAATTAAAAATTTGCAGTCCATTTGCTAAATGAAATCCAAATTTTGTTAAGGAGGTTTTTGTGTTGGAATTTACAACATTTGAAGCGATAAAAATTGGCTTGGCCTCGCCGGAGAAAATCAGAGAATGGTCTTACGGTGAAGTGAAAAAGCCGGAAACAATCAACTACAGAACATTAAAACCGGAGCGCGATGGTCTGTTTTGTGAAAAGATCTTCGGACCTCAGCGTGACTGGGAATGTCACTGCGGTAAATATAAGAAGATTCGTTATAAGGGTATCGTATGCGACAAGTGCGGTGTTGAGGTAACTCGCTCCAAGGTGCGCCGTGAAAGAATGGGTCACATTGAGTTGGCTACACCGGTATCGCACATCTGGTACTTTAAGGGCATCCCGTCCCGTATGGGCCTGATGCTGGATATGTCTCCAAAGGTATTGGAGCAGGTGCTTTACTTTGCAGCATATGTTGTCATTGAAGCGGGCGAAACAGGGCTTCTTGAAAAGTCTATTCTTTCCGAAAAGGACTACAGAGAATGCGTAGAAAAGTACGGTGATAGCTTTAAGGCAGGTATGGGTGCGGAAGCTGTAAAAGAACTTTTGCAAAAAATCGACCTCGAAGAACTTTCCGTTCAGCTCAAAGAGGAACTCGAAACTGCACAAGGCCAAAAGAAAATTCGTATTGCAAAGCGTTTGGAAGCTGTAGAAGCATTTCGTCTTTCCGGCAACAAGCCGGAATGGATGATTATGGATGCCGTTCCGGTAATTCCGCCGGAGCTGCGCCCGATGGTACAGCTCGACGGTGGTCGTTTTGCAACGAGTGACTTAAATGATTTGTACCGCCGTGTTATCAACAGAAACAATCGCTTAAAGCGTTTGTTGGATCTGCACGCACCGGACATTATTGTAAGAAACGAGAAAAGAATGCTTCAGGAAGCCGTAGATGCACTTATCGATAACGGTCGCAGAGGCCGTCCGGTAACGGGTCCGGGCAACCGAGCGCTTAAATCGCTTTCCGATATGCTTAAAGGTAAGCAGGGTCGTTTCCGTCAGAACCTTTTGGGTAAGCGTGTTGACTACTCCGGCCGTTCGGTTATCGTCGTAGGTCCGGAACTCAAACTTTACCAGTGCGGTTTGCCGAAGGAAATGGCAATCGAACTGTTCAAGCCGTTTGTAATGAAGCGCCTTGTAGGTGACGGTCTTGCACATAACATTAAGAGTGCAAAGCGTATGGTAGAAAGACTCCGTCCGGAAATCTGGGATGTGCTTGAAGAGGTAATCAAAGAACATCCGGTGCTCTTAAACCGTGCGCCGACACTGCACAGACTCGGTATTCAGGCATTTGAGCCGGTACTCGTGGATGGCAGAGCGTTAAAACTTCATCCGCTCGTATGTACAGCGTACAATGCCGACTTTGACGGTGACCAGATGGCGGTGCATGTACCGCTTTCGCCGGAGGCACAAGCAGAGGCGCGTTTCCTGATGCTTTCTGCAAACAACCTGTTAAAGCCGCAGGATGGTAAACCGGTAACCGTACCGACACAGGATATGGTCCTCGGTAGTTACTACCTGACTTTGGTAAAGGACGGCGAACCGGGTGAAGGCAAGGTATTTTCCGGCATGGATGAAGCCCTGATGGCTTACAGAAACGGCATCATTTCCCTGCACGCAAAGATTAAAGTGCGTGTTGAAAAGGAAATCGACGGCGAAAAGAAACACAAGACAATCAACGCAACGGTAGGTCAACTTATTTTCAATGAAAAGTTGCCGCAGGACCTCGGTTTTGTGGACAGAAGCAACCCGGACAATGCGTTTGAACTTGAATTTACAAAACTTGCAACGAAAAAGCAACTCGGTATTATCATCGACAGATGTATCCGTGTACACGGCTTTACCGAGACGGCAACCGTGCTTGACGATATTAAGTCGCTCGGCTTTAAGTTCTCGACGCAGGGTGCAATCACCGTCAGCGTAGACGACATCAAGGTACCGGAAGAAAAGAAACAGTACCTTGCAGAAGCAGAAGAGCAAGTTGATAACATTATCAAGCAGTACCGTCGCGGTAAACTTACCGATGAAGAAAGATATGAAGCGATTATCAAGATATGGACAGAGACCAGTGATAAGGTAACGAAGGCACTCATGGATAACCTTGATGCCCTCAACCCGATTTACATGATGGCGCATTCCGGTGCCCGCGGTAGCGTAAACCAGATTCGTCAGCTTGCAGGTATGCGTGGTCTTATGGCGAACACCTCCGGTAAGGCGGTCGAAATTCCGATTCGTGCAAACTTCCGCGAGGGCTTAAATGTACTTGAGTACTTCATTTCTACGCACGGTGCGCGTAAAGGTCTTGCCGATACAGCGCTTCGTACGGCTGACTCCGGTTATCTTACCCGTCGTTTGGTTGATGTCAGCCAGGATGTTATCATCCGTCAGGAAGACTGCGGTACAACCAAGGGTATGATTGTAAGCGCAATCGTAGACGGCAAAGAAGAAATCGAACCGCTTAAGGACAGACTGTTGGGCAGATATACCCACGAGGCAGTATGTCATCCGGAAACGGGTGAGGTTATCGTGGACAAGGGCGTACTCATGGGTGACGATGAAGTTGCTAAGATTTTGGCAGCGGGCGTGACCGAGGTATGCATCCGTTCGATTCTTACCTGTAAGGCTCCGGTTGGTGTATGTGCACACTGTTACGGTGCAAACCTTGCAACCGGCGATCCGGTTCCGGTGGGTGAAGCCGTTGGTATCATTGCAGCGCAGTCCATTGGTGAGCCTGGTACACAGCTTACGATGCGTACATTCCACAGCGGCGGTGTTGCCGGTGACGATATTACGCAGGGTCTGCCGCGTGTCGAGGAATTGTTTGAAGCAAGAAAGCCGAAGGGCGTAGCGATTGTTTCCGAAATTGCAGGTAAGGTAAGCATTTCCGAGAATAAGAAGCGCCGCGAAATTACGGTAACCAACGACACGATTGCGGAAACGCAGACCTATGTGATTCCGTATGATGCAAGAATTAAAGTTGCAGAGGGACAGGAAATTGAAGCGGGCGAACCGCTGACCTCCGGTTCCATCAACCCGCACGATATTCTCAAAATCAAGGGCGCGGATGCCGTTCAGAGTTATCTGACGCAGGAGGTACAGAGAGTATATCGTTTGCAGGGTGTTGATATTTCCGATAAGCATATCGAAGTTATCGCGCGTCAGATGATGCGTAAGGTAAAGGTAGAAGATGCAGGTCAGACAGACCTTCTGATGGGCAGTCTGATTGATATGTTCGAGCTGGAAGCTGCCAATGAAAAGGCAAGAGCGGAAGGTAAGGCAGAGGCAACTGCAAGCGTTGTTCTGCTCGGTATCACCAAGGCATCTTTGGCAACGGATTCCTTCCTGTCTGCCGCTTCCTTCCAGGAGACCACCCGTGTCCTGACCGAAGCCGCAATCAAAGGTAAGGTTGACCCGCTGCTCGGTCTCAAGGAAAATGTTATTATCGGTAAACTCGTGCCGGCAGGTACCGGTATGAGCATCTACCGTGACATTGATGTTCGTGCCGAGGGCGAAAGCACCGCGATGAGCGATGCGTTTGATGCAGCCTTTGCGAGAAACAGCGAATTAATCGGTTAATGCAATAAAGGTCGTAGCGTGTAATGCGCTACGACCTTTTTGTGTCTTTTATTAAAAAGAATTGCCCGTTTAATTTACATCATTTCAAGACAACTGTTTTGGTATCTGCCACCCATTCGGTGGTCAGGTCCAGACTTTCGCTGATAAAACGAAGCGGCACCAGTGTGCGGTCATTGACAATTACGGGTGCGGCATCCAATGTTGTTGTGGATTGCATTCCGTCTGCCCAGGTTTTGGTTGCCGATAAAACGCCGAGGGTCATCGTCAGAACTACGCCGTCTGTGCGGCGGATGGTAATTTCGTAGGTTGCATCGTTAAATTCCACACTGCAACCAAGCGCTTCTGCAATGGCGCGAAGCGGTACCATTGTGCGGTCATTTATAATTTGAGGCGCGCTGTCAAAAGCGAGGTAGCAGCCGTTTAAAAGCACCTCTACGCCGGCGCGGTCGAGGGGCAGTGGAATAGTATTTTTACAGTAGTACGCAGTGGAAAAGCCACTGTCAAAGAAAACATCTTCGCTTACGGAGCAGGCGCTACGCAATACGGGAAATGCCGTTTCGTCATTTAACTGCATCCACGGACCGGTCGGGCAAACCAAATCTACGCTTTTGCCGTCTTTTGCAAAAAAGAGGGTATCTGCGCTGATACAAAGTTCTAAATCTTTGCTTGCGATTACAGCGCTGACAGCGTTGATTTGCCCGCTTGTCTTACGCACAATCTGGTAGCGGTAACCGCCGGGCGCATCTTCGCAAAAAACATATATAAAGTGATTTTTCGGGGCATCGGCATAGATTAACTTTGCGCCGGTGTAGGCGGCATTGTCTACGAGGGTGTCGGAGAGGACATCGTAAACGAGGTTTGCAAATTTGCCTACCGCTTCCGGCTTCGTTACATCTAAAATTGTATCAAAAGTACCATCTGCCGTCTGCATACCTTTGAGCACGATCTGATTTTCATTTACCCAAAGCACGGTAAAAGTCGATGCGGTCAGCTCGGCAGGGAAAACATACCAGTTTAGCGCATCGAAACTGTATTCGAGCGCAAATCCGCTCTCAGTTTTGTGCATCGCGGTATATAAACCGCAGTTGTAGAGTACGACAGTATCTTGTGTGAGTTCTTTTATCGGCGTAAATTTCACGCCGTCATAACTGATAAAAAGCGTATTTTGTGCATAAATCACCAACTTGTCCGCCTTGGGGTTGCCCGCAATAAGACGGCACCCCTGCGGAGCGGTATTTACTAAAATCCAATCTGTGAAAATTTGTGTCATCCAAAGTTTGCCCTGACGGTCGGCTGCATAATATACGCCGCCGAGATGCGCCATGCGGTCCGTGTCTATACCATCTGTCAGCGTCATTTCCCCTGAGGAAAAGTACATATAGTCTTCCGCCTGCGCTTGCGGTACAAAAAGCAACACAAATACTAAAAACATACAGAACAGTTTTTTCAAAGTTGTCAGCCCCCTAACTACGACATTATTGTAACATGCCTGCGTGCTTGTGTCAATTTGAAAGCATCGGCTTTTTTCGCTTTTTATCTTGCAAAACATTACAAGGTGTTGTATAATTATAGCAATATGTGCAAAACATAGAATAAATGGCCGTTTTTGGCAAAGAATGGAGAGGTTAACATGTTAGATCCGAATGCAGTTTCCCCGATTGTTATGCTGGTTGTATTTTTTGCAATCATGTACTTTTTGATGATTCGCCCGCAGAAGAAAAAGGAAAAGGAAACCAAGCAGATGCTTGCGGCGCTCGCAGTTGGTGATGTGATTACTACCATCGGCGGTATCGTAGGTAAGATTGTAAAGGTAAAGGAAGATGAAATTTACTTGCAAACCGGTAAGACGGGCAATGCAAATGAGCAGAGCGTTATCCGCTTTAACAAGTGGGCCGTGCGCGATGTTGTGAAAAAGGCAGAAGTGAAGGAAGAAGCAGCTCCGGTTGCAGAAACCGAAGCTTCGGATGAAACAACAGAGGCATAATTGAAAACGCCTTCGAATACAGTATAGTATCTTGTATTCGGAGGTTTTTTTATGTCAGTTTTTCAGAAGGTGCAATCGGAAACGGAGACGGGCCGGTTGGGCAGGCACGCATTATGGACAGGCGTGGCGCTGGTTGGTGCTTTGGCGTTGACATTTTTGTTTCTGAGCGTTTTTGCGGCGGTGATGCACTGGGGAAATGTTTCGGAAAAATGGATTGCGCCTGTGGTAACAGTGCTTTCATTGCTTTCGTTGTTTTCTGCCGTGCGTTTTTTGGTACATAAGGTGGGCGGAAGCTTCTTGACGGGCGCGCTTAGCGGCGCTTTGTATTATCTTCTTTTGCATTTGGTTTCCGTGCTGATGGGTGCGGACGGTTTTTCTTTGCGCGCACTTGCTTTGCTTGTCATCGGCGCATTGACGGGCGGTATCGGCGCAAATCTGGGCAAAAACGCACCCGAAAAAAAGAAAAAGCATAAGCGAAAAAAGAAATAAAAAGGATGCCCTTTATAAAAAAGCAACCGAAAGACAGGTGTTTTCGGTTGCTTTTTTTATACATTCCCACAAAAATCTCTTCTTTTTTTGAAAAAGACTTTACTTTCACAGTTTAGCGTGCTAAAATACTAATATGTTAAATTGAAGGAGATGTACGGAGATGAAACATTTGGACACAGAGGCAACGAAACGCCTGTTTCAAGCGATTTTGAATTTAAAGGATTTGGACGAGTGCTATAATTTTTTTGAAGATATCTGCACCATTAAGGAAATTCAGGATATTTCTCAGCGTTTGGAGGTTGCGGAACTTTTAAGTCAGAACATCAGTTATCTGGAGATTTCCAAAAAGACCGGCGCAAGCACGGCGACCATCAGCCGTGTCAACAAATGCCTTATTTACGGCAACGACGGGTACAAGACCGCATTGGAGCGCTTAAAGGAGGACAACTGAGATGGACTTGAATCGCAATGTATTGAAAAATGAAGAAAAGGCGATTTTTGATTTGCGCGCATTATATAGTCTGTACGGCTATACGCAGTATAAGATGAGCAAGTTTGAGGCGTACGATTTGTATGTGCGAAATAAAGATTACCTCGTATCCGACAACATTATTACTTTTACGGACACGGACGGCAAACTGCTTGCATTAAAGCCGGATGTAACTTTGTCGATTATCAAAAACGGCAAGGATGTGCCAGGCGGCGTGCAGAAGGTGTACTACAATGAAAATGTATACCGTGTTTCCAAGAAAAACAATGCCTTTCAGGAAATTATGCAGGTGGGCTTGGAATGCATCGGCGATATTGACGACTATTGCATTTTTGAAACCGTGATGCTGGCGGCGCAAAGTCTGGCGCATATTTCGCCGGATTATATTTTAGATGTATCGCACATGGACATTGTGTCCGAGGCGATTTTGGCCATCGGTGCGGATGCCGAGAGGCAAAAGGCGCTTTTGGAGAAAATCGGCGAAAAAAATTTGCACGGCATTGATGCGCTATGCGCTGAGCTTGGGGCAGACGGCACGCTTTTAAAAACACTTGCCTCCACTTACGGAAAACTTGCGGATGTGCTGGAAGATTTAAAACCGCTTTCCGTGAGCGAAAAAATGAGTGCGGCGATTGCACAGCTTTCACGCATGGCAGAGTTTTTAAAGGATAACGGCTGTGAAAAAAATGTTTATGTAGACTTTTCTGTACTCAACAACCAAAACTACTATAACGGCATTGTGTTTTGCGGTTTTGTGAAAGGCATACCGACGGGTATTTTGTCGGGCGGTGCGTATGACAAGTTGATGCAGAAAATGGGCAGAAAATCGCACGCCATCGGCTTTGCGGTGTATCTAGACTTGCTTGAGCGCTTGACCGCAGAGGAAAAAAAATACGATGTGGATGCCGTGATTTTATACGACGAAGGCGCGGATGTAGGTGCCATCAGTGCGGCGGTGCGCCTGATGACCGCAGGAGGCAAGCGTGTATTGGCAACGGCGGCGCTTCCGGAAAAATTGCAGTATAAACAACTTTTAAAATTGCAGGAGAAGGGACTGGAGATTCTTGAAAACAATGCTTAATATCGCCTTGCCGAAGGGCAGACTTGGCGAAAAGGTATACGCCATGTTTGAAAAGGCAGGCTTTGAATGTCCCGCAATCCATGAGCCGGGGCGCAAGTTGATTTTTGAAAATGAGGAAAAGCAGGTGCGCTACTTTTGGGTAAAGCCATCTGATGTAGCCATTTATGTAGAGCGCGGTGCGGCGGATATCGGCGTGGCGGGCAAGGATATTTTGGCAGAGTATGCGCCGGATGTGTACGAACTTCTGGATTTGAATTTGGGCAAGTGCCGTATGGCAGTCGCCGCGAAAAAGGGTTTTCGTGACAATACGGAAAAGACCTTGCGTGTAGCAACAAAGTTTACCAATATTGCAAAAGTATACTATGCCGCACAGGGCAGAGATATTGACATCATTCACTTAAACGGCTCGATTGAAATTGCGCCGATTTTAGGCCTTTCCGATGTGATTGTGGATATTGTGGAAACGGGCACAACCTTAAAGGAAAATGATTTGGAAGTGTTTGAAACCATTATGCCCATCAGTGCAAGGCTGATTGCAAACAAACCGAGTTTTAAGTTTAAAAATGCGCTGATGCAGCAGATTATTGACAGCCTTGGCGCGCAGGTGGAGGCAGAAAAATGATTCGAATTTTAAAATATGCCGAAATAGACCACAGCGAAATTTTTATCCGTTCGACTTCGAGCGAAGGTGTAGAAAAAACGGTCAGTGAAATTATAGAGGATGTACGCAAAAACAAAGATAAGGCTTTGTTTAAGTACTGTGAAAAATTTGACGGTGCGAAACTTTCTGCGCTTGCAGTTACCAAAGCGGAAATAGAAGAGGCGCGCGCATCCGTGGAGCCGAAATTTCTGGACATCTTAGAAAAAGCGGCGGCAAATATTCGTAAATTTCATGAAAAGCAGGTGCGTACAGGTTTTGTCATTCAGGACGAAGAAGGCATCATCATTGGACAAAAAGTCACGCCCGTTGACCGTGCGGGGTTGTATGTGCCGGGTGGCACAGCGGCTTACCCGTCCACAGTTTTGATGGATGCCGTGCCTGCCAAAATTGCAGGTGTACGCGAAGTGGTTATGGTATCGCCTCCGGGCAAGGACGGAAAAATCAATCCCGTAATTCTGGCGGCGGCATCCATTGCCGGCGTGGATAGAATCTTTAAATTGGGTGGTGCACAGGCGATTGCCGCACTTGCTTACGGCACGGAAAGTGTGCCGAAGGTGGACAAGATTGTCGGTCCGGGCAATGCTTATGTTGCCGAAGCGAAAAAGCAGGTATTCGGTGCGGTATCCATTGACATGATTGCCGGCCCAAGCGAAATTTTAGTGCTTGCGGATGGCGCGGCGAACCCGAAACATGTTGCCGCTGACTTGCTTTCTCAGGCGGAACATGATAAAATGGCGAGCGCAGTATTGGTGACGGACAGCATGGACCTTGCCAGAGCGGTCCGTGATGAACTTGAAGTGCAGATACCGCAACTTTCGCGTGCGGATATTGCAAGAGCCTCCATTGATACAAACGGTAAAATCATTGTTGCGGACACCTTGATGCGTGCGATTGAAATTGCAAACGATATTGCGCCGGAGCATCTGGAACTCTGCGTGGGAAATCCGTTTGATTACTTAGATGCCATTCGTCATGCAGGCTCGATTTTTATGGGCCGAAATTGCCCCGAGGCGCTCGGCGATTATTTTGCCGGACCGAATCACACATTGCCGACTTGCGGCACGGCGAAATTCTCCAGTCCGCTTTCGGTAGATGATTTTGTAAAAAAGACACAATACACATACTACACAAAGGAGGCACTTTCGCGCGTGGCAGATGATGTTGCCTACTTTGCTGAAAAAGAGGGGCTGACGGCGCACGCCAAGAGCGCAACCGTTCGCTTTGAGGAGTGAAATATATGAGCAGATTTTTCAGCGCGCGTTTGAATTCTCTGGAGGCATATACGCCGGGAGAGCAACCGACGCAACGAAAAAGTTATATAAAATTAAATACGAATGAGTCGCCGTTTCCGCCGAGCAAAAAGGCGCAGGCATATGCTGCCGAGGCGGCAAAGCAACTGCAACTTTACTGTGACCCGACTGCAAAAAAATTAACGCAAGCGGTAGCAGAGCGGTTGGGTGTCGATTCTGATGAGGTGCTTTTAACCAACGGCTCGGATGAAATTTTAAATTTCGCCTTCATGGCGTTTTGCGATGAAACGCATCCGGTAGTGTTTGCAAATATCACCTATGGTTTTTATCCGGTTTTTGCACAGTTAAATTGTATCCCCTATGAAGAAATCCCGCTCAAAAGCGATTTTACTATAGATGTAAATGATTACATCGGCATAAACAAAACCATTGTGATTGCCAATCCGAATGCACCAACAGGGATTGCGCTTGCAAAGTCTGACATTATAAAAATCATCGAAAGCAATCCGGAAAATGTCGTCATTGTCGATGAAGCGTATGTCGATTTCGGCGGTGAAAGTTGTGTAGATTTAATTCACAAATACGACAACCTGCTCGTTACACAGACATTTTCCAAATCCCGTTCAATGGCGGGCGCACGACTGGGCTTCGGCGTGGGTTGCAAGGCGTTGATTGCGGATTTAAATACAATTAAGTATTCGACCAATCCCTACAATGTCAATTCCTGCACGCAGGCGGCAGGTCTGGGTTGTATCGAAGATGATGCATACAATATCAAAAACTGCCAAACGATTATCGAAAACCGCCAATATACCACTAAGGCGCTTCGCGGACTCGGTTTTACGGTGCTCGACAGTAAGACGAATTTTGTATTTGCCAAGCACGATAAAATCGGCGGCGAGGAGTTATATTTAAAATTAAAGGAAGCCGGCATCTTGGTACGCCATTTTAAAAAAGCGGAGATTTGTGCGTTTAACCGCATCAGTATCGGAACAAAAGAACAAATGGAAAGTCTGATTTCGGAAATTACAAAAATTTTGGAGGGATTACAATGCTTCGTACAAGTGAGATAAACCGCAAAACGGCGGAAACCGACATTACCCTGAAACTTAATATTGACGGCACGGGTAAAAGTGAAATCGACACAGGTTGCGGATTTTTAGACCATATGCTGACTTTGTTTGCCAAACATGGTCGTTTTGATTTGACGCTTGTCTGCAAGGGGGATACCTATGTTGATGACCACCACACGGCAGAGGATATCGGCATTTGTCTTGGTGCGGCTTTTTATGAGGCGCTCGGTGAAAAGCGCGGTATTGTGCGTTACGGAAGTATGATGCTTCCGATGGATGAGGCGCTGATTTTATCTGCGGTGGATTTTTCGGGCAGAAGTTATCTGGCGTACGGCCTTGAACTTGCTACGGCAAAGGTTGGCGCTTTTGATACCGAACTAGTTGAAGAGTTCTGGCTCGGCTTTGTTCGCAACGCACAGGTGACACTGCACATTAAGCAGATGGCGGGTACGAACACGCACCACATTATCGAGGGTGCGTTTAAGTCGGTGGCGCGCAGTCTGCGCGCTGCGGTAAAAATTGATGAAGATGCGGCAGATGAAATTCCGTCCACTAAAGGAGTGCTTTAATTTGGTAGCAATTATAGATTACGGCGTGGGCAACCTGTTTTCCTTAAAAAGTTCGCTTGCGGCCATCGGGGCCGAGGCGGTTGTTACGGGGAATGCAGATGTGATTTGCGCCGCAGACAAAATTATATTACCCGGTGTAGGTGCCTTCGGCGATGCGGCGGCAAAACTGCGAGAGAGCGGTTTGGATAAAGTCGTGATTGCCGAAGCAAAAAAGGGTAAGCCTTTGCTTGGTATCTGCTTGGGTATGCAACTTTTGTTTGACAAAAGTTTTGAGTACGGGGAGCACGAAGGTCTCGGTCTGATTTCGGGGGAAATCCGCCCGATTCGCGATGTCATCGGTGCGGATTTAAAGGTGCCGCACATTGGTTGGAATGGGCTGAAATTTACGAAGAAAAATGAGTTGTTTCGCTATTTAAAAGACGGCGACAGTGTATATTTTGTTCATTCGTTTTATGGGGCAAACTGCGAAGAAAGCGTGATAGCAACGGCGGAATACGGCGCAGATTTAACGGCAGCGGTTGCCAATAAAAATGTGTATGGCTGCCAGTTCCATCCGGAAAAGAGCGGTAAGGTGGGGCTCAATATTCTGAAGGCTTTTTGCGAAACGGAGGCGTAAGGTATGCATATTTTTCCGGCGATAGATTTATATGACGGCAAGGCGGTGCGTCTGTTCAAAGGCGATTATGCACAAATGACCGTTTACAGCGATAAGCCGTGGGAGATTGCACAGGATTTTGCGGCGCAGGGCGCAACGCATATCCATATTGTGGATTTGGAGGGCGCAAAAAACGCTGATACACCGAATCTGGAAATTGTAAAAAAGATTATACAAACCACAGATTTGTTTTCCGAAATCGGCGGCGGTATTCGGAGTATGGAAACGATTGAGAGATACATAGATGCCGGCATCAACCGTGTGATTTTGGGTACGGCGGCGGTGCAGGACGAAGCGTTTTTGTGTGCGGCGGTAGAAAAATACGGCGATAAAATAGCAGTTGGTGCAGACATCAAAGATGGCTATGTCGCCATTAAAGGTTGGATTGAAAAAAGCGACTATGAATGTTTTGCATTTTGCGAAAAAATGCAGCAAATCGGTATAAAAACCTTGATTTGTACTGACATTTCCAAAGACGGCGCAATGCAGGGTACAAACCACGAGTTGTATAAAGAACTCAGTGCGCGTTTTGCTATGCAGATTGTGGCATCGGGCGGGGTGTCGAGCATAGAGGATGTAGAGCGTCTTGCGGCGTTAGATATTTACGGCGCAATTATCGGCAAAGCCTATTATACGCAAGCGATAGATTTAAAAGAGGCAATCGAGGTGGCAAAATGATAACCAAGAGAATTATCCCTTGTCTGGATGTAAAAAACGGCCGTGTGGTCAAGGGCGTGAATTTTGAAGGCTTAAATGATGTTTCGGGTCCGGTCAGCCTTGCAAAATATTACAGCGACAACGGCGCAGACGAGTTGGTGTTTTATGATATCACGGCATCTGCCGAGGGCAGAGCATTATTTACCGACATTCTCTGCGAGGTGGCGCGCACGATATTTATTCCGCTCACTGTTGGCGGGGGGATCAATACGGTTGAAGATTTTGACCGGGTACTCAAATGCGGTGCGGATAAAGTCAGTGTTAATTCCGGCGCAATCAAAAATCCGGATTTGATTTATGAGGCGGCAAAACGCTACGGCGACCAGTGCGTGGTCATCTCCGCCGATGTAAAGCGTGTGGAAGGTGTATTCCGCGTGTTTGCCAAGGGCGGCCGTGAAAACACGGGCATGGAAGCGATTGAGTGGATAAAACGGTGCGTTGCGAATGGCGCAGGTGAGGTGGTGCTCAACTCCATTGACACCGACGGCGTAAAACAGGGCTTTGACTTGGAAATGCTCGATGCCGTGTGCAATGCGGTGGATGTACCTGTCATCGCTTCGGGCGGTGCAGGTTGCATAGATGATTTTGTGAAACTGTTTCATGCGTTGCCGAAGGTAGATGCCGGTTTGGCGGCTTCTATTTTCCATTTCGGTGAAGTGAAAATTTCGGATTTAAAAGAAAAACTGCAAGCAAGCGGTGTAAATATGAGATTGTGAGGCATAGAGAAATGTTAAATATTAACGAATTAAAATTTGATGAAAAAGGCTTAATTCCTGCCGTTGTAGTAGACGCCGTAACCAAAAAGGTGCTTACGGTGGCATATATGAATAAAGAAAGCCTTGAAATTTCGATAAAAGAAGGCAGAACTTGTTTTTGGAGCCGTTCCCGTCAGGAATTGTGGCGCAAGGGAGAAACGAGCGGTAATGTGCAAAATATTGTTTCCATCATTGCCGACTGCGATAACGATGCGCTCGTTGTGGTTGTAGAAAAACAGGGGCCTGCTTGCCATAAGGGTACGGATTCGTGCTTTACCAATCCGGTATGGGAAAGCGAGGATTTGCACGAATTTTCGCTGGAAGGTTTGATGGAAATGCTTGTCGGCAGAAAGATAGAGAAAAAGGAAGGCTCATATACAACCTATCTGTTTGAAAAGGGCATCGACAAGATTTTAAAGAAAGTCGGCGAGGAATGTACGGAGGTTATCATTGCCGGAAAGGCAGACGACAAAAAGGAAACGATTTACGAAATTGCAGACCTTGCTTATCATGTAATGGTTTTGATGATTGAAATGGGCATTTCGCTCGAGGACATTCACCGTGAACTTGCAAGCCGTCATGTGATTGACCATAAGGTAAAACAGGAGAAGATGACAAAGTAAATATAAAAATGAAAAAACAAATCTCTTGCAAACAAAATTTGCATAGGATGTATATACAGGCATGATTTCAAAAGGGCTGATTTTATGAACAAAACGAAATTAAAGGGCAATCTTATTTTGATGATGACGGCGATTATCTGGGGTATTTCTTTTGTATCCCAGCGCACGGGTATGGAATACATAGAGCCAAACACATTTAACGGTATCCGCACATGGCTCGGCTGTGCGGTGCTTATTCCGTTTATACTGGTGCGAGAGCGCACAAAGAGTACGGAAGCGAAGGTGGCGGAGCAGCAAAAGGGAAAGGCCTTGCTTTTCGGCGGTATTGTGTGTGGATGTCTTTTGTGCCTTGCAAGTACTTTGCAGACCTATGGCATGAAATACACAACGGCGGGAAAGAGCGGTTTTATTACGGCGATGTATATGATTTTGGTGCCTTTTCTCGGCTTATTTTTCAAAAAACGACCGAGTTTGATTGCAGTGTTCAGCGCCGTGGTTGCGCTCGGCGGATTAAGCCTTTTGTGTCTGACGGGTGGCGATATGCAAAAAATCAACTTCGGTGATGTACTTACCCTGATTTGCGCGCTTGTTTTCGCATTTCATATATTGGTGATTGATTATTTTTCGCCGCAGGTCGACGGTGTAAAACTGGCGTGTTTGCAATTTTTTGTTTCCGGTGCAATCAATATTGTCTTGATGCTTGTGCTTGAAACACCTAGGCTTTCGCTCATTTTGCAATGTGCAACGGCAATTTTGTATTCGGGCGTGATGTCGTGTGGCGTGGCATATACCCTGCAGATTGTCGGGCAAAAGTATACCGACCCGACCTCCGCTTCGATTTTGATGAGTTTAGAGTCCGTATTTGCCGTTTTGGCGGGTGCAGTTTTGTTACATGAACGAATGAACGGCATGGAAATTCTGGGATGTATTTTAATGTTTGCAGCGATTTTGCTGGTGCAAATGCCGGAGAAAAAGAAGATTTAAGAAAAAAGGATGTAAAAAAATCTTTTTACATCCTTTTTATTATGAAATTGTAAAATAATTGTAATTGACCGTGCAAAGGGGCTCGTGTTAAGATACAATTATGATATTGTACCCATGAAGGAGGAATACATATGAAATATGCAAGGAAGCTTCTTTCGTTGATACTTTCCGCAGTGCTTTTAATCGGCATGATTGCCGTGCCGGCATCAGCGGGATTTATCGATGTCAATGAAAGCGTAGAGCACAATGAGGCGATTGAAGTTTTGGTGGCACTTAAAATGCTCAAAGGCTATGAAGATGGATCTTTTCGTCCGGAAAACACAATTACCCGTGCAGAGTTTGCAACGGTGGTTGCGCGCATGCTCGGTATGGAGAGCGTGGCCGTCAGTGCAAGCGCGAAGGATATATTCACGGATATGACTGCCGGCGGAAGTGAACATTGGGCCTCCGGCTATATCAAAATTGCTTATAATCTGGGCATTATTTTAGGTATGGGTGACGGCACTTTCGCACCGGACAATCCGGTAACTTATGAACAGGCGATCAAAATGATGGTTTGTGCGCTCGGTTATGAGTTGGCGGCATTGTCGTTGGGCAGTTGGCCGGACGGTTATCTTGCACAGGCGGCGGAATTGGAATTGACGAAGAATATCAGTGTCAGCGAAACCAGCGCACCGGCAACGCGTGCGATGGTTGCACAGATTTTGTTTAATTCCCTGGAAGTGAAGCTTGCGGAAAAAAGTGGCGAGGATAGTATCAAGAGGACGGAAAAGACACTTTTAAAAGACAAACTCGGCTATGCACAGTTTAAAAACTATATGGTGACGCAAGTAGACGGAACGGATGCCCTTGCTGAAAGCTCCCTTCGTGTGCGTGCAGGCCAGCTGGCTTTTGCACAGGTAAATGAAGTTTTTTCGTATAATAATCTTCTGACGAAGGCGGAAGCGAAAGACTTGCTCGGAAAATATGTATCCGGATTTTACAAAATCGGTTCGGAGGACGAAACAAACGCTCTGGTGTATGCAAAGGAAGTTGCAGCCAAGAGTGAAGAAATTGTCCTTTTGTCTGAAGATATCGTAGATTTTCGCAGTTTAGAAGTGGAAGCCTATGTGCAAAAAGGCAAATCAGACACCGAAAAATATGAAATTGACTCCGATGCACTTTTGATGTATAACGGCTCGCTCTACGACTATAAATCCGGCTCGGCGGATGAGCGTGATTTGTCTGCTTGGTTAGATCCGGACAGCGATGCCTTTGTTGACGGTGAAGTGCGCTTAGTTGAAAGCACGGGCGACAGAAAGTTTGACTCGATTTTCATAGAAGATTATGATATTTATGTTGTAAAAAGTGCTGTGCAGACTTCGGATGCGGTAGATGCAAATAATTATATTATCTATGATAATTATGTTTCCGGCAAGTCAGTACGCATTGATCCGTATGCGCGCAATGTCACGGCAGAGTTTTACAATGCACAAACCGGTGCAGAGGTGACAATAGAGGACATCAAGGCAATGCAGGTGGTTTCTGTTGCGGCTGACAAAACAGGCAAGAAGTTTAAAGTCTATATCAGTTCAAAAACCGTGAAGGGAAAAATTAAAGAACGCGGTAGCAACGGCAGTTATGTGATTGACGGAAAGGCATATCCGACGACGGATGTATTTGAAGCGCAGGTTGCAAAAGGAACTGTTGCACCGAAAATCGGTGCGGAAGGCACCTTCTATCTGGATAAAAATGGCCGCATATGTGCGGCGAAAATTACCGTAGAAGATGCGGGTGCCTACGCCTATGTTACACTGGCAGGGATTGATAACGACCGTGCAGTTTTAAAATTGTTGAATTTGAGTGGCACGCCGTCCAAACCGACAAAGGTAAACTGTGCAAGAACCGTTAAGGTAAACGGTAGCACGAAGACGGACGGGAGCGCTGTGCTTGATGCACTCGCAACAACTGCGCCCAAAATTAAAGCCAATGAAGATGCCAGCGGTGCAGAATATGCACAGTTGATTCGTTATGTGAAAAACAGCGCAGGCGAAATCACTGCCATTACAACAGTTTCCCTATCAGGTGACGGAAGCATAAAAATCGGAAAAAACATATCAACGGATGCATTGGTTACCGGCTTAGAGAAAACAGAGTATAAATACAATACGGCCAATGGCTTTGAAGGAAAGGTATATGTGAATAGTTCTACGCTTGTGCTGGTCGTTCCGGACAACCGTGGAAGTGAAACTGAGTACAAGCGTTCGACTGCGACATCCTACTTTAAGAACAATACGAAGTACAAAATCGCTGCATACGATATGAACGATTCGAATGTGGCAAAGGTTATATTGGTTTATAATGCAGCAGCGGTTTCTGCGGAAACTACGGTAGATACAGCAACATCGTTGCGTGTTGTCAAGAGTGTGAAAGAAAAAATCAGCACAAAGTTTGAGGAAGAAACGATTGTCTTTGAGATTGAAGTTTATGAAAACGGTCAGTTAAAGACTTATGAAACCGAAAATGTGGGAGCGCCGTATAATACAATAAAGCCGGGTGATGTGCTGCGTTTCGGTTTCGATAGTGACGGACGCATTTGCAAACTTGGTCGTGCAAATACAGGCACACATGAGTTGGATGTAGCAAATCTGGTTGAAGGCACAAAAGTAGATAAATACATCGAAAACAATAACGAGATAAAAAATGAAGGCGGTGTTCATTACTTTAAGACCATCTATGGTACAGTATCAAAGGTAACAGAGGATGGATATATCTTTATTGCACCGAAATTCGTAGATACAACCGGTGCGACACCGACGCTGGATATAACCGATGCACTGCAGTTGAAGGTGGGTTCAAGTGTGTATAAGTACTATGTACAGTTGACGGACAACGGCACGACTGTCTCGCTTTTGAGTGATTTGAATTTACTGGCGGAATTCGGTGAGCATGCAAATGCAAATGCATCGCGCGTATTTGCACACATGTATCTGGGCACACTCAAAAATTTAATTGTGGTTGTGGACGAGCGTACTCAGCCGTAGAATATCTTTAATTTCAAAACGGATGCAAGATTGCTTGCATCCGTTTTCTTGTGTGCAAAATTGCAATAGAATCTTTCTGTAAAAAATTGATTTTTTCGTTGAAAAAACAGAAAAAATCGTATATAATAAAATTGTATAAGTATAGATATTTTATTATGAAGTACTGGAGGCGACGAAGATGCACAATTCCGGATATTCCATCGGACTTGAATCGTTGATTGAGGAGTTTCACCTGGAAACCTGTTATCGTGCGACCAATGCGGCACAAGTCAAGATTATCAGCAGTGAGGTTAACCGACCGGGCATGCAGATCGTAGGCTTTTATGATTATTTTGAGCCGTCGCGCATACAGATTCTCGGAAAAGTGGAAATGTCGTATTTGGAGGAATTTGCGCCACAGGCGAGACAGGAATGTTTTGACAAACTTTTATCGACGGGCATCCCGTTGCTCGTGGTTACGCGCGGTATGGAAATGTTTCCCGAACTTATGGAGGCGGCGCGCATACATGATGTGACAGTGTGTCGCACAGAGATGAGCACTTCGGGCTTTACGGCGGCACTGATCAGTTATTTGAATTTAAATCTCGCACCGCGCATCACGCGTCATGGTGTGCTTGTGGAGGTGCACGGCGAAGGCGTATTGATTTTGGGCGAAAGCGGCGTCGGCAAAAGTGAATGTGCCGTGGAGCTTGTAAAACGCGGACATCGCTTTGTTGCAGATGACGCAGTAGAAATTAAACGCGTGTCTGATAAAACGCTTGTAGGGTCTGCGCCGGATATTATCCGCTATTTTATCGAACTTCGAGGTATCGGCATTGTAGACATTCGCCGCTTATATGGTATGGGCGCAGTCAAGGTAACGGAGAAAATCGATTTGGTCATTCAGTTAGAGCCTTGGGAGGATGGAAAGCAGTATGACCGTTTGGGACTTGAAGAGGAATACACCAATATTTTAGGTATCAATGTTCCTTCGCTTACCGTTCCGGTTCGACCGGGCAGAAATCTGGCGGTGATTGTAGAGGTTGCGGCGATGAACAACCGTCAAAAGAAGATGGGTTACAACGCAGCAAAAGAAATGGATGACCGACTGATGGCTGAGCTTGAACGAAATCAGCCGCAGGAGGAATAGAAAAACGGGAGGATAGTAAAATGTATATAGGCATTGACCTGGGAGGCATGTCGATTAAGGCAGGTCTTGTAGATGAAAGTTATAAAATTGTGGCAACAAAGACTGCGCCTACGGATGCACAGCGTCCGGGCGATGAAATTGCAAAGTCGATGGCGCAACTTGCCAGCGCCCTTGCGAAAGAAAACGGCTATGATATAAAAGATATCAAGGGTATCGGAGTCGGATGTCCGGGTTCTTGTAATTCAAAAACAGGCATTTGCGCCTTTTCTGCGAACATCAATTTTAACGATACGCACATTTGTGAAATCATTACAAACGAAACCGGTGTGCCGGCATACCTCGGCAATGATGCCAATGTAGCGGCGTTCGGTGAATACAAGGTTATTGGCGAAGAGATGGAGAGCATGCTCTTTGTAACGCTCGGTACGGGTGTTGGCGGCGGCATCATTTTAAACGGTAAAATTTACGAGGGATTTAATGGTGTCGGTGCGGAAATCGGGCATATTCAGGTAGATAAAAACAGCAAAAACAAGTGTGGTTGCGGCAGATACGGTTGTTGGGAAACCGAGGCTTCCGTTTCCGCACTGATTCGTGAAACAAAAAAGGCAATCAAAGAAAATCCGGATTGCGAGATGGCAAAGGCAGTCGGTGGGGATTTACAGCTTGTGAACGGACGCACATCGTTTGAGGCGGCAAAAGCAGGTGATCCGGTCGCGCAGGCGGTTGTGGATGCGTTCATCCGTGCTGTTGGTGAAGGTGTGGCGTCCATGATAAATATCTTCCAACCGGAGGTAGTGTTAATCGGCGGTGCAATCAGCAAAGAAGGCGACTATCTGCTCAATCCGATTCGCAAGCTCTGCGAAACGGAAACCTATAAGCACAACGGCGTACATACACGCATTGCGGCGGCACAACTTGGTAATGATGCCGGTATTATCGGTGCGGCACTTTTGGGTGAATAATTTTTAAGGAGGCAGCTATGTCTTTAAGTCAGGCTTTCAAAGACGCACTTGCAAAAGAAAATATTGAAGCGTGTTACGATGAACCGATGCGCTTGCATACCGCTTATCAGATTGGCGGCAATGCGGATTGCGCGGTTTTTCCGAACGGTGTGCAGCAAATCCGGACAGTAATTGCAGCATGCAAGCGTGACAACATACCGTATACGGTTATTGGTGGTGGCAGCAATCTTTTGGTAAGTGATGCCGGCATTCGGGGCGTAGTGCTTATCTGTGGCAAAAATATGCGTGCGCTTCGAGTAGAGGACAATCGTATTATTGCGGGCGCAGGCGTGGCGCTTTCTCGGGCGGCGGCGTTTGCGGCGGAAAATGCGCTCGGCGGCATGGAGCCGATTTCGGGCATTTTCGGTAATGTTGGCGGTGCTGTGGCGATGAATGCAGGCGCGTACGGCGGCGAGATTGCAGAAGTGCTCGAATGTGTAACATGTTACGATCCGCTAACGGAAGAAGTGCTTTGTTTGACGCCGCAGGAAAGCGAGTATGGTTATCGGAGCAGTATCTATTTAAAACGCGGCTATATCGTATTGGAGGCAGTGTTTAGTTTAACGCCGGGCGATAAAGCTGCCATTCGTGAGGCGATGGCGGTATTTGCGAAGAAAAGAAACGATAAGCAACCGCTGGAATATCCAAGTTGCGGCTCGGTGTTCAAACGGCCTGAGGGGCATTTTGCCGGTGCGCTCATTGAGCAGTCCGGCCTGAAAGGTTATACGGTCGGTGGCGCAAGCGTGTCGGAAAAGCACGCAGGTTTTATTGTCAACAAGGGCGGCGCAACGGCGAAAGATGTTTGTGCGGTGATTGCACATATACAAAAAACAGTAAAAGAAAATTTTGGTGTGGATTTAGAGTGTGAAGTCCGGATGTTAGGATTTTAAGAAGGAAGAAAAACTAAGGAGGAGCAGACAATGCGGTTTATTATTATAACAGGATTGTCCGGTGCGGGCAAAACGCAAGTCATTCGTTGCCTGGAGGATATGGATTATTATTGCATCGACAATATGCCGCCGGCGTTGATTCCGAAGCTGGCGGAGATTTTCTATGCCTCGAATGGTAAAATCGATAAAGTGGCCATGGTTATTGATATTCGTGGCGGCGATATGTTTTCCGAACTGTTTAATGAATTAAATAACTTAAAAGCATCGGGCTACACCTATGATATTTTGTTTTTGGATGCCAAGGACGATGTGCTTGTGAAGCGCTATAAAGAAAGCCGCAGAATGCATCCGCTCGCACGAGACGGCAGGCTCATAGAGGGTATCCGCAGAGAGCGAGAAATTTTGGATTATGTCAAAAACAAGGCCAACCACATTATCGACACCTCCAATTTAAGTACAATTCAGCTCAAAGAGACCGTTCGTGAAATTGTATCCGAGGATAGCGAAGCGCGTTCGCTGGTCATCAATGTCACATCGTTTGGTTTTAAATACGGCATTGTCATCGACGGCGACCTCGTGTTTGATGTGCGCTTTTTGCCAAACCCGTACTATAAGGACAGTTTAAAGAATCATACGGGGTTGGAGGAAAATGTGTCTTCGTATGTTTTGAAATTTGAGCAAACACAAACCTTTTTGGAAAAATTAAAGGATATGGTAACCTATCTGATTCCGTATTATATTGAAGAGGGAAAGAGCCAACTGGTTATCGGTATTGGTTGTACAGGTGGGCATCATCGAAGTGTTACGCTGGCGATGGAGCTTTATAAATACTTAAAAGAAAACGGTTATAATGCGGTAGTCACACATCGCGATATTCAAAGAGAGGTTTAAAAAATGACCTTTTCGACTGAAACGAAAAATGCATTGTGCAAGGTAGAAGCGGAGACATGGTGCTGCAAGCAAAGCGAGCTTGCAGCCCTCGTTTGCTTTGCAGGCGCAAAGCGCAAAGGGCGCATTCGTTTTGCCATTGAAAATAAAAATATAGCAGACAGAATATGTGCGCTCATCCGTGAGGTGACTTTGACGAAGGTAGTCACTATGGAACCGCCTCAAAAAGCAGGCGGTCTGTTTGGCGTGGTAGTGGAAGCAGAGAATGCACAACAGTTTTTACGCACGGTTGGCATCAGCGATGCGCTGATACCGGAAAAAGCGGGTAGACAGACTGCTTGTTGTGTGGCATCGTTTTTGCGCGGCGCTTTTTTAGGCGGCGGTTCAGTAGCAGACCCGGAAAAGAATTATCATATGGAGTTTACGACCGCCCAGGCGAAGTTGGCAGAGGATTTAATGCAACTTCTGGCAGCGCAGGGTTACCTCGCCGGCATGACCGTTCGGAAAAATCATTTTGTGGTGTATATAAAGGACAGCGAAGCGATTGCTGAACTTTTGGGCTTAATCGGTGCAGGGCTGACGATGATGGATTATTACAACATTAAAATCGAACGCGAGGTACGAAATCGCGTTAACCGTCAACTCAACTGCGACAGTGCAAACATCGCAAAAACGATGAATGCGGCGCAGCGCCAACTGGCAGCGATTGCAAAAATTGAGCGTGTTATCGGACTGGAGGCCTTACCGCCGCAACTTGCACAGATGGCACAGGTGCGTATGGAAAATCCAGAACTGCCGTTATCGGAATTGGCGGGCCTTTTGTCGCCGCCGATTGGAAAATCGGGTGCAAATCACCGACTGGCTAAACTTATTGAAATCGGAGAAAGTTTGTAACAAAGGAAAAACGCTATGATGGAAACCGTAAAATTTACACATTTACATGTACATACGGAGTATTCGCTCTTGGACGGTGCTGCGCCGGTAAAAAAACTGGTGGAGACCGCCAAGCAGATGAATATGGATGCCATTGCCATTACCGACCATGGTGTGATGTACGGCGCTGTTGATTTTTACAAGGCAGCAAAGGCAGCGGGCATTAAACCAATTATCGGTTGTGAAGTCTATGTATGTTCGCGCACGCGCTTTGATAAAGCACATGAGATGGATGCGCGCAACCACCATCTTGTTTTACTATGCAAAAATGAGATTGGTTACAAAAATTTAATCCAAATGGTATCGGATGCGTATACGGAAGGTTTTTACTATAAGCCGCGCGTGGACAAAGAACTATTAGAGAGGCACAGTGAGGGGCTTATTTGTCTGTCTGCGTGTCTGGCGGGCGAGCTTCCGAGCATGCTTTTAGACGGAGATTATGAAGGTGCCAGACAGACGGCGCTTTACTATCAGCGCATTTTCGGCAAGGAAAATTATTATATAGAATTACAGGATCACGGGCTGGAGGAGCAAAAGAAAACCAATCCTGCGCTTGTGCGCCTGGCGCGCGAAATTGATGCGCCGCTTGTGTGTACAAACGACTTGCATTATATCCGCAGAGAGGATGCAAAGTATCAGGATGTGCTGATGTGTATCCAGATGGGAAAAACCGTTGAGGACCCTGACCGCATGCGGTTTGGTTCTGACGAGTTTTATTTGAAGAGCGGCGTTGAAATGGCCCAGCTGTTTTCTTGGGTGCCTGAGGCAGTGGAGAACACAAACAAAATTGCCGAACGCTGCAATTATGATTTTGATTTTACGCAGGTGCATCTGCCAAAATTTAATGTGCCGGAAGGCTATACCTCGCAGTCCTATCTGGAAAAATTGTGTCGAGAGGGGCTTGCAAAGCGGTACGGCGAAGTGACGAAGGTGCACACAGACCGCTTGGAGTATGAACTCGGTGTAATTTCGTCGATGGGCTATGTGGACTACTTCTTAATTGTATGGGATTTTATCAAATATGCCAAGGATAACGGCATCGCAGTCGGTCCGGGCAGAGGCTCGGGTGCGGGCAGTATCGTTGCATATACGCTTGATATTACAACCATTGACCCGCTGCGCTATAATCTGCTTTTTGAGCGGTTCTTAAATCCGGAGCGTGTTAGTATGCCGGATATTGATACCGACTTTTGCATTGAGCGCCGCGGTGAAGTGATTGATTATGTAAATCGTAAGTATGGTGCTGACCGTGTGGCGCAGATTATCACCTTTGGTACGCTCAAAGCGCGCGCTGCCATTCGCGATGTGGGCAGAGCGTTAAATGTACCGCTTGCAACGGTGGACCGTGTGGCAAAACTGGTGCCGTTTGACTTGAAGATGACCATTGAAAAAGCCGTTGATATCAATCCGG
This sequence comes from Clostridia bacterium, assembly GCA_045578865.1. Lineage (GTDB taxonomy): Bacteria > Bacillota > Clostridia > UBA1381 > UMGS1253 > RGIG2041. The sequence continues at coordinate 32,880 of JAZNLB010000017.1, read as the reverse complement.
AATTGCATGAACTTTATGAGCAAGAAGAAAGTATACACGAACTTTTAGATACTGCGAAGGCGATAGAAGGGTTGCCTCGCCACAGCGGCGTACATGCGGCGGGTGTCGTAATCGCAGGCGAGCCTGTTTCACATCAGGTACCGCTTCAATTTGCAAAAGATGTGATTACTACGCAGTATCACATGGACAATTTAAGCGATCTGGGCCTTCTGAAAATGGACTTTCTGGGGCTTCGCAACTTAACCGTGATTGCCAACGCGCTTGAAAATATTAAAAAAACGCGCGGCAGTGCACCGGACCTTTCTAAACTTGACTATATGGATAAAGAGGTATTTGAACTGATTTCCTCGGGCGAAACCTCGGGTGTTTTCCAGTTGGAAAGTGCCGGCATGCGTGACTTTATGAAGGAACTTCGGCCGGCATCGCTTGAAGATATTATTGCAGGAATTTCTTTGTACCGTCCCGGTCCGATGGAGCAGATTCCGCGTTATATCAAAAATAAAAACCATCCGGATAAAATCACCTATAAGCATCCAATGCTTGAATCCATTTTAGATGTAACCTACGGCTGTATTATTTATCAGGAGCAGGTATTACAAATTGTGCAGAAACTTGCGGGATACTCTTTGGGCAAGGCAGACCTTTTGCGCCGAGCGATGAGCAAGAAAAAGCACGATGTAATGGAAATTGAGCGACAGAATTTTATTTACGGCTTAAAGGATGCGGACGGAAATGTTGTCATCGAAGGTGCGATTGCACGAGGCATCTCGGAAGAGGTAGCAAAGAGCATTTTTGATGAAATTATGGACTTTGCAAGTTACGCATTTAACAAGTCGCATGCGGCGGCATATGCGGTGGTTGCTTATCAGACGGCATATTTAAAGGCATTTTATCCGGCGGAATATATGGCGGCGCTCATTAGTTCTACCATGAGCGATACCGACAAAACGGTGGGCTATATTTTTGAATGTGAACGCATGGGCATTTCTATTCTGCCGCCGGATATCAACAAGAGTTTTTATGGTTTTACTGTAGAGGACGGCAATCTCCGCTTCGGATTAGAGGCGGTAAAAAATGTCGGCCACAGACTCTTGGTGCAGATTGCCGAGGAGCGTGAAGTGCGCGGTGAATTTAAGGGATTTACGGATTTTGCCGAGCGCATGGCGCAAAGCGACTTAAATAAGCGTTCGCTTGAAAACTTAATTCGGTGTGGTGCGTTTGACTCGCTTGGGCATACCCGTGCTACTTTGATGGGCACCTACGAGCATCTGGTGGGCACCATCAGTGCAGGCAATAAAGATGTGCTGGAGGGTCAACTTTCCCTCTTTGATGATGAGCCGGCACAAGCAAAGGCAGACGATGCGTTTGCGCCGCTGCCGGAATATGAAAAGCGCGACCTTTTGGCGATGGAAAAGGAAACCATAGGTCTGTATTTGTCGGGGCATCCGCTCGATGATTACAAAGATATCATTTTGCGATTTTCCAATGCAAACTTAGGCGAAATCAATGCGCTCGCCACACAGGATGAGAGTGGAGATTATGTCATTGCACAGGACGGGCGTTTTAAAGACGGCGATATGGTTACGGTCGGCGGCATCATTACCGCGCGCCGCAATAAAACCACGAAGAGCGCAACCATGATGGCGTTTTTGCGGTTTGAAGATTTGTACGGAAGTCTGGATGTAATTGTATTCCCTAAAAAATATGAGGCGTGCGCCGCAATGATGAATGAGGATGAAATCGTGTTTATCAAAGCGCGTGTCAGCCTGCGTGAAGACGAGGCACCGAAATTGATTTTAGAAAACATTACACCGATGGAGCAGGTGCTCGGCACGCAAAAAACGCAAAAACTTTTCATCAAAATCAAAGCGGGCAACGAGGCGGCGTGGCGTGCGGTTAAAAAGGTGATTTCGGCACATGGCGGCGAAACGCCGGTATGTATATTTTTCGAAAAAACAAGCGAAATTAAATATACGAGCCGGGAACTTTGGTGCGATGCCTCTGCTGCGCTGACGCAGGAACTTTCCGCCATTTTGGGAGAAGATTGCGTAAAGTATAAATAATTAAAAGTTGCATTTTGCGATAATTTGGTGTAAAATGGTAGATAAGTTTGAGTTTATCTCTTATCTTGGAGGAGATTTTATCCATGTGGACAGTGATTTATATTGCCAGAAGCAAAGCAGTTGCAAAACGACTCAAAGAACTTTTGGAAGATAAAGGCATTATTGCGCGTTTGCATCCGTTATACGATGCGGCCACCGCAGAGGACGGGAGCATTGAGGTGCTCGTGCCGGAAGCTGAGGTTGCACAAGCGCACGAAGTGATTATTGATACGGACTTTTAAGGAGGAGATACGAGTGGCAACGATAAAGAAAATCGGTGTGCTTACCAGCGGCGGTGATGCGCCGGGTATGAATGCAGCCGTGCGAAGTGTTGTGCGAACCGCAGTGTACAACGGTATTCAGGTCATGGGTATTCGCAAAGGCTATAAAGGTCTGATTAACGGTGATATATTTGAAATGAATGCGAGAAGTGTATCGGAAACGCTCCAGCGCGGCGGTACAATTCTGCAAACGGCAAGATGTCCGGAATTTTCTTCGCCGGAGGGTGTACAACGCGGTGCGGAGATTGCGAAAATCTTTGGACTCGACGGTCTGGTGGTTATCGGAGGAGACGGTTCTTTTCGCGGTGCGCGTGACCTGGCAAAAGCCGGCGTGAAAACTGTTGGTATCCCGGCAACGATTGACAATGACATCGGTTGTACGGAGTATTGCATCGGTTACGATACGGCGCTCAATACCGCCAAGGATGCGATTGACAAAATTCGTGATACGGCAACGAGCCATGAGCGCAGTTCCGTTATCGAGGTTATGGGGCGTGATGCGGGCTACATTGCCGTGCATGCCGGCATTGCCTGCGGGGCGGAAGCCGTAATTATTCCGGAAAAGAAATTTGATTTTGACGAAGATGTATTGCGCCCGATTATCGAAGGCAAAAACCGCGGGAAAACGCATTATCTTGTGATTGTTGCCGAGGGTGTCGGCGGTGCGATGGAAATGGCGGCAGAGATTGAAAACCGCACGGGCATTAAAACCACCGCAACGATTTTGGGACACATGCAGCGCGGCGGCTCGCCGACGGTAGAAGATCGTGTGCGTGCAAGTGAAATGGGCTTAAAGGCTGTTGAGGCGTTGATGGAGGGAAAATCCAATCGTGTCATTGTCGTGAAAAATCACAGAGTCTGTGATGTGGATATTGATGAAGGTCTTGCTATGAAGAAGGAGTTAAATCCGGATTTAATTCGTCTTTGCAAGGTAATGAGTTGGTAAATCTTTTTGGGGAGGGATTGGTATGAGCATACCAAACATACTGACCTGTATAAGACTTTGTCTGATGCCTGTATTTTTGCTGGTGTATATGATGCCGGTTGTAGGAGCGCAGTATTATGCTATGGCGGTTTTGGTTGTCGCCTTTGTTACGGATGTGCTCGACGGGTTTATCGCCAGAAGATTTAATATGGTTACAAATTTGGGCAAAGCGCTTGACCCGATTGCAGACAAAGCTATGCAACTTACGGCGCTCATTTGTTTGGCATTTCACACACACTACTCTCTGGCTTGGGTTGTGATTTTGGTCGGCATTAAGGAACTTTTGCTGGGCATCGGTGCGCTGGTGCTTTATAAAAGCGGTATCATTACGCAGGCAAATTGGTTTGGCAAGATTGCTTGTTTTGTGAGTTTCACCTGCACTTTGATTTTATTGTTTCCTCGTGTAATTCCGCTTGGCGAGTTTCATGCCTTTTGGGTGGCGGTTTCGATTGTCGGCGTGAACTATATGGCGTTGGTTTCTTACATCGCCGCATACATAAAATATCAGAAACAGTTAAAGAAGAGCTGAGGCTCTTCTTTTTTTATGTAAAAAATTCATAATCCGGGGACAGGCAAAATATATATGTACAAAAGCAACAGCGCTTAGAATTTGCAAACGGAAAGGTCGGAGGGTTATGAACATCTATCAGGATATTGCTCAGCGTACGCAGGGCGACATTTACATCGGCGTGGTCGGTCCCGTGCGTACGGGAAAATCGACCTTAATTAAGAAGTTTATGGATACGCTGGTGCTGCCGGAAATGAGCGATGCATTTGCGGCAGCTCGAGCGCGTGACGAACTGCCGCAGAGTGCGGCAGGTAAAACCATTATGACTACGGAACCGAAATTTGTTCCTAATAAGGCCGTGGAACTGACATATGCTGACGGTTTGACGATGCGTGTACGCATGATTGACTGTGTCGGTTATATGGTGGACGGCGCAGTCGGACATACGGAGGACGGGCAGGCGCGCATGGTGCAGACACCGTGGTACGATTATGAAATTCCGTTTGACCGCGCGGCAGAAATCGGTACGCAAAAGGTGATATTTGAACATGCAACCATCGGTCTTGTGGTAACGACGGATGCAAGTTTTTCTGAACTTGAACGAGAGGCGTATGTGGAGGCGGAGGAGCGAGTAATCGGCGAGTTAAAGCATATTGGCAAACCCTTTGCCGTGCTTTTGAATTGCGAAAATCCGGATGCACCATCCACGCTTGCGCTTGCACAATCACTTAGTGAAAAATACGGCGAGCCGGTGTTGCCCGTAAACTGCTCCGAGCTGACGAAGGGAGATATTACGCGCATTTTAGAGCAAGTGCTCTATCGTTTTCCGGTTAGTGAAATTTTAATTAAAGTTCCGCGTTGGATTGAAGGATTGGAAACAGAGCATCCTCTCAAAACGCAGATGTATGATGCCGCCCTTGCCGCAACGCAGGACATTCGATTTATCGGTGACATCCGCGCAGCAGCGGAAAAACTGGAGATGTATGACTTTGTCAGCGAGGCAGAGGCGAGCAGAATTGATTTAGGTGACGGCAGTGCGGTGATTTCGCTTACTACGCCCGAAAACTTGCTCTATGATGTGCTTGGGCAGTTGACGGGTTTGCAAATTGAGGGAGAAGCGGCGTTGATTTCAACGATATGCACTTTGGCGGAAGCAAAGAAAAATTATGACCGTGTTGCAGCCGCAATGCAGGAGGTCAGCCAAAAAGGCTATGGGATTGTCACGCCGACGATTGATGAGTTAACCTTGGAGGAGCCGGAAATTGTGCGCCAGGGTAACCGTTTCGGCGTTAAATTGCGCGCAAGTGCACCATCTATCCATATGATTCGTGCAGACATTGAAACCGAGGTTAGCCCGATTGTCGGCTCGGAAAAACAATCGGAGGAACTCGTATCGTATTTGCTCAGCGAATTTGATGCCGACCCGAAAAAGATATGGGAGTCTAATATTTTCGGAAAATCCCTGCACGAGCTTGTGAATGAAGGACTGCGAACGAAACTTGGACATATGCCGGATGATGCACAAATTAAACTGCAAGAAACCCTTTCGAGGATTATAAACGAAGGCTCAGGCGGCTTGATTTGCATAATACTTTAAAAGAGAGCGAGGAATAATGTATTCCTCGCTCTCTTTTAAATATCTTTTGGTAAAAATGTATTCAACTCGCCAATGTGTTCGTGCAGGTTGTAGGCGATAATTTCTGCGTGGCCATTTTCATCATAATCGACGATGCAGACGGAAGCATTATTTACCCAGTCCGTTTTGCTCATTTCGGTAATTGGGATGCCCAACCAGTTGCAGGTCAGCACGCGTACCGGTGTAGCATGGGTGGCAATTAAGATGTTTTTGCCGCGATTTTCGGCAACGATGCGCTTAACTTCGGTTGTGATACGCTCGGCAAGTTGAGCAATGCTTTCGCCGTCGGGGCAATGGCTGTTGCCGATGTCGTGGAGCCATGTATAAAACTCTTTCGGATAGTGGTCGATGATGCTTTTATAGAGCATGCCCTCGTATGCGCCGCCGTTGATTTCACGCAGTCCCTCGCTCGGTATGACTTCAAGGCCTTTTCGTTTTGCCGTATGCATGGCGGTATCGAAAGCACGGTTTAAATCACTTGCGTAAATCACATCAATCGGATAATCATCTAAAAATTTTGCAGTACATTCCGCCTGCGCGTGTCCGCGCTCGGTTAAATCAAAATTGATGTGGCCATTAAATTTATCTTCTACATTGCCCAGGCTTTCGCCGTGGCGCACAACATAAACTCTGGTTTTCATATGTAGTCCTCCTCCGATACGATTGCAATGCCTGCGCTTGCACCTATACGGTCTGCGCCGGCTGCAAGCATTTTATGTGCATCTTCGTTTGTGCGGATGCCGCCCGAGGCTTTGACCAGTGCTTTACCGCTTACGCATGATTTCATCAAAGCGACATCTTTTGCGGTTGCGCCGCCGCCTCCAAAGCCTGTGGAGGTTTTTACGAACGCCGCGCCCGCTTGTACTGCAAGCGCACATGCGCGCTTTTTTTCTTCCTCTGTCAGATAGCAGGTTTCAATAATCACCTTGACGATGGCGGGTTTCGATGCCTCGACAACGGCGCGGATGTCTGCCTCGACAAAGGCATCATTTTTCTCTTTGAGTGCGCCGATGTTTATAACCATATCAATTTCCTGCGCTCCGTTGGCTACGGCCTCTTTTGCCTCAAATGCTTTTGCCGCACTCGTCATCGCACCAAGCGGAAAGCCTACAACACAGCAAGTTTTCACATCGCTGTCTGAAAGGGATTCAGCTACGGTTTTTGCGTGGCACGCATTTACACAGACGGAAGCAAAGTTATACTGCTTTGCCTCAGCGCACAGGCGCAACACATCTGCGGTGGTTGCATCCGCTTTCAATAGGGTATGGTCAATGGTTTTGCTCAGTTGCATGATTATTCTTCCTCCTCGGTCATTTTTGTCAGTTTGTTTTCCTCAAAATCATAGATATACGAAACGGTGGACAGAACGCTGCTGCCCTCGTAGGTTTTATTTTCAATTCGGATTTGAAGCGGCGTGTCGTCCGATATTTTTAAAACGGGCAGTATATTTTCGCTTTCGGCGGCATAATCCGTTTGGGCAAAAGATACAATTTGTCCCATCTGCGTAGTACCATCACGCAAATTTATCGGCACAAGGGAAGCGCCTTCGTCTGCTTGCAACAGCACCCACGCCAAATCCGCATGATTTTCATCGTCTGTCGGTAAAATGATGGCGTTGCTTGTCGGAGCATCAAAGAATGCCGTAAAGGTTTGGGTTTTTTTTACATACATGAATACGCTGCCGCGATAACCTTGCTCGCTTTCACGGTAGCCGTCAAAGAGCAAGTAATCATATGCTTCGGTCGGCTTGCAGAGGGAAAAACGCCAGGTACCGTCCAAAACGGCAACTTCGGTTGCACCATGACCGCTTCGGCAGGTGAGATAAGTTTTTTCGCCGTCGGTACGGCTATAAAAATCGCCGTCAGGGGTGCGCGCAAAAATGCTGCCGTAGTTGGGGGCTTTTTTTATATCGGTCTGCGGTATGCTTACTGGGGCTTCCTGCGGTGGCTTTGTGCAGGCGCAGGAAAGCAGCAACACGAAAAGCAGAAAAATAATACTTATTTTTTTCAAAGTTTCAACGCGCCTCGCTTTCATCATTACATATTATATCATACAATAAATTTGTCCAAAAGAAAACAGAAAAATTACTTTTTAAGAATTTTTTAACATTTCAAGATTTGGTTGACTTTTTTTCGCAATGGTGTATAATACATTTTAGCACTCCGGTTTGGCGAGTGCTAAAAATAAAGGAGATGGAAATGATGGCGAAAAAACAGTTTAAATCCGAGTCGAAAAGGCTTTTGGATATGATGATTAACTCGATTTACACGCATAAGGAAATTTTTCTGCGTGAATTGATTTCCAATGCAAACGATGCGATTGACAAATTGTATTATTTATCTTTAAAGGATGAAAATATTGAATTTAACCGTGAGGATTTTTATATCCGTATAGATGCAGACAAGGAAAAGAAATTGCTTGTGATTACGGATACTGGTATCGGTATGGACGAAAAGGAACTCGAAGAAAACCTCGGTACGATTGCAAAAAGCGGTTCGCTTGCCTTTAAAAAGGAAAACGAAACAGAGGAAAATGTGGACATCATCGGTCAGTTTGGCGTCGGCTTTTACTCTGCGTTTATGGTGGCAGATTGCGTAAGTGTGGTTACGAAAAAGTACGGCAGTGACCAGGCATTTATGTGGCAATCCACCGGCGCAGACGGCTACGAAATCCGCCCGTGCGAAAAGGCAGAGTGCGGTACGCAGATTACGCTGTCCATAAAAGCGGATACCGAGGACGAAAAGTACAGCAATTATTTGGAAGCCTATACTCTGCGTTCTTTGGTGAAAAAATATTCCGACTACATCAAGCATCCGATTCAGATGGAAGTGGAAAAGTCGCGCAAAAAAGAAGGCAGCGAGGACGAGTATGAAACATACAGAGAACTTGAGGTCCTAAACAGCCGCGTGCCGCTTTGGAAAAAGTCCAAAAGCGAAATAACGGACGAGGAGTATCAAGGTTTTTACAAAGATAAGTTTTTCGATTTTGATGCGCCGGCAAAGATTGTGCACACAAGTGCAGACGGTTTGGTAAGTTACACCGCACTTTTGTTCATCCCCAAGCATGCACCGTTTGACTACTATACCAAAGAGTTTAAAAAAGGTTTGGAACTTTACTCCAACGGCGTACTTATCATGGACAAGTGTGAGGATTTGTTGCCGGATTGCTTCGGCTTTGTGCGTGGTCTTGTTGACTCGGCGGACTTGTCTTTAAATATTTCGCGCGAGATGCTCCAGCACGACCGTCAGTTAAAGGCGATTGCCGCAAACCTAAAGAAAAAGATTAAATCCGAACTTCTTTCGATGCTCAAAAATGACCGTGAGGCGTACGAGCAGTTTTATACCGCCTTTTCTCGCCCGCTCAAATTCGGCATTTACGACAACTACGGCATGGAAAAAGAATTTTTGCAGGACTTGATTTTGTTTGCCACCTCGAAAGAGAAAAAACTTGTCAGTCTGGATGAGTACATTGAAAGAATGGCCGAAGGGCAGGATTGCATCTACTACGCATCGGGCGAGAGCGTAGATAAGATTGACAAGATGCCGCAGGTGGAAGCTGTGCGTGAACGCGGTTATGAAATTCTGTATCTGACCGAAGATGTAGACGAGTTTATGATGAAAATTATGTCAGCATACAAAGAAAAGGCGTTTAAGTCGGTTTCCGATGCGGATTTGAAACTCGAAAATGAGGAAGAACAGGGCAAGGCAAACGAAGAAAATAAGGATTTGCTTGCCGAAATCAAGAAGGTACTTGACGGCAAAGTGGAAGAGGTTAAAGCGACCACGCGCTTAAAGAGTCATCCGGTGTGCATTTCCAGTATCGGCGATATTTCCATTGAAATGGAGAAGGTACTAAGTCAGATGCCGAATGACCAGAAAGTGAAGGCACAACGCGTATTGGAAATCAATGTAAACCATCCGGTATTTGCAAAGTTGCAGGCATTGTTTGCATCCGACAAGCAAAGACTTTCTAAGTACGCTGGTGTGCTCTACACCGCTGCACAACTCATCGAAGGTATTGCGCCGGAGGACCCGGTTGCGTTTACCAATGATATGTGTGAACTGATGAATTAAAATATCTGTAAAACGCCTTAAAAATAACAGTAGCATTTTTTTGTCGGGTGTGCTATAATAATAGCCATATTGAGAAAAAAGGAGGTCTTGGTGCTATGCCAATTAAGATTCCGGACGGCCTGCCGGCGGTCACCCAGTTGGAAAGTGAAAATATATTTGTGATGACGGAGACCGTAGCCATGCATCAGGATATCCGTCCGTTACAACTCGTATTTGTGAATTTGATGCCGACCAAGGTGGTTACCGAAACGCAGATTTTGCGCTATTTAAGTAACTCGCCTTTGCAGGTGGATGTAGAGTTTGTGCATATGAGTACGCATCATTCCACCCATACGGCGCAAGAGCATCTTTTAACATTTTACAAAACTTTTGACCAAATTCGCCACCGCAAATTCGATGGTATGATTATTACCGGCGCACCGGTGGAAAACATGGAATTTGAAGAGGTGGACTATTGGGAAGAACTTTGTGAGATTATGGAGTGGTCCAAAACGAATGTGACATCTACTTTTCATATCTGCTGGGGCGCACAGGCAGGTTTGTATTACCATTACGGTATCCAAAAGCGCCCGCTGGACACAAAGATGTTCGGCGTGTTTGAGCATGGCGTAAACCGCACAACGGCGAAATTGATGCGCGGATTCGACTCGTCGTTTTATGTGCCGCATTCGCGCCATACCACTGTTTTGCGTGAAGATATTGAACAAGTGCCCGAATTGGAGATCTTGTCTGAATCGCCTGAGGCGGGCGTGTATATTGTGTTTACCAAAGCGGGCAAACAGATTTTTGTTACCGGCCACAGTGAGTATGATGCCGACACGCTCCATAAAGAATATATGCGTGATGTAGATAAGGGTCTGCCGATTGACATCCCGAAAAATTATTATCCGGACGACGATCCGACCAAGCCGCCGATGATGCGTTGGCGCTCGCATGCGAGCTTGATTTACGCAAATTGGCTCAACTATTTCGTGTACCAGATTACACCGTATAATATTAATGATATTCAGTAAAAAAAGGAACGCATGGGCGTTCCTTTTTTGTGTGCACTTGCAAGGATAATCTATCGAGAACGGCCTGCGTGTCGCTTGCGAAACGCATAAATCAGCGGCGGGCAGGACAAAATGGTTGCGTTTGCATAAAACCGCAGGTTTCAAATCATGCCGTGCAAGTGTAGGCATAGTGATAAATTTCGTTTTCTCTTATAAATCATCGGCGTCTTGCACGGGCACTTCGTTTCGGTTTTCAGGCTGACCGGTATAGCTGCCGTTCGGGTCGGTCTGCTTGTCCTTTTTTTCGCAGTACGCGTTTACGACTTCCATTGCTTTTTTCTGTGTTTGCTTTTTATCCATAAAAAAACACCTCCTTGTAACATTAGTGTTTACAGGGAGGTTGTTTTTTATTCCGAAAGAATTTTAACGATTTCGTCCACGGTTTGTTCAAATTTTTTGTTTTTGGACTCTATGGTGATGTCCGCGTATTTTTCATAAAGCGGTGTGCGATACTCGTGAATATCTGCCAGGGTTTGACCGGGCATGCAGGCGATACCGCGTGTTGCCATATTGCGAATGCGGCGCAAAAGAATTTTGTAAGGGACTTTGAGATAGACAACGATGCCGAGTGATTTTAAATGCGCCATGGCCTTTTCGCTTAAAACTGCGCTGCCGCCTGTGGAGAGCACCATGTTTTCGCCGGAAACGGATAAAATAGTCTCCTCTTCAATTTTCAAAAAGGCATCCAGGCCGTCCGTATCCAAAATTTCCTGCAATTTTTTGCCGCCGCGCTGCTGCACCAATAAATCCATATCGGAAAAACCCATGCCGAGCACTTTTGCCAAAACAACGCCGATGGTGGACTTGCCGCAACCGGGCATACCGATTAAAACTATATTTTTATGCATAGTGTTCACCTCTGAAAAAAGTGTGACCTTTATTATATCAACTTTACGCAAGAATTGCAAATTTTTGAAAAAATTTTCGTACAAAAGTTTCAGTTTACTCGTTATTATTTAAAGTGTAACACATCTATTGTAAATTTACAAAATAAAGTTATAGGGAAAGAGATAAACTGTTGACAACAAAGGGAAAATATGATATATAAATAAGATAGGTTTGTATATTTAAAATGAGGTGCACGGATATGTATATTAGTGAACTTTTTGCAAAAAAAGATGAATTTATCGGTCAGGTCGTAACCCTGAGCGGTTGGGTGAGAAATCACCGCAAACAAAAGAATATGGGCTTTATCGATTTTTATGACGGCACGGCATTTAACCTGTTGCAGCTCGTGTATGATACATCCAATACGGCACTGCAGGAAGTTGCCGGAGCTCTCAAAGTAGGATGCAGTGCAAAAGTAAGCGGTAAGGTTGTTGTAAACGAAGGTAACGGTTCGATTGAAATTGAACTTTCCGCTGCAGAAATTCTGGGCAAATGCGATGAAGACTATCCGATTCAACCGAAAAAGCATTCTTTGGAGTTTTTGCGTGAAAATGCGTATCTGCGACCGAGAACAAGATTGTTCCAGGCGGTGTTTAAAATTCGCAGTGTAGCCTCCATGGCCATCCATGAGTATTTCCAAAATAATGGCTATGTTTATGTGCATACGCCGCTCTTTACCGCAAACGATGCCGAGGGTGCAGGCAGTACATTTACTGTTACAACCTTAGACCCTATCAGCACCGAAAAGCAGGATTATGCCGACGATTTCTTCGGTCAGCATACATCCTTGGCTGTAACAGGACAGCTTGAGGGTGAAACATTTGCACTGGCATTTTCCAAGATTTATACCTTCGGTCCGACATTCAGAGCGGAAAATTCCAACACCCGAACCCATGCATCCGAGTTTTGGATGATTGAGCCGGAAATCGCTTTTGCCGACCTTTCTGACCTCATGGATGTGGAAGAAGATTTCTTAAAGAGCATTCTTCAAACCATCATGGAGCGTTGCCCGCTTGAGCTTGAATTTCTGGAAAAATATAACGGCGTTGCGCTCCGTGAGCGTATGACCGCCCTGATTCATTCCGACATTGTGCGTCTGCGCTTTGAAGATGCCATCACAATCTTAAAAGAAGCCGATGCAACCGAACACTTTGAATTTAAACCGGATTACAACGAAGACCTTGCCCGTGAGCACGAAAAGTATCTCACGGAAAAGCACTTTAATGCGCCTGTCTTCGTCTATGATTGGCCGAAGGAATTTAAAGCCTTCTACATGTATCAAAACGACGATGGTAAAACCGTTGCCGCTGTTGACCTTCTCGTTCCGGCTGCCGGTGAACTTATGGGCGGTAGCCAGCGTGAAACTCGTTACGACCGTCTTACAGGCCGTATGAACGAACTTGGCATTGCGCCCGAATCTCTTTGGTGGTACTGCAACCTTCGCAAATACGGCGGCTGCACCCACTCCGGCTTCGGCATGGGCTTTGAGCGCCTTCTTATCTATGTAACCGGCATGGAAAACATCCGTGATGTTATTCCGTATCATAGAACCCCGCGCAGTTGCGACTTCTAATCTGAAAGGTAAATTTTGTGCATTGCTTCGTTGTTTTGGTTGGATATACAAGCGTATTATCCAACCAAAGCCGCCTCGCACTGCAACAAAATTTCCACTTTCAGAGCGGTGTATGAATTTTGTGCGTTTCGTCGTTGCTTTTATTGGATATACAAGTGTATTACGCAACCAAAGCCGCCTTGCACTGCAACAAAATTTCCACTTTCAGAGCGGTGTATGAATTTTGCGCCTTTCGTCGTTGCTTTTATTGGATATACAAGTGTATTACGCAACAAAAGCGCCTTACACTGCAACAAAATTTCCACTTTTAGAAAGTCGTGCAGACTAAACAAACAAAGAATGGGAGGTTTTCGTATGAAAAAATCGTTCATCCCGGCAGGGTATGTACCGCCGCTTGACGATTATGATATGCAAAGAGCGATTGAAAGCGTAAAGTCGGTATTCCAGAAGGAGTTTGCCGAGGCGCTGAATTTAAAGCGCGTATCTGCGCCGCTGTTTGTGACGGAAAGCTCCGGCTTAAACGATAATTTAACAGGTACCGAGCGCCCGGTGTCATTTGATATTCCGGCGGTAGGCAAGGATGCACAGATTGTCCAGTCGCTTGCAAAGTGGAAGAGATTGGCGTTAAAGCGCTACAATTTCACCGTAGGCAAGGGGCTTTATACCGACATGAATGCGATTCGTCGCGATGAAGACCTTGACAATATCCACTCCATTTATGTAGACCAATGGGATTGGGAAAAAATTATTCCGCGTGAAAAGCGCACGCTGGACTATTTAAAGAAAGTGGTTACTGCGATTGTGGAGGCGATTTGTGAGACCTGCGATCAGCTTCACGCAAAGTACCCGCAGCTCAAAACCTCTCTTTCCCGCGATGTGAAATTTATTACCTCGCAGGAATTGGAGGATATGTATCCGGGCATGACCGGGCACGAAAGAGAAAATGCTTACACCAAGGAGCACAAGACCGTATTTATTATGCAAATCGGTGAAAAATTGCGTTCGGGAAAGCCGCATGACAACAGAGCGCCGGACTATGACGATTGGCAGCTAAACGGTGATTTGCTGTTTTGGAACGAGACGCTTGATGCGGCGCTGGAGATTTCGTCGATGGGTATCCGTGTGGACGCACAGTCGCTCGACTACCAACTCAATGCGGCAGGTTGCAATGACCGCCGTGCGTTGGAATATCACCAGATGCTTTTAAACGGTGAACTTCCGCTCACCATCGGTGGCGGCATAGGACAGTCGCGTCTTTGTATGCTGATGATTGGTTGTGCACACATCGGTGAGGTGCAATCCAGCATTTGGGATGCACACACGCTTAACCTTTGCCAAAGCAGTGGTGTAAAACTTTTATAAGCGATATAGAATATTAAAGGCGTATCAAAAAATTTTTGTTTTGATGCGTCTTTTTGGCAAGATAATTATGCGTACACTCTAAGAAAAATGTTTTTCGGAAGCCGGCGTCCTGGTTTTTGTAAACATTTAATTAAGGCTGCGAAAGCTTATTGCAAACAAGAGTGTTTCGTGTTATAGTATTTGCTATAGTTTTGGAGAATAGAGGTAAAATATATGTTTAAAAAACTATTTGGGCCGCAGGATATGTTGACGGGTGCGCCGTGGAAAGGCATTGTATCCTTCACACTTCCAATGCTGATCGGCAACATTGCACAGCAACTGTACAGTACGGTGGACAGCATCGTTGTTGGTGAGTATATCGGTGACAATGCGTTGGCAGCGGTTGGATCGTCCATGCCGATTTTAAATCTGCTCTTGGTACTCTTTATCGGTATTTCCGCCGGTGCGAGTATCATGGTAGCTCAGTATTTCGGGGCGAAAAACCGTGAAAGTTTATCGCACACCATCGGCAACTGTATTACAGTAACGCTGATTGCGTGTATCGGTTTAGTTGTAATTGCCCTGCCGTTCATCTGGCCGCTTTTGCGAATGTTAAATACGCCGGAGAGCATCATTGCGGATTGTGCGGGATATCTTTCGATTTCGCTTGTCGGCATTGCGGGTCTGGCGTATTACAATATCTTATCGGGTATCATCCGTGGTATGGGCGACTCGGTTTCCGTGCTGATTTATTTGCTTGTGGCAACGGTGATTAACATTGTGCTCGATATTTATTTTGTTGCTTCCCTGGGCATGGGTGTGCCGGGTGTAG
Organism: Clostridia bacterium; assembly: GCA_045578865.1. Taxonomy (GTDB): domain Bacteria; phylum Bacillota; class Clostridia; order UBA1381; family UMGS1253; genus RGIG2041. The sequence goes on along the minus strand of JAZNLB010000017.1, from coordinate 17,609 downwards.
CTTTGGCTACGGTAATCGCACAGGTGGTTTCGTCTGTGCTCTGCTTAATCAAACTTTCCAGAATGCGGGAACATTTTGATTTTAAAGTTAAGTATTTAAAACCAAATGGCGAATATGTGAAGACACTTATAAAACTCGGCATTCCGTCCGGCGCAACGCAGGCGATTATGTCTTCTGCCATGATTATTGTACAGTCGCTGACCAATCAATTCGGCGAACAGTTTATTGCGGCAAACATCATCATTATGCGCGTTGATGGATTTGCCATGATGCCGAACTTTTCGTTTGGCATGGCGATGACAACATATGCAGGACAGAATGTCGGCGCAGGTTTGTATGACCGTGTAACCCAAGGTGCAAAACAGGGCACTTGGATTGCGGTGGCTTGCTCAGCGGTTATTACAGGTGTTATCTTGCTGTTCGGCAAGGGTCTGATGGGGATGTTTACGGATACAAAAGAGTTGGTGGATTTGAGTTATAATCTTATGAAAATCCTGGCGGTTGGCTATATTGCCATGGCGGTAACGCAGAGTTTATCGGGCATTATGCGTGGTGCAGGCGATACTGTAACGCCGATGTGGATTTCGTTAATCACCACCGTATTTTTGCGTATTCCGATTGCATATGGCATTTCCTGGGCGACCAGAACACCCGAGTTGCCGCACGGACAGAGCGTATGTATTCAGATTTCACTTTTGATTACATGGGTACTCGGAGCAGTAATTACCGGCATTTTCTATGCGCGTGGTAAGTGGAAAGAAAAAGCAATTCAACAATAATTAAAAAACGGTTTTGACAGAGAAAGTTAAAACCGTTTTTATTAAAATAACAGAGCAATAAATATGCCGGCCAACACGATGGTGGCACATAAAAGTTTGTATACGATATGTTTTTCTTTAAAAACCAACCAACCGGACAATACCGTTACAACAACAGAGGATTGTTTGATGATGGTCATTAAAGTTACCTGGCTGTGTGGGTTAGCATTTGCCTCAAACAAAAGACGGTCGCCGAACACCAACGAGAGGCTCATTATAGGAATCCAGTAATTTGTTTTGATACTCTTTATGGAAATTTTTTCTTTGCGAATCAGCAAAATGGCGGTGTAGATGAGCATGGAAAAAAACATAAACCAGAATTGCAACTGTGCAGAGGTCATATATTGCATTAAAATTTTATCCATTGTGCCGGAAACGGCGTTGAAAAAGCAATTTAACAATGCTGCCGTGAGTGTAACTGCAGTTACGCCTTTTGCGGCAGCGCTCTTTTTTAAATTCACGAGCAACAAACCGATGATGACGAGTGTAAGGCCGATATATTTTGCAGCCGTCATCGACTCGCCGAGTACGAATACGCCTAAAAGTGTGGAAAAGACCACGCGTGATAAATCCATAATGCCGTACAGACTGACAGTCATATTTTTAAGTGCCCATAGTGCAAAAAGCCAGGCTACGGAAACGGCGCAGGCTTTTATAAACGACCAAAAGATTAAAACAGGCGCGACCGAGAATGCGCCTTCGGAAAAAGGCAGAGTTAAAACAAAACCGATGAGCGTATAAAAAAACAGAATCTCATTAGAACTGCTTTTTTTGAGAGCCGCCTTTTTCATCCCATCGCGCGAACCCTTTAATAAACTGTATATGACAATGTAAATAATCCATAAATATTGCATATTTTCACCCCACGAAGGAGTATTTTACTATAAATCGCAGAAAAAAGCAAGACATGTTTACTTTTTAGAAAAAGTGTGATACAATACTACCTGGTGAGAAAAATGACGGAAAAAAACAAAGTTACGCAGTGTGAAACCTGTGCCTATTACGATTATGACGACGAGATGGATGCGTATATCTGTCTGGTAAATTTTGATGAAGATGAAATGGTGAGTATGTTCGGCGCGCGTCGGTCGTGTCCGTACTACCGTTTCTACGATGAATATAAAATGGTACAAAAGCAGAATTAGGGAGGGTAAAAAAGTGAAAGAGACAGTACAATGGATAGTTAAAGTTTTGCCCGGACTTATGTTATCATTAGTCATCGGCGCATTGGCAAAGTGGCTTGAAAGCCTTTTGCCGATTCACATTATCGGTGCATCGGTTATCGCAATGTTTATCGGTATGTTTTTAAATGCCGTATGGCATCCGGCGTGTCTGAAACCGGGCGTGAAGTTTACTTCGAAAAAAGTGCTGAAATTTGCCATCATTCTTTTGGGCGCATCTTTAAATGTGCAGGTAATTTTGTCTGTCGGCAAACTTTCGCTTGCTGTAATGGTATTTACCCTTTTAACCTGTTTCGGCGGCGGTTACTTTATTGGTAAAGCGCTCGGCTTAAACTGGAAACTATCCAACCTGATTTCTGCGGGCACGGGCATCTGCGGTGGCTCGGCGATTGCAGCTATCGCACCGGTGATTGATGCCGAGGACAGCGACATTGCCTACGCCATTTCGGCAACATTCCTTTTTGATATGGCTATGATTTTACTCTTCCCCATTATGGGGCGTGCGCTGGGGCTTTCCGATATGGCGTATGGACTCTGGGCAGGTACGGCGGTGAATGATACCTCCAGCGTGGTTGCTGCGGGCTATGCATACAGCGAAGCCGCCGGCGATTTTGCTACGATGGTAAAACTTACGCGCACACTTTCCATCATTCCGACCGTGTTGGTATTTACCTTTGTCAATTTGCGTCTCAAGCGCAAAGTCGGTATGGCTGAAAGCGGTAAAAAAACCAACATTATGTCTCTGTTTCCATGGTTTATTGTCGGTTTTCTTGCGCTTGCAGGCTTAAACAGTTTAGGTTACATCCCAACTGCCGTATCTGCCGTGGCAAAGAGCATCAGCAAATTTTTGATGGTGTCTGCGCTTGCCGCTATTGGTCTTTCGACCAATTTTGGCGATGTTAAAAAATCCGGCATTGCGCCTATGTTGCATGGATTTATCATTTCGGCATTGGTGGTTATCGTAGCCATTGGGGTTGAATGGTGTATGGGACTGGTTTAAGCCGATGCGCTTCGATATCCGGGTGATTTGCAAGAATTGAGGCAAAAGATATAAAAACACAGGCAATGAAGACTGGATTTTCATTGCCTTTTTTCTTGGGGAAAAATGTTGACATTTGGGAAAATGGTGATATAATAAGCCTTGTGCGTTTTAATGCATATTATAAGTATGAGCTCTTTTTTAAAGAGGAGGAAATATACATGAGTACATTATTATCTGTTTCCATTGCGCTTTTGGGCGGCCTTTTGATGACAAGACTGTTCAAGCCGCTGAAATTGCCGAGTGTAACGGCATATTTGATTGCCGGCGTTTTAATCGGTCCGTATTGCTTAGGTCAACTCGGGATTTCCGGTCTCGGCTTTGAAAATGCCGATGCAGTGCATGCGCTCGGGCTGGTTTCCGATGTGGCGCTTGGCTTTATCGCATTTTCCATCGGCAGCGAATTTCGCATGGAGGATTTAAAGAAAATTGGTAAGCAAGCCTTTGTAATCGGCATTTTTCAGGCATTGGTCGCAACCTTATTTGTGGATGTTGCTTTGTATCTTGTACATATTTTCATGCCGGAGGTGCTTAGCGTACCGCAACTGATTACCCTTGGCGCAATCGCGACGGCAACTGCACCGGCGGCGACATTGATGGTTGTTCGTCAGTATAAGGCAAAAGGAAAACTTACGGATTTGCTTTTGCCAATCGTTGCATTGGATGATGCGGTTGGTTTGATTGTATTTGCCGTTTCCTTCGGTATTGCGAAAACACTCACCAGCGGGCAGGTGGATATGGTGTCCATTTTGGTAAATCCGCTTGTGGAAATTGTGGCTTCTTTAGTACTCGGTGCGATTATGGGCTGGATACTTACGCAGATTGAAAAACTGTTTAATTCCAATACAAACAGACTGAATATGTCTATCGCGTTTGTGTTTGTTACTGTAGCACTTTCGATGGTTAAATTTAATATCGGTCCGGTGCATGTAGGCTTCTCTTCTTTGCTCGTATGCATGATGCTCGGTACGGTATTTTGCAATGCCTGTCCGTTATCGCACGACATTATGGAGAAAAGCGAGAAATGGACCTCTCCGCTTTTGGCACTGTTTTTTGTAATCAGCGGTGCTGAATTGGAACTCAATGTATTTGCCGATTGGGCAATCGTGGTCATCGGTTTGGTTTATATTGTCTTCCGCTCGCTTGGTAAGTACTTTGGTACATATGTAAGTGCAAAGATGACTAAGTGCAGCCCGGAAATTTGCAAATATCTCGGCATCACACTTTTGCCGCAGGCAGGTGTGGCACTCGGTATGTGCACAATTGCAGCGGCTGTATGGCCGGAAGGTGGCGCTTTGATTCGAAACATTACTTTGTTTGCAGTTTTGATTTACGAATTGTTTGGCCCGTTGTTTACTCGTATGGCATTGCAGGCAGCAGGGGATATTGTGCCGATGAGCGACGAAGTGAAGATGCGCCGTCAGACAAAACTGGCAGAAGCAGAAAGCAAGAAAAACAACTGATTAAAAGCCGAACATCGGAGGATGTTCGGCTTTTCCTTGAAAGAAGGCTTTAACATGGATAATATAAAAAACAACTTAAAGTTCTCCTGGGACTATTTAAAAACCTTTTTAAAATGGATATTGGTTGCAACATTGGTCGGCAGTATCGGCGGATGTATCGGGAGTGTATTTCATCTCACGATTGATTACGCGACTGAACTTCGCATGCAATATTTCTGGATTTTATTTTGTCTGCCGCTTGGCGGCTTGGTGATTGCCGGTATTTATGATGTTTTCAAAAAGCAGGGCAGATTGGACACCAACCGCGTACTTCTGGCGGTAACGAGTGAGGAAAAAGTACCGCTTGTGATGGCACCGCTGATTTTTGTAAGTACGGTGCTTACGCATTTGTTTGGCGGTTCGGCCGGCCGTGAAGGTGCGGCGTTGCAACTTGGCGGCAGCATCGGCTATAATGTAGGCAAAATGGTGCGCCTGAATGTAAGCGATATGCACATTGTCGTGATGGCAGGCATGAGCGCAGTCTTTGCTGCGCTGTTCGGCACACCGCTTACAGCGGCAATTTTCTCCATTGAGGTCGTGTGTGTTGGCGTGATGCACTATGCAGCTTTGTTGCCGTGTCTGCTTTCCGCAATGGTGGGTGCAGGGATTGCGAAGGCATTTGGGCTGCATCCCGTGCATTTTGATGGCGTTGTGCTTTTGAATGTGGGCGCATTGGATGTTGTCTATGTGATTGCAGTGGCAGCAGCATGCGCCTTAGTAAGTATTTTGTTTTGCAATGCCATTCAATATTGTGAGCATTTTATGGAAAAAACTTTTATAAACAAGTACTTGCGTGCGGTTGTCGGCGCAGTCGTTATTGTGGGATTAACGCTTTTGCTCGGCACGCGTGATTACAACGGTGCAGGCATGGATGTGATTACAAGAGCCATCAGCGGTCAGGCAAATTGGGAAGCGTTTGCGCTCAAGATTATTTTTACAGCGATTACCATTGCCGCAGGGTTTAAGGGTGGCGAAATCGTGCCGGCATTCTTTATCGGTTCGACCTTTGGTTGTGTGCTTGGACCACTTTTGGGCTTGGACGCCGGTTTTGCGGCGGCGATCGGTTTTGTCGGTGTATTTTGCGGTGTGGTCAACTGTCCGATTGCATCGACAATGCTTGCGCTGGAGGTATTTGGCGGCGAAAATATTTTACTGTTTGCGTTGGTGTGTGCGGTAAGTTATCTGCTCTCCGGTTGCTTCGGACTATATAAAAGTCAGAAAATCGTATATTCTAAATTGGATGCTCACTATATTGATATAGAAACCAAATGATAGATTGGCACATATAAGAGGATTAAAGATTACTTTGAAAATAAATTAGCCTATGTTACAATGAAGATGAAACTGCATCGAAAACTGGAGAGGGATTGTTATGGCTGGAAAATATGAATTGGATATGTGTAATGGGTCTGTGCTGAAAAATGTACTTTTGTTTGCGATTCCTTTGATTTTATCAAGTGTTTTGCAGCTTTTGTACAATGCGGCGGATTTGATTGTTGTTAGTCGTTTTGCAGGTTCAAATGCAATGGCGGCGGTGGGCGCAACCGGTTCAATATCCGCGCTGCTTATCAATATATTTATCGGGTTTTCGCTTGGTGCGAGTGTTGCGGTATCGCGTTGTTTTGGTGCGCGGGATGTCAGCGGCATGCACAAGGTCGTACATACATCCATGATGCTTTCGGTAATTGTCGGTGTATTTGCAGGTGTTTTGGGCTTTGTATTTGCCCGCCCGCTTTTGGTTATAATGGGTACACCGGAAGGTACAGTGCTTGAGGGCGCAGTGTTGTATATGCGTATTACATTTATCGGTGTGCCGGCATCGCTTATTTACAACTTTGGTGCATCTGTCCTGCGTGCAGTCGGCGATACGAAAAGACCGCTTTATATTTTGGCGGCAACCGGCGTAGTAAATGTTGTTTTAAATCTGGTTTTGGTCATTGGCTTTCATATGAATGTTGCCGGTGTCGCAGTTGCGACAATTACGGCAAACTATTTGTCGGCAGCGGCAGTTTTAATGACGCTGATGCGTTCGGAGGGCGCATACCGCTTGGACATCCGTTCTTTGAGAATTTATAAAGCTTCGCTCGTAGATATTTTGAAAGTAGGTTTGCCGGCAGGTGTGCAGTCTTCGTTTTTTTCGTTGTCCAATTCAGTGATACAGGCAGCGGTAAATTCCTTTGGCGCTGTTACGATTGTCGGCTCGACTGCGGCAGGAAATATTGAAGGTTTTGTTTATGTGTCGATGAGCGCGTTTAATCAGGCGGCATTGACAGGGGTAAGTCAGAACTATGGCGCAAAAAAAGAAAAGCGCATCAATGCGACAATATTTATTCCGTTGATTTGTGCGGTTATTACGGGTTTGCTGCTTGGCGGTCTGAGCATCTTGTTTGCTCGTCCGCTTTTGGGTATTTATATTACGGATTCTCCGGCGGCGATTGAAATCGGTGTTATTCGCCTGTGGTGGACAACGGCGCTGTATTTTCTGGTTGGTATAATGGAATGTCTGACGGGCGGCATCCGTGGTCTCGGCGCTTCTACGATAACGGCAATTACCAGTTTTTTAGGCACCTGCGGTGTACGAATGATGTGGGTGCTGTTTGTATTGCCGCTGTACAGAACGGAAGAGATGCTGTTTGTCGCATGGCCGATTTCATGGGCTTTCGTTATCATTTGCCATATAATTACGCTTGCTGTTGTTAAACCGCGTGCGATGAAAAAGCTCAGAGAGCAAGAATAATTTATAAGACGGAAGGCGGCTTCCGTCTTTTTTTATTGCTTTTTCGAGTGTTTTCCATTATAATGTGTAGGTATTGGTTATACTACAACAGGAGGCGAAAATTATGAAAATTTTGTCGGCGCTTGAACCGAAGAGTGTATTTAAATATTTCGAAGAAATCTGTTCGATTCCGCACGGATCGGGCGATATGGATAAAATCAGCACCTACTGTCTGGATTTTGCAAGAATACATGGTCTGAAAGCAGTGCGCGACAGCGCAAACAATGTGATTATTTATAAAAATGCAACACCGGGCTACGAAAATGCTACGCCTGTGATTTTACAGGGACATTTGGACATGGTGTGCCAAAAAACACCGGAGAGTGAAATTGACTTTGAAAAAGACGGGATTTGCCCATATGTTGATGGTGATTTTGTAAGGGCAAAGGGCACAACGCTTGGTGCTGACAACGGAATTGCTGTTGCCATGGTGCTGGCAATTCTGGAAAGTGATGATTTGGCGCATCCGCCGATTGAGGCACTGTTTACTACGGATGAAGAAACGGGTATGTATGGCGCTATGGCGCTGGATGCTAAACGGTTAACTGGAAAGAAAATGATTAACATTGATGCCGAAGAACCGGGCTGTGTAACGGTATCGTGTGCCGGCGGCAGTAATTTTCATATGACGATGCCGTTTGTGCGCGAGCGCGTGCGCGGCACGCACATAACGGTGTGTGTTTGCGGGCTGATTGGCGGACATTCCGGCATTGAAATTCATAAAGGACGCGTGAATGCGGACATCTTGATGGGTAGGATATTAAGTGAAGCGAAATCCGTTGCTGATTTCAGGCTTATCCGCATAGATGGCGGAGAGAAGGGCAATGCGATTCCACTGTCGTGTACGGCAGAGCTTGTGGTGGAAAGTCCGCAGGTGTTTGCGCCGAAACTACAATACTGCATGGATATGATTTGCAAGGAAATTGCAGATGCCGAGCCACAGGCGAAACTTTCGGTACAGGTTGGACAAGTCGGCGAATTTGATATTTTGCCGGCGCAGGCGAGCGATGCGCTGATATCGCTTTTGTTGTGCGCTCCCAATGGTGTGCAGACGATGAGTGCAAATATCGAGGGGCTGGTGGAAACTTCGCTGAACTTGGGTGTTTTAAATACGGAGTCTGCGGCACTAAAATTTTTGTTTACCTTGCGTTCGAACAAACAGTCTGCATTGGATTTTCTGGAAAAGAGACTGCTTGCGCTTGCAAAAGTATTTGGCTGCAAAACAAAAACGGACGGGCATTATCCACCGTGGGAGTACAGAGCGGACTCGGATTTGCGCGAGCTTTATAAGAATTGTTACTATGATATGTGCGGCGCAGAGGCAAAGGTGGAGGCAATTCACGCAGGCTTAGAATGCGGCGTATTTGCCTCAAAGATTGCGGATTTGGATTGTATCGCCATCGGACCGGCACTTTTTGATGTGCATACGGTGAATGAGCGGCTCAGTATTTCGTCAACGGCGCAGACATTTGAACTGGTAAAACATATTTTGGCGGCGTGTAAATAAAGGTTTACAAGCCATGCCGATTTATGGTATAATAAATACAGCAAGCCTTGCCTTGCAAGCCTTTACGACTTCGTCGCTAATGTACTTCGTACATTCTGTAATATTGACGGCTGCGTAAAAATGCCCTTGCAAGCAAGCATTTTTACTTATGGTATAATAAGTCGAATCAAACAGCCGCAGTTCGCGGCAGAACGGAGCTTAGTATGAACAACAATCAAAACTTCAAGCCGTATATTCCGGCAGAGAAGGTAACACCGGAAATTACGGTGGCATCCATTATTATGGGTATTCTTCTTTCGGTCATTTTCGGTGCGGCGAATGCATATCTCGGTCTCAGAGTCGGTATGACGGTTTCGGCATCCATTCCGGCAGCCGTAATTGCGATGGGTGTTATCCGTGTAATTATGCGTAAAAATTCGATTTTGGAAAGCAACATCGTGCAGACCGTCGGTTCCGCAGGCGAGTCTTTGGCGGCCGGCGCAATTTTTACATTGCCTGCATTGTTTTTGTGGGCGGCAGAGGGAACAATGGACAAGCCTGACATCATCAGCATTACGCTGATTGCGCTTTTGGGCGGTCTTTTGGGCGTATTCTTTATGGTGCCGCTTCGTAATGCGCTGATTGTAAAAGAACATGGAATTTTGCCATATCCGGAAGGTACGGCATGTGCAGAAGTGCTTTTGGCAGGTGAGGAAGGTGGCGCAAAGGCATCTACCGTATTTGCAGGGATGGGTTTTGCCGCTGTGTTTAAGTTTATTATTGATGGTTTAAAACTCGTTGCAGGCGAAGTTTCCTATACATTTAAGGGTTTTGCCGGCACGATTGGTACGCAGATTTATCCGGCGGTTATGAGCGTAGGTTACATCTGCGGTGCAAGGATTTCTTCGTATATGTTTGCCGGCGGCGTGCTTTCCTGGATGGTAATGATTCCGCTGATGATGCTCTTCGGTGCAGATACAACACTGGCACCGGGCGCAGCCCCGATTGGTACATTGTTTGCTGAAGGCGGTGCAGGTGCGCTTTGGGGTACTTATGTGCGTTACATCGGTGCGGGTGCGCTTGCAGCAGGCGGTATCATCAGTTTGATTAAGTCGCTTCCGCTGATTGTAAGGACTTTTGCAGGTGCGATGAAGAGCGTAGCAGGTACAAAGGGCGGTTCCAATTTGCGAACAGAACAGGACTTAAGTTTCAAGGTTGTACTGATTTCTATTGCAATTCTGACTTTGCTTGTATGGCTTGTTCCGGCAATTCCGGTAACACTTATCGGCGCAGTTATTGTAGTTATTTTCGGCTTCTTTTTTGCAACCGTATCTTCGAGAATGGTTGGTTTGGTCGGCAGCAGTAACAATCCGGTTTCCGGCATGGCGATTGCAACCTTGCTGATTACAACGCTCATCTTGAAGTTTACGGGCATGGCTGGCGCAAATGGTATGCAAAGTGCGATTGCCATCGGTTCGATTATCTGTATTGTATCTGCAATCGCAGGCGATACATCGCAAGACCTAAAGACAGGATTCCTGCTTGGTGCAACCCCGAAAAAGCAGCAGACTGGTGAAATCATCGGTGTTGTAGCAGCGGCGGTTGCTATCGGCGGTACACTTTATCTGCTCGACGCTGCTTGGGGCTTTGGTAGTGACGAACTTGCAGCACCACAGGCTACACTTATGAAACTTATCATTGAAGGCGTTATGGAAGGCAACTTGCCGTGGTCTTTGGTGTTTGTGGGTGTATGTATTGCAATCGTGGTAGAACTGATTGGTATTCCCGTACTTCCGTTTGCAATCGGTGTATATCTGCCGGTACAACTTAATGCTTGCATTATGGTTGGTGGTCTGTTGCGCTTGGCAATGGATAAGATGAAAAAGTCGGAAGAAGAGAAGAGCGTTATTACGAATGACGGCGTACTTTTCTGCTCCGGCATGATTGCAGGTGAAGGGCTTGTAGGTATCTTGCTTGCTGTTCTTGCTGTATTCGGAGTTGGCGAAGTTATCGACCTTTCCGGAAAGCTTGCACTCTCGCCGGCATTTATGAACATCGGCGGTCTTGTGGTGTTTGCGCTCGTAATTTTGTCGGTACTCAAGTTCTCCTTGTGGAAGAAGCGTAAGTAAGCCATGAAAAAAGAGAAAAATATCATTACAAAAAATTATCTGGAAAAAATCCCGACACGCGCGCCGCATCTTGCATGGAAAACGGATGCAGAGGGCAAGGTAACCTTAGAGATTGAAAACAAGGGTGCATTTAATTGTATTGCACAAAAAGTTTTTAAAAAGCCGCGCATAAGTTTCGTGCATTTAGACGAGACGGGCAGTTTTGTCTGGCCGCTTTTAGATGGAGAAAAAGACATTATAGCCATCGGCAAACTTGTTGAAGAAAAGTTTGGTGAAAAGGCAAATCCGTTGTATGAGCGTCTTGCAAAATATTTTCAGATTTTGGACAGTTATGGTTTTATTGTGTGGAAATAAATAAACAAAAGCGATGTCAAAAAACATCGCTTTTTTATTTTTATGAACTATTTTTACTAAATTGCAGATTTAAACCGACTTGTCCTTATGTGAAGGCGCACTATACTGCGATGTTAAAGACCATTTCCAAGGATGGTGCTTTATTTACCAACGCAGAAATTGGCGAAAATTTCATTTACAATGTCAGCGGAAACAGTCAGTCCCGTAATCAGACCCAGGTGTTCCAATGCGGCATTTACATCAATGACGCACATATCGGCAGGCATGCCGTCTGCAAGCGTTTGTGCGGCTGCAAAAAGGGCTGTGCGCGCATCGCGCAGGGCGCGGATGTGGCGCAGATTGGAAAGCACATTGTCTGCACTTTGGATTTGCTTTGTACGGCAAGTGTCGCAGATGGCTGCGCGCAGTGCATCCAAGCCTTCGCCGGAGTGCGTGCTGATTTGCACCAACGGAGCGTCTGAAAGCAGTGCCTTCGCTGCATCTGCATCTGTTTTTGTTTCCAGGTCAGATTTGTTTAATACAATAATGCAGGGTTTTTGTGCAATTGCTTCCGCACATTCTCTGTCCTCATCCGACAAAGCGGTACTGCTGTCTAATAAAAGCAAAACCAAATCTGCTGCCTGAATATAATCGAGCGTTTTTTGTACACCGATTTGCTCAACGGTATCGGCAGTTTCGCGAATGCCAGCCGTATCAAACAGGCGCAGAGCGATGCCGTCAATGCTGACGGATTGTTCAATGACATCGCGCGTTGTGCCTTGAATATCGGTTACAATGGCACGATTTGAGTGGGTGAGCGCATTTAAAAGCGAACTTTTGCCGGTGTTTGGTTTACCTGCGATTACACAAGTAATGCCGTTTTTTGCCATGCATCCATCTTGTGCGGTTGCAAGCAGAGTATCGCAATTTGCAATAGACTTTTCTAAGATTTGAGAAAGTTCACCCTCAGTCAGTTCTGCAATATCATCATCTGGATAGTCTACTGCAGCGGCAAATTGTGCACAACAGTACAGCAGCGGCTCGCGGATTTCATCAATTCTGCGGGCAAGACCGCCGTCGAGTTGGGAAATAGCACTTTTGAGTGATGCATCGGAGTCTGCGTGAATGACATCAAGTACGGCTTCTGCGCGGGTTAAGTCAATTCGCCCGTTTAAAAAGGCGCGTTTGGTAAATTCGCCCGCCTGTGCCATACGCACGCCGTAATCTAAAAGCAAAGCCATTACCTTCGACAGCACCATCGGAGAGCCGTGTGTGGAAATTTCTACGACATCCTCTGCGGTAAAAGTGCGCGGTGCACGCATCAGCGTTACAAGCACTTCGTCTATTTTTTCATCGGTTTGAGGATTGTGCACAAATCCGTAATGTACAGTATGCGTTTCATGTTCGGCAAGCGTCTTTTTATCCGCTGCACGAAAAATATGGTCGGCCGCAGAAATTGCATCCGGTCCGCTAATACGGATTGTGCCGATACCGCCAACGCCTTGCGGTGTTGCAATCGCGGCAATTGTATCTGTTAAAATCATAGTTCTGCCCCATTTCAAGTGCGGACGATTAAATTATCCGCATGTTAAGAAAAGGATGTAAAAATAAGTTTTTACATCCCTTTACAATCTTATTTCTCTTTTTCTTTGAGCATAACCACAAGTTTGCGGTTCGGGTCTTCGCCAATGGAGTAGGTGGTTACATTTTCATACGCTTGCAACTTCGAGTGGATGATGCGTCTTTCATACGGATTCATCGGCTCAAAGGTGTGTCGTCTGCCGGTTCTTTCCACTTTGTTTGCAATGCGAACAGCAAGCGCTTCCAACGCTTCCTTGCGCTTTTCTCTGTAATTTTCGGTATCGATTGTTACCTTGATATAACTGCCTTTTCCGCTGTTTACAACGAGGCTGGTCAGGTATTGAATAGAGTCGAGCGTATCGCCGCGTTTACCGATGATGATGCCCATGTCGTTTCCGCTCAGGTTAATATTGAGCGCATCGCCATCAAAATCAGCATCAATTTGTACACGAATACCCATGCTCAAAAACAAATCGCTCAAAAATGCGGTTGCTTTGTTTGCAGGGGAATCTTTTTTTGTTACGATAACGCGCGCCTGTGTACCGCCGAGGATACCAAACAGACCCTTGCTGCCTTCGTCTAAAACTTCTATTTCTACTTGATTTTTAGTTGCGCCGAGTTCTGCGAGCGCCAGTTCTATTGCTTCGTCTACCGTCTTAGCGGTTTTTTCTGTTCTTTTTAATTGTGTCGACAACAACAATCTCATCCTCCCTTTTATTAAACATCTTTTCCGTTACATACTGCTGAATCATCTGGACTACATTGGATATAATCCAGTAAAGGCCGATACCCGACGGGAGGGTATACGAGAAAAATAAGCTCATCAGCGGCATCATAATGGTCATGGATTTATTCATTTGTGCAGAGGTGTCTTCTGCCTGCACAGTCGTGTTTTGTGTTTTTTGCTTATTTTGCGTCATTTTGGAGAGAATCCAGCTGGTTACGCCTGCCAAAACCGGAATTGCAAGAAGCGGCAAGGTTGCCCAAAGGGTCTCCAGTGGAATCGGCGCACCGCCGAAGATGAAGCGCAGAAGCGGAAATTCACTCGGATATCTCGACAAATCCAGACCGAGGAAATTAAAGTTAACTTTCCAATCGGCAAACTGTGTATAGCCCATATCGGACAGTTTTGCCGCAAAACTGCTCATTTCAATCTGATAGTTGTTTGCAAGCATCTCCATAGTGGAGTTTAAGAAGGTATCTTTTGCGCTTGCAGCCAGTTCGGGAATGGTTTTTACAATGCGCTGCAAATCCAATACCTTGTTAATATTCTCTGCTGTGTTAAAGTCTATACCGCGCATAAAGGAAAGCGGCATACGAAGCACCTGATAAAGACCAATGATGAGCGGGAACTGAATCAAAAGCGGCAGGCAGCCCGCAGTCGGAGAAGCGCCGTTTTCTTTGTAGAGTTTCATAAGTTCCTGACTTTGTTTTTCTTTATCATGGGCATACTTTTTTTGAATCTCCTGCATGAGCGGCTGGAGTTTTTGTTGTTTGAGCATTGCCTTTTGCGACTTGACATTTAAAGGCAATATCAAAAGCTTAATCAATACGGTAAAAACGATGAGTGCAAGACCGTAGTTCTGAATGAAGGTGTAAAGCACCTGCAAAATCCAACCCATCGGTCGGAAAATCAAAATCGAAAACAAATTCATAGTCGCACCTCTTCACATAGTGTTATAGGTTATCTTTTTTCGGCGGCACAGGGTCATATCCGCCTCGGCTAAAGGGGTTGCAGCGCAAAATGCGCCAAATAGCCAACAAAAGGCCATAGAAAACGCCGTGCGTTTGAATCGCTTCATAGGCGTAAGCCGAGCAGGTCGGGATATATTTACACGAAGACTGTCCCTTGGCTGGGGAGATGTGCTTTTGATAGGTGCGGATGCACCAAAGCAAAGCCTTTTTCATATAAGTACCTTCCAAGCAAAATAAGTTGTCTGACAAATCATTCGCCGATGATGCCACTCTTTTTCAGCAAATAACTTAGGTCGCGCCCGATTTTTTCGAAATCTGCATCTGCGGCACGATTGCGCGCCACCAAAACCATGTTGTAGCCGATATGCATCTCATCTTCACGCAAACGATAGCATTCGCGGATGAGACGGCGCACACGGTTTCGGACAACCGCTTTGCCGAGTTTTTTTGTTACAGTAATACCGAGAACATTTTTTTCGAGTTTGTTTTTCTGATAATACAGGACCAAATAGCCTGCCGCGATAGATTTGCCGCGACTATAAAGCCGCTTGAAATCGCGGTTATATTTCATCGAAATTGTATAGTTCATCGTTTCACCGCCAAAAACATCTAACTACAAGAAAAGACCACTAAGTGGCCTTTTACGCTGACAATCTTTTTCTACCTTTGAGTCTTCTTCTAGCCAGAACCTTTCTGCCGTTCGCAGTGCTCATTCTCTTTCTGAAGCCGTGTACCTTGCTTCTTTGTCTCTTTTTAGGTTGGTATGTTCTAAGCATGTTTGCACCTCCTGCCGAATCTTTCGTTTCTATGGAAAGCGCCTGCGCGCACTCCGTCTTGGTAATACATTCAAAATTGAACGCGAATACCTTAACATTATACAACTGCACACAAAAATTGTCAAGTGTTTTTTGCATGGAATACGGAAAATTTTTCTTTGTGCAAGTTCTTGTGGTTAAGGGTTATTCCATCCGCAAGATTTAGTTTTTAAAATGATTCCAAAGGGCCACAAATAACTTTGCACATACAGAAATAAGCACAATACCCGTTGAAATGCCCAGCACGACGAGCAGGGTATCCGTACCGTAGCGCGCGGCTACATCGGTTTGACCGGCAATCGCATGATAGAGTGTGTAGTAGAGCGCGCGTCCCGGAATTAAAACCACAACGGAAACCGTCAAAAACGAACTTGCCGGAATTTTAAGTATGCGTGCCATCACCTCGGAGGCAAAGCCTGCAAACATGGTGGCAATCGCAGACAAAAGGAAAATGCTGTTGGTGAGCGGCATACATAAAAGATAGACAGCCCAAGTTAAAAAACCTACAATGGAGGCAATCAAAGCGTGGCTGATGCGCTGATTAAAGTATAAACCGAAGCCAAGCGTCATAAATGCGGCGCTAATCAGTCCGGTCAGAATTTCGGGCATCGTCATATCTGCACACCTCCAAACAATAAAATGGCAACGGTGATACCTGCGGCAAGGCAGGCCGCACCAAGCACCGCTTCAAACAGTCGCGCGCTGCCCGTAAGCGTATCGCCGAGCAACATATCGCGCATGGAGTTCGTCAAAAGTATACCCGGAATTAAAAGCATGATAATGCCGATGATGACCATGGCCTGATTAAAACCGAACCACGAGCATAGCCCCACGGCCAAAAGTCCGGACAAAAGAGCGCTCACGAAATTAAATGCGGATGCGTTTGGCAATTTTGTCTTTAAGGCGTTGTCCAAAAGAAAAATCAAGATGGCGCAAACAGCTGTTGCCGGACAGTCTTTTAAACTGCCGCCGAAAAATACCGTACAACTGCAAGCGGCAAAAATTGCGCCCAGCATGCGCTTAAATGCATTGGACCGAGAGTTGTCCGGCTTTAAAATCTCGTCTAATTTTCGTCTAAACTCCTCCACGGGGGGTGTTGTGGCGCATACCTCGCGCGAAAGCGCATTTAATTCACTTAACCATATAAAGTTGTTGCCGCCGCCGCAACAACGACGCAGTTGTGTAAGCGTATCGCCGTCGGGCAGAGTTACGGTCAGCACAATGCCTGCGCTGATGGCCATGAGTTGTACGCATCTGCAGCCGTAACTTGCACAGATGCGGCCTATGCTGTCCTCTATGCGGCTGACTTCTGCGCCGGAGCGCATCATGGCTTCGCCGAAATCCAGCACCGTAGACATCCATTTTTCATGTTCTAACTTTTGCAAAATATCACTTCTTTTCTATACTGGGGAGAGACCCAAAGATTTGTTTACATTTCCGGTTTAAAACTCGGCATCAGTTCGAGTTTAAATAAGTTCATCTTATGCTTGCGGTCGATGAGTGCCTTTTTATCAGCATCGGCGATTTCGCCCGTGCGGATGTAGATATCGAGTTCGGCATAGGTAAAGCCGAGATTTTCTTCATCCGTTTTGCCGCAAAGGCCGTCAATCGGTGTTTTTTCTACCAAAACTTCAGGCAAGCCTAACAGGTGGCCGATTTGTTTGATTTCCGTTACGGTCAGGTGCGAGAGCGGTGAAAAATCGCCTGCGGCATCGCCGTAGCGCGTGGAATATCCCACCCAGTCCTCCGAGAGGTTACAGGTGTTGCACACGCGGCCGTTGTTGGACTGGCCAACGGCGTAAAGTGTTGCCATGCGGATGCGCGGCGGGATGTTTTGCTTTGTCTGCGCTGTGATTTCAAAATCGGTCGGCATTGCCGAGAGCATTCCATCTACTGCGGCCTGGATATTGATTTCATAGTGGCGGATGCCCAGGTGATTTACAAGCAACTGCGCCATATCGATATCATGTTGCACACCGCACGGCATCAATACGCCGATTACGCGCTCACGACCGAGAGCCTCCACGCAAAGCGCCGCTGCAATAGAGGAATCTTTGCCGCCGGAAATGCCGACGATAGCGTTACAGCCTTTGCCGTTCTCTTCAAAAAAATTGCGAATCCAGTTTACACAGTCGTCTTTTACCTTTTGCACATTAAACATTTGTTTTGCCTCCCGGAAAGTATATCTGCAGTTTGCTTTGTGCTTGCCTTCTGCCGATAGTATAACACAATCTTTGAAAAAAGAAAAGGGGGG